>NZ_JBDVXF010000044.1:0-484646 GCF_039964565.1 Paraglaciecola sp.
ACATAGCCTTGGCTAATTAGCAACTACTTAGAAATTCTAACTCGTTGCCAGAGTCCTAAGTGGTCTCCCTTGAAGCGAGGGCGCATTATAGAGATAACAGATATCCATGCAAGCACTTATTTAAAATAAATGTTTAAGTGGCTAAAAAGCCATCGACCTGTGCATTTATTTGGCGATTTATGCTGAAAAATGGCTGTTTTAATTTGATATGATGCATTTGTTAATTTTAAAACAGGAATAACCATGGCCATTCGAAGTTATAAAGATAAATTCCCGAATATTAAAGAGCATTGTTATATAGACAGTTCAGCAGTATTAGTTGGGGACGTTACATGTGCCGAGCATGCCAGTATTTGGCCTCTTGTTGCTGCTAGAGGTGATGTCAACTATATAAAGATAGGTGCTCGAACTAATATCCAAGACGGGACCGTATTACATGTCAGTAGAGTAAGTGATGCTAATCCCCTAGGTTTTCCACTTGTAATAGGTGCTGATGTGACAGTGGGTCATAAATGTATGTTGCACGGATGTACATTAGGAGATCGTATACTAGTTGGCATGGGAGCCATTATTATGGATGGCGCGATTGTGGAAGACGATGTATTGATAGGTGCCGGTACATTAGTACCACCAAATAAAACACTAAAGAGTGGTTATCTATATAAAGGCAACCCAATGCAACAAGCTCGCGTTCTAAAAGACAGCGAACTAGCCTTTTTAAAACAGTCAGCTCTAAACTACGTAAAACTTAAAGATGAATACATTGCGAACTCAAAGTAACTTTGATTTCAATACCCATACACTTCAGTGGCGGTGAGCCATAACTCACCGTCAGAATTGAGCTTATCTTGTTGGAGTTGATATTCGATTAGTTCTTCTAGTTCAAATTGCTTAGTTTCATAAAGTCTGATTAAGTCTGGTTTGCCTGAACCAACGATATAACAGATCAGCATTTGCCCTGACGACATGATATCTACTTTAAGTGCGCTTTTTGATTCTATATAAGTACAACCATCTAACACCTGGATGGCCTGATTCATAAAGTACTTCTTAAGGATTGAATTACAGGAGCAACATTTGGCCGATATCCAGTCCACAAATAAAAACTTTCCGCCGCTTGCCCGACTAACATGCCTAATCCGTCAAAGGTATTTACCACACCTAGGTTT
Organism: Paraglaciecola sp.; assembly: GCF_039964565.1. Lineage (GTDB taxonomy): Bacteria > Pseudomonadota > Gammaproteobacteria > Enterobacterales > Alteromonadaceae > Paraglaciecola. Next base: position 1,170 of record NZ_JBDVXF010000044.1, read on the forward strand.
TGCGCATGCTGCATAAATACCGTTGGTTTATCAGCGTAACTCATATCATAAACACAAGTACAACTGCTAATGACAGAGTCAGAGATCGCGGGTAACTCCCCTGTCAAACTGGCGGAAGTTGAATTAATGATTAAATCGAAAGCTTGCAGCGCCTTATTTAGCTGGTTAAAGCCAATACCAATAAAATTGTCTTGCGGTATTAATGCGGCTAACTGCTCAGCCTTTTCTTGTGTTCGGTTAGCAATGCTTAAAGATGCAGGCTCTAAAGCCAAGATTGATTGTAAGACCCCCCGAGCTGCACCACCAGCACCTAACAACAAAATGTGGGTATCCTTGATTTGCACCCCCAATCGCAGTAAATCTTGTACTAAACCACAGCCATCTGTAGTGTCACCTAAAAAACTACCATCTTCTCTCTTAATGACTGTATTCACTGCACCAGCAATTTTAGCCGCAGCTGACAATTCACCTACCCACTTTGCGACTTGTTCTTTAAAGGGTGCAGTTACATTACACCCCATTGCTTTAGGGTCTTGGAAAAAATCTATCAAGGTTGGAATAAAATCTTCTTTGGTAGCAAGGTTACGACCGTACTCAATGTTAAGCCCAGCTTGTTCGGCAAACATCTGGTGAATACTAGGTGATTTACTTTGGGCAATTGGGTTTCCGAATACAGTATATTTATTCACGACAACCAATCTCTTGGATGTAAATAATTTGCATATAAATCCGCTTCTTTACTTTCTGGTTCAGGCTCGAAGCAATATTCCCAACGAGCTAGAGGAGGCATAGACATCAATATAGATTCAGTGCGGCCACCCGTTTGCAATCCAAATAATGTGCCTCTGTCGTATACTAAATTAAATTCAACGTAGCGGCCACGTCGGTACAGTTGAAAGTCGCGCTCTGTTTCGCCAAAACTTATATCTTTGCGCTTTTCTACAATAGGTACATAGGCATCTAAAAACCCGTTACCTACTGCCTGCATAAACTTAAAGCTCTTTTCAAACCCTTGTTTATTAAGGTCATCAAAAAATAAACCTCCAACCCCACGAGTTTCGTTTCGGTGTTTCAAATAAAAATAATCATCGCACCATTTTTTATATTCCGGGTAGACCTCATCACCAAAAGGTACGCAAAGTTTTTTAGCGACACTATGCCAATGCACTACATCTTCATGGAATGGATAAAATGGCGTCAGATCAAACCCACCACCAAACCACCAAACCGCTTTTTCTCCAGGCTTTTCAGCTATAAAAAAACGTACGTTAGCATGAGTGGTAGGCACATAAGGATTATGGGGATGAAGAACTAAAGAAACACCAACCGCTTGAAAGCTCCGGCCTGCTAGTTCAGGTCGAGCAGCTGTGGCTGACGCAGGTAACTGTCCACCATATACATGAGAAAAATTGACTCCACCTTGCTCTATTACGTTACCACCAGTTAATACGCGAGTTCGACCACCGCCACCTAGTTCTCTTTGCCAGTTATCCTCAACAAAACTTCCTTTGCCATCTACCAACTCTAAGGTCTGGCAAATATTATCCTGCAACTTAAGTAAATACTCTTTTACTTTTTGTAAATCTGGTACTGATTCTGCTGTCATCTGACTAATTATCTCTTATAGTTTGCCCTGAAATTCCATGCCGGATTTGACTGGGTTTATTTGCCCCGCCTAATTCGCCATCCACCAACAATAGGGTCTTATCAAATTGATGAAATAAATGTGCTGGTGTTGTGGCAGGTTTCGCCCCAGACACATTAGCACTAGTGGATATCAAAGGCTTGCCGAATAGCTCACATAATTGACTTACAACAAGGTGTTGGCTTACTCGTACCGCAACCAGTTCACTATTGCCCGTCACCCACTTTGGGCATTGTTTCGAGGCAGGTAGCAACCAAGTGACTGGCCCCGGCCAACTGGAAAATATCTCATTACGCATGTTCATGGGGATCTTCCCGTCGTCTACGTAAGGCAACAACTGTGAATAAGTGTTAGCCACCAAAATCATCCCTTTTTCAATAGGACGTTTTTTCAAAGCCAATAACTTATGCACGGCAATTTCGTTATCAGGATCACATCCAAGCCCAAACACAGCTTCAGTTGGATATGCCAACAATTCCCCTAGTTTTAATTTCTCAACAATTAGGTCTGCATCTTCAATGATTGATAGTGGTTTCATATCTAGTCTGTTTTCAATTCAATGCGAGCTTGTGCATCTGCAGCAGTATCTAGCTCGGGAGCACAAAACAAAATACGTGATGAAATAATATCTTGCTCAATCAAATACCGTTTCAAATTATTCTGCCGTTGTGTTCCCATGGATTTAAGTGTGGCTTGTTGCTCAGTATTCAAAGTAGTTGGTGTGGCTAAACCCAAATCAGAAAAAGTACCAATAGCACAGGTTTTTAATTGCAACTCTGGTTTGTCTTGCATCAACAATACGAGTTCAGATAAATATTGCTGATTTTCTTCAGTGAGTTCCACTATCCCGTTTTGGAACATTAATGGTTCAAACTTCACTTTAAGTAAATACTCAGCACCTGAGATAGCCACAGAGACTACTGAAGCATAAGGTACAAAAGTGGTCATCAGATAACTTTTAGCTTGAGACATTGCGGCCTTTTTTAATACTAAGCCTAGAAAACTCTCGACACCAAATGAAGGTTCCGCGACATTTCCTCGCAGAGGTACTCCCAAATTAATATTACCTTGATCATCTTTTAATAAACCTAAGGCATAGTTTAACGGCATCGCTTTACCTTCTTTAAGGGTACCTTGTTCGACTTCGTCAGCGCTAGACATATCAACACCACGCAAAAACAACTTAGTCTCTCCGTCAATTTCTCCGTCTTCAATAGCCATCTCAACGCCCACATCTAACTGTCCAGTTTTCATCTCGAAACCCAAACCGTCTTTCACATAGGGAGACACAGAAGGTAAATCTAGTTCGTTTATATTGGCAGAAATCAATGCGTTAAGCTTATCGGCAAATGGCCTTGCGTGTCCTTTCGCTTCAATTTTTAAATAGTTATCATCTTTAGCAACCAGTTCAAATCGGCTTTCTAAGGAGTTGTCTCTGCTATCAAAAGGCCCTGCTTGTAGGGTTTCAATGCTAATATTTTGCTCGAAGGCTGGAGAAACGCTTTGGTCGTTGATTTGGATATGAGCGGTATCGCTAAGCAACAATTTTGCCACAGCAATAGTCAACGCAGTTGGGTCTTCTGAGGTAGATTCAACTTGTTCCGCCGTCTCTGCAGGGGGAATTTGTTGCGGTTCACTAGCAGAAGCCTCGGTATTATTTTGTACCTCTGGAGTGAGTGCTGATGTATCTACCATACTCACGATACTTTTATCGGGGTTAACTTTAATATCGGTTTTAAGTCCAGCTATGGAAACAGTATCTATATTCATATGATTATCACTAAACTGGATATCAGAGACAGATAATTGCGCAACACTTAGAATCGGTGCAGGCTCACTCAATGTTTTATCTTCAGAAAGATTAAGTGAGTCGATGTCTAATTTCTCGATAACTACACTGGGTTGCATTTCCAATAACTGCACATCTGTAGTCATCTTAATCTGGTCCCAATTAACCACGCTATTGCTAGCAGTCTGCAAACCAACATTACCCTGACTAAACTGAGTGGTCACTGCAGTCGTTAACTTTTGAACCACGCCACTTGGCAATACACTGACACTTAAATTATCAATAGTAATCACATCACTTGCCCCTTCAACAACCCAAGGGGCATAGTTAAGATCAAGTTCCGTCAAGGACAACACGATTTGCTCACTTTCTACTTGAATGTTTTCGGGAGCCAACTTAACTTTAGGGTTTCCTTTGAAGGAAAATTCGCCTGATATCCCTATACCTAAATCAATCAACATTGGACTTAAGGTCGACAGTTCTAATTGCTCCAAAGAAAAATCACTATCAATGCTACCTGACCCAGAATGCAAAGAGATCTCTGACTCAAGTCTCAATGGGGCGCCGTTTACTAATGCGTCAAGAGTAAGTGAGAGTTGTTGCTGCATTTGACTAAGTGACGCGTTATTAATCAGTAAATCTTTTAATAATAATGTTTGTGGATTGCCATCAATACTTGAATTGAACAATAGCCGCTTTAGCTGTAACTCTGGGATGACCAAAGTAAAGTCCAATGAAGACTGCTCTTTTGGCGACTCTTCCAAAGCGACGTTTTGTTCATCGTCTGAGCTTGCTGAAACATCCACTCCTGCAACTACCATTTGTTGTTGCGTTTTGACTATTTCGACTTCAGTACCTTCAATCAAAAATTCCGAGACATAAAGTTGCTTGAGTAACAGTCGATGCAGATGGACACTCACTTCAGCATACTCGATTGCCAATACTTGTTTTTTGTTTTGATCGTATAGCTGAAAATCATCAACGGTTAGAGTGCTAGTAAAAGGGTTAAATCTCACGGTGCTCGCTTCACCCAGAGACACTCCCATTTCCTGTAACGGATCTGTAGCAAAATGGCGCGCGGCAAATGGAGATAACATCCAAATCAGTAAATACAAGGCCACCAGCAGGCACAAAAGATACTTTAAGCTACGGATAAGCAAGTGTGGTTTGTTTTTTTTGTTCTGGGAGGTCATGGTCAATATCTAATAAAATAGTTAAAAACTCTGCCTGGGTAGAGGGAGAGGCTTGTGGAATTATTGTGGTTTAGGGATCTTACATTGGCACTGCTTCTGTGGGCATATCAATTCAACTTCAGACGCTCCTTTTTTTTGTTGCATTATCGGCCAATTGCATTTTGGACAAGGATGAGCAACAGGAGGAAAATTCAGTAAGTATTTGCATTTTGGGTAATTATCACATGCAAAAAATGACTTGCCAAACTTATTTGTGCGCTTAGTTATATGCCCGTTTTTACAGGCAGGGCAAGTTAGTTTTGTATCTTCGCTGTTGGAGTTTGACTGAATATAATCACAATCAGGGAAATCACTGCAACCAATGAACAACCCAAAACGCCCTTTTTTAATAACCAACAAGGATTGGCATTTAGGACAAGAAGAGCCCTCTATAGTTTTAACCTCGGGGCTTTCATATTCGTGAAGGGGTTTTGAAAAGTCGCATTCAGGATAATGACTACAACCAATGAAGGCTCCTGACTTTCCTCGTCTGATAGTTAATTTAGCATTGCATTGAGGGCAAGGTCCGAAGGCTTGCTCGGTAGCACTGGCAGAAAACAATGAGTGATCAATCTTAGACATGTAGCAGACCACTTTTAGTATTCATCGATAAAACACAATCAGTGCAGCGGACCTTCCGGCTCTTCAAACAACAAATCTTCCATCTGAGCGTATGCATTTTCTTTTCCTGGCACGTTAAATAGCACCATCAGCACTACCCATTTCAGATCCTCTAAACAAAACTCTTTAGAATCGATTTCCATCACTCTATCGATCACCATTTCTCGAATAGACGAATCCAATACATTAATTTGCTCTAGGAACATTAGAAAACCACGGCATTCCACATCCAAACGCATTTCTTCATCTTGAGTATAGACTCGAGTTACAAAAGAATTAGGCCCTTTGGCCAAATAAGGTTTGATATCGGTTTCTTGCAGTGCAGCAAGCTTTTCTAACCAAGACAGTGCTTTATAAATTTCATCGTGATGAAAGCCAGCTCGAATTAACTCATCTGTAAGCTCGTCTTGATCAACGCGAATTTCAGTTTCACTGTGAATAAAGTTTTCAAATAGATACATGAGGATATCGAACATACTATTTTTCCCCCAATTTAATGTAACCGCCGGAAACAGCAATCACTAAACCACGCAATTCATATTCTAATAATTGTGACATTACTTCTGTTACTTCTATGCCGCTGCGCTGAGCCACTATATCTAGTGGGGTGACTTCAAAATCTACACTATCTAACAATTTGTCTGAAGCCAAGCTTTGTGTCGTATTTTTTTGCAATTTATCAACTTTTTCACTCGATTCTGGCGAAATGAGATGTTGAAACTCCTCATTAATATCTCCTACACATGTTACTAACTTTGCTCCTTGTTGAATCAAATGATGACAGCCCGCTGACATAGGGTTGTGAATATTTCCTGGCAGCGCAAATACTTCTCTGTTTTGCTCTAAAGCGTATCTTGCAGTAATTAATGAACCACTCTTTATCGCTGCTTCAACAATTAACGTACCCACAGACAGCCCGCTAATAATGCGGTTGCGTCTCGGAAAGTACTCTGGTCGCCCTTTTGTAGTAGGTGCAAATTCAGAAATAATCACGCCGTTACTTTGCAAAATATCTTCTGCTAATTTGATATGGCGGCGAGGATACATTTTATCAATGGCAGTGCCCAAAACAGCTATAGTTGTATAACCGCCTGATACCGCGCCTTGATGAGATAAGCCGTCAATACCAAGGGCTAAGCCACTGGTAATGGTCCAACCACACTCACTTAAACTGTTTGCAAAAAAATGGGCATTTTCTCTTCCCTGTGGACTTGGGGCTCGGCTTCCTACCATGGCAAGTTGATAGTTACTTAGAGATTGAGGGTCACCATATCCGTATAAAAGTGGCGGTGAACTAGCGATTTGCTTAAGTAAAGGAGGGTAATGGAGGTGATCGTAGTAAACTAGAAAACGATTTTTTTTGGAATTAAGCCACTCCAAACTAACGTTGAGCAATCTTTGGTCGGGATGCAATATGGCTTCTATTTGTTGCTGCCTAAAACCTACTTCTTGCAAAGTAGCCTTCGAAGCAGCAAAAACTTCAGATAGCTCAATAGCATACTTTTTCTGCAATTTTATTAAGCTAGCAACTGAAAAATTAGGGATCTGAGTCAACTTCAGCCAATTTTCCAGCTCACCGCTATCACTGCCGCCATCCTCAACATCCTGTTGCATTTATTGCTCCTTAGACACCCCATAAAATTTAACTTATTTAGGGTTTAGCGACTATCATCCCCCTTTTAATGACTTTAGCTGATTTGGTAATAAGTGCATAACTTGCAGTATCAAATGATTTAAACACAAGCACTTCGCCTACCTTTAAGGCAGGTTGACTAATTTCATCCCCTTGGCTGAAGGCACTGCGGATGGTGTCAGACTCTCCTTCATACTTAGGTTGTTTTCCGTCCACTATTCTGGGTCCTTGACTATATATACCCATTACCGTTCCGGCAGAAACTTGATCAGAGCCAAGATCTAACACCACAACATTGAATTTACCCAGCAAATTATGCTGTTCTAAGTCGTCAATAATGAAACCCGTTTGATTTTGCGCCGCTACCAACATAACCTCATTTGGCTCAGCCGAAACTGCTGGAATTATTTTGTCACCACGTTTAACTTCAAGATTAGCTTCTAATATTCTGATTAATGCCTGATTATTTAGCTCAGTGTCCACTAACTTAGCTTTCGCTAAATAGCGTACCTGTAAGCCGATAAAGTTGCCTTCCATGTCGAGCAATTCATTTTGTTTTCTTACAATACTTAAATTTTCTTTACTGCGACGCGCAGCTTTCCCGAGTATTAGATTATCGGTAGCATAACGCACAGCCCCTTCTTCGTTACCTAGAACATAGGGATAACGGTCGTAAACCTGTTTCGTCATGATCATTTCGTTTTCAATATAAGGTTTAATGACAGACCATGGCAGTGCCGGTATAGGATTGGCTGCTTTAAGTGATTTAACGCCTTCGGGAGAAAGTTTTATTTCAGGTTTTGCTGCCTCTCTTTTTACTTCGAGTACAGTTTCACCTTTTTCGTTTTTAACTAAACGTAATTCGTCGCCTGGATAAATAAGGTGCGGATTAGTAATATATGTATTAGTCCGCCACAATTCTGGCCATTGCCAAGGCTTGTCCAAATACATATTGGATATGCCCCACAGAGTATCGCCCTTTTGCACTATATACACTTCAGGAGCGGTATCTTTTACTGAAATATTCTGTGCGATACTATAGATCGGCAAAAGCACCAACAGTAACAGCGACCTAATTAATTTATTGCTCGTCATTCTTATATACACCTTGATGCAGTGACTATTATGTTTTGGATCGATTTACGCTAGAATAGCGCAGCTAGAAACGTATTAAATAGTCAATTCTATTTGATCGTATAGTAAATAATACACAGACCAATACTCACTCTATCACTGTAGCGTAAAGTTTCTATTGGTTACATTAGTTCCTGAGTCTGAGACTCATTATAGTTGAATAATACAATGGCAATATTAGATGTGTTGCGCTTTCCCGATGAGAGATTGCGCACAGTAGCAAAAAAAATTGAAGATGTTGATAAATCGATTACCGCTTTAATCAGCGATATGTTTGAAACTATGCGTGACGAAAACGGTATTGGTTTAGCGGCAACACAGGTCAACGTTCATAAACGATTGGTGGTGATGGACGTCTCTGAAAATCAAGATGAACCTTTAGTATTCATTAATCCTGAAATTACCCAGAGGGAAGGCAAAACCATTAGCGAAGAAGGTTGTTTGTCAGTACCCAACAATTATGCACAAGTCGAAAGATCTGAAAAAATTACAGTTGAGGCACTTGATAAAATGGGCAAACCTTTTTCCTTAGAAGCAGACGGTCTGTTAGCAATCTGTATTCAACACGAATTAGACCATTTAAAAGGCAAGTTATTTGTAGATTATCTATCTCCTCTTAAACGCCAAAGAATAAAGACCAAGTTAGAAAAAGAAGCCCGACTCGCGGCAAGAGGCTAAAACACAATTGAAAAAGCCCTTAAAAATAATATTTGCTGGAACTCCTGAGTTTGCAGCATTGCACTTACAAGCGCTAATTGATTCCGAACATGACATCATTGCTGTATACAGTCAACCAGACCGACCAGCCGGTAGGGGTAAGAAATTACAAGCCAGTGCTGTAAAAAATTTGGCGTTGCAACATGACATTCCGATTTTCCAGCCAGAGTCACTGAAAACTCATGAGTCACAACAAGCGCTCGTTGAGCTTGATGCAGATATCATGGTAGTGGTGGCTTATGGCTTGATTCTCCCTAATGCCGTTCTAGAGGCTCCTAGATTAGGTTGCCTTAACGTACATGGTTCATTGCTGCCTAAATGGCGAGGGGCAGCCCCCATCCAGAGATCGTTATGGGCTGGAGACAGCGAAACCGGTGTAACCGTTATGCAAATGGACGAGGGTTTGGATACAGGGGCAATGTTACTAAAGCATTCACTTACCATCTCCAGAGATGATACCAGCGCTACTTTGTATCAAAAGCTCGCCGAAATGGGCCCTAAAGCACTGTTGGAAACATTAGACTCTTTAAATGAAATTCGGCCGCAAATCCAAGATGATAAACTTGCCAGTTATGCAAAAAAACTGTCAAAAGAAGAAGCCCAAATAGATTGGCATTTATCGGCTGAACAAATTGAAAGAAATATCCGTGCTTTTAATCCGTGGCCGGTGGCTTTTTTCACGCTAAACGACGCGAATATTAAAGTGTATGCTTCTGAGGTTGTTAAGAGCAACAGTGCTGATACCCCGCCAGGCGAAATTATTAAATCAGATAAGCAGGGCATTTTAGTGACTACAGGTAATAACAGCTTGTTAATCACAAAATTGCAACTTCCTGGTAAAAAGCCAATGTTAGCTGCTGATGTATTAAACGGCAGAGCCGATTGGTTTACTATTGGTAGCTCACTAAGATGAAATATTTTTCATGAAGTCTAAATTTTTAAATTTACGCGCTGATGCCGCCAAAGTACTTCATCAAATTTTAGAAGAGGGACAATCTGCAAGAGAGTGCCTCCCATTAGCGCAATTACCCCATAAAGAACAAGATAAAGCTTGGCTTCAAGAAATGGTCTACGGTGTTTTGCGCAATTTACCTATTTTGCAGTTTTGGCTCAGAAAACTGCTCGATAAGCCCTTAAAAAATCGCTACAAGATTGTAGAACAGTTGATTATGTTAGGGTTTTACCAATTAGCTTTTAGTCGGGTTAGTCAACACGCGGCTGTGTCGGAAACAGTCGCAGCTTGCCAACCTCTTAATACCCAAGCTATGAAAGGATTGGTTAATGCTATCTTGCGTACATTTATTAGAGAAGAAATATCTCAACAACAAGCCCCTAATCAACAAATAGCGTCAGGTTTACCAAAGTGGTTATTCAAGAAGCTAGAAGCTGAATATCAAGATGGTTTTATCGATTTAATTGGCAATATGCAGCAAAAGGCCCCTATTTGGCTCAGGGTCAATACTCAACAAATTTCCCATGCTGATTTCGTAGAGACACTGGGAAATGCCAGCATCGATTTTACTCTGTCGACTGAGCATCCAGAGGCCATAATATTATCAAAGGGTTATGATGTTACAAGTTTACCGGGATTTGATAAGGGGTGGTTTGCCGTGCAAGACGGTGCGGCACAACTTGCAGCTCATTATCTTGAACCCGCTGAAAATCAAACAATCTTAGATTGTTGTGCAGCACCAGGGGGGAAAACATGTCATATAGTCGAAACGCAACCCAATATAACTAAAATTGTTGCGCTAGAGGTAAATCAACAACGAGCCCTTAAAATTGAAGAAAATTTAAGCAGGCTGGGACACAACGCCGAAATCGTAATAGGTGACGCAACGTTGCCCGAACAATGGTGGGATGGACAACTATTCGACCAAGTGTTGCTTGATGCTCCTTGCTCAGCGACAGGTATTATTCGCCGCCATCCAGATATAAAATGGTTACGTAAAGCCAAAGATATTGAAGTTTTGGTCACTCTTCAAAAACAAATATTGGATGCCATATGGGCACTAATCAAACCGGGAGGAACGATGCTGTATGCAACTTGTTCTATTCTGCCCGAAGAAAATCATTTACAAATAAGTGATTTTTTATCACGAACACCTAACGCTTCGTTAGATAATAGGTTCTGCAACGATTCAGTAGATAGACCCGGCAAACAGATTTTGCCAGGAGATCAACAAATGGATGGTTTCTATTATGCCAGACTGCTAAAGTCTAAATAATAATAAGGTTTACAGACCAAAAATGAAGATAATTATCCTTGGTGCAGGTCAAGTCGGCGCTACTCTAGCTGAAAATTTAGTCGGTGAGAAAAATGAAATCACCGTTATTGATTCAGATCCCAATACCCTGAGGCATTTGCAAGACAGGTTAGATTTGCAGGTTGTCGCTGGGATGGGATCCCATCCAGATATTCTGAAAAAAGCAGGGGCAGAAGACGCCGACATGCTGATTGCTGTGACTAATAGCGATGAAAGCAATATGATGGCCTGCCAAGTTGCCTATAGCCTATTTAAGACTCCCACAAAAATCGCCCGTGTACGCTCTGAACAATACATCATTTATCAAGAGCAGTTATTCAAACATCAAGACGTACCTGTGGATCATCTCATTGCCCCAGAACAATTAGTGACCAAAGCAATAAAACGCCTGATAGATTATCCCGGTGCGTTACAAGTGGTGGAATTTGCAGAAGGCAAAGCCAGTTTAGTGGCAGTTAAAGCCTATTACGGCGGACTGTTAGTAGGCCACGCACTTTCTACACTTAAAGAACATATACCTAACGTCGAGACACGAGTGGCCGCTATTTACCGCCGAGGAAAACCTATTCGCCCGCTAGGCACCACCATCATCGAAGCGGATGACGAGGTGTTTTTTATTGCAGCAACTAAACATATTCGTGCGGTGATGAGTGAACTACAAAAGTTAGAATCAAGTTACAAACGAATTATGATTGCTGGTGGAGGACTCATTGGTGCTGGTTTAGCCAAGATGCTAGAACATAACCACAATGTGAAGCTAATAGAGTTTAGTCCTGATCGAGCCAAATACCTGTCGGCCCATTTAGACAAAACCATTGTTTTTGCCGGTGATGCTTCAGATCATGAATTGTTAACCGAAGAAAACGTCGAACAAGTAGACGCTTTTATAGCTGTCACTAACGATGACGAAGCGAATATCATGTCGGCCATGTTAGCTAAACGACTAGGTGCGGCAAAAGCGATGGTGCTCATTCAACGCGGCGCCTATGTTGATTTAGTACAAGGTGGCGAAATCGATATTGCGTTCTCTCCTCAACAAGCCACTATCTCAGCTCTCCTCACCCATATAAGACGAGGAGACATAGTAAACGTTTACTCACTTAGAAGAGGCGCGGCAGAAGCCATCGAAGCAATAGCCCATGGCGATCAAAATACCTCAAAAGTAGTAGGTCGCGAAATCCGTGAAATTAAACTACCTCCAGGGACCACTATAGGCGCAATTGTTCGCAGTGATGAGGTGATTATTGCTCACGGTGATACCAAAATTGAAGCTAACGACCACGTTATTCTGTTTCTAGTTGATAAAAAGTTTATCAGTCATGTAGAGAAACTATTCCAACCCAGTGCATTCTTTTTCGGGTAATGATTATCAAATTAAGCCAGCCGTTTTTTTCTATGACTCGAGAATTTTTATAGATGAGACTAATTATTCGATGCAGTACGCTGCCCTGTTCAGAAGGTCATTTTACATTGTTAAACGTCTTTGGCATTACACATAATCTGAAAGGTAAAAAGGAAGAGGCAAGCAATTGAGCAAAGTAGACATTAAAAAAGCCTGGGTAAGAGAAAGCAAATTTGGAGATTGGTTTTTAAATACTGATACATGGTTAATACATGTATTAAGAAGAGCACTTGATGATCTTGAAAGGTTAATTCCAGAGAATAAACCAAAGCAATTTCACACCATATTGGATATTGGTTCCGGCTTTGGGCACTCACTAATTGAACTAGACAAACGTTTCTCGCCTGAGACTATTATTGGATTGGATGTGGATCCAGAAGTAGTAGATAAGGCGGGCAGCAATGCCCAAAAATGTCAGGCCAACGTCGAATTTCTCATTAACAATGCCGCAGAAATTGACTTACCTGACAACTCCGTTGACATGATTTTTTGTCATCAAACCTTCCATCACATAGTGGATCAAGATTCCGCTATTAAAGAATTCTATCGTGTACTTAAGCCAGAAGGTTGTTTGTTGTTTGCTGAGTCTTGTCGTCGTTATATCCATTCGATGGTTATTCGTGTGTTATTCCGGCATCCAATGCATGTACAGAAAACCGATATGGAATATTTGCAACTCATAGAAAAGGCTGGATTTGATGTAGTAGAACAACAATTATCTCGTCCTTTTTTATGGTGGTCTCGAGAGGATTTAGGCCTTTGGGAAACCCTCACAGGCAGAGTAGAAGATCCAGATTCAAGGGAAGAAACCCTTATAAATGGGGTGTTGTATAAATCACCTCAATAATATGAATGCGCTATTTTGTGATTTGATTACAAAAGTTGAAATGTTTGCCTACGGTTTACCTCTCAACGCTAAGAATTCATTAGCAATTACTTTGACTTGTATGCAAATGGCCAAGTAATCAGGGTGTTGTTTGAATATTCTGAGCTGGGTTTGTTTACCGAGTTAAAGTAAATCGGCACCTGTTTTTCTCCTAAAGCGTCGATATAAAACAGCGTTGGCCAAGCATGCGGTGCATGGTTCAATTTATTCTCCACTCTAATTTGTGTCACATCAAAAGTCACAGCATTGACAAGGGCTTGATTGCTACCAGGAACAGTGTCTTGGGTATCAATATAGGCATCACTGAAGTTGGCGCAGCTACCAAAATATTGAATACCGTAGTCCCAAAAAATACCTGAATAGACAGATACAGGATCTAAGTAGGTAGTCTGAATACTCACCGCCTCGTTTCGTTCCCTTAGTGCTTCACATACCCCTAATATAACGAACGAACCACAACTGTGTGCCACTAAATGAACGCCTTGAAGATTTGGTAAAAGCGCGAGTTTCACACCTAACTTCTCGCCAATTTTTTTACCATCAACAGAACAACTAAGGACATTATCCGAATAGGGTTGCCAGCCAAAACTGATATGTTGACTATGTAACTTACTAAACGGCATCTGTTGAAGTTGCGAATATTTGTGTTGTAATTCATCACTCCAACTTGCTGGCGAATCTTTTACACCATGTACCGATAAAGTTAGATAATTGACATCAGAATCGAGACTGATGTTAACGACATTCTGATAGTTTTTAGGCCAATGCATCGCAAGCAAAAAGCCAACGGAGATAACAATAAAGCACACTCCAGGCAAAACGACAACCAGCCACCACAACCAAGGCACTATCCAATACTTTCGGTATAATTGTCGTAATCTAAACATCCAAACCCTTAGTCATCTAAAAACTCCAATTAAAATATTTCCCTAGCCAAAAAGCAGACTAATGCTGAATTGTACAATTACTTTAAACACTTACAGTGCCGCAAAATTTAACGTAATATAACTTTGATTAGCAATTATCTTAAGTTGTAGATGAAACCACTATGCCACAATCTGAAATGAAACTATCAAGCTCTATTACAACCACAGAGTTTAAATGTCTAACTGAGGCATGATGTCAGTATTTAAAATAACGGATCTCGAATATCGTTATGCAAATTCTTCGGTCCCCGCACTTCACGACGTTAATATTAATCTAGACGCTGGACAATGCCTAGGTTTGATAGGCCCAAATGGCGCAGGAAAATCTACTCTTTTGTCGATATTGTCGGGTTTATTGATACCCACTTCCGGTACGCTGCACTTTGACCAGAACACCCAAGCAACCTTGTCTAAATTTGTACAAAAAAACGTGGCTCTAGTGCCTCAAGAATATGCTTTCTATCCGCAATTGAGTGTTGTACAGAATTTACAATATTTCGTTAGTTTGTGTGGGTTAAGTAGCATTGATGGTAAAACAAAAGTGCACAGTGTTATGCAGCAATGTCAACTTCAACAAGTCAGTACTAAAAAGGCGAAGCGTCTTTCAGGGGGATACAAGCGTAGGTTAAACTTGGCGATTGCGCTTTTAAAAGATCCACAAATACTCTATTTAGACGAACCAACTGTGGGTGTTGATCCTATTTCAAGAACCGCCATCCTAGCACTACTTAAAACACTAAAGAACCAAGGCAAGACCATTGTTTATACGTCACATATGTTGACAGAAGTGCAAGATATATGTGACCAAATTGTCATGCTAACTCAAGGAAAAGCCAGCTATCTAAGCTTAAACACTCAGCAAAAATTTATCACTATCACATTTGCTAAATCACTATCTGCGAATTTGACTAAGCAATTACACGCCTTGCCCATAAAAGTCGAGTGTAAAGAGGCACAAGTTACAGCCTTTATTGAATCACCTGAAGAATTATTGACGATGCTTACGTTGCTTGGTAACAGTCAACTAGCGATTCTCAACATTCATTATGACCAAACCTCATTGACCCAATATTACTTAAATCATATGGAAGAAAATGATAGTACAGAGTATTAAAAAGGAATTTATATTGGTGTTTAGCGATCTGCATAGTGTCGCGGTTTTATTGCTGATGCCTGTTATTTTTATGTTGATAATGACCTTTGCCATGAGTGAACGTCAAGAAGATATGATCCAAAATCTTCAGGTCGAATTTAAAACAAATAATGAATTCGAACAAATTTTGTTTGGACAATATCTTGCTAATTTTGGTTACCAATTGAACCCCGTAATGTCCAAGGCAAACGCCAGTTTGGTTCTTGAGTCAAACTTAAAACAGCAGCTGTTTTCTAATCAACAACATCCATTGATTCAAATAGAATATAGCGCTAAAACCTCCCCTGCAATTCAAGCGCTGCTGAGCCAACATGTACAACTTTCATTCGCGCGATTGAAGCTGCATATGTACATGCTTGATACTGGTGAAATGGATGAAGAATTACCTTTAGATAAACAAATGTCACAGATTAACCAGCAAACCGATACTTCCCAGTATATTAGCGTTGCTGACAACAACACATCACTTCCAGTGATCAGTTATAGTGTGCCATCTTGGTTAATTTTTGGAATATATTTTATTGTATTACCTATTTCTGTCACCCTGTTGAATGAAGTACAAAATGGCACCTTAATCAGATTAAAAACCTTTCCCCTCAATTTGCATCACTACTTTTTAGTCAAATTGTTGGCCTTTTACCTATTTAGCGTGGGACAATTCTTACTACTAAGTTTAATTGGCTGGCGCTTAATACCGCTGTTAATTGAGCAGCCTCCAGTGCCTTACAACCATTTGTGGGAACTATTAAGTACAGCGTTAATTGTATGCTTGGCTGCAGTCAGTTTTGCCTCAATTATTGCTTCATTGGTGCGCAGTTTTGAACAAGCGATTGTGCTTGGTGGTGGAGTGAATATCATCATGGCAGCATTGAGTGGTTTTATGGTACCACTGGATATCATGCCTATAACCTTGCAGCAAATTGCCCAGTTTTCACCTATGTATTGGTCAGCCCAACTAGTGAAAGGCACTATGTATGGTCAATTTGGTGATGAACATTGGATGAGTTTTATCTATCTGGCAGTATTTGCGGCAATTTCACTTACAACCTCAGCACTATTATTTAGTCGCCGATTAAGGGAGCTTTCATGGAATTAGAAGAACTAAAAACACAACTAAAACAATTGATAGTAGTCGAATGTGACAAAGAAGACGATATGACCTGGGAAGATATCGAAGACGATGAGCCCTTGTTTGGTAACAAGTCTAAAGTAGGTTTAGACTCCCTCGACGCACTACAACTTGCCTTAGTATTAAAAGAACACTTTGGAATAAAAGTAGAGGGTTCGAAAGAGTCTCGCAAACACTTACAATCTATCAATAGTATTGTTGAATATATTCAAACTGTTGGGCCCGCTAAATAACGTGGCTGTGTATATTCATTCCAGTGTAAGCCATAGCGCTTGTGGAAACAGTTACTTAAATGACTGTCTTAGGTTTTCCACAGAACCAAATACCAGCCTAGAAATGACAGCAAACATTGAGGATGAACTGCAACAGATACAATTTTTTGCGATGGATATGGTGCCAATAGATAGCAGCGAAACGAGATTATTTAATAGTTTGGCAAACGTTGTACAACAGTTAATTGAAATCAGTGCATTAACTCCCGATGACCTTGCCCAAACAGCGTTACTTTTGGGTTCTACATCTTTGGATATAGGTACGTTGACTCCATCTGAGGACAAAGCGTTAGGGTTACCTAAGATCGACAGACTTAGTCAGTATCTGCAGCAACATTTCAGATTGCACCCTTTTCATCTGGTTATCAATACCGCCTGTACTGCCAGTATTAATGCTGTTTCTTACGGCAAAAAACTGCTTGAAAAAACGGCGATCAAACAAGTCATTGTGATTGGTTGCGAGTTTTATAACGAGTTAACTACCGCAGGCTTTCATTCTTTAGACTTACTTAGTTCTGAGCAGCTTTTAGCCTTCCATGAAAAACGTCAAGGCCTAATATTAGGTGAGGGAATAGGGGCAATATTATTGTCCGAAAACAAACCTTCGAAAAAACAATGTTATCAAATACTAGAAGGTGACTCTACTTGTGATACATCAAGTCTTACCATGACAGTTGAAGATGGTAGCCATATAAACTCTGTGATCAACCAAGCCATTACAAAATCTGGATTAAGGGCAAAAGACATAGACTTAATTAAAATACATGGTACGGCCACGTACAACAATGACCTCGCTGAATTTAACGCATTCAACAGTTACTTTGACGACCTTCCCCCTGTTTTCGCCCTAAAACCCTTTATCGGCCACACTTTAGGGGCATGTGGAGTGATTGAGTTGGCGCTGTTGGATTATTTACTGACTCAAGAAACACTTCCCGTACCTAGTTACGTAATAGAACATCCGCACAGTATCCTGTTACCTTTTGCTGGTGCAGATAAGGCAATCAAGAGTTTTAAGCATATATTGATTAATCACTGTGGGTTTGGTGGCAATAATGCAGCTCTAGTATTGGAGACGGTTTAATCATGCAAATTACTTTATATAACTATGCCTGTTTTAGTCATAGCCGCGCCCTTGACAATAAAAGTTTACGCCAGCAAGTCAAACAAAAATACGCGGTGGCGGTAAGGCGCTTAGATAATTTCACTTTGTGTGCATTAGCTGCAGTCGCAGAACTAAGAGCGGATAATTTCGACTTTAAAAAATACTCACTCATAAGTTGTGCTCAGTATTTTTCTATCGAATTGATTCAACAAATGTTACTCGACTTAAAGCAAAATCGTGCCATTCGCCCTTTAGACTTTGTGGCTACGGTAGGCAATGCTGCAAATTTTTATATTGCCAAAGAGTTTTCCATTACTGGTAGCAATTTATTCATTGGCGCTGATACAGATGCCTTAAAGAAAAGTTTATTGCTTAGTGCTCTTGAAACCAATGCAGACAAGAAAGCGGCAGTGATTTTATTAATCTGGCAAGAAACCGAACTTGAACGAGTTTGCCACGCCTTATTATTAGGTGCTCCCCAAGCACAACATAACATCTATCCCAAACTGCAACACTTAAGTCAGCTCAGTTCTCTTGCCACTATTGATTTGCCAGCGGTCGTTGATGTTAATTTATAACTGAATATTGCTTAAATTTTCATTTTCGCTTTTTATGATGTTTGAGTTTAATGTTTTGAATATTGCTGCTTTGTTGCAACAAAAAACAACTATCTAGGGGGATAGGTTCTCCCTTGAATAATGAAGGATTATTACTAAAACCTACTGGTTCGAGAGGGATACCCATAGAAGAACGCTCCAACAATTGATTATTGTTTAAGTCCAAATACAAACGTATACAAGTGAAACCAATAGGCAAGTCATTAATTGCCAATTTAACTTTTGGCTGCTGAGCTTGGTCTGCATCCACGAGTTCAGTCAGTTTATGCACTAACTCCAGGTCATCCCATTTTAATTTGTCAGTCAATGCTCCTTTTACTTGATAAACCGCTATGTGAAGTTGCCCAGTTTTTTTGTCATGGCCTTCGATGTCTAGCGTCAATGATGCTGCAAATGCACAGGACGTATTCAAAAACGCCCATAAAAAACCCACTAAAAAATATTTATTCTTCAACACACTTTGTCTCAGGGTTCACAAATAATCGTTAACAGGTATACTAACGGCTAACTTGTTGAAGGACAAACTGGCCCTCTATTTATGCGTAAAGTGCTTGCAATTAACTACTCTCAAACCGGTCAACTCTCTCGAATATTACAATCTATTAGTCAGCCAATTATCCAAAGTGAACAAATAGAATTCGAAGTCATTAACATAGAGCCGGCTAAACCCTTTCCGTTCCCTTGGCCGTTTCTGCAGTTTTTTAGGATTTTTCCTGAAACAGTGGCTATGGAACCAGTGGAATTAAAACCTATTACGCCCAAATACCAACAATATGATTTAGTCATTTTGCCCTATCAGGTGTGGTTTCTATCACCCTCGTTGCCAATTGCGTCCTTTCTACAAAGTTCACAGGCAAAATCATTGTTGGCTGACACCCCAGTTATCACAGTTATAGGTTGTAGAGGCATGTGGCTGATGGCGCAGGAAAAAGTCAAAGCACAGTTATCGAAATTACAAGCTAAGTTGTTGGATAACGTTGTTTTGAGTGATGATTGCGGCGCATTTTTTAGCTTTTTGGCCACACCTTTATGGATGTTAACAGGCAACAAAAAGCCCCTTTCTTGGGTGCCAGCAGCCGGAGTATCAGACCAAGACATCGCTGATGCCGAACGTTTCGGAGTAGCAATTAAAAGTCGACTTGAAAATGATGCCACACCTTTAACTCAAAGCATGTTTAAGGGATTATCAGCTGTTACTATCAACGAAAAGTTAATCGCTAGTGAAACAATGGCTAATCATAGCTTTGGTATCTGGTCCAAAATACTGCGCAAAATTGGCCCGCAGCAAAGCACCCGAAGAGCCCTTGGATTAACAGTTTACGTGGTGTTTTTACTGACTCTAATTCTAACAGTTGTACCTATAAGCGCTCTGATTAAGAAACTTATCTCACCATTAACACGAACCAAAATTACGGAACAAAAGAAGTATTATGCAGAGCCTTCAGGAG
The DNA here is from genome assembly GCF_039964565.1 of Paraglaciecola sp. Taxonomy (GTDB): domain Bacteria; phylum Pseudomonadota; class Gammaproteobacteria; order Enterobacterales; family Alteromonadaceae; genus Paraglaciecola. Next base: position 21,146 of record NZ_JBDVXF010000044.1, read on the forward strand.
AATAATTAATCAATGACAAAACACGTTTACATCAACAATTTGTCTGTTGCTCTGCCTAATGCTGTAGTCAACAATAATCAAATGGAAGACATTTTGGGTAAAGTTGGAGGGGTAAAATCACGTGCCCGTGCCGTAATCTTGAGAAGTAATGGCATTAAGCAACGTTACTACGCCATCGACCCAGAAACTGGAGAGCAAAATTACACTAATGCAGCTTTAGCCGCGCAAGCTGTGCGAGGCTTGTTTAACGAAGACAGTGAAATGCAAGACATCGATACATTAGTCGCTTCTTCATCGATTCCTGATCAACTAATGCCTAACCACGGGGCTATGGTGCACGGTGAACTTAATAATCCTCCTTGTGAAATTGTGTCGACTTCAGGGGTGTGTTTGTGTGGCGTCACAGCTCTTAAATACGCCTATCTTAATATTAAATCCGGTGAAAGCAGTAAAAGTGTAGTAGTTGCCAGCGAGTTAGCCTCAGCGGTGATGCATGCTCGAAACTTTGAAGCCGAACGCCAGCATAAAATCGACTCATTGGCACAACACCCAGAAATGGCCTTTGAGAAAGACTTTTTGAGATGGATGTTATCAGACGGAGCGGGAGCAGCCTTGGTAACTAACCAACCTAATCCTGATGGACTGTCTTTACGATTAGATTGGATTGATAGCTTTTCTTTTGCCAATGAACTAGAAGCCTGTATGTATGCAGGAGCTGAAAAAGTAGAGGGTGAACTGAAAAGTTGGACCTCATACAACAGCGAAGAAAGAGGGCAACAAGCTGTTTTTTCAGTCAAACAAGATGTTCGACTGTTAAACGACAACGTAGTCCGCATCACTGTAGAAGAAACCCTTAAACGTATAGTGGCTAAACGCCAGTTAGATGCAGACGACTACGATTATTTTCTGCCCCATTACTCATCAGCGTATTTTCGTGAAAAAGTGTACCAATCACTAGTCAACATTGACTTTGAATTGCCCTATGGAAAATGGTTTACCAATTTAAGCGAGAAAGGCAATACTGGATCAGCATCAATATTGATTATGCTAGAAGAATTGTTTAAAACACAGTCAATACAAGTTGGACAAAAGATACTCTGTTATATCCCTGAAAGTGGTAGGTTTTCCAGCGCGTTTATGCAACTAACGGTAGTATAAATACATGAAAGCCAAACAGGTTCCACAAGACAATAGCCCGAGTTACAGCGGTCATAAGAAGCTACTTTATGCGGTAGAAGACAATGGCCACTATACGGGTATTCAATCTAGTGGTTGGGAAATTGAAAACTTTGCAACCCAAATGGCCGTGGATGAGCTTAAACAACAAACAATTGACGCCATCGAAGATTACCATTCTGGTAAAGCTTCAGCGCTGGCATATCACATGTGTAAACATCGCCTAGATATTACTTCCTTGTCCCAAGCTACTGGTTTTTTTCAATGGCAAATTCGTCGTCACCTTATACCACAGACGTTTAACCGTTTAAGCCAACGAAAACTCAAAATTTATGCTGCCACATTTTCTATTACTACAGAACAATTAACCAGAGTCCCTGAAAAACCATGAGTGAAATAGTTAATCATCTGCGACACCAGCAATCTTCTCATTGTGAAACAGGCGTAGTATCGAATATGTTGAGTAGTAAAGGTTTTGCCATGAGTGAACCTATGGCTTTCGGCTTGGCATCAGCGCTAACTTTTGCGTATCTGCCTTTTGTTAAAATGGCCGGTTTACCGTTAATCGCTTACCGTATGCCCCCTAAAAGCATTATCAAATCGGTGGCGAAAAAGCTCAATATTGAACTTATGAGTCAAAGATTTTCTAGCCCCAAAAAAGGTATGCAAGCATTAGATAATGCACTAGCAGAGGGGCATATTGTTGGTTTGCAAACTTCGGTCTATTGGTTACCTTATTTTCCTGAAGATATGCGCTTTCATTTCAATGCGCACAACCTTACTGTGTATGGAAAAAATCAACAGGGCGACTACCTCATCAGTGATCCCGTTTTTGAAGAGGTCGTGACCTGCTCTCCCGAGGATCTTCAGCGCGCTCGATTTGCGAAGGGCGCATTAGCACCTAAGGGTCTGATGTATATTCTTGGAGAAATCCCCGACAACATAGACTTGGCACCGCAAATTTATAAGGCCATCAAAAAAACGGCAAAAATGATGAATGGCATCCCTATTCCTGGCATCCCCTTCTTTGGGGTTAAAGGCATTCATTATTTAGCTAAAAAAATAGTAGAGCTTCAAAACAAGCCCAGTAAATACGCGCGTTTATACTTAGGGCATATAGTGCGTATGCAAGAAGAAATTGGTACAGGTGGCGCTGGCTTTAGGTTTATATTTGCTAGTTTTTTGGATGAATCGTCAAAATTAACTGGTGACTCTGAGCTATTTGAATTATCACAATTTGTCACTGAAATTGGCGATCAATGGCGTAGTTTCGCAGTGCAAGCGGTGTTATTTTGTAAAGATAGGAAGTCGATTTCGCTACAAGATATCAGTGAAGTGTTAGTTAAATGTGCTGAAATGGAAAAACAACTTCAAAGTAGATTATTATCTTTAAGTGCATTTAAATGATGTTACCGAGTTCCAGTCTCTACTCTAACTTTAAAAGGACTACAATATGAAGTTAAAAATCAAAGCAAACTCGTTACGAACTATAGTACTAGCTATTGGTACAGTAGCTATGAGTCATTCTTTAGTAGTAAACGCTGAAGCAAAAAGCGGATTTAAAGAAAATGCAACTATGGTCACCAAGGTTAATTTACATCCCGACCCAAAACGCAGAGTGCTTTATGCGCTTAATTACCAATTACCTAGTTTGATCCCTATGTGCTCGGAAGTAAAAATAGAGGATATTGGTAAAAAGGAAATTGAATTTGTCTATCAAGGGATGACTTACCGTTATGTGTGGGATAAACACACCAAAAAAGCAGGTCAATCCTTAGAGCAAAACTTTAAACAATACTTTGGCACAAGTTGTGATGAAGCTAAAGTCGCAAGTTTAAGTCAGGCAGATCAGGACGGCATTAAATCGGGAAAACCCAGAGTCGGTATGACTAAGGATGCAATTCTCTTTACTATGGGTAGACCACCTATACATGCCAATCCAACATTAGATGGCAACACTTGGATGTACTGGTCTAACAAATGGACTCGCCAAGCGATCGACTTTGATGACAAAGGTGTAGTTACTCAAATTCGCTGAATCTATTAAATAGACACTGCCTTAGGTAGTGTCTATTTATTTGTCTTGTGGAACAAAATCCAGCAAATTAGGCCCATTTCTTAAAGATAAGTGAAGTATTGATGCCTCCAAATGCGAAATTATTAGACATCACATACTCGGTATCTATCTGCATCCCCTGCCCCGTGATGTAATCTAACTCACCACATCGAGGATCGAGATTCTGCAACTGCAATGTGGGCGCAAACCATTTGCGATCCATCATTTCAATGCTAGCCCACGCCTCTAACGCTCCACACGCACCTAAAGTATGGCCAAGATAACTCTTCAATGAACTAATAGGTTTGTTTTTGCCAAGCACTAAAGCGGTTGCCGACGTTTCGGCAACATCTCCTTTATCTGTTGCTGTGCCATGGGCACTCACATAACCAATCTCAGAAGCGGGTAGCTTGGCATCTTCTAAGGCCAATTTCATAGCCGTCGCCATAGTGTCAGACTCAGGTTGAGTCACATGTACACCATCTGAGTTGGTAGCAAAACCAACAATTTCAGCGAGTATTGGTGCGCCTCTCGATACTGCATGATCATACTCTTCTAAAATCAGGGTGGCGGCCCCCTCTCCTATTACTAGGCCATCTCGGTCAACATCAAATGGACGAGGTGTTGATTGAGGGTCATTATTTCGGGTACTAGTCGCAAACAAAGTATCAAAAACCGCCACCGCAGAAAGACATAATTCTTCAGCGCCACCAGCAATCATGACTTTTTGTTTACCGAACTTTATGGCTTCGTAGGCATATCCTATCCCTTGTGAACTTGATGTACATGCTGAACTGGTAGTATGAATTCGGCCCTTTACGCCAAAAAAGACGCCTAGATTTACCGCACTAGTATGATTCATCATTTGAATATAACTGGTTGCCGTAATGCCCGACATATCGTGATCTTTCAGTAAATCACCAAAGGCTACTATGGGTGGAGTGGAACCAATAGAAGAACCATAAGAAATGCCCGTATCGCCGTTAGTTATCACCTCGCTATTAAGCAATTGACTTTGTTCCAAAGCTGACTCGGTAGCTTTGGTCGCCATTACAGACACTCGCCCCATGGAGCGCGTCATTTTACGGGTATAGTGGCTGGGTTTGACAAAATCGGTAACTGGCGCAGCGAGTTTACAGTGCAAACCTTTCACATCTTCCCACTGCGGCATATGCTTGACGGCATTGTTGTTACTTCGTAGGTGTTTTTCAAAGTCAGTCCAATTGTCGCCAAAAGCTGACACCACCCCCATACCTGTTACTACCACACGTTTCATTAGGCCATCCCACCATTTACTGAGATGACTTGCCTAGTAATATACGACGCATCATCTGACATTAAGAACGCAACGGTTGCCGCGACCTCATTTACTTGTCCAACACGTTTTAAAGGAATCATTTTAACAATTTCATCTATGGGCAGTTCATCTGTCATACCCGTATCAATTAAGCCCGGCGCCACACAATTAACTGTTATCTTGCGTTTGGCTAGCTCTAAAGATAGAGCCTTAGTCGCAGCTATAACGCCCCCCTTAGAAGCACTATAGTTTACTTGACCACGATTGCCTATTACCCCTGATACCGATGCCATGGTAACTATACGACCGCCTTTGCGTTTACTGACCATAGGCATCACCAATGGGTGTAATACATTATAGATACCGTCTAAATTAGTGTGGATCACGCTATCCCATTCGTCTCCTGTCATGGCCGGAAAAGCGGTGTCATGTGTTACACCTGCATTGCAAACAATACCGTAATAGGCACCGTGCTCGGCAATATCTGCATCAAACACTGCTTTACACTGTGCTCGGTTCGCTACATCACATTGTAAAAAATACGCTTCTACATTTAATTCTTTAATGGCTGCGACGGTTTCTTGGGCTCCAGCGGCATCATTTCGGCAATGCACAACAATATCAAAACCATCTTGAGCCAATCGCAACGCAATGGCTTTACCGATACCTTTACTGGAACCTGTAACTAATACTCTTCTATTCATTTTTGTGCTTGCTCCTGCAAATACAGTTCGGGCTCATCTGGCTCAAAAACATTGATTTTTGCTTCAACGACTATTTTTTCATCTTGTTTAATTCGACAATCAAATACGCTTAAGCCATTCGCCTCTTTAAATAACAATTCCACCTGAATTAATAATTCAGTGTCTAGGGCAAACTCCCTAACCTGAGTCATATAATTTCGAGCACTTACTAGAAAACCTAAACTAACCGTACCACCGCTATCGAGTTTTAAGACGTTGGCATAGGCCGCTATGGTTTGCGCCATATATTCAATACCTACATAGGAAGGTACACTGTTGCGTTCAGGGTTGTAAAAATTGCTGCACGGGGTGATTTTAACCGTACAGGTTGAAGACGTATCTGTGTAATGCACTAATCTATCCACCAAAATCATAGGATGGGCGTGGGGCAAAACCAGCTCTATTGGGTATTCATTCATATTTCACGTCCTACAATTAGGCTTACGTTGTTGCCACCAAAAGCAAAAGAGTTACTCAAACAACAACGCAGGTTGCTGGTATTGTTGTTACAGTTTGCAACCCAATTAAGCTTGGGTAACTCAGGGTCAACCTCATGATCCCACACATGGGGTGCTAATTTTTGATGACGTAACACTAAGCAACAAAAACCGATCTCTGTGGCGCCCGCGGCCCCTAATGTATGCCCAATACTGCCTTTACTTGAACTCACAAAAGGTTGATGAGGAAAAAGTTCCGCTACAGCTATCGCCTCCATAGAATCATTCTTGGGCGTCGCGGTACCATGCAGGTTAATATAGTCGATTTGTTGACTAGTTATCTGAGCGTTATTAAGGGCTTGCTGCATAGCATCAATCGCTCCTCGCCCTTGAGGATGGGGAGCTGACATATGATGAGCATCACTCGATTCCCCGCCAGCTAGTAGCCGCAAGTCGGATTTATCTTTACTAATGACAGCCAAAGCCGCACCTTCTCCTATATTAATACCATCGCGATTAACACTCGAAGGTTTACAAATTCCAGATGATGTAGACTCCAAAGCACTAAACCCATTGACCGTCATCGAGCATAAAGAATCAACACCTCCCACTATGGCTGCGTCAATCACACCTGCGCGAATTAATTCGCTGGCCGTAATGAAGGTTTTGGCACTAGAAGAACAGGCGGTTGAAATTGCCATAGAAACGCCCGAAAGGCCCGCAACTAAACTGATAAACTCGGCCACATTAGAAATTTCTTGGACTCGATAATCATATTCCGCAGGAAACTCACCTGTTTGTTGCCTAACTTCCATAGCCGATTCGCCTTGGGCGATCCCTGAGGTACTGGTGCCTAATATCACCCCTATCCTTTGTTCAGAATATTTATTTTTGAGTGATTCTACTGTGGCTGCTATTTGGTTATAGGCCTGCAATGCCAGTTGATTATTGCGGCTGTGGAAATGTTTAGGATAGGTTTTTATGTCTGGTAATTGACTGGCTACTTCGGCCACAAATACAGTTGCATCTGGCAAAATATCATTGCGCTCTACAAATCCCTGTTGTGAGCCGGCGAATAAATTCAGACTGATTTCCTCTAGGGTCCCCCCTAGCGCGTTGATTAAACCAAAGTCATTAATGTAGATTTTATCCAACTGACCATAGTGTTGCTTGGCCATGGAGTTAATCCGCCTCACATAATTTGGATAACATACGCATGCCACGTTTCGAACTTTTTACGAAAGGATTATTCTCGTCCCATGCATAACCCGCAAGAATGGAAGTGATCATGGGTTTAATTTCAGTATCTTGGGACTGGAAAAAAACCACATTTTGGAAGCTGGTATCATACCAAGAGGTCACAAAAGTCTTAAATACTTCTATGCCTTTTTTAAGGTTATTAGCGTATTCAACTTGCCAGTCTACTTGTTCGCCATTGAGTTCTCGAGTGACTAATTGTGCGGCGCTCACCGCGGAACGCATCGCAATGGTCACGCCAGAAGAAAACACCGGATCGAGAAATTCACCAGCATTACCAAGTAAGGCAAATCCAGGACCATATAGAGATTTAACATTAGATGCGTACCCGCCGATCATTTTCGCTGGTTGTATAATTTCGGCGTTTTCAAATAATTCAGTTAAATTGTCATCTTGATTGATAAAGGCCCACAACTGCTCTTCTAATGATTTTTCGGCGTCAAATAATTCCGGTCGAGCCACCACTCCCAAGCTAGAAGTGCCATCTGAAAAGGGGATCAACCAGTACCATAAGTCTTCAATTTCAGGATGAACCGTAATCAAAATTTTATTTCGGTCAAAATTTGCGTCGGCTTTAATATTGTCTTTGAAATGGGTGAAAACCGCATTTCGTGGGGGCAAATCGCTAGGTACATGCAGGTCTAACAAGCGCGGTAGTACTCTCCCAAAACCACTTGCATCAAGCACAAAGCGGGCTTTTAATTGATAGCTATGTTCTAAAGATGCTATTTTTAAGGTAACACCTTCTTCATGGGTTACCACTTCTTCGACACTTTGCTGATAACGAATATCGGCACCAATACGAGCAGCTTCGTCAGCTAGTAACTTATCAAAGGCAGCACGCTTAACTTGAAAAGTCGTGCCAGGGCCGGTGGAGAATTTCTCTTCAAAATTAAATTCAGAACGTTCACCTTTACGATAAAAAGCGGCCCCATTTTTAAATTGAAAGGCTAAATCTTCGGCATTGGCGTTAAGCGCCTCTAACATACCAGCTTGTTTAACAAATTCCATGCAATGAGGCAGTAAACTTTCACCAATTGAAAATCGTGGAAAACTTTCACGCTCTACTACAACAGTGTTCCAACCATCTTGAACCAGCATTGAAGCCGCTATTGCGCCGGCGGGTCCTGCACCAATGATAACAACATCACAAACTTCACACTCGCTCATATTTATTCCTTTTCTAGAAACGGGGCCAATTTATCAAGCAAACATTGGGGAGTGTTGAAAGACATCTCCCCGGTACTCATCTCCACTGCGACCTGTATAGTATGGGCTTTGGTCAATACAGCTCCCGTCGCCTTGTCACGCACTATATAGTCTATTTTTATTCGTGTTTGATATTCGACTAAACGGGCTTCAATAGTTATCCATTCACTCAACCTAGCAGAAGCAACATACTTAAGGCGCATATCAACTATGGGCCACATATAACCTGAAGCTTCCATTTGCAAATAATTGTAATCAAATAATTTCAATAATTCACATCGAGCAACTTCAAGATACTTAACGTAATTACCGTGCCAAACAACACGCATCGAATCTACATCAAAAAACTGTACTTCTAACTCAGTAGTAGTACTAAGCAACGCTTTAGCTTTCATATAAGTTCCATCTTTTTTGTTGGATATACTCTATGGTTTCTCGCAACAACCCGTCAGTTGGCCTGTCTTCTTCGATTAAGGTAAAGAAGCTGCCGATGTCATCCAACATAGTACTGACATCTTTAGTCAATGAGTGTTTATCCAACTCCCCCATTTCAATTCGCAACCCTATGCCTTGAACTGATGCAAGCAAAGTGGCAGCAACTACTTGCTCAGTTAACTGTAACACTCTTAAACAATCTCTCGCCGCGATTGTCCCCATACTCACTTTGTCTTGATTGTGGCATTCAGTAGAACGAGAAAAAACACTCGCTGGCATAGTGAGTTTCAATGCCTCAGCAGTCCAAGCTGAACACCCAATTTGTATCGCTTTAAAACCATGGTTGATATAACGACGTTCACCCTTTGCGCCAGACAAGTTAGAGGGTAAGCCATGATTCATTTTTACGTCGACCATAGTGGCGATTTGACGGTCAGCTAAGTCAGCTAAATTAGCCACGCAATTTTTCATTGAGTCCATTGCCATGGCAATATGACCGCCGTAAAAGTGTCCTCCGTGTAATACATGTTCGCCTATGCCATCAACGATCGGGTTATCGTTAGCACTGTTCAATTCATTCTCAATGAAGGTTCTAAACCAAGGTAAACTGTCTTGTAAAACACCAATTATGTGCGGGGCACAGCGTATTGAATAACGATCCTGCAATCGCTGAGAGTTACGCGGATGAGAGTGATGATTCAAGTCATTTTGGATCCAAGCAGCAATTTGGTTTTGCCCTGGATGAGGTTTCACACTAAACAAAATGTCATCAAAATGATTACTGTTGCCTTTTAAAGCAAGGCTAGATAGTGCAGTGACCCTCGCCATTAACTTAGTTAAATATTCAGCCCTGTCAAAAGCTAAGCATGCAAGGGCGGTCATAACAGCCGTACCATTCATTATTGCCAAGCCCTCTTTAGGACGCAATTTAATCGGTTGTAAACTTGCTTGTTTGAAAGCTTCTGCACTTGGCATTATAGCATCGTTATAATACACATCGCGCTCACCGATTAGCGCCCCCGCAACATAGGACAGGGGAGTTAAATCGCCGCTTGCGCCAACTGAACCTTCTTCAGGTATCACTGGTATTATTTGATTGTTGAGCATATCCACTAGTAAATTTAGTAGCTCCCAACTGACGCCAGAATAGCCCTGTGACAAAGACACTATTCGCGCTGCCAAGATGGCACGCCCCTGTTCCAAAGAAAAGTAATTACCTAAACCACAACCATGAAAACGGGTTAAGTGCATTGGTAATTCATCTACAAGGGATAGCGGTACTTCAACTGTGCATGAGTCTCCATAACCAGTAGTGACGCCATATATATGCCCTTCTTCCTTAAGCAATTGGTCTAAAAAGCGCACCCCTTCGTCAACTTTTTTGGTAAATAAGGTGTCAGTAGATAGTTCAACAGGAGTACCTTGATGGGCAACGCGAACTATATCTTCAATACTTATTTTTTGAGCTCCAAAGCTCAGCTTATTCGACCCTGACCCCATCTAGCTTACTCCAATTTCTCTCTAGTTTTCGGGAGCTGTTGCTCCCAATTATTTTTACATTAACACCAAAACCCACCAAGATTTTTTAAGTTCTCGGGACGGTTGAAGTTTACTGACTGTTACCTGTTTTAGAGCTTGTCTCTTCCTGCGTTTCATTACCACGCCAAAAGTCAAAAAAGTTGCCCCACTGATAGGGAGCCTTCAAACAGTAATAACTCAGCCTGTCTGCATATTTACTCATTAATTGCTGGAAATATGCTTGTCGTTCTTTGCGTCTTACTTTGACCGGTTCAGCGAAATTTTCGATATGTACTTGGTATCTATTGGTATCTGTATTTTTGAGACAGGTCATGAAATAAACCGGACAATCCATAATAGTGGCTAAAGCAAATGGGCCAATCGCAATAGGCGCAGGTTCAGCTAAGAAGGGAACAAAATGGACACTATTAGGATTGGTAACCGAGGTACGGTCCGCAAAAATCACCACGGCTTCGCCGTCTTCAATTTTTTGTTTAAGTTTGATTGTATCGTCGGGCCCAAAATTATCGATATGCACAAAGTTAATCGCAGCTTCAGGGTTAATACGCTTTAAGAAGTTATTAAACGAAGGGGCATGTTCATTGTAGGTAATGACATTAAGCTTTTTTTTGTTTTCACCCGCCCCGAAAATAGCCCGACATATTTCCATATTACCAAGATGGGTACTGAGGATCACACAACCGCCACCAGCAGTAAGTTTTCCGTAGGCTTGCTGATCAACAATGTCGAGATCTTTGAGGTGAATCTTACCCAGCCATGCGTCGAACTTATCAACAATCGCCCAACCAAATGTCAAAAAAACCTTAAACCCTTGATAATGGACTTTAACTGCATTGCTAGGCTGCTCGTGCCGCGCTTTTTCAATTTGGCGCCAATATTTCACTACGCCGTTACGAGCTTGTCCCCCTGTCAGGTAAAAATACAACATCACTGGAAAGAAACAGACTCGGAAGAAACCTTTTCCAAATAACTTATAAACAGCAACTAGAAAGCGTATTCCCAAAAGACTACCGCGTTCTTTAATAGTTGACCAATGTGCTTGCTGGCTCACTGTGAACTCCTGAGTTTTGCGGCTAATAAAACAGGAGAGCGAATTAACATGCCGAAAAACAACCTAGTATGCATTTTTGAAATGAGCCAATTGTCTTTACAAACGTTAAAATGAGAGACGCCATCTGGGGGGTAGAGAACCTTAGTTGAGATAAACCGAATCGGTACATTTTGCCAATACAGACGCACCATGATTTCAATATCAAAGTCCATTCTGTTTCCCAACGGCTGTTTGCCCATAAGTGTCATACAGGCGGATAAAGGATACACCCGAAAACCACACATTGAATCTTTAATTGCTAGGGACAATGTTTCAATATACACCCAAAAGTGGGTGATATAACGTCCATAATATCGCCCTTTAGAAATACTGTCATCGTATACAGGTTGACCACTTATCATCGCATTTGGATGACTTTTAGATTCGTTTAATAAAACATCTATATCAGCCAAGTTGTGTTGACCATCAGCATCAATTTGTACGGCATGGCTCATTCCCATTTCATGAGCTATGTTCAAACCAGTTTTTACTGCCGCCCCTTTACCGCCGTTAACCGGTCGTCTGAAAAGAGTCACATTAACATATTGTTCTGCCAGCTGTTCTAGCAGGGTTTGGGTAGCTGCATCACTGCCATCATCGACCAAAATAATTGGAAAAGCATAATATTGCAATGCATCAATGGTATTAGCTACAGCCTGGGTGTGGTTGTAATTGGGAATAACAAAACAGTAATCTTGGCTCACACAAACATCACCTTACCTGAAGCATGTTTTCCATGATCTGAGTGATAACTAAAAGTGTATTTGTTGTCATTAATTTGACTTAACTTAAGCTTAATAATCTGTTCTGGGCCAACAATAATTTGAAACTTCAGTCCGCTAAAAGACTCAAATTTACTGGGATCAGCGTTAAAATATTGACTTGCGTATTCTACAACCCAGTGAGTCAATACCACTCCAGGTAAAACTGGAGCGCTAGGGAAATGACCTTGGAAATAGTATAAATTTGCGGGGATTTTTAACTCTAAAAAAACTGAGTTATGTTCTTTTTCAACTGACAACAACTCGCCATGATGTACATAATTACTCAAAATAGGACTCCATGGCCTGTCGGTTTAACTTCCCTTGGGCATTATAAGGAATTTGTAAAGGATATCTAAATTTTTTTGGTAAGGTTACTGCTTCAAACCATTGTGCTAGAAACCCCCTAAATAATCGATTAAATAAATGTAGAGGCATGGTCTCTTTAGCCTGTTTTCCCAAATCATTTAGCTCAATTACAGCAGCCAATTGTTTACGGTTTTCTCCTATCACAATCACACAAACGTCTTGTACATATTCATGTTGTTTACAACGCAATTGTACCTCTTGTAGCGAGATGCGCTTTTCTTCAATTTTGACTATATCGTCTGCTCTTCCCAACAACCGAAATTTCTGTGAGCTAAGTAACTCTATTTTGTCATCTCCATAAAATGGATTATTGATAATGTAAGGTGACGACAATAATAACAGTTCGGTGCCTGGTTGCAGTGCAACACTGACCTCTTCAAAGGTTTGCCAAATATCATCGTCAATAGAATCACGATGGCGCCAACCAATTCCGCCGGTTTCAGTGCTGCCATAAACTTCAATTAAGCGACACTGTAACTGTTGTTGTAAGCTAATATTTTTGTCAGCGTCTAAAGGACCTCCCGATGAAAAAATATTGTTGATATGTTGTTTGCAGGGTATTAACGGGTTATCTAAAAATAAGCGATGTAGATGAGCCGGACTGGCAACTAATGCGACGGCACCCAATTTTTGGGTGGTGATTTTATTAACAATATGTTCTGGATATTCAAGCGCTTGGCATACAAACCTGTGCCCCTTTGAAATGGGCCACAAAACCTTAAATAACAAACCATAAATATGCTGATGAGAAACAGTTGACAACAAAGTACTACCTTTAATGATCGCCCCAAAGTTAACCTCTAAGCTGTTGACTTCGGTTTGCAACTGCCAAAACTTTTTTTCAATAACTTTGGCTTGCCCTGTAGAGCCTGAAGTAAAAAACGTGACGTTCGCGTTGCCACTAATGTTCACAATTGTCGCAGGCAGTTTTGGCCAAGAAGTTTTGGTGACAATATCAGGGTCAATATCTGCAGAGCCAATACTAGCCTGCACCCGATTTTTTATGTCACGTATATGTTCTGGCTGCGCATTTTGAGGCAACACTATAGATTTACCCGCTGCTAACAAGGCACAAAACATCGCTGAAAACATAAACGTATCTGACTCAAACAACAACCAGGAGTGAGAAGATGACTGCATTAATTGAGTACGATAACCCGCAACAATATTGAACCATTCTTCAGAGTCATGTACCCCGTCAACAAACTGAATGTCATTGGGATCGATAAGGTAACTTGTTAAGTCCATTTGCATTTACTGTTGCTTTCTTAGGCTTGTACTGTGACCTAAATCACTTTGTACAGAATTTGAACACTGAGCGTACTTGACTCATGGAGAAGGTTGCGGGGATCAATTGTTTATTACTTTATCTAACACCACTAACAGATCTTCAATGGTTCTAACTTGTTTAAAATTATCAGGCTCAATCGAGCGTCCTGTTTCGGCTCTAAGGCGCACAACAAGGTCTACCACATCAATACTATCAATATCGAGCTCTTCATATATGTTGGTTTCTGGTGTTATTTGAGCTTCATCAATCTCAAACTCATTGACCAATATAGTTGTCACCATTGATAAAATTTGTTCTTTATTCATCTTTTTACAAACCTTCTTTACTTGCTAATCTGAATAAAATCACTCAAGGTTTTAACAGAATAAAAATACTTTTTACTGTCTTCGGTACTACCGTCAATCTTAATGTTGTAGGCATTTTTAATTGCAACACCGAGTTCCAAAGCATCAATAGAATCTAGGCCTAAACCATCCACAAATAAAGGCGCATCGTCCTCGATATCATCTACAGAAATATCTTCCAAATCCAAAGCATCTATAATTAACAGCTTAATTTCATGATTCAGGTCGCTCATCTATTTTCCTTTTTAAAATTATATTGGGAGCATCGCATCGTTGTTATACCCGACAATCGATGACTTCAATCCTTTGCAATGATTAATCTGGAGTTCAATACAGTGGGGAATGAAAGGCATGTTAGATGATTCAGTAGTAACCGAGTGCTTATGACTCTTTTATTCGATAATAATATCATTCTGTAGCTTATACGCAACATCTAGCCATAGATGCCGTAAAAAATAAATTGCGAGATTGTTAATCAGGTTAACAGTTTCGATGTAGAAGCCAAGTTTGTTGATGAACTCGTGTGAATAACTCGGTGCGATTGCTTAATATAAACGCCATAAAATCTAATGCTTGGTTATCTCTTTGTGGACTGATTTCTTGAGTATCAAAAGAAAAACTAAAGGTATTTTTATCACCTTTTGGCACTTCAATAAGCAATCCAATACCTAGTGGTGTATCGTCGGTCACATAAGGACGGTAACACTGTGGTACATTTAGGTCACAATAAACATATAAAATTCTAGAGAGATTATTTGCCTGCAGTTTTGACACACTGTCCAATAGTCCCTGCATAAAACTACTCTGGCCACCAGAAATAGCTGATAAGGGCGCTCGATTTCCGGTAAAAATACTAAACAATCCAGCAGCGGCATTGTGTACTGACAACCCAAATTGAGTAGGTGATAAATCTTGATTGAGTGCAATATTTTCGATTAGCTTAGTGGTACGTTGCAGATCTCCATGGCGAGAAGAAAAAACACAAGGTATATCTGTCTGATATTCCCCACTTGCTTCTAAAGCGCAATGTATTGCCACTTTTGCAAACGGACTTAAACGTCGTCTTTGCATTGCTGGAATGCTTGATAATTGAGGTAAAGCCAACTCATTTGTGAGTGCTTTCTCCCCTTGTTGCCATGATTGCCAGTCTTGCTCTGATTCCAAGCCGGGAGCCCATGCAACACATTTGCTAATTTCAAATTTCAAGGACATTGGACTACCCCAGTTAAAAAGCGCAGTCTACTAAAGCCAGTCTTAGGGTTCAACATTGAGTTAACTTAGCCGATGCTTAGGTATGCCGGTAGCTTACAGCAAAATCTTCAACTATCACCCTCGCTTTGGAGTTACTCATTACACAATAACTATATGTATCCTCTGCCAAGCTCCCTGATAGATAATGGTAACCTGCGACTAGCCCAAAGGGATGTCGCAAACAACTAAGTAAACTCTCTTTGCACACTCGCTCAACACTTTTCTTTGAGGCTTTTAACAAGGCTTCTTTGGCAGTCCATAAATGATAAAATGTGGACTGAGGATCTGCATGATTACACACTAAATTCTGCTCTTTTTTGGTACCGATGATTTGTACTAATTCGCTAAAATTTCGCGGTTTATGCTGTTCGATATCCAGCCCAATAGCACAAGGAAAAGCCGCGATAGCAACCCCAATAAAATGACCGCTATGACTAATAGAAATGGAGTAACTTTTATCTTGTTCAGTAACCTTCCAGCAACAATAGTCAATTAATTGATAGTCGTGTGAAAGAGGCTGCGCAAACAACTGTTTCAGGCACTGTTTGATTAGCCATCTCGACATAATAAATTGAGATTGCCTCTTAGTATTCTTGAAATCATTGTAGCGACGTTGTTCGCTTCGATTCAAAATCCCATATAACTCATGTTGTGCCAAGGTAATTTGCCGCATATCCAGGTAATACAGATGAATTTTATTCGGGGTCAAATTCTCTTTCCTCAATTTCTGTTGTCTACCTTTTGAAGGGTTGGCTGGCTTATCATTTGTCAAAATCATGTTAAACTTAGGAGATTCTCCGTTACCTTGAAGATTTATGCCATACCCCCATTTACTGGCCCCACTAAATTTGGGTTTCACTACATTGAACAATCGGGTCATTATGGGCTCTATGCATACCAATCTCGAAGAACAAATCAATGGTTTTTCGCGTTTAGCCGCTTTTTATGCAGAAAGAGCAGCCGGTGGTGTAGGCTTAATCATTACAGGAGGAGTATCCCCTAATGAATCTGGTATTTTGGCACCCAAAAGAGTCATTCTCAGCCGTCAGCAACATGTAGCTGACCACCAATTGATTACCAGTGCAGTGCATCAATACCCTACCAAAATATGCATGCAAATACTCCATGCTGGTCGTTATGGTTATCACAGTCAAATAGTCGCTCCAAGTGCTATTCAAGCGCCCATTGTGCCTTTTATTCCCCATGCGCTTAGCCACGATGAGATAGAACAACAGCTAGAAGATTTCGTCAATTGTGCCGGCTTAGCTCTAGAAGCGGGATACGATGGCATCGAAATTATGGGCTCTGAAGGATACCTAATTAATCAGTTTGTTTGCCGCCATACTAACAAACGCAGTGACCAATGGGGCGGTAGTTTCATAAACAGAATACGCTTTCCCCTAGAGATAGTGCGCCGCATAAGGCAGCGTTTTGGAGAAAACTTCATAGTCATTTTTCGCCTTTCTATTTTGGATTTAGTAGAAAATGGCAGTGATTTACAAGAAGTCATTGAACTTGCATTAGCATTGGAAAAAGTCGGTGTTAACATTATTAACAGTGGCATAGGTTGGCATGAAACTCGAGTCCCCACTATCGCCAGTGTAGTGCCTAGAGCCTCATTCAGTATTATTACAGCCAAAGTTAAGAAATTAACTAATATACCCATAGTCGCTTGTAATCGTATCAACACCCCTGAAGTGGCTGAGGATATTTTAAAAAATGATATGGCCGACATGGTGTCCATGGCTCGGCCCTTTTTGGCAGATAGCCAATTTGTAAACAAGGCTGCCATCGACCAAGCCGAAACGATTAATACTTGTATCGCCTGTAACCAAGCTTGTTTAGACCATATTTTTGTCAACAAGGTAGCAAGTTGTTTAGTTAATCCAAGAGCGGGTTATGAAACTTTGCTTAATTTCCACCCAGCCGTTAGCTCAAAAACACTGGCGGTTGTTGGTTCAGGTCCTGCAGGATCAATGTTTGCCATTTATGCAGCGCAACGTGGCCACAAAGTAACCTTATTTGAACAAAACACTTTAATTGGAGGGCAATTAAACCTCGCTGCAAAAATACCTGGAAAAGAAGAATTCAGAGAATTTTTACGTTATATCAAGCAAACCTTAAAGCAGTCTAGAGTTGACATAAAATTAGAACAATCTCCTAGCTATGATCAATTGAGTGAATTTGATGAAGTGATCCTTGCCACAGGTACCCAAGCTCGCCATTTAGATATCCCAGGAATAAACCATAAAAACGTAATGAGCTATCAGGATGTAATCGAAGAAAAAGTCGAGGTAGGTGAGAACGTCGCGGTAATTGGCACTGGAGGAATCGCATTTGACGTTGTCGCCAAACTCACTAGCAACAATACCAAAAGCTGGTCATTATTGGAGAAACAGCAGGATTTTGCAGCCCACTGGGGCATTGATTATAGTAATAAAATAAACGGAGGGTTGGTTTCTCCGGTAGAAAAGTTAGATAACGAAAAACGAATCACTATGTTACAACGAAAAGTCCGCAAACCCGGAGCTGGACTCGGAAAAACCACTGTTTGGATCCATAGAAAGGAATTCAAAAATCGTGGTGTAAGAACGTTATCTCTTGTGAAATACCAAGGTATTTCTGAGCAAGGCTTACAACTGAATATACGGGGCAAGCACACTGAATTAGAAGCAGATTCAATAATAGTGTGCGCGGGACAACAAAGCCATCAAGAGTACGACTTAACTAAGTTCTCTCAACCCGTTCATGTCATCGGTGGTGCCAATAATGTAGTAGGATTAGATGCAAAATCAGCAATTGAGTCGTCCGCTTGGCTGGCGGCAAAGATATAAATACCCACTAACTGATTCAATTGAATTTCGGTTAAAGGTCTTTTTCGGATCGGTAAAACGAGTAATGGAGTGCTGGCAATGGCGCAAATAAGTAAAGTATGGCGTTTTTTTGCAACAGCATTTTGTTTCGCGGTTTTTGGCGTATGCGGCATATTAATGGCCCTTCTATGGCTACCTTTATACCGCATTAAATATCGCAATGAAGAATCTCGTAAGAAGGCTTGCCGTTATGCGGTGCATCTCGCCTTCAAATCTTTTATTTGGTTAATGTATTGTGTCGGCGTAACTAAAGTGACTACCGACCGAATAGAAAAACTCAGTAATCTTAAGGGTAAAATTGTGATTGCTAATCACCCTTCTCTTATCGACGTTGTGGTATTAATTTCACTGATCCCCAATGCAAACTGTGTGGTGAAACAATCCCTTTGGAAAAACATTTTTACTAGAGGAATTTTGAGAAATACTGGTTACCTCAATAATGCTGAACCTCAAGACTTAATTACTGACTGCGGGGAGTCTTTAGGTCAAGGTAGCAATTTAATTATTTTTCCAGAAGGCACTCGAACCAAACCCGGCAGTCCCCTATCGTTTCAAAGAGGTGCAGCTAATTTAGCACTGCGCACTGGCGCCAATTTCCAGAAAGTCCTCATTCAAGTATCACCACCAGCATTAACTAAAGGTTGGCCGTGGTACAGAATTCCACCTCGGCAAATCCATTTACATTTAACAGTATTAGAAGAGTTCGATGTCAGTCCTTATTTGCATGACAATATTAGTTTGTCAGTTCGTAAATTGACTCGTGATATCCAAAAAGAGTTCAGTAACGAATTAGCGCGTTTTGATTCGACACTTTAAATGTTAAACTCTGATCAATAGCCACTGGACTGACCAGAATGAGCTTGGTGAGCAAGGTGCCAGGCGAGATTTTACGGAAAAAGAACATATGAAGAATCAACTGTATCAACAATTAAAAGAACTCTTGGTGAATTATTTTGAACTACCAGAAAATATGATCACCCAAGAAACAGATCTGTATGAGGAACTTGAACTAGATAGCATCGATGCCATAGATCTTCTAGTTAAATTGCGGGAACTCACTGATTTGGATATTGAACCTGATGCTTTTAAGAAAATACGCACTGTGGGTGATGTAGTAAACGAATTACAACAAATTCAGAGCGCCTAACAGATGTCATGGGTGATAGGCATATTGGCGATATTATATCCCGTTATTGCCTACGTAGGTTTATCATATGGTTCGCCGAGTTTGGTGGCCTTAGGGTTGATTGTAATACTATTACTACGCTATAAATTCGGACACTCACTGCTGTTAAATACCACCTATGTCAGGCTCTTTATTGTTACTGTTATAGTGGTGTTAGGATATTCTCTTATTACCGATTCAAGCTATGGGATCCGCTTTTACCCTGTAGTGACTAGTTTGTTGTTTTTGGGCATTTTTGCTATTTCTCTATGGTCTGAACAAAGCATAATTGAACGTATAGCGCGAATTAGAGAGCCTGACTTACCGGAAAGTGCGATATCCTACACCCGTAAAGTGACAATAAGCTGGTGCGTTTTTTTCTTAATAAATGGAATGATCGCGTTTTACACAGCTGTCTATAGCGATATCGCAATTTGGACACTTTATAATGGCTTTATCTCATACTGTATCATGGCTTTATTGACGGCAGTTGAGTGGCTAGTTCGTAAGAAATACAAATATAAGCTTCCCGCTAGTTGAAATGCCAGATGCAAGGAACAGATTTTTTATGCGCAGTATCAAATTTACCCCTCTAATATTGCTACTATTCGTGCTTTTTGCAAAGGCACAAGCAGAATCTTTTTCTCTGCAAACATCCTCTGAGCAACAAGGTCAATTTGTGCAAGAGAAACATCTGGCGGTATTGACCCAACCCTTTATCACAAAAGGCACCTATCATTATCAAAGCGAGGCGGGATTAATTTGGCACACTCAGCATCCTATAGAAAGTCTGTTGAAGATCACCACTGAAGGTGTAAGTGAACGTCAAGCAGAGGGTCACTTCAAATCTCTCACTACAAACTCACAATTTAGTGAATTGTTACTGGCTTTGTTTAGCGGTGAGCAACAAAGTTTACAGCAGCAATTTTCAATTCAGCAACGGGATAATACCCTTACGCTGACTCCTAAGTCGCCACAAATAGCCCGTATTATTTTGGAAATATCAGTGCAAATACAAGACAATCAGATACATAAAATTGTGTTACAAGAACCCGAAGGCAACTACACCAATATTCTTTTAAGTCAATTAGACTCAAGTGAACAGGGCCAATAGGTTTACGCAAATGACCCAATCACGTTTGTTATATAGCTGGATTGTCATTACGCTTATTTGCGGTGGTGTTTTGCTGTATAACGTTATTAATCAATCAATTAAGTTTGACGCCAATATTTTGAATATCTTAGATATGCAAGATAACAGCGGCGCACTCACAAAAGCGGCTAGAGAGCCCTACGAAAACAAGGCTCTGTTATTATTCGAACTTAACTCTACTTCAGACAACAAACTATACCTTCGCGAGTTAAAAGCTAATTTGGCCAGACAAACTGCTATCCACTCTGCCAGTTTTAACCCCAGCGACAATATAGAAATAAAACAACTCATCTCTACCTATAGCGAACATCCTTTGGCATTTCTAAGCGACGAAGCCCAGCTAGCAAAGGATAACAATGACTATAAATTTATTATTCAAAGATACATGTTACTTTTGAGTCAGCCTACTAACCCGCTAGTTACCCTAAGCATCGCTGAAGCTCCGTTACTGAATATCGCCGATTGGTTTTCAGCTCGACTCAAACAACCCCTATGGGAACAAGACGATGAATTTCTATTTATTGAAAATGAAGGCCAGCGCTACTATCCCTTATTTATTGAGTTCACTCCTCAGTCCATACAGATAGATCAGGTAGTTGCGACAATAGAACAACTTGATCAGGCACTTTCCTTAAACAATTTATCTAAGCCAGTCACTGTTTTCAAAAGTGGTTTAGCTTTTCATAGCGCGGCTGTCACTCAACGCATTCGTTTCGAAATGCAGTTATTTAGTGTTTTATCATTAATAGGAGTGCTGCTACTGACGTTAGTGAGCTTTAGAAATATACGACCGCTATTATGTATATTGGCACTAGTCGCAGCTTCAATGTTAGCCGGCATGACGGCGCTGGTATTGCTGTTTGATCAAATACATTTGTTATCTCTGGTATTCGCCATCAGTTTAATTGGCATAGCTGTCGATTATGGCTACCACATAATGTTTGCCGCTAAGTATACGGGGTTAAAAGGAAAAGCCTTAATTAATCACCTTGCCCCAGCACTGTTAATGGGGGCTGGTACCACCTTACTTAGTTATTTATTATTGCTATTGCTGCCTATTTTACTACTACAACAAGTGGCTGTTTTTGTAGGGTTCGGAATATTTTTCGCTATTTTTACTGGGCTTAGTGTTATCACAAGATGGCCACTTAAAGTGTCTGCTAATACTGATGTTTTAACCCCGCAAGTTAGGTCACCGAAAAGCTTCAAATTACTCTTAGGTTTGTTGGTTTTGGGAGGTGTGGTGGCTGTATCTCAATGGAAATTTGAAGATAACATCAATATGTTCAATAGCACCCCTCAACATTTATTGGATAGTGAAGTCAGGGTCAGTCAGCTGGTGGGAAATCACCAATATCCAAGATTTATCAGTGTTTATGGTGAAAACCAGCAGCAAGTTTTGGAACGTTTTGAAAAAACTCGAAAAGTCATAAAAGATTTAACCTCTTCGGCCCATGAACTCAAGGGAATTGATCTTTGGCTACCTTCTATTGCCACGCAAGAAAACAATGCTCAATGGCTTAAGACGGGGATAGAACAGCAACAACTAGATCCTATTGTTAACATGATTGCTCCTGGCACCAAAGAAAAGCTCATTTCAAACTCTGAGCAGTGGCTAACCAAAGATAAATTACCTGACTTTATTGAGCGACTGTATCCATCATTTATTCAGCAAGACAATCAAATTGTAGGGGTTTTAAGCTACATGGGTCCATTAGACGCAGATTTGGTGGCGAAAATTCAGCAGCACTTAGACTTTGCAATTCATTATTATGACCAACCCGCGCAATACAGCGCAGCCTTAAAAAAATTGCGACATTATGTGTCGTACTTTTTGGGTATGGCTGTAGTTTCCTTAATTTTAATCATGTTAATTCGTTACCCGGTTCAAGTTGCATTGAAACTTGCTAGTCTACCAATTTTGGTGGCTTTTAGCTCTTTGGCAATCACTCAGCTTATTATTGGTTCGGTCACTATATTTAACTTGTTAGGCTGTATTTTAATCTTAGCCTTAAATGTTGATTATGTGTTTTTCCTGCGAGAACATGGACGACTCAACTACGTTTTAAAATCGATTTTTCTCTCTGCAACAACCTCGGCATTGGCCTTTGGCATTATGATTTTCAGTAAGACTCCTGCTATTTGGCAGTTCGGACTGACTGTTTTATTGGGTGTTTCATTAGGCTGGTTGTTGTGCAATTTGTTGCCCTCAACTATTCTCAATCAAGGTAAGAATCAAGTTTGAAACTTTTACTATTGATAGCTGCGATGTTGCTTAATGCTTGTTCTAATTTGCACAATCCAAACACGCCTATTTTCTTAGACAAACACAGTCAATTTAATTTACAACCGGTACCAAAAACACTTTGGGGACACGCTAGTTTGCAAAAGCTAATGATCACTACTCCCCAAGACAAACATGAACTTTTACTACAAACAGAATTACTCCCCAATCAAATTAACATGGTGGGTTTGTCTGCAGCGGGTTTAGTTTTGTTTAAGTTATCTTGGTCCCAAGAACAAGGTATACAACTCAAGTCCAACATTTTGGCAAAAGATATTGATGCGCGGGTGATGTTGGCCTATTACCAATTGGCCAATTGGCCAATACAAGAGATCCAATTAGGTCTTCAAAATTTACACATTAACCTTTCTACGAACCACCAACACAGACGTGACTTTATGCGTGGAAATGCACTAATTTTTAGCATGGAACACAACACTAACAGCAGCCTAATGAATCATTATTTAGACGGTTATCAAATAAAAATTGAAACCATCAAACAAGGTAAAATTCAGTACTAACCTTATTTTAGTTACTTACAGACACCCTTTAAGTACATTAGGACAGACTTAACCATGCTGTAATGGTAATTTTTGTTAAATGAATTTATCATAACCTGTGTCCTCTGGATCGCAGTTGGGTTAGTTATCACTAAGAAAGACAGTGATCAGCAAAACCTAGGTTTATAGGGAAAATAACTGACAGGCTACGCTTGTCTTAGTATAAGAATATTTTAAAATTCGGAGTAAATTTTATGAAGAAAATATTAATAGCCTGTGTTACAAGCTGCATATTTCTAGCATCACCCGCGATTGCAAGAGATGATAGACTCAAATTTTCAATCCCTGACTTACTGAAAACCGACAAAGCAAAAAATGCTTTATATGATGTGCCGTTATACTTTGCTGATCAAGCTCATCCAAAACCACTTAGTAAACAATCAGGGATCACTACCAACAAAAAAACCAGTGGTTTCGCTAAATCAGATCAAGAAGCTTGTGAGTGGGCCTTTTTGTCGGCTATAAAGGCTCTACAAGAAAGGGCACAAAGAGACGGTATGAATGCGGTCGTTAACATTACTTCTAACTACAAGCATCAAAGTTTTGCCAGTAGAACGGAATTTGAATGTGGAGCAGGAAATATCATGGCTGGCGTTGCGCTTAAGGCAGATATCGTTAAATTACCTTAAAAAATTGAATTGATTTAAAGTGTTTCTATTTGATGAAACACTTTGAGTCTTACTTCTAAATTATTGATTTTTATGTATTTAAACCTAAGGTAGCGCAACTAAAAACCTTAGCTACGCCAAAAAGTAGGAGAAAATAACACCAATAAAGAGAACACCTCTAACCTTCCAAACAGCATTGCAATAATTAACAACCACTTACCACCATCAGACACTCCTGCATAAGTAGCCGCGACTTCACCTAGACCAGGTCCTAAATTATTGAGTGTTGCCGCCGTAGCGCTAAAGGCTGTTACATCATCCATACCTGTGGCAATAAGGGCCACCATGATGATCACGAAAATCATGGCATAGGCTGAAAAAAATCCCCACACTGCTTCCACAACTCTATCTGGTAGTGCTCTGTCACCTAGTTTAACCGAGTACACGGCCTTTGGATGGATTAAACGATCGACTTCACGCTTTCCTTGTAAATATAGTAGCAACACTCGGATAACTTTAAGCCCTCCTCCTGTTGATCCTGCGCAACCACCAATGAAACTTGAAAAAATTAGCATTATGGGGAGAAACACTGGCCAGTCTGAAAAGCCAGTTGTGGTGAATCCAGCAGTGGTACTCATCGAAACAGATTGAAATAAGGCTTGATCAAATGCGACGCTTGAATCCTCAAACCAACTAAATTGGATGAGTACAATAAAACAAATCAAAACCAAACTAATTTGAATCACAAAGAACGCTCTCAATTCAGGATCATAAAAGTAACCTTTTAAAGAGCGTCCACTTGCTGCCGCGTAATGTAATGCAAAGTTCAGTGCCGCAATCCATAAAAATACAACACAAACTATGTTAACACCGACACTATTGAAATGACCTATACTGGCGTCATAGTTACTGAATCCACCTATAGCAATAGTCGAAAACGCATGACAAATGGCATCAAACCAATTCATACCCACAACCCAAAAAGCTAAGGCACAAACAGTCGTTAATGATAAATAGATGTACCAAAGGTGCTTCGCAGTATCAGCAATTCGAGGAGTCATCTTCGAATCTTTTACAGGACCAGGAGTTTCTGCGCGGTATAGCTGCATTCCACCAACCCCTAAGATTGGTAAGATTGCCACAGCAAGTACAATGATCCCCATCCCTCCTAACCACTGAAGTTGCTGACGATAATATTGAATCGCTTTTGGCAAATAGTCGATTCCTTCGATTACTGTTGCACCAGTTGTAGTCAGCCCAGAAAATGACTCAAAAAAAGCATCAGTTGTCGACATTTGAGGCTGCTCTAACAACAAAAACGGGAGGGCTGCAAAGCTAGCTAGAACGGTCCAAAAAAGCACCACAATTAAGAACCCTTCCTTTGCTCTTAAGTCGTACCTAAAACTTCGATTTGGATACCAAATAGTTAGCCCTGTAGTTAAACATAAAACAAATGCCAATAAGAATGGCAAGCCACTTCCGTCTTCATATATGACGGATACTATCGCTGGCGGGATCATTGTCACGCTAAACAAAGCCACTAAAAGTCCTAAAATTCTAATAATAGTACGGTATTGCATAGCTTAGTTTTGACTCAAAATATGTGCGCCACACAACACACTTGGCAAAATAAGTGGAATGAAGTTCGAACTTGGGTAAATCATTGGTTTTATTATTTTTCTTATAATTATCATTTGCTACGTATAGAGCCAAAGTCTAATTCAAAAAATAAACTTATGTAATTAATGTTCGTGATTTCGATTAAAAAAATAACAGAAAGGTGCTGTTCAAGGAATGTATCAAGGTAAACGGGAATAATAAATTTTGTTTTCTACTTTAATTAATACAATGATGAGCAATTTTGTTTGCAAGCACTTACAAACAAAACTACATTGTTAGATGATGGCGTTTCTAGTGCATCAATAGGGCTGTAGAATACGCCAATCAAGGCTTATAATTTTTTTTTAACTATTCCCCCTAAAAGAGACTTAAAATAATTTAAAAATGTTCTTTTCTAGTGCTTAACATGAGTGTATCTTCTACGTTGATTTTGAATACGTGTCAGCTAGCTTCAAGATTTTATCCACATAACAAGAGTCGTTAAGTTTTTCATTGTTGAAATAAAACTCTTTCGATAAACATATGTTTATTAAGACAATTTTGCTTTTTTATTATAAATGCACTCTTCAATATATTAATTATCTAATACGTTATCTACATAGTTATCCACAAAATATTATGTGGGTTTATGATAAATTCCTTCTCTTATTACTTTCACTTAGATTCACAACTTTCTAAATTTTATATATGGGCTCTAATTATGGCATCTGAAGCAGAAACACTCTCCAACCCGCTAGTACTAGTAGACGGCTCATCTTATTTATTTAGGGCATATCATGTCCCTTATTTACAAGCGCTATCCACTTCTTACGGACAGCCCACTGGCGCAATAACCGGTGTGTTGAATATGATAAAAAGCCTACAGAAAGATTATCCAGGTGGAAATATTGTGGTGGTGTTTGATGCTAAAGGAAAAACCTTTCGTAATGATATGTATCCAGAGTACAAAGCCAATCGCCCTCCTATGCCGGATGATCTTAGAACCCAAATTGCTCCATTACACGAAATCATTCAAGCAATGGGTTTGCCACTGCTAGTAATAGAGGGAGTCGAAGCAGATGATGTGATTGGCACTCTTGCTAATCAAGCAACCAATCTCGGTATGGAAACAGTTATTTCTACTGGTGACAAAGATATGGCCCAGTTAGTTACACCTCATGTGCGATTGATCAATACCATGACCAAAGTGGAGATGGACGAAGCGGGTGTAGTAGAAAAATTTGCAGTAAGACCAGACCAAATTATTGACTACCTTGCTTTGATGGGTGACAAGGTCGACAATATCCCAGGAGTCGACAAGTGTGGCCCTAAAACAGCTGCAAAATGGCTAAATGAGCATGGTTCGCTTAAAGAAGTCATGGCCAATGCTGACAATGTAAAAGGCAAAGTTGGCGAACATTTGCGTAATGCCCTGAGTCATTTGCCACTATCCTACGAATTAGCAACAATTAAAGTTGATGTAGATTTACCTGAAAAAGTACAAGACATAAAAGCGACAACAGCCGATTTAGATAAGTTGCTTGCGCTGAGCAGTCAATTTGAGTTGAAAAGATTGGTAACCGAAACTCAACAAAGAATGGGACAATCTTCTGGTTCTCAAAGTTCTGAAGCAAATGAACAAAAAGACCAAAACTCTGATGCCACTAACTACGTAACTATTTTAACCCAAAGCGATTTTGATCTTTGGTTAGAAAAACTCAAGTCAGCTGAAATGTTTGCATTTGATACAGAAACCACAAGTCTAAACTATATGGATGCTGAACTGGTAGGAGTATCATTTTCGGTATCGGTTGGTGAAGCGGCCTATGTTCCCGTTGCCCATGATTATTTGGATGCCCCTGAACAACTTGACCGCAATCAGGTATTGAATGCTCTTAGACCTCTTTTAGAAAACCCTGCGATTAAAAAAGTTGGGCAACATCTTAAGTATGACAAGAACGTACTCGCCAATTACAATATCAATTTACAAGGTATAGCTTACGATACTATGCTCGAGTCATATGTATTGAATAGTGTCGCCACCCGGCATGATATGGATAGTTTGGCAGAATTCTATCTGGGTAAATCCACAATTCATTTTGAAGACATTGCTGGTAAAGGTGCTAAACAGCTTACTTTTAATCAAATCGAAGTAAAAAAAGCGGCGCCCTACGCAGCTGAAGACGCAGATATCACATTACAGCTTCACAATGTTCTTTGGCAAAAACTGAGTTCGGAAGAAGACTTAGTAAGTGTCTTCGAGGAAATTGAACTGCCGTTGTCTCCAGTTTTGGCCAAAATGGAACAATTTGGCGTGCTCATAGATAGTCAAAAACTTGCACAACAGAGCCAAGACTTAGCTTCGCGTATCTTGGAGCTAGAGAAAGAAGTACATGAACTTGCTGGTGAAGAGTTTAATTTAGGATCCCCGAAACAATTGCAGGAAATTTTGTATAAGAAGATGGATTTGCCTGTTTTGAAGAAAACACCTAAGGGCGCGCCTTCCACAGCTGAAGAAGTGCTTCAGGAATTGGCCATCAATTATCCTTTGCCTAAATTATTGATGGAATATCGTGGCTTAAGTAAGTTAAAGAATACCTATACAGATAAATTACCAAAAATGATTAATGCTCGAACCGGTAGAGTACACACCTCTTATCATCAAGCTATTGCGGCGACAGGCCGATTATCTTCTACCGATCCGAATCTACAGAATATCCCTATCAGAACAGAAGAAGGTCGCAGAGTTAGACAAGCTTTTATTGCTAGAGATGGGTATACGATCGTTGCCGCCGATTATTCACAAATTGAGTTGCGCATAATGGCACACCTGTCCGGTGATAAAGGTCTTTTGAACGCATTTGCGACAGGGCAAGATATCCATACCGCCACTGCATCTGAGGTATTCGACACTCCTATTGAAGACGTCACTACTGAACAAAGAAGAAATGCGAAGGCGATTAACTTTGGTCTAATTTATGGTATGTCAGCGTTTGGTTTATCCAAACAGCTTAATATTCCAAGACACGATGCCCAGAAATATATGGATCTATATTTCGAACGCTACCCAATGGTATTAACCTATATGGAAGACACCAGACAAATTGCGAAAGAAAAAGGCTATGTCTCTACCGTATTTGGACGGCGCTTATACCTTCCTGAAATCAATGCCAGTAATGGCATGCGTCGCAAAGGAGCGGAGCGAGCAGCGATAAACGCGCCCATGCAAGGCACCGCGGCTGATATCATCAAGAAAGCCATGTTGGTGGTCGATCAGTGGATTGAAACCTTACCTTATGATGAGGTTCGCATGATCATGCAAGTACATGACGAATTAATTTTTGAAATTAAACAACAAAAATTAGCTGAGTATCAAAACAAAATAATTTCGCTAATGGAACAGGCCGTGCAACTAGATGTTCCGCTTATTGTTGCTGCAGGGGTTGGCGACAATTGGGACGAAGCACACTAGCGCCTTATATTTTAGAAAGGTGGTTTAATACCAAAACGCTCTTGGCTTATTACTACTTTTTAACTAGACTTCGAGCCGTAGGGTACAGAGGTCAGATATTATCTAACCTTTGCTTGAACCTCGGCCATGTGCCGAGGTTTTTTTTATCTGAAAATATTTTTAATTAATTTTGAACTTTATGATTTAAGAAACCTCTTATGTACAGTTTATGTGTGTCTCTATGTGTTTTAACCCCATTGTTTAATGGGGTTTTTTTTGCCTAAAATTCAGGATTTTTATGTAATTCAGTTAATAAATAGCAGAGTAAATTTCGAACGGAATTAGAAAAATGTAGTTTAATTACGAAAGGTGGAAATATACTTTAATTCAGCCGGTCTGTATTAACAGTGTTATGTGTTCTCAATTTTTTGGCCCTACTTAATGTGTGTAGGGCTTTTTTTATGCGCTAAACAGTTTTCCTTTCATATCCATACCAACTATCCAATTTTTGTTCTAAATTTTCTAGTCCAATACCACTAAGAGAAGAAAACACATCCACTGAAACGTCGCCACAAAAAGCCAGCGCCGCTTCTCTGACCATCATCAACTGATTTTTGCGCTTCCCTGCTTTTAACTTATCAGCCTTAGTAAGAAGGGCAAGTACAGGTAAGTCAGCGGCAACTGCCCAATGTATAAGTTCTTGATCGAGATCTTTGAAAGGATGACGGATATCCATCAATACCACCAACCCTTTAATACTTTCTCTTTTTTGCAGGTACTCCCCCAGAGATTTTTGCCATTTTTTCTTTATGGCAATTGGCACTTTTGCATAACCGTAACCTGGCAAATCTATTAATCTACGATTTTCGTCTAATTGAAATACATTGATTAATTGTGTCCGACCAGGAGTTTTACTGGTCCTAGCCAAGCCTTTCTGTCGAGTTAATTTATTTAAGGCGCTGGACTTCCCAGCGTTAGAGCGACCAGCAAAAGCTATTTCAACTCCCTCATCTGGTCCTAAGTGCGTAATATCAGGAGCACTGATACTAAACTTTGCTTGACTATAATGACTCACTTGTTCTCCTGAAATCTCTGCAAAACTATTGTTATTATACTAATTTTTGTGATTATATCAGGGAAAACGGTAATGGCTGCGCACTTAAAAATAGATAAAAATACAACTTATGTAATGAATTCATTTTACTGTCGTCGTAAATGTGTAAAATACCCAGTTAAGATTTTTAAGAATAGCCAGCTAATCAAATGCTTAATGAGATAAAGATGAAAAATATAGTTCTGCTAGTCTGTTTGTTTATAGGTTTTAATGTAAGTGCGGTTGAATCAGGTGATGCCGAAAATGGTAAAGCGATATCCGGTACCTGTGCTGCTTGCCATGGTGCGGATGGGAATAGTTTAATCGCTATCAACCCAAAACTAGCTGGTCAACATAAAAACTATTTAGTTAAGCAGCTACAAGAATTCAAATTGGCCAGTCAAACTGGTGGTAAAGAAGGCAGAAATAATGCTGTGATGAATGGTATGGCAGCAGCACTATCAGAACAGGACATACTTGATTTATCTGCTTATTTTTCTAGTCAAGAAGCCACAAAGGGTGAGGCTTCAGAAGACGCCGTCACGCAAGGCAATAAACTCTATGTTGGTGGCGACTTACAGCGCGGTATCACAGCATGTATTGCTTGTCATGGGCCAAAAGGAAATGGTACCAGTCTATCTGGATTTCCGGATATTAGCGGGCAACACTCAGAATATATAGCGGCACAGCTGAAAGCTTTTCGTTCTGGTGAGAGAGCTAACTCGCTTAACGGTATGATGGCTGATATTGCCAAAAGAATGACTGACAAAGATATTGAAGTTATCTCAAGCTACGTTGCTGGACTTCATTAATCGTAACATTTCGCGACTAACCAATGACTCAATTATTGGTTAGTCGGCATTACTCTTCAGAAAAAGTTCATTATTTTGTATCTCAATTGTAAATAAGTTGTAAATTTTTATTTATCCTGTATTCTCTCGTGCAAATAAAAACAAAATGGAATTACAAGCTATTAGCTTGTCACGGAAGTAGCAAAACAACGATAGTTGTTTTGCACTTAAAAGCCTTACGGGAAAACACGGACGAAAAATAAAGTGTCAGGAAGATCTATAACAATAAAGTATCTTTGTTAAGAATAATAATAAGTGAAGATAGAACGGATTTGTGCTGTTTAGGATGAACAAATATTGGGAGAAGTGTCAAACGACACTCTTATCTATGAAAAAGCGATAGTCTAACTATCGCTTTTTTTCTGTCAAAAATTCGCTGTTATCGCGCTTGTACTAAGGTAGAATCACGCCCATATTAAAGCCCTACACAGGTGAGCTATGGCTAGGCAGAAAAAATCTCGTAAAGTTGGTAAAATTGGCGTCGCCAAAACATCTTCAAATGTACGTAAACCAACAGAAAAACGTGTAAAGAAACATCTGGGAAAACCAGCTGGAAGTCGCAACAGTGAAGCACTAACTGACAGCCAAGGTCCTAAAAAGGTTGTTAAGGATCCAAGACATGGCAGTAAAAAGCCGGTTAGTTTGATTGTAGAATCAAGCGAACATAGAACTGTATCCAAAAAAATAAAGTACTTTTCTCCTTCTCAAGAGCTTGCCGCAATTGAACAAGATCCACGGTTAGCCTCACTTTTGAATAAAATTGAACAAGGTAAAAAGATTGCCAGAGAAGATCAGCAATATGTAGATCACACCTTAGCTAGGCATAAAGTACTTTGTGATTTACTTGGTATTAGCAATGACGATGAGAATCATGACGTGTCTACAAAGCAAGAAGTTGACCTATTCTCACAGTTTGAATCCATCGATATTAATGACTTTAAAGATTAAGCAGAAGTAGCCCTATATGAAAATGCTGTTGTTGCTTGTCGCATTAATTATTATTGCAATTTTGGCGTTTTATGCCGGTTCTTTGCTGTTTAAATTAAAATTACAGCAGCAGATACGAGAGCAAAAAACTCAGAAACGAATCGAAAATATATGCCAAAGCATTCAAACTATTGCCAAAGCCATGGAACAACAGCAATGTAACTTGTCAGAAGGAAGTATAAGGCTGTATCACCTTTTAGAAGCCTTACCTATAAAAGATAAACCGAATTTTGAACAACAGTTTCCAATTTTATATTCACTTTACGACCAAGTAAAAGCGCTGCCGACCCATGAAGATAGAAAAGCGCAAAGTAGCATTGAAATAAAACGCCAAGATACACATAGGGAAGAATTGGAAGCTAAGCTAGAAACACAAATATTAAATGAGGTTTCAATTTTAAAAACCTTGAAGTTGTTTACAACCTCGCAATCTTAGCGCTTGCCGTCCAGAAAACGACTTTAATTACAAAAACAATCTATTGTATTATCGTTTACCATGCTTACAGCTTACACAAGGGTACGACATATCGTTGTTGCTACCGACAAAATCCCGGTTTCTTAAGAGCCTTTGCCATACAATCTGACTGTCGGGTAGAAGTAGGCACATCGCTTTTGGTGGACTATCTATTGACCATAGTATTGCCGTCGACAAACTGCCAAATATCTTCATGATAATCCAATCCAGACGCTTCGATAGCTAAATATGCTTTAGCGTTTTTAATAATTGATTGAATTCTTAAACGACTTCGGCTATTCCTGAAATTGTCATTAAACGCCCGATATCTTTATGTGTAAGTATTTATCTTTTTTAGGGTCGATATTGAAAAATGCCGCTTCATAATGATTTTTTTTTAATATGGTAATCCAAACCAACTCCCGCTTGTTGACCTTCAATGGCAAAATTTTGCAAACAATTCCTGACTGGTTAGCACCGCCGTTGCCCATGTAGTGTGATGGTAATTTAGATAGGTTTTATCATCAGTTACCCAACTAAAGGTATTTTTTGCCATTTGGAGCCCACTAGTTACGTCAAAATGCTGTTTTAATCGCCTTTAAGCCTACATAGAGTCCACGACAAAAGGTATACTTGCCGGCGTTTTTTTAAATTAATTATTGGAAAGGCCTAAGTAGGCTGAGGAAACGCTAGAGAATATGCAAAAGTTTGATTGTAAGAC
The DNA here is from genome assembly GCF_039964565.1 of Paraglaciecola sp. Classification (GTDB taxonomy): domain Bacteria; phylum Pseudomonadota; class Gammaproteobacteria; order Enterobacterales; family Alteromonadaceae; genus Paraglaciecola. Next base: position 54,200 of record NZ_JBDVXF010000044.1, read on the forward strand.
ATTTCAAGGACTCATTTTGGCGCTTCAAGATTATTGGGCGCGACAGGGTTGTGTAATAATCCAACCACTAGATATGGAAGTGGGTGCGGGTACATTCCATCCAATGACATTCCTAAGGTCAATAGGCCCAGAACCTATTAGCAGTGCCTATGTGCAACCTTGTAGACGACCTACGGATGGTCGTTATGGCGAAAACCCTAATAGACTCCAACATTACTACCAGTTTCAAGTAATGCTTAAACCCTCACCAGACAATATTCAAGAACTGTACTTGGGCTCTTTACGTGAGCTTGGTTTTGATCCACTTGTACATGATATTAGGTTTGTAGAGGACAATTGGGAATCGCCGACTCTTGGGGCGTGGGGCCTGGGTTGGGAAGTTTGGTTAAACGGTATGGAAGTCACGCAATTTACTTATTTTCAACAAGTTGGCGGCCTAGAATGTTCTCCGGTAACAGGCGAGATAACTTATGGGCTCGAACGTTTGGCGATGTATATACAGGGTGTTGATAGCATCTATGATTTAGTATGGACCGATGGACCAATGGGTACAGTCACATACGGGGATGTATTCCATCAAAACGAAGTAGAGCAATCAGCCTATAACTTCGAACATGCTGATGTTGACGCCTTGTTCGCAACATTTGATCAGTGCGAAAAAGACAGCGAAAGGTTGATTGAAGCTAATCTCCCGTTACCTGCATATGAGCAAGTGATGAAGGCATCGCATGCATTTAACTTGTTGGATGCCAGACATGCGATTTCGGTTACAGAGCGGCAACGCTACATTTTAAGGGTCAGAACCCTTTCTAAGGCCTGCGCAAAGGTTTATTACGAAGCGCGAGAAGCACTTGGCTTTCCAATGTGTAAGAAGGAGAAGTAGCCATGCGAACTGATAATTTATTAATTGAGATTGGAACAGAAGAACTTCCACCAAAATCGTTGGTGAAATTAGCCCTAGCATTCAAAGATAATATTGAGTCTGCATTTACTCAGAGTGATTTCTCATTTAGTCAGATTAACTGGTATGCATCACCACGTCGCTTAGCGGTGATCGTTGAAAATTTATCTGAGTTTCAAGCGGATAAGCAGGTAGAGAAGCGTGGACCCGCAGTTTCCGCGGCTTTTGACGAAAATGGAGAGCCGACAAAGGCAGCGCAAGGTTGGGCGCGTTCTAATGGAATAGATGTAGACCAAGCTGAACGTCTAAAGACTGATAAGGGCGAATGGTTATTATATCAAGCGCAGGTAAAAGGAAGGGCTATTGGCCAAGTGTTAGCTGTTATAGTTGAAGATGCATTAAAGGGTCTACCTATTCCTAAACCGATGCGTTGGGGTTCAAAATCTACACAGTTTATTCGTCCAGTTCATACCGTTACCATGCTTTACGGTGCGGATCTTATTGAAGGAGAAGTATTAGATGTAGCTTCAGGGCGTATTATTTGTGGTCATAGATTTCATTCTGACGCCCCATTTGAGTTAGATCATGCAGACAGCTACCTAGAGCAGCTAAAACGACACTATGTCATTGCAGATCATGGTCAGCGCAAGGCAAAAATTCTGGCGCAAATTCAAGACTTAGCTAAGCAAGAAAACGCTGTCGCTGATGTTAACGATGAACTTTTGGATGAAGTGACTGCGTTAGTAGAATGGCCTGTAGCATTAGTGGCAAATTTTGATGAGTCTTTCTTAGCCGTGCCAAAAGAAGCGCTTATTTACACCATGAAAGACGACCAAAAGTACTTTCCGTTGTTAGATGGTAATGGCCAGTTAAAGTCTAAGTTTATTTTTATCACTAATATAGAAAGTAAAGACCCGCAAACTATTGTTAGTGGTAACGAAAAGGTTATTCGGCCAAGGTTAGCTGATGCGGAGTTTTTCTTTAACACAGATAAAAAACAAACCTTAGAATCCCGCCTTGAAAGTTTGAAAACTGTATTGTTTCAAAAGCAGTTGGGTACAGTTTACGAAAAGTCTCAGCGTATAGCGTCTATGGCAAAAAATATTGCGTCAATGGTTGGTGCCGATCAAGACGCCTCATATCGAGCAGGATTGTTGTGTAAAACAGATCTAATGACCAATATGGTTATGGAGTTCCCAGATGTTCAAGGTGTTATGGGCATGCATTATGCGCGTGTTGACGGTGAAGCAGAAGCTGTAGCCGTAGCGTTAAATGAACAATATATGCCGCGTTTTGCGGGTGATATATTGCCTACAAACGATGTAAGTCTGTGTGTAGCATTAGCGGATAAGATTGATACCTTAGTGGGTATTTTTGGGATTGGTCAAACGCCCAAAGGCGACAAAGATCCCTTCGCGTTGCGTCGAGCTTCAATAGGAGTGTTACGAATAATTGTTGAGAAAAATCTGCCTTTAGATTTAGTCGATTTGGTAGATGCATCAATAGTGACGTTTGAAGACAAGGTAAAAACACAAGAACTCCAAACTAAGGTAGTCGATTTTGTGTTAGCACGATTTAGAGCCTGGTACGCCGAACAAGGTGTCGCTGCTGGGGTTGTACAAGCAGTGGCAGCTAACCGCCCTACTCGTCCTGCTAATTTTGCAGCTAGAGTTGAAGCCGTAAAATCCTTCAACACGTTGGAATCGGCGGATGCCCTTGCTGCTGCGAATAAACGCGTTGCCAATATATTAGCTAAAAATGCCATTAGTGAAGAAATCAGTTTCGACCCTACTCTAATTCAAGAATCTGCTGAAAAGGCCTTGGCAGACTCATTGGAGCTCGTAGAAGCACGTATTCAACCAATGATTGAACAGTCTGATTATGCTAGCGCTTTAACTGTGTTGGCAGAACTTAGACAGCCAATTGATGCATTTTTTGAGAATGTTATGGTTATGGCCGAAGATGAGTCAATTAGGCGAAATAGATTGTCACTATTATCTCGCCTTAGAGGGTTGTTTTTGTGCTGTGCAGATATCTCGGTATTAAATTAAGTTTCGCGAACTCGATGATTTTAGGACGTTAAACCAATATGAAGAAAAAGGGTTTTGTATCTATAGCCATTCTTGCAAGTTTGCTCAGTGGTTGTGCGACTAATGTTATTGATACATTTAATACTGAACGAAGTTACGATGGTCTCTACCTAAGAGGAGTTTTTTCTTGGTGGGAGGCCGACGAAAAATATAAGTTAGTAGAAGTGTCAGATGAAGTCTATTCCACGTCGATAGAATTGATCGCCGATGGCCAACCCTATGATTTTAAATTCGCAGACGCTAGTTGGACTCCGGGGATGAACTGTGGTTTTGCTAATGAGTCAGATAGAATTATTGTAGTTGGGGATTCAGTCTCGTCTAACTGTAATACCACAGATGAGAACTTTCAATTTACACCTAAGGAAACTGGGGTGTTTGAATTCACTATTGATTTCAGTGGATTCGGAGCGCCGAAAGTATCAATAATCAACTTAACCCCTTGATTTTAAAATAAAAAAAGGCCGCTTTAAAGCGGCCTTTTTTTGTCTATCAAGTTTTACACGTCTAGATTTGCCACTTTTAGTGCATTATCTTCAATAAATGCTCGTCTTGGCTCAACTTGGTCGCCCATTAGTGTGGTGAAGAGTTGGTCTGCTCCTACGGCATCTTCTATTGTTACCTGAAGCATTCTACGAGACGCGGGATCCATTGTTGTTTCCCATAATTGACTTGGGTTCATTTCCCCTAGTCCTTTGTATCGCTGAATGTATTGGCCACGTTTAGATTCAGCCATTAACCAATCCAGTGCATCTACAAATGTTGAAATGGATTTGGTTTTATCATTACGCTTAACGTATCCACCTGCTTCAATCATGCCATTTATTGCCTGATTAAGAGATTTGATGCGTAAATATTCATTTGAATTAACGAACTCATGGTCGATTCTGTATTCAGTATCTATACCATGAAGTCTTATAATAATGACCACAAACCAGTTATTTCTCTCTGAGTTATGACTTACTTTAAACGAATAGGTGGCTCCGTCGATTTCATCATCGGTAAGCCCTTTGGTAAATTCTTCAGCGAAATGTGTAAGTTTCTGTTCATCATTTACATCTTCAGGCTCTAAAGTAACACTGTAGACTAGTTTATTGAGTATCACTTCTGGCATCAATCGGCTGATACGGGCAATCATAGCCACTGTCTCTTGATACTGTTTGACTAAATTTTCTAATGCCACTCCTGAGATTGCCGGGGCGTTTTCATTTACATGAAGCGAAGCATTATCTAACGCAATTGACGTTAAATATTTAGTCAATGAATCATCATCCTTCAGATATTGTTCTTGTTTTCCTTTTTTAGTTTTATAAAGCGGTGGTTGCGCAATGTAGACATAGCCGCGCTCAATAATTTCAGGCATTTGTCTATAGAAAAACGTAAGTAGCAAGGTTCGAATATGTGAACCATCGACGTCAGCATCAGTCATGATAATGATACTGTGATAACGCAGCTTTTCTGGGTCGTATTCGTCCCTACCAATTCCACAGCCTAGTGCGGTAATTAAAGTTGCTACTTCCTGAGATGAAAGCATTTTGTCGAATCGAGCTTTCTCAACGTTCAAAATTTTACCTTTGAGCGGCAATATAGCTTGGTTTTTACGATTTCTTCCCTGCTTAGCAGAACCGCCAGCTGAGTCCCCTTCCACTATATACAATTCTGAAAGTGCCGGATCTTTTTCTTGGCAGTCTGCTAATTTACCAGGTAACCCTGCGATGTCTAGTGCACCTTTTCGACGAGTCATTTCTCGGGCTTTTCGCGCCGCTTCTCTTGCTCGTGCCGCATCTACAATTTTCATTATGATGTTTTTAGCTACGGTTGGATTTTCGATGAGGTATTCAGCTAATTTCTCGCCCATGGCTTGTTCAACAGCCGATTTAACTTCTGAGGAAACAAGTTTATCTTTGGTTTGTGAAGAGAATTTTGGATCGGGAACTTTTACAGATATAACGGCGGTAAGACCTTCTCGAGCATCATCTCCACTCGCAGAGACGTCTACAGCGTTTTTGCCTTTTCCTTTGTTTAGACCTTCTGAGCTCATATAATTATTAAGTGTGCGAGTTAGTGCTCCTCTAAAACCACTTAAGTGGGCGCCACCATCTCTTTGAGGAATATTGTTGGTAAAACAAAGTATCTGTTCTTTATAGGAGTCGTTCCATTGCATTGCGACTTCTACTATTATTCCATCATCTTTTTCTAGTGAAAAATAGAACACTTCTGCATTAACTGGTGTTTTATTTAAGTTTAAGTAATCAACGAAAGCACGAATGCCACCTTCAAAAAAGAAGTGCTCTTGTTTATCTTCATCACGTTCGTCAAGAATGCGGATTGAAACACCTGAATTCAGAAATGATAGTTCTCTGATTCGCTTAACCAATATGTCGAAGTGAAAGGTAATATCAGAAAAAATAGTAGAGCTTGGCCAAAACCTAACTTCTGTTCCGGTCTCTGTTGCATCACCTATTACGGCTAAAGGAGCGGTTGGTTCACCTAGATGGTATTCCTGTTCGTGTAGTTTTCCTTCACGTCTCACTGTTAATACTAATTTGTCACTCAAGGCATTTACAACTGATACCCCAACACCATGTAATCCACCAGAAACTTTATATCCAGAATCTTCACCTCCGAATTTACCACCTGCATGTAATACAGTCATGATAACTTCTGCGGCGGATACTCCTTCTTCAGGGTGAATAGCCGTTGGTATTCCGCGACCATTATCCCTTACTGACACAGAGCCATCTAAGTGAATTTTTACAATAATCTCACTACAATGTCCCGCCAATGCTTCATCAATAGAGTTATCTAGAATTTCAAAAACCATGTGATGTAATCCAGATCCGTCATCTGTATCACCGATATACATTCCCGGTCTCTTTCTTACAGCATCAAGTCCTTTTAGAACCTTGATACTCGACGAATCATAAACATTTTCTTCTGACATTTGACTAAGTCTCCTCTTTCACCTGGCCATGTTCCACGTGAAACACTTTCTTATCGTTATAGTGCTTTAAAAAATCGAGTTGTTTGATATCAATAGCAGTAACAAACAACTGTGTGTCAATAGTGTTTAAGCTTGTAATAAACACCTTTCTCTTTTCTTCATCTAACTCAGCACCAACATCATCCAATAGAAAAATTGAACTCTTTGAAGTCTGTTGATGCAAATATTGTGTTTGCGCAAGTTGCATACCTGCAACTAACATTCGTAACTGCCCTCTCGACAAAACCTCATGAGCACTCAAACCTTGGGTTTTAATTCTTAAATCAGCCTTGTGTGGACCAACACTAAGAAAACCGTATTTAAGATCACGCGAGCGATGTTTAGTAACTGATTCTGCCAATGTATGGCCTTTATCCCACCCCCTATAATACGAAATTTCGAAGGAAAACTCAGGTAAAAAAACCTCTAAATTGGCATAAATAAACTGCTTAAGATGGTCATTTAGCAACTTTTCTCGATTATCAGTTATTAACTCGCCTCTTTCACAAAGTAATGCCTGCCAATAATCGAAATCAGGGTTATTTGATTTACTTTTATAAAGCGCATTTAGTTGTCGTAGCGCTCTATTGAAAACTTGATAATCAACGTTAAAAGACTGTTCCACGTGAAACAACACCCAATCTAAGTAGCGCCTTCTAAGCTTAGGCGCTCCCAACAACAAATCAGAACTTTGTGGTGTAAATATTTGAATAGGAAGATAACTTGCTAAATCTGTAGCACGTTTAGACTTTTGGCCGTTGATGTTAACAACGCAACTATCATCTGTTTGCCTGCTAATACCGAATTTTTGATATTTATCCTTGTTTTCGATCGTAGAGCAAAATACCGTAAAACCGGACTTGTGATGACTAATCACATTTTTATGTTTATGGGTACGGAAAGACCGAGCATACCCTAAATAGTGTAAAGCTTCTAAAATCGACGACTTACCACTTCCATTCTCGCCAAGAAATATATTCATATTTCCATGAACTGCCAGTGACAAATCATCAATATTCCGAAAATGCTTAATCTGGAGCTTTTCCAGTTTCATGAAAATTGCAACTTCGTATAAAAACTAATTACAACCTCATGGGCATTATAACGTAAAGCGCGGAGTCATCCTTAGCATCTTCGATTAATGCACTGCTATTGGAATCAGCCAATGTAATACGAACTTCATCACAACTGAGTCCATTCATAACATCTATCAAATACGCTACATTAAAACCAATTTCCAAACTGTCGCCTTGATAATCGACGTCTACTATTTCCTCGGCCTCTTCTTGTTCAGGGTTGTTTGCCGTAATCTTGAGTTCACTATTCGATAGATTTAAGCGCACTCCTCTAAACTTCTCATTTGATAATATAGAGGCCCTAGAAAAAGCATGCTTTAATACATCTTTACTCGACTCAATTTTTTTATCGCCGTCTTTTGGAAGTACTCGTCTATAATCAGGAAAACGTCCATCCACCAATTTACTAGTGAAAATAAAATCGGTAGAAAAAATTCTAATATGATTGGAACCGACCTGTACCTTCACTAACTTATCGTTATCTTCAATCAGCCTAAGTATTTCCAGCACACCTTTACGTGGAATAATTACCTGACGGTTAGGTAAAGTGGCATTAGTATAACTGAGTCGACATAATGCTAACCTATGGCCATCTGTGGCGACTGTACGGATAAGATTATCTTCCGTTTCAAGAGACATACCGTTAAGGTAGTAACGCACATCCTGTTGGGCCATGCAGAAATGTGTGCTGTCAATAAGTCGCTTAAGATCTGATTGCGGTATCTCAAACTCCAACTCCCCTTGCCAGTCTTCTAAATTTGGATAGTCGTCGGCTGCAAGTGTAGACAAACTGTATTTACTACGACCAGATTTAAGTAGTGCTTTATTGGATTCGACACTAAAATCTATGTTGCTACCTTCGTTTAACCCTCTACAAATATCTAGCAACTTTTTAGCTGGAACAGTAATTTCACCTTCAATGAACTCACCACTCAATGTCACATTTGAAATCAGCTCAACCTCTAAATCTGTACCTGTTAACCACAGTGAGTTATCACTAACTTTAATCAAAACATTCGATAATATAGGCAGCGTATGGCGACGCTCGACTGCGCCTGAAACCAACTGAAGAGGTTGTAAGAAATTTTCCCTACTGATGCTAAATTTCATCTTTTTACTCGTGAATTTTTATGAAGACAATGTGCGAATTAAGTTCTGATAGTCTTCTTTTATATCATGACTTTCTTCCCTTAGCTGCACTATTTTTCTGCAAGCGTGTAATACAGTTGTATGATCACGTCCACCGAACGCATCACCAATCTCAGGTAAACTATGATTAGTAAGTTCCTTGGACAAAGCCATAGCCATCTGCCTAGGTCTAGCAACACTGCGACTACGACGTTTAGACAAAATATCAGCCATCTTAATCTTATAATACTCAGCCACTGTTTTTTGAATATTATCTATAGTGACTAACTTCTCTTGCAACGCCAATAGGTCTCGAAGCGCCTCACGTACAAAATCGATGGTAATTGGGCGTCCCGTAAAATTGGCATTAGCGATAACTCGATTAAGCGCCCCTTCAAGTTCGCGAACATTTGACCTAAGCCTTTTAGCAATAAAAAACGCCACTTCATCTGGCAAGAAAATTTTGTTTTCTACAGCTTTTCTCATCAAAATAGCTACCCGCGTTTCTAATTCCGGGGGTTCAATAGCAATAGTTAGGCCCCAACCAAATCTTGATTTTAACCGGTCCTCGACTCCGACTATCTCCTTTGGGTAACGGTCAGAAGTTAGGATGATTTGCTGATTACCTTCTAACAATGCATTAAATGTATGGAAAAACTCTTCTTGCGAACGTTCTTTATTGGCAAAAAACTGAATGTCATCTATGAGTAGCGCGTCAACAGAGCGGTAGTATCGCTTAAACTCCTCTATCGCATTATTTTGTAATGCTTTTACCATGTCTTGCACGAATCTCTCAGAATGCATATATACGACGGTTGCATTCTTTTTCTTATCCATTATCCCGTTACCAACAGCATGTAATAAATGGGTTTTACCTAAACCCGTACCACCGTATATAAATAAAGGATTATAAGCACCACCCGGGTTATCAGCGACTTGCTGTGAAGCAGCCCGTGCAAGTTGGTTTGACTTACCTTCGACAAAGTTATCGAACTTGTAGGTTAAGTTAATATTGCTTTTATGGGTCGCCGCTATTGGTACTGCATTACTAATATTTGAAGTTGCAACCGATGGACTAGCCGAAACTGGTGGTGGACTCTCTTTAGGTTGACCACCTTGCTCAACGACCATTGACGAGTAATTAGTAGCTCCAAACTTCTTATTAGTTTCAATATTCGCTACTTTTACTTCGAAACGCAATTGCGGTGCTTTATCACCACAAAACTCAGCCAATAAATTATTAATTTGCGAAAAGTACTTATCTCTAACCCAATCTAATACAAAGCGATTAGGTGCAAAAAGCGTTAAGTAAGCATCGCCATGTTCTGCCTGAAGTGGTCTTATCCACATACTAAACTGCTGAATAGGTAAATCCTGTTGTAACCTATCAAGACACTGATTCCATATAGACATCAAAAAAAACCGCTCCATCCTTATAAACAAAGGGCCAAAACAAGAAAAAAAGGAATTACAAAACAAAAGCGAAAAGTAATAGTTGAGTTATTATTAAGCAGCTAGAAATCAAATCTAAAACTGATTGTGAATTATCTCGCTAATCACCTAGATAACGCAACATACATTTTAAATTAATTTGAAATAACAGCAAAAACACTTATATCTTTTTGTTTTAATTATATTTTTTGATAATTTAGAATAATAGTATTCGCCAACATTATCTTCCGTTTATACGCATTTTTGATGCCAAATATCTGTTTAATCAAAAATTAAGCTGTAAATATTTGAATAGGCTGTGGATAAAATGAACATTTTAAATAGTTATTATAATTTGCATAGGGTCCCACCTCATACCCTATGCAAAATAGAATGTTATTACTTGGAGTATTATATTGACAACTAGCCAACTGATCTCTATTATTCAGCGTCATTTTTGAGCACGGTGATTATCTCTAAGCGATTATCATATAAATGCTCATTTTGTTTAAACCTTATGTATAGCGGGACTAGGTCATGAAAAGAACTTTTCAACCAAGCAACTTAAAGCGTAAGCGTTCACACGGTTTTCGTGCCCGTATGGCGACTAAAAATGGCCGCAAGGTTATTGCTAATCGTCGTGCTAAAGGCCGTGCGCGTTTATCAGCTTAATTATCCAAGGTGGGTGAAAATAACTTTTCTCGGGAGCTAAGGCTACTTACTCCCACCCACTTTGAATATGTCTTCAGTAATGCAATTCCATCTGTTTCACCTCAAATTACCTTATTAGCAAGAATTAATACTTCAAATAATCCTCGTTTAGGCATCACTTTAGCTAAAAAACGAGTCAAATATGCACACGATAGAAACAGACTTAAACGTGTCATACGTGAAAGCTTTCGTCTACAACGTCATTCGTTTCCAAATATTGATATAGTAGTAGTGGGTAAAAGTGGATTAGATAAACTCTCGAATCAGGAATTATTTTCTTTGCTGAGTAAATTATGGAAAAAATTAGCGTCGCGCTGCGAAAAATCCCAATTGGGATAATTAAGCTCTATCAAATGGTACTATCACCAATGTTGGGACCAACTTGTAGATTTCATCCAAGTTGTTCTCATTATGCAATTGACGCTATTGTTAAACACGGAATCGTAAAAGGGTGTTGGTTATCTTTGCAACGCATACTAAAATGCCATCCACTCAATGATGGTGGATATGATCCCGTACCAGAAAAAAAACGAAATAAACAATGATTTTTATAATTATGCCCTCATAAATAGCAGGTCATAAGTAAAACAGTAACATCGCCGTGGTTTAATGTTTTGACATGAATAAGTCACACACATAATAAGTAGTTAATTAGAGTATTTTATGGAATCCCAACGCAGTTTTTTATTGATTGGCCTTGCTATGGTCGGCTTTTTATTATGGCAACAATGGCAGTTAGATTATGGACCTCAACCAGTTGAAGCAGCTCAAACTGTTACTCAACAACAAAATATCACTTCCGACATGCCTACAGGCTCAGAAGATGTTCCAGTTGCGTCTTCAAATGGACAAAATTACGTAACAAGTAGTGTCCAATCTGGGAAAACCATTTTGGTTAAAACCGATACCCTTGATTTAACAATAGATACTGTTGGTGGTGACGTTATATCAGCTAATCTAGTTAAATTTCCTGTCGAACAAAATTCAAAAGATTCATACAGCTTATTGAGACCTAACGGCGAAGACCTGTTTATTGCTCAAAGTGGTTTAGTTGGTAAAGATGGTCCAGATAGTAAAGGGCGCCCTACTTATACTGCAACTGAAAACAGCTATACCCTTATTGGCGAAACATTAACAGTTCCCCTTACGTTAGTTACTCCTGAAGGCGTAAAAATTACTAAGAACTTTGTATTTACTAAAGACAGTCACAAAATCGACATTAGTTATATTATAGAAAACAACACTAGTGATACAAAACAACTACAACAATTTGGTCAACTTAAGCAAAGTATGCTCAAAGAAGATGGCAGTATGTTTATGCCAACATATAGAGGCGCAGCATATTCAACAGAAGAAGATAAATATGAGAAGTTTGATTTTGATGACATGATCGACAAAAATCTTAAAAAATCTACTCCTGCTGGCTGGGCAGCCATGATAGAGCATTATTTTGTATCGGCATGGGTTCCACCTCAAAACGAAACCAATAATTTATATAGTCGAGTATTACAAAACACCAATGGCGTAATTGGTTTTACAGGTCAATCAATCATTATCCAACCTGGAGAAACCGCCACAATAAGTAGTGCTTTATATCTTGGGCCTAAAGACCAAGATACTTTAGCTGAAATAGCCAGAGGATTAGATCTTACTGTTGATTACGGCTTCCTATGGGTGATATCGAAATACTTATTTTTCTTTTTGCAGTTTATTCATAGTTTAGTTGGAAACTGGGGGTTCTCGATAATATTGATCACTATAGTTGTTAAAGGTGCAATGTATCCCCTTACTAAAAAGCAATACGAATCCATGGCGAAAATGCGAGCATTAAAACCCAAAATGGATGCGCTGAAAGAGCGTTATGGGGAAGACAAACAAAAAATGCAGAAAGCCATGATGGAAATGTATAAGAAGGACAAAGTTAACCCTATGGGTGGTTGTTTCCCTCTACTATTACAAATGCCAATCTTCTTAGCATTATATTGGGTCCTACTAGAAAGTGTCGAATTGAGACACGCAGATTTTATATTCTGGATCACAGATTTAAGTGCAAAAGACCCATTTTTTGTATTACCTGTGCTAACTGGTCTAAGCATGTATTTACTACAAAAATTACAACCTATGACAATGACAGATCCTATGCAGCAAAAAATAATGCAGTTTATGCCTGTTGCTATGAGTCTATTCTTCTTTATATTCCCAGCTGGTTTGGTACTTTACTGGCTCATAAGTAATATTATTACTTTGATTCAAGCTAAGATAATCTACGCATCAATGGAAAAACGCGGCTTGAGTACCAAGTAAACAATTAATTTTAAATAAAGCCCGTTTTATACTTAATCAGCATATAAAACGGGCTTTTTTGTACATACAATTAATAAACATCATCTGCAAAATTTAGGAATCCCAATGCCATCATTAGATATAGTTTCAGAAATTGACTTACCCGAATTACGTAATGCTGTCGACAATGCCAATAGAGAACTTAGTACGCGTTTTGATTTTAGAGGTGTCGAAGCAAGTTTCGAGTTAAAAGAAACAATAGTTACCATGACTGCTGATAACGATTTTCAACTCAAGCAAATGCTGGATATTCTCAGAGGTACCTGCGTAAAACGTAACGTTGATACTGCGGCCTTTGAAGAAAAGGACGTACAACACATAGGTAAAATTTACAAACAAGCCATAGCCTTTAAGCAAGGTATTGAGCAACCAGTTGCAAAAAAACTGATTAAATTAATTAAAGATGAAAAATTAAAGGTACAAGCGCAAATTCAAGGTGAACAAGTGCGAGTTACCGGTAAAAAACGTGATGATTTACAACAAGTTATGGCATTGGCTAAAGCCGCAGATTTAGAACAACCTCTACAATTTACTAACTTTAGAGATTAATAAACTACATGCTCGATTCAGGTTTATCATCACAACAAGACACTATTGTGGCACAAGCTACAGCACCAGGTCGCGGTGGTGTTGGGATAATCCGTATATCTGGCAATCTAGCAAGTAGGGTGGCAGAATCGATATTAGGTAAAATACCTGAAGTGCGTAAGGCAGAATACTTGGCTTTTTCTGATAACAACAGAAACCTTATCGATCAAGGGATAGCAATATTTTTTAAGGCCCCAAATTCATTTACCGGTGAAGATGTATTGGAATTACAGGGGCATGGTGGCCAAGTAGTACTGGATATGTTGCTTAATACCATTCTAAAAATTCCTAAACTTCGCATTGCACGCCCAGGGGAATTTAGTGAACGCGCTTTCCTGAATGATAAATTGGACTTAGCTCAAGCTGAAGCTATAGCAGATCTCATTGACGCCAGTTCTGAACAAGCGGCAAAAGGCGCGTTACGCTCCTTACAAGGTGTTTTTTCCCAACAAATTCATGCTTTAGTAGAGCAAGTCATCCACTTACGAATGTATGTCGAAGCAGCCATCGATTTTCCTGACGAAGAAATCGATTTTCTAAGCGATGGTAAAATTCAAAGAGATCTCGAAAATATTATCCAATCTTTTGAAGCTTTGCGGCAACAAACCAAACAAGGTGCACTTCTAAGAGAAGGTATGAGAGTCGTGATAGCCGGCAAACCCAATGCCGGGAAATCGAGTTTACTCAATGCCTTGGCAGGAAAAGATGCAGCGATAGTGACGGATATAGCCGGCACTACACGGGATGTGCTTAAAGAACATATCCATATTGACGGTATGCCACTACACATAATCGATACAGCCGGTTTAAGAGACAGCCCAGATAAAGTTGAAAAAATAGGTATTGAACGAGCTTGGCAAGAAATTCGCCAAGCCGATCGGGTGTTATTTATGTTAGACAGTACTGAATCACAAGAAACCCAACCTGAAAAAATTTGGCCCGAATTTTATCAGCAACTACCCAAAAATATAGGTCTTAGCGTAATCCGCAATAAGATAGACCTGTCCAATGAAACTATTGGTATGGATGAAAGCGGCAAGTATCCAGTAATTTCATTGTCTGCAAGTAATCAACTAGGTCTAAATTTTTTAACTGAACACTTAAAAGATTGTATGGGTTTTAATGCCAGCTCAGAGGGACAATTCATTGCCCGTAGACGCCACCTAGATGCCATAGATAGAGCAGCAGAACATTTATACTTAGGCAAGTACCAATTAGAAGATAATCTAGCTGGAGAACTACTGGCTGAGGAATTACGGATAACTCAACAACACCTAAGTGAAATCACCGGTGAATTTACTTCGGACGACCTGCTTACCAAAATATTCTCGTCTTTTTGTATTGGCAAATAATAAATCTAGATAGCATGTAACGTTAGAATTAGGCATGGTGATATATTGATCACAATGTACAATACCAATAAATAACAAATAAAATAGTAAATTAATGGCTAAGTTTGAAATTATCGTAGGTAGTGTTTTAGGTGCAAGTGAATATGTTGCAGATGCATTACAAGAAACCTTAATAGCTCACTCTCATAGTTCAGCAGTGCATTTGACGCCACAGTTATCCGACTTAGATTACAATGCTATATGGCTAATATGTTCATCTACCCATGGTGCAGGTGAATTACCAGATAATATCCAACCTTTTGCTGAGCAATTACAAACTGCAAATTTAGCCAACACAAAGTTTTTGGTTATTGGTTTAGGTGATAGTAGTTACGACACTTTCTGCTTTGGTTCAGTACAATTAGAAAAAACGATGATAAAAGCTGACGCTGAATTAATCTGCCCTAGCCTACATATTGATGTACTTAATCATCCTATTCCTGAAGATATTGCTGTTGAGTGGATTTTAACTTGGCTAAATACCAACCAACAATTGGTATAACCTCTTAATGTATCTTCATGCACTTCAATAAAGCAGAACAAACCGCCCTATTACAAAGTTTGAGTAATGATGCTCGAATATTGTATATGCTTGGAATAAAGCCAACAGCGAATGACTCAACTGGTATAACGTCACCGTTAAACTACAAATCATTATTATCCATTTTAAATACCAAGGATGAAAAATTCACTTTAGGTCGACAAGTAAACAGCTTAATAAAAGAACTCCTCAGTGTAGGCTTAGTCACTTTCCAAAACGAAGTTGAACTTAATCACAGTTTTAACGGTAAAACCCTTGTTCTTCCACTAACTACAATGCAAATTGATGACTATTCAAGGTTACACTTGAATTGGCATAAAATGCATATTGATTGGTTACCTAACGAAAAATTGATTGCCGATTTAGCAAAACTGCTCGGCATTATCGATTATGATTATAATTCAAGTGAGTTGGGCGATTTTATTGCTTATTGGTTAGGTAGACCGGAGTCACAATTTAGCGAGTATCAATGGACCCAAAAGTTTGTATTTGGTTTAAAGAAAAAACGTTTAGCACATGGGTTTAAAAGTGTGCAAAAAGTGGGTCAACAAATTGTGCAAACCAAAGCAGGTATACAAGCTGACGACAACGCTAAGAATTTAGTGGCAAAATATAGTAAAAAAGACGCATAGTAGATTTTCATCATTATCAATCGGAATAAAATAACTCGTGGACAGTATTAAAGATAAAATTCAAAGACTAGGCAAAGCACTAGGTCGCCAATATGTTCCTGAAAAATATACCCAATATTCTGATTTACGCTCTGAATATGAAACCTTAGCTAACCGTGACGTCAAACAGCTGCAACGAGAAGGTAAAAAACAACGGATCCAAGATATTCAAGGTCGTTCAGAATTAAACCCCAAATGGACCTTTACTAATCTTATTGAAGATAGCCATGATGTCATTGAAGCAGTCAGTATCGCCAAATCTTTTATTGCCGCTCATGAAGATATGAACTGGAGAAAAAGCGGCGCGCATATGATGATTTTTTATGGTGACTATGGCCGTGGTAAATCTCATACAGCCGGGGCCATTGCTCATGAATTGATAGAAAAATATGAAATTTCAGTTTTATACAGACAATTATCTACCATATTAGAGATGCGTTTCTTTTCATATGATTACAACGCCCAGGACAACGTCGGACAAAAATTTCGTGAAATAAACCAAGAATTACTTGATGTAGATTTATTAATACTCGACGAAGTGTGCGTGAACGAAAGTGTCTTAAAGAAGAATGCTCAAAGTTGGTTGGGTAATGTGTTAAGACAGAGACTAGCCAATAACAAAAATTGCATCATGATAACTAACCACAACTTAGCAGAATTAGAAAACGCTTTAGGTCGATATTGTTTTGAATCAATTAAAGAATACGATACATATAAAGTGAAGTTTTCGGGTCCCAGTAGGCGTAAAGAAATCATCCCAACGCAGCCAGAACCACAACAACCCCAAAACACATCAGGTTATCGTCCTAATCAGGTTAAATAATAACGCTTACTAAACACACTTTAAACTTTTCACTAGTTTTACGCGACCCATCCTTTGTAACTTAAACTGGACCTTCAGGTCCTAACCGCAAAGGACCACTATCATGAAAAACGTAATCAAGCTAACAACTTATCTAAACGCGATATTGCTATATTTTGTTCTATTTTACTCAACGTCTATTTTCGCCACAACTTTTAACAAATCCTTTGATGTAGAGTTCGGCGGCCAATTAAGGCTAAGTACCGATACAGGCTCAATCGAAATTGCAACACATGACGAGCCCGTAGTAGAACTGCAAATTAAAACCAAAAACACCAAAGATGATGAATTTAGCTACCGCTTCGAACAGTCAGGCGGTGACCTAACTATCATCGGCGAAATTAATGAAAATCGAAACTGGCTAAAAAATAATAACGTAAAGTTTATTCTGGTGATCCCAAAAACCTATAATGTCGAATTAGATACTTCAGGTGGATCGTTATCTATCGAAGATCTCATTGGCCAATTACAAGCTAACACCTCTGGTGGCTCAATCAATGTCCAAAATATTCAAGGCGACGTTAAGCTACATACCTCTGGTGGTTCTATAAAAACCGGAAATATTAGCGGTAATATCAAAGCACATACTTCCGGCGGAAGTATCAATGTAAGTATCGATAAACAACTAACTAAAGACGCTAAACTCACTACGTCTGGCGGCTCAATTTCCGCCTATCTAGATTCTGATATACAAGTCAATATTGATGCAAAAACCAGTGGTGGACGAGTAAAAAGTGACTTTAAAATTAATGGCATGCTCAAAAAAATGCATGTACGGGGATCTATAAATGGTGGAGGCCCAAATTTAACTTTAAAAACCAGTGGCGGAAGCATAAAGATCAAAAAAATCTAAATTAATAGATCTTTCCTTTATAGATCAGGATCTAACTGTGAAATTGCTAATTTTTGATCACAAGTTATACACAGTTAGATCAAAAGATATTATTCCATGTGGGTAAATATATGTATAACTACTGTAAAACTACTTTATACCCACTTAATATAATTCCAACAGTATATCCTTGTGGATAAAACACAGACTTGTGCCCACCTTATACCCGTTTGATCAATCCTTATTCACATGATCAATCAACCTCTAAATAATTGAAATAAAAAGAAAAAACATACTTATTAACAGAGATCGGCTTTACTAATAGTAGTAGTAATAAACAAAGATCTAAAAGATCATATAAATATTAAGGCGATCAAAAAACATTAATTGAATAGTTTTTAAACATTTTACTTACGCTCAGATCCATATAGAATATGCGGCCCATTTTCTTTGGGTAAAATTGATCAATACGTTTTAGAGGAAACCCATGTTTTATCAGCAACATTTTGACGTCATCATAGTAGGTGGTGGCCACGCAGGAACAGAAGCAGCTTTAGCGTCTGCTCGCATGGGTGTGAATACGCTTTTATTGACTCACAATATCGAAACCTTAGGCCAAATGTCTTGTAACCCCGCTATTGGCGGTATTGGTAAAGGTCATTTAGTGAAAGAAATTGACGCTTTAGGAGGTGCCATGGCTATGGCTACTGATAAAGCTGGAATTCAATTTAGAACGTTAAATTCAAGCAAAGGTCCAGCAGTTCGAGCTACTCGAGCACAAGCAGACAGATCCCTGTATCGAAATGAGATCCGTAAACTTATTGAAAACCAAAAAAATCTTACGTTATTTCAACAATCTTGTGATGATCTGATCGTTGAACATGATCGCGTGGTGGGCGTGGTGACACAAATGGGTCTGAAATTCCATGCTAAGAGCGTTGTTATCACTGTAGGCACGTTTTTAGGCGGCACTATACACATTGGTATGGAAAACTATAAAGGAGGCCGTGCTGGCGATCCTCCTTCGATCGCTTTAGCCGATAGACTGCGCGCATTACCTTTTAGAGTAGATCGTTTAAAAACCGGTACACCAGCGAGACTTGATGCACGTTCACTTAATTTTGATGTCATGCAAAAACAGCAAGGTGACACACCAGTACCGGTTTTTTCATTTATGGGACAAGCCAGCGATCACCCACAGCAGATCCCTTGTTATATCACTCACACCAATGAAAAAACCCATGAAATTATTCGTGGTGGATTAGATAGATCACCTATGTACACTGGTGTAATTGAAGGTATTGGCCCGAGATACTGTCCTTCAATTGAAGATAAAATCCATCGTTTTGCAGGTAAAAATTCTCATCAAATTTTTGTTGAGCCTGAAGGACTCAATAGTATAGAAGTTTATCCCAATGGAATATCTACAAGTCTACCTTTTGACGTTCAAATGAATTTTGTGCGTTCTATTGTTGGATTTGAAAATGCCCATATTGTGCGTCCAGGTTATGCGATCGAATATGATTTCTTTGATCCTAGGGATCTTAAACAAACCTTAGAAACTAAGTTTATCGACGGTTTGTTTTTCGCTGGACAAATTAATGGCACAACTGGTTATGAAGAAGCGGGTGCTCAAGGTTTAATCGCAGGAACCAATGCAGCCCTTCAAGTACAGCAAAAAGACGAATTTATTTTACGTCGTGATCAAGCATATATGGGTGTATTAATTGACGATCTAGCCACTATGGGTACTAAAGAGCCCTATAGAATGTTTACTAGCCGAGCGGAGTATCGACTATTACTACGCGAAGATAATGCCGATATCCGTTTAACCGAAAAAGGTTATGAAATTGGGCTGGTGGACGAAAAAAGATGGAAAGCATTCAACCAAAAACTCGAAGCTATTGAATTAGAAAGGCAACGACTCAAGTCAACTTGGGTTTATCCGAGTCACGAGTCTACCGAAGCGTTGAATGTTCTGTTGAAAAATCCAGTAACGAAAGAAAATAACTTGGAAGACCTTATCCGTCGTCCAGAAATGACGTACAAAACACTGATGCAAATTGATGCCTTTGGTCCAGAACTGGAAAATCAACAAGCTGCAGAACAAGTTGAAATACAAATTAAGTATGCGGGTTATATCGAGCGTCAAAAAGATGAAATCGCTAAAACATTGCGTAATGAAAATACCTTAATACCAATGGATTTTGATTTCAGTCAAATTTCAGGGTTGAGTAACGAGGTGGTTGCCAAATTAACTGATGCTCGACCAGAAACTATTGGTAAGGCTGGCAGAATATCTGGGATTACTCCAGCTGCTGTATCGTTATTATTAGTTTATTTGAAAAAACATGGATTGCTTGTAGGCACCAATAGCAATCAAACTAAAGTGCCAGCTTAATGTCTGAACAGCAGTCTTTACAAAATGACTTACTATTAGTCTTAAAAAATAGCCTGAAAAACTGTGATTTTGTGGTCACAGAGCAACAACAGCTGCAACTTATTCGTTATGTTCTGATGATGCACAAATGGAATAAAGCATATAATTTGACATCTGTGCGAGACCCTCAACAAATGGTGCTTAAACATATTGTTGATTCTATTGTGGTCGCTCCTTATTTAAATAAAACTCAATATATTGACGTAGGCACAGGGCCGGGACTGCCTGGAATTCCACTTGCTATTATGTGTCCAACTAAACAGTTTATTTTACTTGATAGCTTAGGTAAACGAGTACGCTTTATGAAGCAAGTGGCATACGAATTAAAAATAGACAATATTCAACCAGTACAATCAAGGGTTGAAGATTTTGTTCCCAAGGCAAAAATTGATGGAGTATTGAGCAGGGCTTTTGCTTCACTAAAAGATATGTTGCACTGGTGCCAACATCTGGTAGATTCTCACGGAGTTTTTCTTGCATTAAAAGGGCAGCTTTCAATAGATGAATTGCAACAGCTACCTTTGGAATTTAAACTGCAAGAAACTGTTAAGTTAGACGTGCCAGGACTTGAAGGTGAACGTCATATTGTCAAAATTACAAAAAAATCAGTTGGTTAGAAGTTATTTTCCTGACATTTAGAAAATTAAATGTTTTTCTACACTGGTCTTCTAAATAAATTAAGTGGACGATTATTTTGGGCAAAATCATTGCAATTGCTAATCAAAAAGGTGGTGTGGGTAAAACTACAACTGCTGTTAATGTAGCAGCGTCAATGGCGGCCACTAAGCGTAAAGTTTTGTTGATTGATCTCGATCCTCAAGGCAATGCGACTATGGGCAGTGGCGTTGACAAATACAACGTAGACAATACCTGTTATGAATTGTTGATAGAAGAAAAACCTATTGATGAAGTATTGATTAAAGAAACTTCTGGTAAATATGATTTGATAGCGGGCAATAGTGATATTACTGCTGCAGAAATAAAATTAATGGAAGTTTTTGCTCGAGAAATCCGCTTACGCAATGCATTGGCACCAGTGAAAAACTATTACGATTTTATTTTTATTGACTGCCCGCCTTCATTAAATCAGTTAACAGTAAATGCAATGGCCGCGGCTGATTCAGTATTAGTGCCGATGCAATGTGAATATTATGCCCTTGAGGGACTTACCGCGTTAATGGACACTATCAAAAAACTTGCCTCAGTCGTGAATCCACAATTAAAAATTGAAGGTGTGTTACGTACTATGTACGATCCTCGAAATAGGCTAGCTAACGACGTATCAGAACAGCTTAAACGGCATTTTGGTGATCAGGTGTATCGCACCGTAATTCCCCGAAATGTTAGACTGGCAGAGGCGCCTAGTTTTGGTACACCAGCCATGTATTATGATAAATCGTCTACAGGAGCTAAAGCTTATTTAGCATTGGCAGGTGAGATATTAAGACGCGCTAAAGTAAACCAATCACCTAAATAATTTGCGTAAATAGTAAAATTGAAAAGAAAAAACTGAGGATAACATGTCGGCTAAAAAAAGAGGTTTGGGTAGAGGACTAGATGCGTTATTGGCAACCAGCCAAACAGGGAAAAGCACTGGTTCACAAGTACCTGAGCAGGAGAGTGAATTACAGAAACTACCAGTAGAGTTTTTGCAGCCTGGCAAATATCAACCTAGAAATGATATGTCCTCTGAAGCCCTAGAAGATTTAGCCTCATCAATTCGCTCCCAAGGGATTATTCAACCTATAGTAGTTCGTCGATTATCTGATGATAAATACGAAATAATCGCTGGTGAAAGACGTTGGCGGGCTTCTCAAATAGCTCAGTTAGAAGAGATCCCTTGTCTAATTAAAGATGTCCCTGATGAATCTGCTGTAGCTATTGCTTTGATAGAGAATATTCAGCGTGAAGATCTAAATGCTATGGAAGAAGCCCAGGCCCTTGATCGCCTAATGGTTGAGTTTGAACTCACCCATCAAGAAGTCGCGTCTGCGGTAGGTAAATCGCGAACAACAGTGACGAATTTGCTACGTCTTAATAATCTAAATGACGATGTGAAATTATTGTTAGAACACGGTGATATTGAAATGGGGCATGCAAGGGCTTTGTTATCTCTCGAGGGAGAGGTACAAAATGAAGCTGCGCAAACTGTATCAGGAAAAGGTTTAACAGTGCGAGATACAGAAAACCTTGTGCGCCGACTCTTAGAGCCTAAAAAAGAAAAACCCGCGGCCAAAGAAGACCCTGATGTGCAACGATTACAAACCGAATTATCGGAAAATCTTGGTGCTCCAGTTAGCATTGCCCATAACGCTAAAGGAAAAGGAAAATTAGTGATAAATTTTTCCAGTCTGGATCAACTAGATGGGATCCTAGGACATATTAAATAGAATTAATAACAGTAAGAAATGTTAAGTATAACGACTTCCTATTTTGTGATTTTTGCATTCTGTGGTGAACTTAGGTGCAATGAGTCATATTTTAAGACTCATTGAATCTATTATCCCTATAAAAACAAAGGGTTTGTAGGAATGTCCATATTAGTGCTTTTATGCACCAAACTAGACTTTAGTATTGTAAATCAGCGCCATTAAAGTATACTTTTGGCGCTTTTTGTTAGGGTTTAAACATATCGAGGGTTCAATTGGCATCTAGCTTGGCCCAAGAAGGTCGACAGTTGGCTAAAAAAGTGCTTTTTTATCAAAGCATAATAGCCGTTGTTTTAACCTTAGTTTTTACTTTTTTTTCTGGTAAATATGCAGGTATATCAGCATTTTATGGTGGTTTAGCTAGCGTGTTACCAGCAATGGTATTTGCATTCTTAGCGTTTAAATATACCGGTGCTAGTCAAAACAAGCTAGTAGTGCGGAGTTTTAACAAAGGAAGCAAATTAAAATTTTTGTTTACGATAGTGTTGTTTGTATTGGTTTATAAGTGGCCTAATTTACAACCTTTTCCGCTGTTAGTCAGCTATGTCGTAACCTTAATGGCCCAATGGCCCATAATTATTTTTTGCAGTCGCGTTGAGTCATAAAAACAACGAGTCTGAATACAGCTTTTTAACTTTAAAATTGTGGATGATAAAATGGCAGATACTGGTGGCGAACAAACCATTAGCAGTTACATTCAGCACCACTTAACTAATGCTACAGTAGGTGAAGGTTTTTGGACCTTCCACATTGATACATTAGCTTGGTCTATAGTGTTGGGTTTTGTTTTTATATTAAGCTTTCGAGCGGTTGCGAAAAAAGCAACTACAGGTGTGCCAGGTAAATGGCAAGCTTGCGTCGAACTGATAGTCGAATTTGTAAATGATACGGTTAAAAGTACCTACCATGGGAAAAGCCCTTTAATTGCACCATTGGCACTGACCATCTTTGTATGGGTGTTATTGATGAACTTAATGGATCTTATCCCAGTTGATTTCTTGCCTTGGTTGGCAGGTCAAATAGGTTACTACGGTTTTGGTGTAGATCCACACGACGTATACATGAAAGTTGTTCCTACAACCGACGTAAATATGACCTTTGCTTTGTCTATTGGTGTATTTGTATTAATGATTTTTTATTCAATAAAAATCAAAGGCGTGGGCGGTTTTATGAAAGAACTCTATGCACACCCGTTTAATACACCTTGGTTGTACTGGTTCAACTTTATTCTTGAAGTCGTAGCATTGTTGGCTAAGCCACTTTCGCTGTCTTTACGTTTATTCGGTAACTTATACGCTGGTGAGCTTATCTTTATTCTGATCGCAGGTACCATAGGGTTATGGCAATTGCCTATTCACTTCTTATGGGCTGCTTTCCACTTATTGGTTATCCCATTGCAAGCTTTCATATTTATGATGCTAACTATTGTATATCTAAGTTTAGCGAGTGAAGAGCACTAGTTATTAGCTTTAATCGGCTAAAAAACCAAGGGTAGGATGCCCTAGTTATGTAACACATTTACAGTTATTGGTTATCCTCAATGGATAAACCAAAAACCTTAAATACAATTTTGAACAATTTTTTTTTTAATTTTAACTTAAACACAAAGGTGAAAATCTATGGAAATCTTAGGTAATCTATATATCGCAGTTGGTATTTTGATTGGTCTATGTGCATTGGGGCCAGCGATTGGCTTCGGTCTTTTAGGTGGTAAATTTCTTGAGTCGGCTGCACGCCAACCTGAGCTTGCACCCACCCTTCAAGTAAAAATGTTTATTGTAGCGGGTCTTATCGATGCAATCGCGATGATCGGTGTTGCGATCGCTCTTTATATGTTGTTCGTACTTGGTGCTCAATAGTAGTTATCCATTTCTTTCAACGAACTATTAAAGAGGAGTAGCGGTCTTGAACATCAATGCCACTCTACTTGGTGAATTAATAGCATTTATATTCTTTGTGTGGTTCTGCATGAAGTTTGTATGGCCGCCTATTATCGGTGCTATTGAAGAACGCCAACAAAAAATTGCTGATGGTTTAGCTGCGTCAGAACGAGGTGAAAAAGACCTTGAACTAGCTCAAGCTAAAGTCACAGATCAGCTGAAAGAAGCAAAAGCGCAAGCAGCAGACATAATCGAGCAAGCCAAAAAGCGTGGTTCAACTATTGTTGACGAAGAAACGCAACGTGGTCATTCCGAGCGTGAAAAAATCATCGCGCAGGGATACTCAGAGATCGAAGCAGAACGAAACCGCACTAAAGAAGAGTTACGCCAACAAGTGGCTGCTCTTGCTATTGCTGGTGCTGAAAAGATCCTTGCACGTGAAATTGATGCTGCGGCACAAAGTGACATAGTTGAAAAACTTGTCGCTGAACTTTAAGGGAGATTGAGCTATGTCTGAATGGACTACTATCGCTCGCCCTTACGCTCAAGCTGCGTTCGATTACGCGGTCGAAAATAAATCCGTCGCACATTGGCAAGAAATGCTGGTGTTTGCTGCTGAGGTAGCAAGCAATGATACCATTGAGGCTTTACTCACTGGTTCGCTAGCAGCAGAAAAACTTGCTGAAATATTTAATGGCGTGTGCGGCGAACAACTCGACCAAGAGGGTCAAAATCTAGTGATGATTTTGGCTGAAAATAGACGTTTACAAGCACTTCCAGATATATCTTTGTTGTTTAATCAGCTTAAGGCTGAATTTGAAAAAGAAATTGATGTTGATATTACATCAGCAGTCAAATTGAATAAAAAACAACAAACTAGTCTGAGCAAGTCTCTTGAAACACGTCTTGCACGAAAAGTTAAGCTAAATTGTAGCGTGGATCCTGACTTAATAGCTGGCGTACTAATCAAAGCCGGCGACACAGTTATTGACGGTTCACTTCGTAGTAAATTAAACCGTCTATCAGACGCGTTACAAGCATAACGGGGAAAAGAGCATGCAACTGAATTCCACTGAAATTGCAGAACTAATCAAACAACGTATTGAGAAGTTCGAAGTAGTAAGTGAAGCTCGTAATGAAGGGACTATTGTTGGTGTAACCGACGGTATTATCCGTATCCATGGCCTTGCTGATGTAATGCAAGGTGAAATGATCGAGCTTCCTGGTAGTCGTTACGCTATCGCATTGAACCTAGAGCGTGACTCTGTTGGTGCGGTTGTAATGGGACCTTACGCTGACTTACAAGAAGGCGTTAAAGTAAAATCTTCTGGCCGCATTTTAGAAGTACCGGTAGGTCGTAACCTACTTGGTCGTGTTGTTAACACACTAGGTGCACCTATCGATGGCAAAGGCGCTATCGATGCGGATGGTTTTGAACCAGTCGAAAAAATCGCACCGGGCGTTATCGAACGTCAATCGGTAGACCAACCTATTCAAACTGGTTATAAATCAGTGGATGCCATGATCCCAGTAGGTCGTGGTCAACGTGAATTGGTAATCGGTGACCGTCAAACCGGTAAAACAGCGCTAGCAATTGATGCCATCATTAATCAAAAAGATTCTGGTGTTAAATGTGTATACGTGGCTGTAGGGCAAAAAGCCTCTACTATCGCTAACGTGGTACGCAAACTAGAAGAGCATGGCGCGATGGGTCACACTATTGTTGTTGCTGCTTCTGCTTCAGAATCTGCTGCATTACAATATTTGGCTCCTTACTCTGGCTGTACCATGGGTGAGTATTTCCGTGACCGCGGTGAAGATGCTTTGATCGTATATGATGACTTGTCTAAACAAGCTGTTGCCTATCGTCAAATTTCACTATTGTTACGTCGTCCGCCAGGTCGTGAAGCGTATCCTGGAGATGTTTTCTATCTTCACTCACGTCTTCTAGAACGTGCTGCTCGCGTAAATGATAAATATGTTGAAAAGTACACCAATGGAGAAGTAACGGGTAAAACAGGTTCATTAACTGCGTTACCTATTATCGAAACTCAAGCTGGTGACGTATCTGCTTTCGTACCTACCAACGTAATTTCAATTACAGATGGTCAAATATTCCTTGAGACAGATTTGTTTAACGCAGGTATTCGTCCAGCGGTAAACGCTGGTATTTCGGTATCTCGTGTTGGTGGTGCAGCTCAAACTAAAATCATCAAGAAACTAGGTGGCGGTATTCGTCTAGCCCTAGCTCAGTATCGTGAATTAGCAGCGTTTTCGCAGTTTGCTTCTGACCTTGATGATGCGACTCGTGCTCAATTAGAGCATGGTGAACGCGTTATGGAATTGATGAAACAAAACCAGTATGCACCGCTTTCGGTTGCAGATATGGGTGTTTCATTGTTTGCTGTAGAAAAGGGCCACTTGGAAGGTGTTGAACTAGATAAAATTCTAGATTTCGAAGCTTCTTTACACTCTTACATGAACAGTGAATATAGCGAGCTAATGAGCTCTATCAACGCAACAGGTAATTTTGACAAAGAAATTGAAGCCACACTAAATGAAGCTTTAGATAAATTTAAAGCGACACAAACGTGGTAATCAATTTGACCACCGAGCGTTACACGCAAGGTGGTCAGTATGTTGAATAATCGGAGATAGAGTTTATGGCTAGCGGTAAAGAGATAAAAGGTAAGATCGGCAGTATTAAAAATACGCAGAAGATCACCAGCGCTATGGAAATGGTTGCAGCGTCTAAAATGAAAAAGGCGCAAGACCGTATGGCTTCTAGCCGTCCATATGCTGAGAGTATTCGAAACGTGATCGGTCACCTGGCAAACGCTAACCTTGAATATCGCCATCCTTATTTGGAAGAACGCGAAGTAAAACGCGTTGGTTATATTGTGATTTCTACCGACCGTGGATTATGTGGTGGTTTAAACACCAACGAATTCAAATTGGTCGCCAAAGAAGCACAACAATGGCAAGAAAAAGGTGTCGAAACGGATTTTGCAGCGTTAGGTGCTAAGTCTGTAGCATTCTTTAACCGTTTTGGTGGCAATGTACTCGCTGCTGAATCTGGTTTAGGTGATGCGCCTACCGTCAATGAAATCATTGGCTTAGTGCGTATCATGTTGGATGCATTTAACGAGGGTAAAATAGACCGTTTGTATCTGGTATTTAATAAATTTGTAAATACCATGGCGCAAGAGCCGCAGATCGATCAATTGTTGCCTTTGCCTAAATCTGAAGAAAAAGAATTACAACACCGTTGGGACTACATATACGAACCAGATCCAAAACCTATCCTAGATATGTTGTTGGTGCGTTTTATTGAGTCTCAAGTATATCAAGGCGTAGTTGAAAATGGCGCCTCTGAGCAAGCAGCACGTATGGTAGCCATGAAAGCGGCAACCGATAATGCGGGTGACATCATTGATGACTTGCAATTGATATATAACAAAGCACGTCAAGCAGCGATTACGCAAGAAATCAGTGAGATAGTAGCTGGTGCAGCGGCGGTGTAGGCAATGGTTTTAGAATTTAAGAGGAATTAACATGAGTCAAGGTAAGGTCGTCCAAATCATTGGCGCCGTAGTGGATATTGAATTTCCACAAGATTCGGTTCCAAAAATATATGACGCATTGCGAGTTACCGAAGGTGATTTGCAAGGTTTGACCCTTGAAGTACAACAGCAATTAGGTGGCGGAGTAGTACGCTCTATCGCTATGGGTACCACTGACGGTTTACGTCGTGGCCTAGCTGTTGAAAACACGGGTGCAGCAATCCAAGTTCCAGTCGGTACAGCTACACTAGGCCGTATCATGGATGTATTGGGTAACCCAATCGATGAAGCAGGTCCTATTGGTGAAGAAGAGCGTATGTCTATTCACCGCGAAGCGCCTAGCTACGAAGATCAATCAAGTTCAGTTGAACTACTAGAAACCGGCATCAAAGTTATCGACTTAGTTTGTCCGTTTGCTAAAGGTGGTAAAGTTGGATTGTTCGGTGGTGCCGGTGTTGGTAAAACCGTAAACATGATGGAATTAATTCGTAACATCGCGATCGAGCACAGCGGCTACTCAGTATTCGCAGGTGTTGGTGAGCGTACTCGTGAGGGTAACGATTTCTATCACGAAATGAACGAATCTAACGTACTAGATAAAGTATCACTAGTTTACGGTCAGATGAACGAGCCACCAGGAAACCGTTTACGAGTTGCCTTGACTGGTTTGACAATGGCAGAAAAATTCCGTGACGAAGGTCGTGACGTATTATTCTTCGTTGATAATATCTATCGTTACACACTTGCTGGTACTGAAGTATCGGCACTTCTTGGTCGTATGCCATCAGCGGTTGGTTATCAGCCTACACTTGCTGAAGAAATGGGTGTACTACAAGAGCGTATCGCTTCAACTAAGACAGGCTCAATCACTTCAATCCAAGCGGTATACGTACCTGCGGATGATTTGACCGATCCATCACCTGCAACAACCTTTGCTCACTTAGATGCAACAGTTGTATTGTCACGTGATATCGCGTCTTTGGGTATTTACCCAGCGGTTGATCCACTTGATTCTACTTCACGTCAACTTGACCCACTTGTAATTGGTCAAGAGCACTACGAAACAGCTCGTGGTGTGCAATCAGTATTGCAACGTTATAAAGAATTGAAAGACATCATCGCTATTTTGGGTATGGACGAACTTTCTGAAGAAGATAAGTTATCAGTATCTCGTGCTCGTAAAATACAGCGTTTCTTGTCACAGCCTTTCTTCGTAGCAGAAGTATTTACCGGTTCACCTGGTAAGTATGTATCTTTGAAAGACACCATTAGCGGCTTTAAAGGTATCTTGGAAGGTGAGTTTGATCACCTACCTGAGCAAGCTTTCTACATGGTTGGTTCTATCGAAGAAGCAAGCGAGAAAGCCAAAAACATGTAATTTTCGACTCATTTAGTTCCGTTTATTATTCGGAACTAAATGGAATCGAAAAACTGTTTTTAATTGGAGATTTTTATGGCTATGACCGTACATCTAGACGTAGTAAGCGCCGAAACTAGCATCTTTTCTGGTTTGGTCGAAACTATTCAGATAACAGGTAGTGAAGGTGAACTAGGTATCGTACCTGGTCACGCGCCTTTATTAACTACTTTGTTACCTGGCATGGTACATCTAGTTAAACAATTTGGTGAAGCAGAAGATATCTACATCAATGGTGGCGTACTAGAAATACAACCTGGTACTGTGACTGTATTGGCTGATACCGCTATTCGTGCAGAAGATCTAGACGAACAAGCTGCCTTAGACGCGAAAAAACGCGCTGAAGAGCATATCGCTAATCCAAGTGCCGATTTTGATTATGCCGAAGCCGCAGTAGAGTTAGCTGAAGCGATTGCCCAGTTAAGATTAATTCAAAAACTGCGTAAGTAATTGAAATAAAAATATTAACATGTTTCATGTGAAACCTTTTAAAAACCCAGGTATTGCCTGGGTTTTTTGTTTTTCAGCATAAATAAATTTGCTTAACACTAAATAATCGGAAAATAGTCGGAAATTCTAAATATGTGGTTTAGCTCAGAGAGCCAAATTTGAAAGTTTGTTGAAAAACTTTGGTCTTATCTTCAAGTAAACGTGTATTAAATTTGTTGGATAATTGAGGAAACCTAAGTGAAACCTAGATATTTACTGCTATTTATATCGCTACTTTGTTTGTATTTACCCCAGGCTTCAGCCGATAAGGCTATTTTCGCCGGAGGGTGTTTCTGGTGTATGGAGTCTGATTTTGAAAAACTTGAAGGGGTGACCAATGTCGTTTCTGGATTTACCGGAGGTAAATTAAAAAATCCTACCTATAACGGTAATCATACTGGGCATTATGAAGCGGTTGAAGTCACTTACGATCCTACCAAAGTGACTTATCAGGGTTTGCTAGAACATTTCTGGGTGAATATAGATCCATTCGATAACAGAGGGCAATTCTGTGATAAGGGTTTTAGTTACTTAAGTGCTATCTTTGTCGCAAATGACGAACAAAAGCAAAAAGCACAATTATCCAAGCAAAAAGTGACAGCCCAATTTCCAAACCAAAAGGTAGTGACGCCTATTCTAGACCAAAGTACTTTTTACCCCATCAAAGGCGACGAAAGTTACCACCAGGACTACTACAAAAACAATCCCGTTAGATACAAGTTATACCGCTGGAACTGCGGCCGTGATCAAAGGCTAAAAGAAATTTGGGAAAATTAAGAAAGCCACTGATTACAGTTATAATGCAGTAATCTTTAGCTATTCACCTTTACTTAATTTTTCAAACCTTAGACCTTTAGCTGTTCCTTTTTTAAAGCCTTTCCAGTGATTGTGATCGGTTTTAGCTTGACCTTTTTCATCCATGCTCCAAAGCCCTTGATTTGAATTAGGAGTTAGATCGAAGTAAGGCTCCATATTGGTATTGCCTTTTAAATATTTTTCTAGCCAGGCAGTAACAAAGTGTTGGGATATGTTATTCATGCGTACTGTATCCCAAACGGCATCTGTGTAGTGATCGCTGATGTAAAAACCGAGAGCTTCGTCATAGACAAAAGATTCCTCTGGAGCTGGCATAGGCGCTCCTGCGCCATGATTAGCATTATCAAAGGTCAATAATGCTCTATCAACATTAGTAGTGGCCTGCCAGATACTACGGATCCCGTTTTTGTAGCCTGATACATCATCAACTGAACCTGCAACAAATAACATGGGTACTTTCACCCCTTTTAGCGTTGTTGGGTTCCATACACCATAATTCATTCCCCAAGGTGCAAAAGCAATAACCGTTCTGAGTCTTGGATCAGGGTATTTTACTACTTTGCCGAGGTTTTGATGAATTGATAAAGCGCTATTTGGTAAACCCCAAGGGTACTCTACTGCCTGTTGAGTCACTCCCCCACCTGCGGAAATTACCGCACCATAGCCACCCATGGAATATCCAATCAATGCAGTATTTTCGGTGTTAACTAATTCAAACAAAAATGAATCGTTGTCTTTCGCCATGAGTTCAATTTGGTCAAGGGTAAATAATTGATCGAGTGGTCGATTAACCAAAGTGGATCCAAATGCAGCTTGAGTTCGGTAAGTAGAATCGGTGTGGTCGATTGAAACAACTACAAAACCTTTAGAGGCAATATTTTCAGCCAGATGAGACATCAAAAACCGATTGCCTGGATAACCATGTGAAATTATAACAAGGGGTAAGTGCCGGGACGTATTACTAGGATTCGCATCTCGTATTGCTTTGCCTTGCAAAGTGACTTTCGTCTTACCGTCTCGTAAGTACACTTCTAAAGAAGTGTTTCCTTTGCTACCTTTCTCTGCTGGGTACCACACTTCCAGAACTAAAGGGCGATCATAATGCGGTACCTTGTCCGGTGTAGCAGGATCGAAGCTTGCGATATCAACTTGCTTCGAGTGAGTTATCTGAAGTGTTCTCACTCCTATCGGGTAATGACCATACGCAGCTAACTCTGGCGCATCGGGTCGCTGAGTATCAATTCGGTTTGCTGCAACAGCGCTGAAACTTAGTCCGCAAAACAACACCAACAAAAAAGCTTTCTTTATTTCACTATAAAACATATAAAAATACTTAAATTCAAATAAAAATGTTAGGTCATACGATATGATGTTTGCTAAAAATTTACTAGATGAAATAGCTCGCCTGTGTAAATTGAAAATGAATGCAAAATTGACTGATCTATTGTTAAAGGATGGTATTGCGGCCTAGTCTAATACTAATAAATGAACAGGTTATCTACTAAATTTCCTTCATTAAATTCCCCTGCGTCGCCGCTCTCAGCTCTGTTAAATGTGCAGCAATAATCTCTAGCTGGGTAGAATATTGCTGAGGTTCCACTTGACCTTGTTTGAGCAAATTTTCCAATGTCTTAAATGCTACTTCTGAACGAACCAATGCACATTCGTAGCAGTTAGGAAAAAACTTACTGAAATGTTCTAAGGCATCGTCGATTTCATTATTTTCAAGCGCAGCACGTAAATCTTCAAGCGTTTGTTGTGAGTGCTCGATTAATTCAAAAATGGCCAATAGAAACTTCTCAGCACTATTGTGATGTTTAATTATGCCTGTAGCGATATCTACCCCTGGCAAGTCAATACATTGCTCTGTTAAGGCAATGACTTTAGGTAATTCATAGGTCACAGCAATTTCGTCATCTTGCAGGGCACAATGTTCAATATCAGCAAACTTTTGACCAATAATATCAAACCCAAAAGAGCCAGCAGAGCCTCTAATTCTATGAGCTATTTCGCTGATGATAGTCAAATCACCTTGATCTAACGCTTTTTGTAGATTTGCTATTTGCTCACGCAAATCCAGTTGATAATCTTTTATCAGCTTCAACATATCACCTTGATGGAGAGGGCTATCTATATCACCTTGTTTATTCAAGTAAAGTGACAGTTTACTAATAAAGTTATCACGTGAAATGGGCTTGGCTAAATGATCAGAAAATCCCAGACGCATATAATGATCGACTTCATGTTTCATATTATTCGCCGTTAGCGCTATCACAGGAGTGTAATTACCAGCGGCTCTAATTTGTTTAAGTGCGTCAGTGCCATCCATTTGTGGCATATGGATATCTAGCAAAATCAAGTCAAATGTTTGGTAAAAAATGGTTTCCAGCACTTGCTTACCATCTTCTACTTCAGTGACAGTGATATTCATACGTTTTAATAATATGGCTATCAATTCGCGATTATTAGGATGATCATCAGCAAGTAATACTTTATTACCTACAAAGTTTGGCAAAGGAGTCGATAGTACCGATTTTGTAGTGGTTGACTGCCATATTTCAGCCACATTATTGATCCAAGGTGAGTCTTGAACCACATCTAAGTTAAAATCCAATATAAACGTTGAGCCCTTTCGAGGTGCACTTATTACGTTAATATCGCCACCTAAACCTTTAGCTAAACGACGCGCAATGCTTAGGCCTAAACCTGTACCTCCAAAACGCCTGTTAGTAGAGCTGTCAGCTTGAGTGAAAGGTTGGAATAGCTGTTCTTGCTGCTGAGCAGAAATGCCTTCGCCAGAGTCTTTTACTTGGATTTGCAAGCGATTGTTGAGTATACGTACAGATAATCCAATATAACCCTGCTCAGTAAACTTAATTGCATTATTGGTAAGGTTAAATAAAATCTGCTTTAAACGCGTAGGGTCGGTATTAATTTGTGCTGGCAACGGAAACTCGTATTCCAAATGAAACGCCAAACCTTTGTCTCTGACTCGTTTACCCGCAATTGACTCAATTTGAGCCAACACTGAAAATAAAGGCGTCGCAATTGATTCAAAATCTAGTTTGTTGGCTTCTATTTTGCTGATATCCAAAATATCGTTAATGACACTTAATAAATGGTTGCCGTTTTCTGCAATGATTTTTGTTACACGAGCTTGTTCAGATTTGTCTATATCACCGTGCAAAATACCGTCTGCATAACCAATAATAGAAGTCAGTGGAGTACGGATCTCATGACTCATAGTTGCCAAAAATCGACCTTTTGCATTACTGGCTTCGATCAATTCAGCATTACTTTGCTCAAGTTGGATATTTGCGTGACGTAATTCAGCAGTACGTTTTTCAACGGTTTTTTCAAGGGTAGCAGTGAGCTCTTTGTTGTGAATGGACAATAAACGAACTTGGGCCGCTAAAGCAAAAGCTAACAATAAGCTGTCTAGACTCACTCCAACTAAAGATAACAAATAAATATTGGCATTAAATCCGGGCAAAACTCCCAAACTGACCAAATTACCTATTATATTGGGTAATGCTACCGATAATAATGCAAACACAAAATATTTGGCCGGAGAATATCCCTTAATCCAGCAGTGAATACCAGCATAAACTCCTGTAATAAGAATCACTGAACTAATTATAAAAGCCAAATATAGGCCGATACCTGGGCTGTAAAACGCAATAGGCAATGCTATCAGGCTAGCAGTAGCGGTTAACTTTAAAACCTTGCATATTTTTGGCGAAAACTCTTCGAGTCGTAAAAATCGAATGTTGAAAAAAATGGAGAAAAAGCCACCAACTAAAAATGTTGGTATTAACCAATATTCTGCATGGTTTATGCCTACAAATTCTGGAACGCCAAAACCAATGGCCCAACCTAACGCGTAGCATGAAGTGGCAACAGCATAATAAATATACTTTGGGTCACGGGTCGTTATAAATATAAATAAGTTATATATACCTAACGCAAAACATATTCCTAGGCAGAGCAATAAAATAACACTTTCTATTTGGAATAACCGCTCAGCATCGGCCTGAGGTTTGACTAATATTCTAATTGGGGACGAGAAAAAGTCACTTTCAAATAACAACAATAATGTCTTTCGTTGACCTGGTAATATTTCTATCGAACTTCCGTAGTGGAAGTCTTGTTGGTTGTCTAACCCATGCCCTGTGTCAAAAGACATGGCTGGTTGCATGTCGCTATAATAGCGAATTTCGATATGCTGGACGAGAGATCCGTTAGGATAAATAAACCATTCTGTTTGCTGCGTGTCATTATAAATTTCAAAAGACACGGCGTATTTATCACCTAATAGGTTAGTGCCATGTTGTATCGGTAAAGTACCTAACCACTCGGCTAACTGAGGCAATTCATTGGGAGCAGGGTTAGTATTGTTATTAAGAGAAAAATAGCTGACTTGGTTACTAATATTACTATTACTAATCTTACTTAAATCAAAACTAACAATTTTCTTAGCCGCTGTTCCATTTGCAGTTGCAGTCAAACATAAACAAAAGAATACAAAGCAAACTAGTAACTTAATCTGTTTCAAACAAATACCATTTTTTAAAATACGGGACACTAAAATGTGTAATCTACGGTTATCACAACTTGTGATGTATTACGCGTAAGTATTTCAACATGCCACATAGATTAATTAAGTCAAACTTTAGATGGAATATTCATTCATTTGTTGGTTTTAATTAGGAACTTAAACTCTAATCCACCTAATTCTTTTGATTGATGAAACATCGAATTTGCATTTGTTTAAATAACATATACAAAGGTGAACAATCCAATCCATAAATAAATTCCAGCACATAGCTGACAGACTCTAAAGTAGATAAGCTATTTTTTTGTGAGGTGTGCCTGATTTGATACTGATTATTCGGGGGATTTGCAAAATGCCAACTATTCAGTGAGTGTAACCAAGGGTTAAGATGCCACATTTTTAGTGCTTTACGCCAAGACGCGTCAATTAGTATTAATGTATGTCCGAGTTCAAGAGGTTTAGTTTGGGTTTCGAATGTTTCAATTGCCATGCTTTTGGCGTGGGGATAACACAACTGATAGTGCTGTTGAGAGCGCAGCACCGACTTGGAGAATTCTTTAAAATCAGCAGCTGAT
Source organism: Paraglaciecola sp. (assembly GCF_039964565.1). GTDB lineage: Bacteria > Pseudomonadota > Gammaproteobacteria > Enterobacterales > Alteromonadaceae > Paraglaciecola. The sequence continues at coordinate 89,909 of NZ_JBDVXF010000044.1, forward strand.
TCCCCTTGTAAAATCTTTACATTATTTAAACCTAAGGCCAATAGTCTGACAGTGTTTTTAGCATGCTTAGCCTCTGTAGGATGTTGAAGAATAACAATATTCATTGGAGAGTCGATAGGTTTTACCCATGAACATAGACAGGTAACTTGCGGATAACCACAATCAGTACATATCGATCTCTTAGTGCATTTCAAATCAGCCATTTTATTTTGATTTCTCTAAAACTTATCTTGGTGTTTGTGATTAGGCTTGTTAAATTTACTTGGTAAGCTCATATCGGCTCTTTGTGGACTGATTGTAAATCAATAATATAAAGCAAAATGGATTTATTATGTTCTACAACAACAGCGCTATCAGATTAGTTAGCAGTATAACTATCTTAGGTTTTTCTCATGTCATTTAATAACAAAGTTGACTATATACCAAATCAGTCCTTTTCTAATGCCACTTTAGGTTCATCAGACACTCAACATAAAAATTTCCAAAAGCACAAATGGCAAGTTTTAATTGGCACATTCTTATTGATTGTGATTATTGCCAATGCAGTTATTTGGAGCCAAGCGCCTGTTTATCAAAGCCAAGCTATCTTGCATTTTTCATATACTTCACAAACCGAAACAGCGCTTTCTGAATTAGCCCATAGGCAAATTACCTTGCATCAACAAAGGTTAAAAAGTAACAGTGTTTTGAGTTTGGTTTCTGACGAGCTTGAACGAACTCAAATGTTAGCTATTAATCAACAGACTCTTTTTGAAGCATTGTCAGCAGAAGCCAGTTTAACAGGCCGAATTATTACCCTAAAGGCTAGTGGCACCGACCCACAAATTCTTAAACCTATGTTGGATGCGTGGGTCAATGCGTATCTGAAATTAGTTGAGTCCGAAACTCAAGAGAACAACGCTGATGATTTATTGGTTGCAGACGAGCGTTTACAAATATTACAAGTAAAAATAGCTGAACAACAACAGAGGCTTCAATATTTTGCGAATGAAAATAGCATTACATCGCTAGAACGAGATGAAAACAGAGTATTAAGTAGGACTAAAAACTTAGGCGCAAACCTTGATAAAGCCTTGGCTGACGAGGCACAAGCGCAAGCTTTATTAAACAGTTTGCTTGAAGCCACTGGCAATGGGCAAACTATTGTTAAGCCAGCAGACAAAGCCAAAATAGACGCTACAAGAAAAACTCTGCGAGAAATTAGTACAAACTTATCAGAGTTGTCAGAAAAGTATACTCAAGCCTATTTAGAGCGAGATCCCGCTATTGTGGCTAAACAGAAAAAAGCTCAGCAATTGCAAACTTTGTTAGAGCAACAAATCAAAATCAGTCAATCGGAATACTTATCGGATGTAGAGCGCGATTTAAGCGCTGCTAAAGGCAAAGTGCAGCAGATGAGCACACAGCTTGCCGAACAAAATAAATTAGCTCAAGAGTTTAACCAAAATCTAGAACAATATAAACGCATTGACGATGAACTAAAAGCACTACAAAACCAAGCGCAACAGTTAAAAAGTCAGCAAGTTGCGCAAGAGGTATCCAAACCTTTTGATGCTAAAATATCATTACTTGAAGAGGCGTTTTATCCTGACTATGCCATAGGGCCAAACTATACAACGAATAGCTTAATCAGTTTGATAGTGGCGACAATTGTAGCGATTTTAGCGTTACTTTTATTTAGCTTTATTTTTAAACAAAAAACTCCGAGTGCTTCTAATCACTTTATGGTGATTCCAGGTCAGGCAGGGCCAGCTGACTACGCAAGCTTAGGTTATGGACAACAAGGGCAGATTGTTGCCCCCGACCCGCAAATTGCACAACAACCCGCTAAGTTAGCACCTAGTCCACAGGTATTGCGATTATTGAGCATTGATGAGTGCCAGCGTCTTTACTCTGTTGCTAATAGCCAAGGTAAAGCCTTGGTAGGTTTGATTTTAAGTGGTGTAAATATTGAAGAACTATTGGTACTTCAAAAATCTAACTTCGAGCAAGATTTTTCAAAGTTACAAATAAATAACCAGTTTTCACGAACCATTAACTTACAAAAAGAATTGTCCGAAGCCTTACAAGCATTGTGTAAAAACCTCTTAGATAAGCAAACTATTTGGTCAAATATAAAAAGTTTAGAAGAATTAACACAATTGTTAGTAAATATAGGGCACGATGCACAAATCGCTTTTCCACAGCAGTTATCTCTGAATGTGCTTCGACATACTTATTTGACTTATTTGGCGAGTTTAGGGGCAAGACTCAATGATATTGAGCAGCTTGCTGGATATACCTCACCAAGTGACTTAGCGCTTTATCGTAATGTTAACCAACAAGGTCAATTATTTGATTTAGAACAGCTACAAACACACTACCCTTTTGTAGCAACAAGTTAAATAGTGGTTATGTCTAGACACCCTCACTACAGCAAAATTTGGCGGACCGTGCAGCTTATTCCTGCAGGGAAAGTGGCAAGTTACGGTCAAATTGCTGACTTAGCAGGGTTACCGGGGCGTGCACGGTTAGTGGGTAAGTCGTTAGGATACGTGCCCAAGGATTTAAATGTGCCTTGGTATAGAGTGCTGCGCTCTAATGGGCAAATCGCTTTCCCTAAAGGGTCTGAGCAATCACAAAAACAAACAGGATTATTACAGCAAGAAGATGTTGCCGTTTTTAATAATCGCGTCAAACTACGACTTTTTCAATGGCATCCAAACCTAGAAGAAATGCTTTGGAAATTAGAGTATTAGCATTATTCAGATGATCGTTATTGTTGCTCTTAATAAGTAAATCGGATACTTTATAAACTATATTTTGACTTTATTTATTCGAGATTTTATCAGTGTTAAAAACCTTTGATATAGACGAGCTAGAAGAAGGGATGTTCGTCGACTCTATAGCAAAGCAACAGGGTACCTTTAAGATTACCAGTAGAGGTAGGGTCAATTCTAAAGAGGCGATCAATCAGCTCAAAAAGAAAGGGATTTTGTCTGTTGTTGTGGATATGAGCAAACAACTACAGCCTGATGTTGTTGAACCCGAAACACCTGAACAAGAGCCTGAAATTCCCGTCGAAATCTCTTTTGAAGAAGAACTTGAAGTAGCCACCAAACTTCATTCCAAAGGCAAACAGATACAAAAGACAATGTTAGAAAGTATCGGTAAAAAATTACCGATAGACATTGCGATACCTGAAGCGTTCACCAACAATCTTGTCTCCTCTATTGATCGCAATCCCAATGCTTTGATGTGCATGACAAAAATTCGCGAGAAAGATACATACTTGTTAGAGCATTCGCTGAATGTAGCTATTTTACTCGCCAATTTTGGCTCTCATGTAGGTTTAGCTGAAGAACAAGTGCAAGAGTTAGCGCTGTCTGGCTTTTTACATGATATTGGTAAAATTAAAATCCCTGACCATATTTTACACAAGCCTGGGCGACTAAATGATCAAGAAATGACCATTATGAAAGACCATGTGTATTACGGTACAAAAGTACTGATTGAAATGGGGATCCCTGATTCAATTGTTGAAACTATTGGGCAGCACCATGAGAGGCTTGATGGTTACGGGTATCCTGATGGGTTGCGCGGCGATGAAATTACCCAGTTTGGTCGTATGATTGCCATTGTAGACACCTACGATGCCATCACCGCAGACCGTTGTTATAAAGTTGGGATGTCGTCTAAAAAAGCGTTACAAATTTTGATACACGATTCACCAGAAAAATACGATGGTGAGTTAGTAAAACAATTTGTTCAATGTATAGGTATTTTTCCAGTGGGTAGTTTGGTTAAACTCAACAACGAAAAAATTGCCATGGTATTAAAGCAACATCCCGTTCACGGCACCAAACCCGTTGTGAAGGTATTCTATTCAATACGAGGCAACCACTATGTGGAACCTAAAGAGCTAAATTTAGCCACCGCTAGTAACGGCGTTAAAATTGTTGATGCTGTCATCGCAAGCGATTTCAAGCTTGATTTCAACAAGTATTTTAATGAATCAATAGCTGTCTAAAAGCTCTTTCTAGCGTTAAAGCGTCTAAGTGACTTTGGCTTCTTTTAAGATTACGATGATCTGATCGGTAGTTACATCAGAGGGGCATACCCCCTTATTAACCAATTCTTCATGAATACATTCGGGGTCATTAGACGAAAAACGAGCGCTGTTTTTCTGGACATAACGCGTTAATTTTTGCTGCAATTTTCGAGTTAAACAAGACATCTGTACATCTTAACCAGTTAAAGTGAATCAAAATTACGAGAAAGCCATAGAGATAAGACATTCACATAAATCATCTTAATTTTCATACTCTAAAATATAATCAAAAACCAAGCCAACATAATTTTAACAATATAATTCAATAAGATAGATTATTTAGCATTTTGACTATGATAGATTCTGTAAAAAAAGCTGACAGTCAATGTTATTACAAAATTGATTCACCTTACGGCTTGTTCTATTCAATATTCGCTATCTGCTCTCTCATTTGCTCAATTAGCACTTTTAACTCAACCGCTGATTGGGTGATGTCGGTGTTGATTGATTTTGAGCCTAGGGTGTTGGACTCGCGGTTAAATTCTTGCATCATAAAATCGAGTCTGCGGCCTACTGCCCCACCCTTTTTTAGAATTTTGTGGGTTTCGCCAATGTGAGATACTAGGCGATCTAGTTCCTCGGCTACGTCTACTTTTTGTGCCAGCATCACCATTTCTTGTTCTACGCGGGTTGCATCGAGTTCAATTTTGGCTTCTTCGAAGCGGGCTTGAATTTTTTCTCGTTGCCATTTGATTACGTCTGGCATGTGTGCAGTAACTTTTTCGACTTCTGCGTCAATTCCGTCTAAACGTTGTTCAATCATCGCTTTGAGATTGTTGCCTTCGGTTGCTCGGGCGGCGATAAAGTCTTTTAGTGTAAGGTCAAACTCAGCCAATATATCTGCTTGAATTCCGTCCATGTCAGCTTCTTCGGCCGAAATAACGCCAGGCCAGCGTAATACGTCTAAGGGATTAACGCCGGCTGATTGACCGTGTGATTGCACCCAATCGGCGGCATGCATGACTTGTTTGGCGAGATCTTCGTTTAGGTTAAGTTTACCTACTGCTGCATCGTTGGCGACAAAACGTAATGAACATTCTACTTTGCCCCGTTGTAGCTGTTTGCGAAAACGTTCTCGCAACACGGGCTCCATACTTTTAAATTGCTCAGGAAGGCGAAAATAGGTTTCTAGAAATCGTTGGTTAACGGAACGTACTTCCCACACAGCTGTGCCCCAATTGGCTTTAAGTTCACGGCGGGCAAAAGCAGTCATACTGTAAATCATTGAGTTCTTCCTATGTCTTGGTTGTGGGTATTATACCCCTGTTGTGCCTTGGGGCGAGTGGCTAAAGTGATTATTTGTTTTAGAAGGGCTTAAAACTCAAGAAAATTTACTTGGAAGCCTTTATAATTCCGCCCATTAATTAGTATGTGAATATTTAGGAGAGCAACATGCGTCCAAGTGGAAGAACTGCCAATCAAATTCGCCCCGTTACTATTACCCGTAATTTTACCTGTCATGCTGAAGGGTCTGTTTTGATCGAGTTTGGCAATACTAAGGTGTTATGCAACGCCTCGGTCACCGAAGGTGTGCCGCGTTTTATGAAAGGTCAGGGTAAAGGCTGGGTCACCGCAGAATATAGCATGTTGCCACGGGCAACTCATACTCGTTCTGATCGCGAAGCCGCTCGCGGTAAACAAGGTGGACGTACTTTAGAGATTCAGCGTCTAATTGCTCGTTCGTTACGAGCTGCAGTGGATTTAAAATTGCTGGGTGAAAATACTATAGTAGTTGATTGTGATGTGATTCAGGCTGACGGTGGTACACGTACCGCGTCTATTACAGGGGCTTGTGTTGCATTGGCTGACGCATTAACTTGGATGCGTGCTAAAGGTATTTTAAAAGCTAATCCAATCAAACACATGATTGCTGCTTTATCTGTTGGAGTGTACAAAGGCGTCGCTATTGCTGATCTAGAATATCTTGAAGATTCTGATGCCGAGACCGATATGAATGTTGTCATGACCGACACCGGTAAATTCATTGAAGTACAAGGTACAGCAGAAGGTGAACCTTTTGAGATGGACGAGCTAAACGAAATGTTGGAATTAGCTAAAAATGGCATTCGTGAGTTGTTCGATGAGCAAAAATTGGCTTTGAACTAGGGCAATATCATGCAAGATTACCAACGCGATTTTATCGAATTTGCACTCGCTCGTAATGTCTTAAAATTTGGTCAGTTTACGCTTAAATCTGGTCGAGTGAGCCCGTACTTTTTTAATGCGGGTTTATTCAATACCGGTGGTGATTTAGCCAAGCTTGGGCAGTTTTACGCACAAACTTTGCAGGTTTCAGGTATCGAATACGATGTGTTATTTGGTCCTGCCTATAAAGGCATTCCTATAGCCACCACTACAGCTGTAGCATTAGCTGATAAACATAATGTTGATAAGCCCTATTGTTTTAACCGCAAAGAAGCCAAAACCCATGGTGAAGGTGGCAATCTGGTAGGTAGTCCTTTAGCTGGTAAGATCATGCTGGTGGACGACGTGATTACCGCAGGTACGGCTATTCGTGAATCAATGCAATTAATTGCTGCCAATAATGCGCTACTTGCAGGGGTGTTGATTGCCTTAGATAGGCAAGAAAAAGGTCAAGGTGAACTATCAGCTATTCAAGAAGTGGAACGTGACTTTGGTACTCAAGTGGTTTCGATTGTGAGTTTGAGCGATTTAGTTGAATACTTAAGTGATAAAGCTGATATGGCTGAGCACTTAACTAATATTAAACAATATCAAAGCGACTATGGGATCTAAGGTGAGTGTGCCTGTTTCTTTCGAGTCCGCGGACTATCAATTGGACGCAATTGGATTGCGTTGCCCTGAGCCTGTTATGATGGTGCGATTAAAAATTCGCGAGATGCAAGTGGGTGAAACTGTAACTGTAACAGCCGATGATCATTCGACTACTCGGGATGTTCCTAGCTTTTGCCGTTTTATGGAGCATGAGTTACTGGGATCTCAAAGTAATACTTCTCCTTACCAATACCTGATCAAAAAAGGTCGCTAAAATAGCGACCTTTTATTCAACTGAACTTCAATCTACCCAATGTTTGTTACTTAGGCTTACGGAATTTCATGGTCCAGCGGTCGGTATTGCCTGTAACCGACTTAACCCCTACTTCGTATCGTAACTCGTCGTCAGCGCGGTAATGGAGGTCGGAATAATCGACAAATTCAAAGCCAGCTTCTTGAATTTCTTTAATTGCTAGAACTGGGTCAACTCGGCGACGATTGGCAGAATTTGGCTGCTCCATATGACGAGCCGTATGGTCAACAACAGCATAAACGCCACCCGGTTTGAGTGCCTCAAAGGCTAACCTATTCATAGTACGGCGGCCTTCTTCTCCGAAGTTATGGTAGTTGCGAAACGTAAGTACCATATCAAGATCTTTAACACCAAAAGAGCTAGCTTCTAAAGAATAAAAACGTTCACCTTGCTTTCGATAAAGTTTGGCATCTTCGGCAACAATTTTTACTTTTTCGAATCCAGGCTGTTCGCTTAAATCGCTAATTCTACCGGTACCAACTGCTGCATAATATTCTCCATCATCACTGACAACAGGCGCCAAAATTTTTGTGTACCAGCCGCCTCCGGGAATGAGTTCAAGGATTTTCATATCGTCTCGCAAACCAAAAAATTCTAGGGTTTGCAACGCTTTGCGATTCCTGTCACGGTCGCTTTCGGCTTGGGTTCTAATCTCTGATTTTAATGCTGTTTTGATTTTTTCGGCGGTTGTGTCAAAGTTGTTAGCGGCTATTGAATTAGCGCTTACTGCAAGTAGTAATATAGGTAGAAGTTTCTTCACTGATTTTTCTCCATTAATAGTAAATTTATTACAACGCCGAAACAGACCGTTGTATCGACTCATTTGTTTCAAATAAACTAACAAGTCGTTATTTTATTGATGCGTGTAAATCAAACGATGCCTGTACTTGCTGTGGTTACAGCTCACCTAGACTAAAGCTGTAATCTCCACTATTGAGCATTAAATGATTCTTACCGTTTAACTGTTGTTCAGTACCTAACTCTGCGAGTTGATAGAACACATTTTGATGTAGGCGTGCCCATAAATTTCTGCGGACCAAAGCATAAGGTAGGAAGGCTGCCGTTTTTTTGTCCGCAAATATTTTTATGGGGTTTTCGGAGCTAACGATTAAATCATCACCCGTGTTGGTGGTTAGTAACAATTTATCCTCTTCTTTTTGCCACTGGGTAATGATAAAAGGCACGTCTTCAACTTGAATCCCTACCTTTTCTACTGGTGTAACTAAAAAATAATTTTGGTCTTCGCGTTTTAAAACACTGGCAAAAAGTTTAACTAGTGGCTTTCGGCCGATGGGGGTACCCATATAAAACCAAGTGCCATCGTGTTTTATTTGTATATCAATGTCACCACAAAAGTCGGGGTTCCACTTATCAACAGGTGGCAACGCTGCATTTTGTGCGCTGATTTGATTTTGAAAGGCACCTAAGTCGAAAGTTGCCATTTAAAGGGATTCTTTAATCTCGCGTAATTTTGCTTTAATACGCCGCATATTTTCAGGTCCTGTGCGTAATAATTGCTTTTGTGGAGCGGTCAAAGATTCTAGTCGGCTATCTTTAAACTTGTACATTACGCTGTCGGTGTAGACTTCGAGTGGAAAAGGCACCTCTGGTGTGTCTAACAATACATCTATGGCTTCTTCAAGCTTTTCGTCGAAGCTGTCATAAGGGCTCGCAATTTCAGAAAATATTTGTTCAATTGCTGGTTTGTATTCCTGATACAGCTGCAATAAAGATGCAGTCTCAAGTGATTCAAGCACTTCTACATAAGGTGCATAACGTTTGAAACTAGCAGGGTCAATCCATTCTTTATCGGCTTGTCTGTAGGTGCGAAATGGTTTGTCTGGCTTAGCTAATACCCTATTGTTAGTAGCTAATCCTTCATCGGCTAAAGTATTGGTCATGATTACAAAGCGCTGCAGTAGTGCGTCGTCAATCAGTAAACGCGCAAAAGCATCATAGTCAGATAAGCTTAATAATTTGGTTTTAACAGTACCATCGCTGGTATCTAAAGGTTCAGGCTCCGGGATCACTTCGGGTTCAGGTTCCTCTATCACTGGCTCTGGAATGACTTCGGTTGGTTGCTCTTCGATAACAGGTTTAATTTGAGGTTCAATCACAGGAGAGACAGGTGCCACAACGACCGGTTCAGGCTTGGGCTCTGGTTCGCTGGGCCAAAACACTACCGCTAAAATTACAGCCAAAACAATTGCACCTATAGTGAAATGTGGAATTAACGATTTTTTAGATTCTTCGCTCATGATTTTCCTATTAACTAAATGCCTTTCTTAACACGTTCACTTCAGCCTACTTAAATAACCGCCTAAATGATACGTGCATACCGTAAAATATTGTAATTGTATTCTTAACTGGACTGACCATTGTTTGACATTTACACTGATTGTGTCGCCAACTTATTTTAAGACAAGTGGAAGCCTTTTGAATATTATTTTATATGCAGTGCCGTTTTTTTTCCTGCTGATATTTATCGAATTGCTGTTAGAAAAAATTAAAGGTACCGATTATTACCGTGTTAACGACAGCATTAATAGTTTAACTGCAGGTGTGTTAAGCAGAATGACCGGTATCATCAAGTTATTATTGCCTTTGACTATTTATGTGCTGGTTTACGAGCACATAGCATTGTTTCAATTATCATCAAGCTGGTGGGTGTGGCTAAGTGCGTTTGTAATATATGATTTTTGTTATTATTGGAATCATCGCCTGGGTCACGAGATGAATATATTGTGGGCCGCCCATGTAGTCCATCACTCCAGTGAAGAATATAATTTAACAACGGCATTGCGGCAAAGTAGTAGTAGTTTTTTCAGCTGGATTTTTTACCTTCCTATGGCGATCTTGGGTTTTGAGCCTGCAGTACTTATCGCAGTTGGCTCTTTAAATCTTATCTACCAATTTTGGGTGCACACTCGGCATATTCCAAAGCTAGGTTGGTATGAGTGGGTGTTTGTTACTCCTTCCAACCATAGAGTGCATCACGCACAAAACCAAATCTATATCGATCGAAATTATGGAGGTGTGTTTATTCTGTGGGATCGAATATTTGGCACATTTCAAGATGAGTTGGATGAAGAGCCTCCTATCTATGGTATCCGAAAGGCGCTTAAAAGTTGGAATCCGCTTTGGGCTAATGTCCACGTTTACAGCCAACTATTTAAAGACAGTTGGCATGCAAAACGTTGGCAAGACAAACTACTCATTTGGTTTAAACGCACCGGGTGGCGTCCTGCTGATGTTGAACAAAATTACCCACTAAGTCGGGTTGATCTGACTAAATTTAAAAAATTCGATATCTCGCTATCGTTGTTCAATAAATTTTACAGCCTATTACAATATTCATTGATTGTGTTTATTGGTTTGTTGTTAATGATGAATATTTCAAGCTTCAGTGTTGTTGAGCAAATTTTGGTTGTGTTATTTGTTTTTTATTGCAGTGTTTCGGCTGGCTTAGTTCTGGAAAATAATACTAAGGCAATATATTTGGAGTGTCTCAAACATATCTTAGTCATTGGCGCTTTAGTATTGTATATCTTGCCACAATGGCTTGAATGGACACTTGGAGTATGGGTTGCAATCAATACTATGTTGCTATTCTATAAAAAAGCAGAGATTTTTAAACTCGCAGAACCTATGCGAGAGATTGAAAACGGACATCTAAAGAAAACGGGTTAGAATGTTTCTAGAGACTAGAGAGCTGGGTAAAGTTATTCAGCTCATCGCTAAAAGCTCGATTCATCAAAGCTCAATCCGTATTTATGATTCATACGTTTAATTTCACCCTGACTTAAAAGTTTGCTTAATTCTTCGGAAAATTGGGTTTTAAACGATGGGTTAGTGGCGTTTTTTGAGAATCCGAAATAACCGTTAGTCGACTGGATTTCGGGCAGTAATAACCGTAAATCCTCGCCTATTTTATGTTGTGAAATAATAAACTCGGCGTTTCTAAGATTGCCTAGAACAAAATCAACCCGCTTTTTGATAAGCATTTGAATGCCATTTTTGAGGCCAGGTACATGGTATATATTGATTAAATGTTTCGAAGATTCGTAGTTCTCACCACCAGTCCAACCTAGTGGTACGCCTAAAGTTTTACCTTGCAACGTGGATAAGTTGCCCGTCCATTGAATAGTATTGGACCTATGGGCATACAGCACCATCTTGTCCTTATAAAATGGATGGGTACTAAAATCAAATAACGCTTCCCTTTTTGCGGTTTTATAAGGGCCAATGATGACATCAGCTTGGCCATGTTCAATCATTGTTTGTGCACGCTTCCACGGTACGATGATAATTTTATAAGGCATATTCAATGAGGACATGATGTGGTCAATAATATCTGCAGCTAAGCCAGAAACTTCTCCTTGGTTACTTTGTTGCAAAATAGCTGGAAAGTTTGACCCAACAAACAAAATTTCATTAGATTTTGCTTGAGTGATCTTAGCCAGGCTCATTAATAATACGAAAACTAAATATCTCACAACGGTATTACGCTCGTGTTATTTTTGTTGTCGTTAGGTTAGTTGTATTCACCTTTATCGGTACCACTCTGGAAAATAAAAGTGGGACATACTGACCTAGCTAACATGGTAAGTTTTTTACAGCATTCCATAAAGCTAGGTTTTTTAAAAGGTTATTATTGATTTGATATTGGTATGAAGCGGCAAGGTCCATTTATCCAGACGACTATATCTGGATACATTTCTAGCATAAAGGAGGGCTCGTTAGCTTTAATGAACTAACTGTAAGTTTAGATTGCTAGCAAATAATAACCGCAAAACCTAGCGGTTTTCCTTAGTATTATGGATAAACAGATAGGTATAAAAAGCACCCATTACCACTATTATGCCAATACCAAGTAAAGAGCCCCATGCTACTGGGTCGTGCAAAATTAGATCCCACATAAAAATTAACCTCTGTTAGATAGTTTGGTAACAGAGGTTAGTTTAGGTCGTTATTAATACTTCATATTGATCTAGATCAGCTTTGATGTAGCGGGCATTAATGGTCGAAAGAGAGCGTAAGCAACTCGACTGAATCAGCAAACGTCAGAGTTTGTAATTTACCTTTTCCTTCGATATTAATGGTGTTGACTTGTTTCGGCCAAAGGTCCCGTAAGGCGTTATGGCGTATCGACATATTTTCCATTTTAGTTGGTTGTGTGGTTTCTTGATATACCCACAAAAACTTGCCGTCTATTTCAACCCCGACCATTTTTAGCGGTAGTAATTGCTCACTACTATCATACAAACTAAAGCGTTTGTTAACGTAATCACCAAACTGTTCTTGCGTCTCTGTTGAGTCAAGAATATCCGCATCCTTTCCGAAAATTTCTTTTACCGCGTGTTCAGCATCATGTACTCTAAATCGATGCATGATTTCAATATTTTCGGTGCGAGGGTTAAACAATACTGTGCTAAACGAGGTTTTTTGCTGATGGGCTGAAATAGAGAACGCTGCAAGAAGCAGCGTCCCTAGTGCCCAAATGACAACCTTATTCATCGTTGTCTTTGTCATCTTCTTCTTTGTCTGTTTTTAGCTCAGTTTTAATATCTTGCATAATGTCTCTAGATACTTTTCTGGTGCTCTTTTTCGACTTGTATGCTTCGATACGAGAAGGGACAATTTTACGAGGATAGTGGTTGTTATCAACGTTTACATCAGCAGTTTCCCAGCGAGGATCAACAGTCACGCTGACTAGCTCTTTGTCTTTGTCTGTGATGATCATCTTGTTAACTGCTTTAGGAGTACGACGCCATATTTCTGCAGGTATGTACTGATTTTCTGTGGTGCCGTCAGCAAAGGTAAGTTCTAAAATGATTGGCATGACTAAGCCGCCTTTATTAGAAAATTCCAATACATAATAGTTTTTGTCTTCTTTTACCGCGCGTTCAAAGACTGTTTTTTCCCACGGCTCTAATTTATCCAAAAACTTCTTATATGCGTTACGTTCTTTATTGGTAACAGTAAAGCGATCGTTTTCGTCATAGAAATCAGTGATATCAGGGAAACGTTCAACCCATAATTTTTTGCCTTCGGCTTTATTACGCTCGTCGGTTAAAGACAGTGGTTTGTCTAATTCTTCTTGGCGTAAACGGTCAAAGTCAATATCAGGATCTTTAGTATCCAAGCGCAACTTAGAAATTCTATCGATTGAGATATCTACATGATCTGTACTGTAGAACCAGCCGCGCCAAAACCAATCTAAATCCACACCTGAAGCTTCTTCCATAGTACGGAAAAAATCGGCTGGAGTAGGACGCTTATATTTCCAGCGTAAAGCATATTCCTTGAACGCAAAGTCAAATAACTCACGGCCTAAAATTGTCTCACGAAGAATATTTAATGCTACAGCAGGTTTACCGTAGGCATTGGGTCCTAAACGTAAAACGCTATCAGATTGAGTCATAATAGGTACTTGGGTAGATGACTTCATATAGCTCACGATATCGCGAGGCTCGACACCCCAAGGAATAGTTGGATCCCATTCGCGACCAGCCACTCCATCTAAGAAGCTATTGAGACCTTCATCCATCCAGGTCCATTGGCGCTCATCAGAGTTAACCACCATTGGAAAATAAATATGTCCAACTTCGTGAATCACCACGCCAATCAAAAAGCGTTTTTCGGCTTGAGAATAAGTACGACTGCCATCGTCTTGTAATTCTGTACGAGGACCATTGAAAGTGATCATCGGATATTCCATACCACCTACAGGACCATTGACTGACTGGGCTACTGGATATGGGTAATCAAAAGAAAAGCGGCTATACACTTCTAAAGTTTGAATGACAGCTTCAGTGGAATATTTCTTCCATAAATCGCCACCTTCTTTAGGGTAAAAAGACATGGCCATAACCAAAGGTTGGTCGTTACCACCTTGCTGATGACCACGTGCATCCCACATAAATTTACGTGAAGAAGCCCATGCGAAATCACGCACGTTTTCAGCTCTAAATTTCCACGTTTTAGACTTGTTAGTCCCTTCTTTTTCGTTTTCAAGTGCCTCTTCTTCAGTCACAATAAACACAGTACGATCGGCTTTTTCAGCTTCTTTTAGGCGTTTACGTTGTGTAGATGTCAAAACACTCTTAGGGTTTTGCAATGCACCTGTGGAGCTAACAATATGATCAGCAGGTACTGTTAATTCAACATCGTAGTTACCGAACTCCAAAGTAAACTCGCCACGACCAATAAACTCTTTGTTAGTCCAAGCTTCATAATCTGTGTAGGCATGTAAACGTGGGAACCACTGCGCAAGCAAAAATATATCATTACCGCCTTCGCGCTCATCATCGGGGAAGTGTTCGTAGCCCGAACGAGCCGAAACCGCATCTTCTTCCACAATATTGAAAGCAAAGTTGATTGAGAATTCAACTTTTTTGCCTGGCTTAAGGTGTACCGGCAAATCGACACGCATATTGGTACCCACAATAGTGTGTTTAAGCGTCTTACCTTTACTGTCTTTTACTGCTTGAATGTCATAACCTAAAACATTGTCGTCAGTAAATTGTTGGCGACGTAACGCGCCTAAACTAAGTTGTGCAGGTTTGCTAGCAGACGCTGTTGATGTTGCCGGGCCTCGGTTACCTATACCACCAAAGGTGGTTGTCATTGCAGACATTGAATCATTGCGAAACTTATTCTGATCCAACTGTACCCATAGATATTTAAGAGTATCTGGAGAATTATTGTGGTAAGTAATGTCTTGGCTAGCAGTAATTCGACGTTTCTTTTCGTCTAACTTCGCTTTTATTTTGTAATCAACTTGTTGTTGCCAATATTCATGCCCTGGTTCACCTGCTGCGTTGCGGTAGACGTTAGGGGTAGGAAGTGACTCTTCTAATTGACGAAATTTATCTTCAAAGTCGCCTTTAGTTTGGTTAATTGATGCATTTGCAGCGCCAATAGTCGTAAACGACAGCACTGCTATGGTGATGAGTTTATTAAACATTTTATTCCCTGGTGGTCGTTAAAGGTGATCTGCGCGGCAATTTTTAGCTTTCTTTGATATGAGCATTTTTTTACCGCTCCCCATTTTATTACAAATTTTTAGAGAATTCTTTCTATAAGTAAGCCCTAACAGCTGCAATCCATTTATTTTTTGCATTTATTGTGACCTTTTTTAGAATAATTAGTTCGTGAGCCGACAATTTTTAGATCATAGCTTATAACTACAATGGCTTGTTTCTGCTGGTTTTTATCGTACTCTAATCGCATAAGTGCGCGAGGTAAAATATGTTCAAGGTCAATTGGAAACGAGCAGTAATTAAAGTCGGTAGTAGTTTGATTGCACCTAATAATAATCAGTGTAGTCAGGAATACCTTAGGCCGATCGCCGAATTTATTAATGACAGTCGCAAACGAGGTAAAGAAGTGATTTTGGTTTCTTCTGGCAGCGTAGCGGCAGGTAAGGGAAAAATTGCGTTTAAACACCATCCTTCTATCGTAGAAAAGCAAGCAATGGCAGCAATTGGACAAACACAAATGATGGCCAATTGGGCTAGCCTATTTGATTTTGATTGTGCGCAAATATTACTTACATCAGATGATTTACATAATCGTACTCGTTACGTCAATATCAAAAATACCCTGCGAGAATTATTGAAAAATAATGCGTTACCTATAGTAAACGAAAACGACACTGTAGCCATCAATGAACTAAAGGTAGGAGACAATGATAATTTGGCGGCATACACGGCACTGGTTGCAGAAGCCGATACGCTAATAATATGCTCTGATATTAATGGTTTATACAATGCAGATCCAAGAAAAAATCCAGACGCAAAGTTAATCCCAGAAGTGAACACTATTGACGAAAGTATCTACCAGTTAGCAGGTGGAGCGGGTAGCGATGTGGGCACCGGGGGCATGCAAACCAAATTACAAGCAGCGCAAAAATGTGTGGATTCTGGTATTCAAACATTGATTGTCAATGGCCGCGATCCAGCCGTATTTGAAGACTTGGCAAAGGGACATTCACCCGGCACCTTGTTCAAGCCAAATCAAACTCTGGATAACGCCCGTGATACTTGGTTAAGGCACACCCTAAAAACCAAAGGTTCCATTGAAATTGACCTAGGTGCGCAACAGGCTTTATTAGAAAACGGCGCGTCATTGTTGCCCTCTGGTATTATTAAGGTGAGTGGTCAATTCATGTCTGGTGAAGCGGTTAACATTAGCTACAAAACCCACATCATCGCTAAAGGTATTGCACTGTATAGCGGCACAGATTTAAACATAATAAAGGGTTTGAAGAGCCAAAAGATCGAAACCACTTTAGGTTACACTCTTGGCGAAGTCGCGATACATCGTGATGACTTAGTGTTGCTTTGAGCCGCAATGAATCAATTTTTTAGACAAGGGACATACCAATATGAGTTTCTCTATTAGCAGTGCTGCCCAGCAAGCAAAAAAAGCAGCGCGTCAAATTGCTAGTTTAACCGCTGGACAAAAAAATCAATTATTAAGCAATATTGCTGAAGCATTGGTGGATAACACCCCGGCTATTTTAGCCGCCAACAAAAAAGACCTAATGGCTGGCCAAGAAAACGGCTTAGATGCTGCCATGTTAGATCGTTTAGGTTTAGATCCTAAACGTATTCAAGATATTGCTAAGGCTGTAATTGAAATTGCAGGTCAGGCTGACCCTGTAGGGTCAATTTCTAAAATTGAACGTATGCCTAGCGGTATCCAAGTAGGAAAAATGCGCATTCCTTTAGGCGTGATTGCGATGATTTATGAGTCTCGACCTAATGTGACTATTGATGCTGCTGCCTTATGTTTAAAGGCGGGAAATGCAGTAGTATTGCGTGGCGGCAAGGAAGCGATTCACTCGAATTTAGCCTTGGCCGAATGTATAAAAAGCGCTTTGGCGAAACAACAATTAGATCCAGCAGCTGTGGTCGTTGTGCCTGATCCAGACCGCGCCGTGATGAACGAGTTAATGACACTTAATGAATCAATCGACCTGATTATCCCGCGAGGTGGCGAAGGTTTAATTCGTTTTGTGTCACAAAACAGCCGTATTCCTGTTATTCAACATTATAAAGGTGTGTGCCATTTGTATGTTGACAGTGCTGCAGATCAGGATAAAGGCTTAGACATTCTCAAGAACGGCAAAACGCAACGCACTGGTGTGTGTAATTCACTCGAAACCTTAGTGGTACATAAAGACATTGCCGCATCGTTTTTACCCAAGGCGGCGGCAATGTTGGCAGAGCACAATACACTAGTACATGCTTGCGAAAATAGTATCGGTTATTTTAGTGGTGCGCAGCCTGCCACTGAAGATGATTGGCATGCTGAATATTTGGCGATGGAAATTGCAGTAAGAGTTGTTGATGACTTCGAACAAGCAATAGCACATATCGAAGAATACAGTTCTGGGCATACAGAAGTGATTGTTAGCCAAGACTATTCTAAAACCCAAGCTTTTATTCGCCGTATTAATTCTGCGGTAGTGATGGCTAACGCATCATCACGTTTTTCAGATGGTGGCCAATTAGGTTTAGGTGCTGAAATTGGTATTTCTACTAGTAAGTTGCACGCTTATGGCCCTATGGGAGCCGAATCACTTACAACTGAAAAATTTATTGTGATGGGTGACGGCGAAGTGCGAATTTAAGTTTCTTTTTGATAGACGTTACATCGACCGATAATCCGTTGTTCGACAGCTCATTAAATAAAAATATATCAGCCAAAAAAACCTCACCAATTGGTGAGGTTAAAATCTTGAGGACACATTTCAGGTTTTTATAGAGACTAAGTTTTGTTATTCAAATTTATAGGTTTTGCGCACACTGCTGCGGCATTCTGAGTGGGTAGTTATCAATACGGATTGGTATTAACATAGTGTCTTGATGTCATCAGGTTACAAAAGGTATTTTTATGGCTAGTGTAGGTACTCAAAAACTAACTGGGGGCTGTTTGTGTGGCGCAGTCACCTATGAAGTTACCAATGACTTTAAGCGCTTTTATTTTTGTCATTGCGAACAATGTCGAAAAATTACTGGATCCGCTCATGCAGCTAATTTATTTACTTGTCCCGACGCTATAAAGTGGACCGGTGGAGAAAGCCATAAAAAACAATTTAGTTATCCAGAGCGTGATTTTAGCGTAGTGTTTTGCACTGAGTGCGGCTCTGGGCTGCCATTTGTGACTAAGAATGGCAAAACCTTAATTGTACCAGCAGGAAGTTTAGACGCGGAGCCGAACATTCAACCCAACGACAATATCTTTTGGGCTGAACGAGCGACTTGGTATGATACAGGTAAACAAGCGCATAAATGTGCCGGTTTTCCCGGTTAATTCACGGTTAATTCACGGTGCTTTCACCACTGGCTGTTTGTTCTAACATTGCATAATAGAATTGTATTGCGTTGAGATAGTCCTTAACTGCTATTTGTTCGTTGAGTCCGTGAAATTGTTTTAAAGTTTCTGGATTCAGTGAAACCATCATAAATCGATAAATATTCGTAGATAAGTCTTGAAAGTGTCGTGAATCTGTTGCACCTAAAACTAAATAGGGCGTGACTAGTACATTGTCATCCAAACGCCTGATTGAGCTCTCGATTAGCTTAAATCCAATGTTATCTGTAGGGGATACTGCAGAGGCTTCATTAGCCAACTCTGCAGAAAGCGTGACTCTGGGGTCGTCAATAACTCGTTCAAGATGTGTTTGAACACCAGCGATAGTATCACCGGGTAAAATTCTGAAATTTACTACCGCACTAGCAATAGTCGGCAATACGTTGGATTTAGTGCTGCCTTGTAACATGGTCACAGCTGTTGTGGTACGAACACTGGCTGCTGAAGTAGGACTTTCAAGCAATGTGCTAAGAACAACGGGTTCAAGTAACCAAAGGTTAGCTAAAGGTAATCTTTGTGAAATCGGCATTGAATAACCTATGTTATCGAACATCAAATTAAAAAATTCTGTTCGAGCATCAAAAGGATTGTTTTCAACATTAACTATGGCGCTGGCTAATATACCTGCTGCAGTATGGGCCGGTGGTTGAGACGAATGTCCACCTTCACCTTTAACTGTAAGTCTAAAGTTGACAAAGCCTTTTTCTGCGACCCCGACAAGGGCTACGGGTTGAGTGGGTCCAGGAATAACACCATCGGTAATGACACCACCTTCATCCAAAATAAATTCAAACTGGATGTTTTGCTCTGCAAAATATTTTGCTATGGCGATTGCGCCTTCACCTCCCGTTTCTTCATCGTGTCCAAAGGAAAAATAGATATCTCTTTGTGGAATATTGTTTTGTCTTAGGTACCACTCAAGGGATTCCATCAATGCCAGCACACTGACCTTGTCGTCAATTGCTCCTCTACCCCAAATCACCCCGTCTACTATATTTCCGCTAAAAGGCGGTTGTTGCCATTGGTCTTTGGTTTGTTCATCAACCGGCACTACATCCATATGTCCCATAAATAGTGCGGGTTTAAGTTGTGAATTTTGGCCTTTCAGGTGAAAAACCATACTGAAATCTTTAAACTCAATAAGCTTAGTTTTCTGATGCACCAAAGGGAAAGATTGCTTTAAATGTTGGTGAAATGCCTCAAAAGCGGCTATGTCCAACCTGCTTTTATCATCATAAGATATAGTAGGAATTTGTAATGCTTTACTAAACCTGTCTAGCGCAGCGCTTTCATTTAACGTGATAGGAGTTAACGATTCACTGACTTGGTATTGGTTATTTTCAAACACACTATTGGCGCGATAAACTAAAATAGCCACTAAGACTAGTATGAGAATGACAACAGACAGCAATATTTTTTTCATTAGACAGTCACTTATTGTTATTTACTGGGTAAACTAAGCCCCAGTATATCCTTTCAATAAGAGCAATAAAATATTGTCTAACCCTGTTCTATTTTCGGTCGTCGTACTTATTTGGGGATCGACTTGGCTGGCTATTACTTATCAGTTTGGTGAAGTCGACCCTACTCTTTCTGTGGCTTATCGTTTTTTTATCGCTGCGGCGATTCTGTTTGGCTACTGTAAAGTTAAAAAGTTATCACTGAGCCTACCTAGGCATATCCACTTCAAAATGGCCGGTGTGGGTTTATGCCTTTATACCCTTGATTACACACTTTTGTATCAAAGCCAACAGTATATTATCAGCGCGATTGTGGCCTTAATGAGCTCCGGAATGGTGTATATCAACGTGTTATTGCGACGGGTGTTGTTAAAAAAGCCAATCCGTAAAGAAGTTATGTTTGGGGCGACGCTCGGTATGTTTGGCATTGGACTTATCTTTTTACCTGAATTCGCCAAAGTCAGCGCTAATCAATATTTGTTGTTAGGTATTGGTCTCGCTCTTAGTTCCTTCTTTTTTGCCTCTCTTGGAAACGTGATTTCAGAACGTATCCTTGATCATGGTACACCGGTTATTCAAATGAACTTTTGGGCGATGAGTTACGGGGTGATATTTATTTTCAGTGCCGCTATGTTCAATGGTGCTGAGTTTAATTTGCCAACTAATCCCAACTACTACTATTCGATGTTTTATTTGTCTGTATTTGGATCGGTTTTAGCCTTTGGTAGTTATATGCAATTGGTTAAACAAATGGGCTCGGACAAAGCTGCGTATGTGGTATTGGTTTATCCAATTATTGCGCTGCTACTATCGACTTGGTTCGAAGGCTACCAGTGGCATTTAGAAGCTTTTATTGGGGTGGGTATTGTCTTGATAGGTAACGCAATCGCTATGGGGAAATTGCCCGTACCATTTCTTAAACCTGAATCCAATCAGCGTTGAGTGAATTTTGATTAAATTCATAGTCCAGCGTTTAAACCTCAGTGCATTTAGGATTTATTTTCGGATAGTTGTAATAACTTTATTTATTTAAAGACTAAGTCATTAAACCTAATATTTTATTCGTTTTTTAAGGAAGACTGAGCCACTTGAGCACAGACTTTAGTCAAATTTTACAAGCGCATAGTGCCTTATTGGGCCGGGTGGCGGCGACTTATGAAGCTAACTTTCATTTACGTCAAGAATTACTGCAAGAAATTACCTTGGCGGTGTGGCAAGCGCTGCAAAAATTTAAAGGTGACAGTAGTGTGAAAACCTATGTGCTGCGCGTTGCACACAATAAAGCCATTACTCATGTTGCCTATCACGCAAAGCTGCCGCGAAACGACAGTTATTGTGAGGTGGAGGCTCCTGAGCCTAATCTTCAAACTACAACAGACGAACAATTAGGGCAGCAGCAACAAATACAAAGTATGCTGAAAATCATTCGCAACATGCCAATTCAAACCAGACAAGTCATTACAATGTCGATGGAAGGGCTTAGCTACCATGAAATTGCTGATGCCTGCGGGATCAGTAACTCAAACGCCGGGGTAATACTTAACCGTGCGAGAAAAGTGTTAATGGAGAGCATTTAGTATGTCTGAGGGTCAAGACGCATTGAGCCAATTGTGGCAAAAGCAAAAGGTTGAACAAGCTGATTTGCTAAAGGTCACCAAAAAATGGCGCAAGGTTAAATTAAAGCAGCGCTTTTATGTATTGTTGGATTTTTTAAGTTTAGCGATTCCTTTTGGCATCATATGGTTTAAGGCAGAAAAATTAGATAGTTTTACTACCTCAATGTTAATTGTTTTGGCGCTTGTTGGAGTGGCAATGGTGGTTTATATCACATGGTTGCGACGTTTTTCTTTAGGTTGGTCAAACTCCTCTACAGAGCAGCACATTCAACAGCTACAAAAGCAAATTCAAAACAACATTAAAATCGCTCATTTTAGTTTGCAGTCCGTGTGGCTTGTGGTGATCTTAAGTGTACTTTTATATGTCTGTTTATATTATTTTCAGGTTTATCCTCCTGAAAAGTTAAAGGACAAAATAGTGTTTACGGTCATTTTTGATGCCATTGTTTTGCCTTGTCTATGGGTGTGGGCGGCAAGACGTAAATCGAGATTTAGCAGAGAATTGGCAGAACTTGATCAATTGCTCCATGGCGAAAATTCCAAGAGCTAACCCCCATACTGGAATTCCGAGGTGGCTCGAGTCAGTGAAAAAAATAGATCCAAAGAATAGGGCTGATAATCGACCTTGCTCTACTCCCTTCTAAACTAGCGAATTCTATTCTCAAACTCGCTAGTTTTGATTAGGTTTATTGTTGTTTGCGGTTCTTTCTTGCTTTAAACCACACAAAACCTTTATAAGCCACTAACGCACATAAGCTCCAAAAAGCGACGTGATAGGCAAAGTGAAGGCTTTCGCCAAGGGCATGATCTTGGTGTGCAAAGGCACTACTAGTTACCAATAAACATAGCAGTGTGAGTAGGTATTTCATGGTGATTCCTTAAAATAGTTAATTGATAATTCGGTTAATGAAGCCAAGTGTTACAGCTGTAACATGCCTTCTTTTTCAATAAATTGAATAATCTCGTCTAAACCTTGCTTGGTTTTCATATTACTAAAAACAAAAGGTTTGTCACCGCGCATTTTTTTGGTGTCTCTGTCCATGACTTCTAACGAAGCACCGACTAAGTCTGCCACATCGATTTTATTGATGATTAATAAATCAGACTTGGTAATACCTGGGCCGCCTTTTCGAGGGATTTTATCACCGGCAGACACATCTATTACATATAGGGTCAAGTCCGATAATTCTGGGCTAAAAGTAGCGCTGAGGTTATCCCCTCCACTTTCAACCAATACAAAATCCAAGTTAGGGTGACGTTCTTGTAAATCATCGATGGCCGCTAAATTCATAGAGGCATCTTCGCGAATAGCAGTGTGCGGGCAGCCACCGGTTTCCACCCCTAAAATTCGGTCAGCTGATAACGCATCATTGCGAGTTAAAAACTCCGCGTCTTCGCGGGTATATATGTCGTTGGTGACTACTGCCATGTCATATTTTTCACGTAATTCAAGGCATAACATGCGTAATAACGCGGTTTTTCCTGATCCTACTGGACCGCCAACGCCTATGCGTAAAATTTGTTTATTTTTGCTCATTACTCACTTCTTTGTTAATTAAATTTTTACGTTAAATCTCTTAGTTATGCTTGGCTTGTTGTTTAGGACCGAAATAAACGTGTGTACTGGGTTTCGTGCCAAGCGCTAGCCATGGCTAGGCGCGGTAAGCTAGAACCAATATTATCATCATTTATCTGATTGGCCTGTTCAATAGCCTGTTCAACTTGTTCGCTTAGTTCAAACAGTAAGTTTTGTCCTTGGGTTTGCCCTAATGGCACCAATTTTGTTGCTGCTGCTACTTGGTTATCAATAAAAGCCCAACAAAACCCACTTTGTATGCTCGTCAGTTCAAGGCCAAATAAATACCCTGCTAAAGTAAAGGCGCTGACAAAGCTGATTTGTTTTTCTTTGATTAATGTACTGTAGTGCTGACTATCTATACCTTGAATATCGTTGAGTAAGCGCATTAACGCTTTGCCCATTGCGACATCGGCTAGGTATAATTCGTTACTTTCACGACAAGCTAAGGCGTGTTGGTTCCATTTAATGAAACTAGCAAAGTTATTCTCAGTTAACGTTTTTTGTAAGCGATTTAACAGCGCTAAGTCAGTATTTGTTATGGAATGCGCTAAATTAAAACCGATCCATTCCTTGGTTGATACAGCGTCGTTAACCCAACCCATTTCCACCGCATACTCCAAACCTTGAGAAAATGAAAAACCGCCTACAGGTAGGTTAGCACTGCACAGTTGCAGCAATCTGTTAAGCCCCAATGGATTTTGACTCATTTGGTTTTTAGTCATGTGAATGGGAATGACTGTGCCCATGACCTTGGTTTCCATATGCGCCGTTCTCCGGTTCAAATATTGCTGGAGTTCGGTCAATTGTTAAGCCGTAGTTTTCTGCTAACTCTTCCAACACATGGTCAGGCTTAAAACGCACCCATAATTCGCCAATTTGCAGAGTTGTATGGCGATTACCTAAATGATAACAAACGCGGCTAAAGTCCATCCAATCGCTAGTGACAGCGGTAGAAACGGGTTCTGCTTTGCCTTTAACTTCAATGAGTAAACCACACTCGGTTTCGAGTACTTCACCCACTAATAAAGGGTGACCACGTTGCATAAAAATGCCTAACTCTTGCCCTTGATCAGTGGTGATTTTGATGCGTGCCTTTTTCCGGGTGTCGTGATCCAAAGTCACTGAATCGTCAATGGGATCGTGACTATGGGAAAGGCGTTCAAATGCTTGCAACATATCTAATTGGGTTTCCTAAAATAAACAATAACGCTGTGCTAAGGGTAACTCGGTGGCAGGCTCACAGGTGAGTAGTTCACCGTTGGCCCGTACTTCATAGGTTTGTGCATCGACTTCAATCTCTGGTTGCCAGTTGTTGTGGATCATGTCGTCTTTGCCAATATTTCGGGTATTTTTACATTCACCTACCATACGTGTCATACCCACTTTTTCAGGCACACCTAATTCAATTGAAGCCTTTGACATAAAGGTCATTGATGTTTTGGCTGATGCCGAACCAAAAGATCCGAACATTGGGCGGTAATAAACCGGTTGTGGTGTAGGAATGGAGGCATTGGCATCACCCATAGGCGCAGCTGCAATAAAACCTGATTTAATGATCATCGAGGGCTTAATGCCAAAAAACGCAGGTTTCCATAAAACCAAATCGGCTAACTTACCGACTTCAATTGAACCCACTTCATGGCTAATACCATGGCTGATAGCTGGGTTGATAGTGTATTTGGCGATATAGCGTTTTATCCTAAAGTTATCATTTCGCTCAGTATCGGGTGCTAATGGCCCACGTTGTTGCTTCATTTTGTGAGCAGTTTGCCAGGTTCGAGTAATCATTTCGCCTACTCGGCCCATGGCTTGTGAGTCAGAAGCAATCATACTAATGGCGCCTAAGTCATGCATGATATCTTCGGCGGCAATACTCTCTTTACGAATACGTGAGTCTGCAAAGGCAATGTCTTCAGGAATAGATGGATCTAAATGGTGGCATACCATCAACATATCTAAGTGTTCATCAATAGTATTGATGGTGTATGGGCGAGTTGGATTAGTAGACGATGGTAATACATTAGACTCGCCACAGGCGCGAATAATGTCTGGCGAATGCCCCCCACCAGCACCTTCTGTATGGTAAGTGTGAATGGTGCGGCCTTTAAATGCACCTATAGTGTCTTCAACAAACCCTGATTCATTTAGGGTGTCGGTGTGAATCGCGATTTGTACATCGTACTTTTCAGCGACCGATAAGCAGTTGTCTATGGCGGCGGGTGTGGTGCCCCAGTCTTCATGAAGTTTTAGACCACATACACCCGCTTCAATTTGTTCTTCTAACGCTAAGGGCAGACTGGCGTTGCCTTTGCCTAAAAAACCAAAGTTCATTGGGAAATCGTTGGTTGATTGCAGCATTTTGTGAATGTTCCACGGCCCCGGTGTACAGGTTGTGGCATTGGTACCCGTTGCAGGGCCAGTGCCTCCACCTATCATAGTGGTGACACCAGACATTAAGGCTTCGTCTATTTGTTGCGGACAAATAAAGTGAATATGCGCGTCAATCCCGCCAGCGGTGAGTATTTGACCTTCACCGGCAATGACTTCAGTGCCGGGACCTACCTCGATATCAATGTTGTCTTGAATATCGGGATTGCCAGCCTTACCTATGATGGCAATGCGACCATCTTTAATACCTACATCGGCTTTAACTATGCCCCAGTGGTCAACAATTAGAGCATTGGTGATCACCAAATCAGGTGTGTCTTTATATGAAGCTTGGCTTTGACCCATACCGTCACGTATTACTTTACCGCCACCAAATTTCACTTCTTCGCCGTAAGTAGTGGCGTCTTGTTCTACCTCTAGCCATAAATCAGTGTCAGCTAAGCGTACTCGGTCGCCTACTGTGGGCCCAAACATATGTGCATAGGCATGTTTATTTATACTCGCCATAACTATAATGCTCCTTGTATTAAGGCTCTAAATCCATACACATGGCGTTTTCCAGCAAACGGCACTAAGGTCACTTCGCGCTCTTGACCAGGCTCAAAACGTACCGCGGTACCAGAAGTAATATCGAGTCGATATCCTTTGCTTTTTTCACGATCAAAGCTTAGTGCAGCGTTGGTTTCGTAAAAATGATAATGTGAGCCCACTTGAATGGGTCTGTCACCCGAATTGGCAACAGTGATGGCTATTTTTTTGCGGCCAACATTAAGTGTCCGCTCGCCCGCGTCTGTTTTTATTTCGCCTAGGATCATGTTTTGCGTTCTCTTTTTGCTATGTTTCTAAACAATGGGGTTGTGGACTGTGACTAATTTTGTACCGTCGGGGAAAGTTGCTTCCACTTGGACTTCTTTGATAAGTTCTGCAATACCTTCCATCACTTGGTCTCGCGATAACAAGGTTCGTCCATAGTCCATCATTTCTGCCACTGTTTTACCATCTCGTGCGCCTTCCATGATTTCCATAGAAATATAGGCCATCGCTTCAGGATAATTAAGCTTTACCCCGCGTTTCAGACGACGTTCGGCTAATAATGCTGCGGTAAACAACAGCAGCTTGTCTTTTTCTCTTGGTAATAAATCCATCTTTATCTCTACATTTGTGACTTAGGTCCGAAAGACCTGAATGTTTAGGTGAACCAAATTCTGGGTTGTACGCCTTGTTTTTCGATATATAAAGGCCGTATTAGTTTCCAAAGTTCAATAAATAAACTCTTGCACTGATGGGCTTGCTGCCCTAAATAACGTATCACTAAGAGTTGTCTAATATCGGTAATACTAATCAAAGTGTTGGCGTTATTTTCAGTAACCATTTCCCTAAGTTGCGCAATTAATTGTGATCTTTGTTCATTACTAACTTGTTCACTTGGAGCATAAGCTAAAAATGTGCCAAATACTGAATTACCAGCCAACCCAGCGGCGTGGTGCTGAATGTTGCTCTGTGGTTCAATAAGTACTTTATCGTGGTAAATCAGAATGTCGTCACAGTATAGAGTATTAAGCTGTGCAAAACGCCCGGCAGTAAAATTTTCATTGGAACTAGGCAGCCCTAAACAAGTCATGTCCCAACCACAATAAACACTGGAATTGTGTAATTTTACCTCAATATTATTGACACCATTGGCTTGGTTATACACTAAGGTTTCGAGGGGAAAATGTTCACATTTAGCCCTAGCATCTAAGTTGATTTGGGTAACTTGAGTTTGTTTAGGATCCCCTATTGCTAAGTCTGTGCGTGCGCGATAAAAACGGTTGGCTCCAGGAGTGGTGACTAAGGTGTGGGCACCTTGTTTTACATCAATTTTCACATGCAATTCGTCACCAGAGACTATGCCCGCTGGTGGATGTAACAAATACAAGTGGGCACAGTCTCTACCTTCTGGATAAAAGGCTTTTTGAATCGTAAGTGGCCCACTACGTTTGGTTTTGGTCAGTTGGGTTCCGTAAGATGAATGACCCAATTGTAATTCTAAACTGGCTATCCACTGACTTTTTACTATTTCTATTGCTGCTTCGGTCATCGCATACCTAAGTGAGTGCGCTTTGCTATTTTGTTATCCACAAAGCGCTGTGTTAAACGGCTAAATATTGACCTACAAGCTCATCTGTTAACCCCGCCATAGGGCCAGACGATATGACTTGGCCTTTTTCCATCAGTACAAATTCTTCACCCACTGCTCGGGCAAAAGGCAATTTTTGTTCGACCAAAATAATGGTCATGCCTTGTTCTTTGTTCAATTTAAGTAACACATCACGGATTAATTGCACGATATTGGGTTGAATGCCTTCATTTGGTTCATCCAATATCAGCACATCTGGATTGAGCACCAAAGCTCGACCAATGGCGAGTTGCTGTTGCTGACCACCTGACAAATCACCGCCACGCCTATGTAACATTTCCTTTAATACGGGAAATAGCTCAAATATGTGTTCTGGTATGGTTTTGCTGGTTTGTCGCTTGCAATTTAAACTGACAGTTAGGTTTTCTTCGACAGTTAACTGCGGAAAAATATGCCGTCCTTGAGGTACATAGCCTATACCAATGTCTGGGCGTAATTCAACTGAACTGTTGCTGATATCCCTGTCACCAAAAGTGAGTTGTCCCGAACTTATAGGTAGTAAACCCATAATGGTTTTTAACAAAGTGGTTTTTCCGACCCCATTACGGCCCATAATGCTGGTGCGAGAGCCAGGTTTTATGGCTAAGTCCAAGTCCCATAAAATCTGGGTGCCACCGTACTTTTGATTGACTGCGCTTAATGTGATCATATTAACCTTGCTCCTCACCTAAATACACACGGATTACATCAGGGTTGGCTTGAATTTCAGACATTGTGCCTTCCGCTAATACCGAGCCTTGGTGTAAAACTGACACTTTCCTGGCAATTGAACGCACAAAAGCCATATCGTGTTCGACTACCACAACCGAATGTTCGCCTGCCAAAGAGGTGAGCAATTCTGCGGTACGTTCGGTTTCTTGCCCTGTCATACCTGCTACCGGTTCGTCTACCAACAATACTCTCGGCTGGGCGGCGAGCAACATGCCAATTTCGAGCCATTGTTTTTGTCCATGAGACAACCTTCCTGCTGGGTAATGGCATTCCTGGATTAAGCCAATCGTGTGTAAAATTTCGCCGATGCGGTCTTTTTGTTCGCCACTTAATTTGTGAAATAACGCGGTCCAAATACCTTTGTCACCTTTAAGGCTCAATTCAATATTTTCAAATACTGACAGCTCTTCAAAAACAGTGGGTTTTTGAAATTTTCGTCCGATACCCGCCCGCGCAATTTCTGATTCGTCGAGCTGTAATAAATCGATTTGTTGTCCAAAATTTACCTTGCCAGTATCGGGGCGGATTTTACCGGTGATAACATCCATTAAGGTTGTTTTGCCTGCACCATTTGCGCCGATCAAACAGCGCAATTCACCATCATTAATATAAAGGTTGAGGTTATTTAATGCCTTAAAACCATCAAAACTCAGGTTGACGTCTTCCACATATAAAATCACCCCATGGCGCGTATCAGGCACAATGTTTTCATGGGCCGTCAGGGGCGACCCTGCTTTATTGGCAGTCATGATTTTGCCTCCACTGAATCAGCTGTTTTAGCAAATTTTTGTTTAATACTGGGGAGCAATCCTGCGATGCCTTTAGGTAAAAGTAGTGTGACCAATACAAACAACCCACCCAAGGCAAATAGCCAAGCTTCGGGCATGATGGCGGTAAAACGTGTTTTGGCGTAGCTGACAATAATCGCTCCAATGATCGCACCGTATAGGGAGTTTCTTCCACCTACCGCAACCCAAATCACCATTTCGATTGAATTCAATGGTGAAAACTCACCGGGATTAATAATGCCTACTTGCGGTACATACAAAGCCCCGGCAAGACCCGCTAACATCGCAGAAACTACAAATATCCAGACTTTGTAATGCTCGGGTTTGTAACCTACAAATCTTACGCGGCTTTCAGAGTCGCGAATCGCAGTGACAACCCTGCCCATTTTGGATTTAACGATAAAGTGGCAGGCACAATAAGCTAGTGCTAAGGCAATCGCTGTGGCAATAAACAGCCCTAACTTGGTGCTGGGAGACTGCAATGAGAAACCAAAAATTTCCTTAAAATCAGTTAATCCATTGTTACCCCCAAATCCCATTTCGTTGCGGAAAAAAGCTAACATTAAGGCGTAGGTCATTGCTTGGGTCATGATTGATAAGTACACCCCGCTCACACGTGAACGAAACGCTAAACTACCAAAAATAAAAGCTAATAACCCTGGCCCCAAAAACACCATGCAAATCATCCATATAACGCTGTCGGAGCCCGCCCAAAACCAAGGTAATTCGGTCCAGTTCAGAAAGACCATAAAATCAGGTAAATCAGGGTTGCCATAAACACCGCGGTCGCCAATTTGACGCATTAAATACATGCCCATGGCATAGCCGCCTAAAGTGAAAAATGCGCCATGTCCCAAGCTTAAAATACCGCAATACCCCCAAACCAAATCCACTGCCAATGCTAGTAGTGCGTAACAAAGATACTTGCCTAATAGGCTGACGGTGTAATCGCTTACATGAAAAGCCGATGATTCGGCAAAGATTAAATTACCTATGGTCACCAATATAGTGGTAATAAATAACAGGCCAATTGTTAGATGCAAAGGATCTCTACTACGAAACAATGACTGTTGTTGATTGTTTCGATTAATTTCTTGATTAATAGAAGTATTCATTAGTCCGCCGACCTCCCTTTTTGTGGAAATAGTCCTTTGGGGCGTTTTTGAATAAACAGCACCAAACCAACTAATACGATGATATTGGCCAGTACTGAGCCAGTGAGTGGTTCTAGAAACTTATTAGTCAGGCCCAACGACATAGCTGCCACCAATGTGCCCCACAAATTGCCGACACCACCAAATACCACCACCAAGAATGAATCGATAATATAGGCCTGACCTAGATTAGGGCCTACATTGGTTAATTGACTCAATACCACGCCAGCTACTCCAGCAATGCCAGAGCCAAGGCCAAATGTTATGGCATCTACCCAATCACTTTTGATACTTAACGCTCTGGCCATATCGCGGTTTTGCGATACTGCACGCACATGTAAACCAAGCGACGTTTTTTTAAGGATCATCAGTAAAGAGACAAATACAAAAATGGAAAACAAAATGATGTATAACCGGTTATAAGTGAGTGAAAAAATAGGATTGATTTGCCACGAGCCACTCATCCACTCAGGGCTAATCACCTGACGGTTTAGAGGGGAAAATATGGTTCTTACTAGTTGTTGCAAAACTAAGCTGATGCCAAAAGTGGCCAACAAAGTTTCGAGAGGTCGCCCTTTTAAAAAGCGTATTACGCCCCGCTCAATTAGGATCCCTACAAAACCGGACACCAAAAACGCTGCAGGAACGGCAATCAGTAATGAATACTCTATCATGGAGGGAAAGGCTATTTGAATCACGTAAGTGGTATAGGCGCCTAACATGATCATTTCGCCGTGGGCCATATTGATTACCCCCATTACCCCAAAAGTAATGGCCAGTCCAATGGCCGCCAATAGTAAAACTGAGCCTAGGCTAAGCCCAAAGAATACAGTTTCAATTGCGCTATAAAAGCTGGCTCTATTGTCGATTTCGTCTAATGCGTTAGTTAATTGGCTCCTGAGGATTTGTTGCTCTGCAGTTAAGTCTTTTTTAGGTAGATTTTCGAGCAAACCCACAATTTCATTTTTTACCGTAGGCTCTAATGAGCCGCTAAGTTGTTCTAGCGCTATCAGTTTTTCATCAGAACTACCTGATTTTAGTTGTTGCAAGGCCAAGGTAGTTGCCATTAACGCCCGCACATCTTGGTCTGTTTCGTCATCAATTAACTCAGTAATGGTAGCCGCCGATTGTTTGCTTGGAGAGCTAAGTAACTGCTGTACCGCTCGTAGGCGTATTTGTTTATCATCGTCAGTTAAGTCAATTTTGGCGAGTATGTTGCGCAAAGTGCTGCGTAAACGGTTGTTTGTTTTGACTTTAGACAGTCGCGACTTTTTGACTGGGGTAAGTGATTCTTGGCTTAATACATCGGTTAATTCATACAGATTATTTTCCGTCGACTGAGCATGTACAACTTGTTTGTTGGCTCTTAAATAATATAGCTCGCCGTCGAGCATAAATTGTAAAATAGCCCGAGTTTGTGGTTGTTTAGTCTCGGATATTTTCTCAATGAGCGGAGCCATTTTTCGTAATTTTGTTTTAGGTAACTGATTAAGTAAATCACTCAATTGTGAATTAGATTGAGTATCTGAGTCAGCCTGCAAAGCCGCACTTTGCCCTGAAATGAACATCAGCAGCAATAATAAATATATTCGGTGCATTACCTGTTCCTTGCTATGTGTTGCTATGAACTAAAAAAAGTTCGACTTCCCCTGAAAAACGAGAAGTCGAACAACCAGGGACTGTGTTAAAAAATCATCAGTCGCCGTCCTCACACATAAAACTTAGAAGTTTTGGCCCGAACATTTCGCTGTTTTAACATCGAAGTTGCCGCAGCTAACCGGGGCGGTCCAATCAGAGATAAGGTTTTTAGAGCTAGGTAAATAGTCTGACCACGCATCACCAATGACAGTATCAGGGGTTTCCCAGACCACTTCGAATTGTCCATCTTCTTGGATTTCACCAATTAGTACAGGCTTAGATAGATGATGGTTTGCATTCATTACTGCCGTGCCACCCGTTAAGTTTGGTACTGCCACACCTATCATTGCTTGCTCAACCGCGTCGACGTCTGTAGTACCGGCTTTTTCAACAGCTTTAACCCACATTTCAAAGCCGATATAGGTGGCTTCCATTGGGTCATTTGTGACGCGCTTTTCATCGCCAATGTATTTTTTCCACTGCGCGATAAAGGCATCATTACTATCAGATTCAACACTTTGGAAATAATTCCAAGCGGCTAAGTGACCGACTAAAGGTTTGGTATCAAAACCAGACAATTCTTCTTCACCTACAGAGAAAGCTACAACCGGAATATCTTCAGCAGAAATCCCTTGGTTGCCGAGCTCTTTGTAAAAAGGAATGTTGGCGTCTCCATTGATAGTAGAAACTACCGCGGTTTTTTTACCTTGCGAGCCAAACTTTTTGATGTCAGAGACAATGCCCTGCCAATCAGAGTGACCAAATGGTGTGTAGTTGATCATGATATCTTCAGCTTTTACACCTTTGGCCAATAGATAAGCTTCAAGAATTTTATTGGTGGTTCGAGGATAAACATAATCTGTACCGGCCAATACCCAGCGAGTGGCACCTATATCATCCATCAAATAATCAACTGCGGGTATCGCTTGTTGGTTCGGAGCAGCGCCAGTATAAAATACGTTCTTAGACGACTCTTCACCTTCATACTGTACTGGATAGAACAATAATCCATTGAGTTCTTCGAGCACAGGCAACGCCGACTTACGAGATACAGACGTCCAGCACCCAAAAATCACATTGACTTTGTCTTTGGCTAATAATTCACGGGTCTTTTCTGCAAATAATGGCCAATTTGAAGCAGGATCAACCACCACAGCTTCAAGTTGTTTGCCTAACACTCCGCCTTTTTTATTTTGTTCTTCAATCATCATTAACACTGTGTCTTTCAGTGTGGTTTCACTGATGGCCATGGTGCCCGATAAAGAATGCAATACGCCTACTTTGATGGTGTCTGCAGCGATTGATAGTTGTGTGACTAAACTGCTAGCAATAATTGAGCTAGCAACTATGAGTTTTTTAAGTTTCATTATGATTCCTATTTATAAATTCTTGGTGTTATAGAAAGATGGTTAAAAGTAACGTTTTATAAAGCGCTATTTAGAATGTGATCAAAGCTTCAACTGCTAAGTAATCCACATCTACATCGTTTACTTCGTCCATGCGGTATTCAAAGACCATTAACAGGTTTTCATTCACTGAAAAACTGGGTGAGATAGTAATACCACTGGCTTTTTCAAACGACGCACCAGCGGCATCTTCAACTTCATAGTCGTGATAACGAGCTGTTAGTCCTAATCCATTTTCAAAACCGTAGTTAGCCATCAACAGGAAGCCATCGGCTTCACTACCGGCAAAAGCGGTGTCTTCAGAAGCGTTATACTCAACTGCTACGGTCAAGCTATCCTTTGAGTAGGCAGCCCAAGTGTTTATCATGGTGGTATCACCATCTACCGAGTAAAAGCCTTTAACAGTGACGTTTTCGGTTGGCATAAAGGCAACCATAGTTTCCACCCCTGGGTGCTCTGTATCAGTTGATTGTGGTCCAGCTAAATCGTTTACGACTGATACCGCCACAGCAAATTTTTCACCGCTATATAACGCAGATACACCTTGTTGGTAGTAACCATAAAAGTACTGCGCGTAACCTGTGCCTGAGTATTGAAATAAGCCAGTTGGCTCTTCTGTTTCCCAACCTGTATAACTTAAAAAACGACCGGCTTTGATAC
The DNA here is from genome assembly GCF_039964565.1 of Paraglaciecola sp. Classification (GTDB taxonomy): domain Bacteria; phylum Pseudomonadota; class Gammaproteobacteria; order Enterobacterales; family Alteromonadaceae; genus Paraglaciecola. Next base: position 124,012 of record NZ_JBDVXF010000044.1, read on the forward strand.
TGAAATTGTCAGATATAGCGTATGAAATAAAAGCCTGCTCAACATCCACACCTTCAGCTGCATTTTGATATTCAACATCTACGGTGGCGGTTAGTTTGTTGCCAAAATCATAACCAAAATTGAGTTCAACTTGATCAATGCCTGAATCATGTGATGAGCCAGCACCGTCAACTTCAACTGACAAATAAGACATATCAATAAAGCCGCTAACGCTTAATTTGTCAGCGGTTATTTCAGCCTGTACAGCATTGATTGTGCCGATTGATAGCAATAGTGATGCAGCTATCCGGGTAAATTTTGCGTGTAGTTTCATTTGTGCATTCCGTTTATTTTTAGTTTTAAGGTTGTAAATGGGCCATCTTTTTTGCGTGATGACCTTGAATAAAAGGTTTTTAAAGCGGGAGTAAGTATTGCGGGTTTGGTCAACAGTGAATATGCGTAAAAGCGCGCAAGTGACTACGTTAAATGACGTAGTTTTTTTAAAAATTTGCTATAAATTTATTAGGAGGAGATTTATACGCTACCAATAGGTTTCGCCCACTTGGCTTTTACGCCGTTGCAATTCCGACTTTCATATACGCGAAATTTGGGACCTCCTTTTCATTTTGGCTACCTAAAAATAGAGAGCTAGGTAAAGTCTCTACCGTTGCATTAACTTTTCCTATGTGAGTACAATTAAAGTCAGCTAGATAGGTAGCAATTTTTCGTGTAAAAATGCGAAGATGTGTGATGTTGATATTGTTAGTTTAATAAAGAATAATTATGAATATTCGGTATGTTCCTGTTTTACTATTGGTCATTGGCTTGGCGTATTCCTATTGGTTTGGATATACGCCAGCGATAGTGGGCTTAGTCTATCTGCTCGCCAGTATTGTTTCTTTTTTACTATATTTCAAAGATAAACGCGCGGCACAGAAAGGAATGTGGAGAGTGCCTGAAAACACTCTGCATTTCTCTGATCTATTGGGTGGTTGGCCCGGTGCAATTATTGGGCAGCAAAAACTCCGTCATAAAACCAAAAAAACAAGTTTTCGAGTTGGTTTTTTTATTACGGTTTCATTAAATATAGCGCTACTTGTTTGGCTACACACGCCTTATGGGTCAGATAAACTACACTCTCAAATTTACAAATTGGAATATTGGGTCTTTAGCGAGTTCGGCAGTAATTTTGCTGTCACTATTTTATTGCAATTAACTAAATTTCGTATTGATATGTAGCAAAAAAAGTTTACCACAACCAAATATCGGCACTCCGGCGGCGCCAAATGCAGTCTTGCTATTTTCATAGCTAATATCAGTATAGAATATTGCTCTTTTGTTGTTTCGGCTGACCCAATCGTTGAATCTAGGGTTTAAAAACGCTTGGCTCTAACAAGTTAGTAATTTATCGACCTGAATTCAACAGCCAAATGCTCCACATTACATACGTCTACGTCAATCTACGCATATTCGTCTTCACCAATATTGTGTAAACTCAATCAACTCGAATGCTAGGTCCGCTGTTTATTTCAGTAACCAGTTTTAAATTGAAAGCGCTTTTGAATGCAATCCAATAAAAAAATTCTGGCTACACGAAGAACTTACAATAAGCTCGTTGCAAACGAGATGATGGAAGACTTTGCGCTTCGTTTTACGGCTAAAAGAGCACGTATTTGGTCCCCTGAACGGATTGCCAATACCGCATTGGGCATTGTGTCGTTTTTGGTTTTGGAGGCGATAGGTGGCGCCATAACCCTGAATTTTGGGTTTGTAAATTCAGCATGGGCGATTGTTGCGGTTATTTTTGTGGTGTTCTTGACCGGCCTGCCCATTAGTTATTACGCTGCAAAATATGGTGTAGATATCGATTTGTTAAGCCGTGGCGCTGGTTTTGGGTACATTGGTTCAACTATTGCCTCATTGATCTATGCTTCTTTTACTTTCATCTTTTTTGCCCTTGAAGCCGCCATTATGTCTATGGCGTTACAAATTTTGTTCGGCATGCCTTTACCTATTGCATATGTGGTTAGCGCCTTAGTGGTGTTGCCATTAGTGACTCATGGGATAGCGTATATCAGTCGTTTTCAGGTGTGGAGTCAACCTTTTTGGATCGTGCTGCAACTCATTCCTTTGTATTTTGTATTTACTCATCCTGACAGTGATTTACAGCAATGGTTGGGATTTACAGGGTTAGCCGGAGAGCAGGGACAAGGTTTTAATCTATTATTATTTGGCGCTGCTTCAGCTGTGTCGTTGTCACTTGTAGCGCAAATTGGTGAGCAGGTTGATTTTTTACGCTTTCTACCGGAAAAACCCAAAAAAGGTTTATGGCGTTGGTGGACCGCGTTAATAATGGCGGGGCCTGGCTGGATTATTTTTGGCGCACTAAAATTATTCTTAGGTTCATTCTTAGCCTACTTTGCCTTAACACAGGGGGTACCGATAGACTTAGCTGATGATCCCGCAAATATGTACAATCTGGCGTTTAGCCTAGTATTCGACAACCCAACCATTGCAGTAATAGTCGCTTGTTCGTTTGTGGTGATTTCTCAACTTAAAATTAATGTAGCTAACGCTTACGCAGGTTCGTTAGCCTGGTCTAACTTTTTCTCCCGCGTTACCCGCAATCACCCTGGTCGAGTAGTGTGGATGGTGTTTAATGTTGCCATAGCACTACTACTTATGGAGCTGGGCATATACCAAACTATCGAAAGTATGCTATCGGTTTACTCAGTGATTGTTTTGGCATGGCTAAGTTCGGTAACGGCTGACTTGTTGATTAACAAGCCGCTAGGCATCAGTCCAGGTCATATCGAATTTAAACGTTCGAATTTGTATGATATCAACCCAGTGGGTTTTGGTTCAATGTTAATCGCCTCCTTTGTTGGGTTTACCGCGCATTTTGGTTGGTATGGTGAAACCGCAAAGGCGTTGGGCTCGTTTATAGCATGTGGTTTGCCTTTTATAACCGTGCCATTGATAGGCTATTTAACCAAAGGTCAGTTTTATTTGGTCAAAAATCAACAGGCGCCTATCACTCAAAGTACTCAATGTCATATTTGTGAAAATACCTTTGACCAAGAAGACATGGCTTTTTGCCCAGCTTATCAAAAACCGATCTGTTCTTTGTGTTGCTCCTTAGATGTACGTTGCGGAGACCAATGCCGACCTGCAGGAACACTATCCAACCAGTCGCAACACTTTTTTCGAAGGTTTTTGACCACTGATTTACTGAGAATAATGACTACGCCAATGGCGCAGTTTATTGGGTTAACGCTCAGTTTAAGTGTCATTGGAGCGGGTTTCCTATTTTTGATTTATCTGCAAGTGCCAGTAGATGACGTTGCAGTTAAACAAGTATTCGCCAACACTTTAATCAAGATTTTTTTCTTGTTGTTGATCATTATTGGAATCGTCAGTTGGTTGTTTATTTTAGCGCGAATTGGTAATCGCTCGGCTCTTAAGGAGCTTCGTTCGTTAGCTAACGCGTTGTCTAAAGAAAGTAGCGCTCATGAAAAAACATCTATGGCTTTGCAAGATGCAAAAGTCAAAGCAGAATCTGCAAACGAAGCTAAAAGTCGATATTTAGCTGGGTTGAGTCATGAACTAAGAACACCGCTAAATGTGATGTTGGGATACGCGCAGCTACTTAGTCAAGATGACTCATTTTCGCAAACGCAACGTGAGACCTTAACCATTGTTAAACGCAACGGTGAACATCTGGCTGATTTAATTGAAGGGTTATTGGAAATCTCAAAAATAGAAGCGGGTAGGTTAACTCTGCAGCGTGACGAAGTTAACCTAAAGGCAATCCTGCAGCAGTTAATTGACATGTTTCAAATGAAAGCCGCACAGAAAAATATTGAATTTATTTACCAGCCCTGTTCCAACCTGCCTGACTATGTTGCAACTGATAAACAACGCTTTAGGCAGATATTAATCAACCTAATTTCTAATGCTATTAAATACACTGAACGGGGCTCAGTGACATTAAAAATTAGTTACCGCAATCAGGTGGCCAACTTTAGTATCGTCGATACCGGAATTGGTATTTCTGAACAAGACCGAGAGTCTATTTTTAAGCCCTTTGAACAAGTTAGGAACTCCCACACTCAAGCGATTGGTGGCGCCGGGTTGGGGTTAACCATCTCGCGTTCATTAACTGAGTTGATGGGGGGCGAAATCACCCTTAAAAGTACACTAGGGCAAGGCTCAACTTTTAATTTCAGATTAATGCTGGTGGAACTTAACAAAAACGAAAATGCACCAGAGTATACGCAAGCTAAAGCCATTGGTTATCTGGAAGAAACAAAAACAATATTGGTGGTTGACGATGACCCGCAGCAACGACAATTGCTTGCCGATTTACTTAGGCCTCTAGGATTTGAAGTATTGTTAGCAGAGCATGCTGCAAAAGGGTTGCAGATGTTAACTGAAAACCAAGTTTCCTTGATCATTTTAGACGTGAGAATGCCTGATATGGATGGTTGGCAAATGGTAAAGGAGGTCAGAGATCAAGGATATGTTATGCCGGTTCTGATGGTTTCGGCTAATGCCCGAGATATTGACGACCATATGCTCGAAGAGCATTTTCATAATGGTTATATGGCCAAGCCTATTAATTTAATTGCTCTTTTAGGAAAAATTGGAGAGTTGATTAACATTCAATGGCAATATGCCTCGACGGAAGAAGTCTTAGTTGTAAAGACTTCAAGCGCTAATCAATCCAATCCCTCAGTGACTAAGGAGCAATACAAAACCCTTATTTCATTGGCAGAGATTGGTTATTTATCAGGTTTCAAGAGTAAATTTTCGGAACTACACCGGTTATATGAATTTCCAGTGGAAGTAACCTCGCAGATAAACGAATACGTTGCCCTGTGCAATTTCCCCAAAATTATCGGCTATTTAGAAGAATTGTGCGATGAATAATAAAATGAACAATGTGGTGCTAGTGGTTGACGACTCTCCTGAGTCCCTAGGCATGTTGAATGTGGCACTCAATAATCAAGGATTTACTGCACTTGTCGCCCTCAATGGTGCACAAGCGCTGGCTATTGCTGAAAAAATAGAGCCTGACATCGTCTTGATGGATGCGGTCATGCCTGAAATGGACGGTTTTGAAACGTGTCGCAAACTAAAGCAGCAACGGCCAAGCACTCCTATTATATTTATGACTGGATTGACTGAAGTAGAGGATGTGGTGAAAGGGTTTGAAGCCGGAGGCATCGATTATGTCACTAAACCAATTTCACCCGATGAAGTGATTGCACGAATTAAAACTCATATTCAAACGGCTAAACTAGCGCTGAGTGCACAAGACGCGCTAGATCATGCAGGCAATAAAGTGTTTTGTGTCAGTGATCAAGGACGCTTATCTTGGGCGACGCCTAAGGCTCATCAGATCATCGATGATTTTGCAGGTACAGATAGAAGCCCATGGGCGACGTTGGCCGAATTAATACAAGATTGGCTAGTGACTAGCACCAAAGAAAATCTAAAAGTAAATTGTTTTGAAACCCCATTTGAAATTATGTACGAGCGCCAGCAGGACGACAAACATATGCTCAAAGTGGTTGAAAATAAGCTACAAAAAACACCGCTAGTTTTGCAGCAAAACCTGTCTATCACAAAACGTGAGTCTGAAGTTTTGTATTGGGTATCTTATGGTAAAACTAATTGGGAAATATCTCAGATACTGAGTATGAGCCCCCGCACTGCGAATAAACACTTAGAGCAGATTTATAAAAAGCTTGGGGTCGATAACAGGACGTCTGCAGCGGCCATTTCAATTCGACTTTTAGAATCTAACTAATCACTAATTCAACTTTGAGGTAGGACTTGTGGTAGCCGATAGTTACTTTATACTGCGCCACAACTAAGTGAGGTTTCATGAGCGAAATTAAACAACTACTTGAGAATAATAAAATCTGGTCTGAATCAACAAAAGAGGCAGATCCAGAATTTTTTAACCGTTTATCAGAACGACAAAAACCCGAATATTTGTGGATTGGCTGTTCAGACAGTCGGGTGCCGGCTAATCAATTACTAGGCTTAATACCCGGTGATATTTTTGTACACAGAAATGTAGCTAATCTTGTTGTGCATACCGACTTTAATTGTTTGTCGGTATTACAATATGCAGTAGATGTACTTCAGGTTAAACATATTATTGTATGTGGTCATTATGGATGTGGTGGTGTAGAAGCCGCTCTCGGCGACCAACAGTTCGGCCTAATTGACAATTGGTTGGGACACATCAAAGATTTAGTCGTGAAATATAACGACGAATTAGAGGGGCTGAATGACCAGGATAAATCGGCTCGTATGTGTGAATTAAATGTTTTGGAGCAAGCTGAAAATATTCGCCGTACGAATATTGTTCGCGATGCAAAAAATCGCGGCCAAAGGCTAAGAATTCATAGTTGGATTTATAGTTTACGCAATGGACGTTTGAAAGATTTAGCTAACCCCGACAATTCAGCACCTACAGAGCTGTAGGTTGCTTTTCAATTATCAATAGGTCATTCATTGTGCCTGAGCAAACATCTTTAAAATCGGGTTGTGAGATTGGGCCTTGGAGGCGAACCTAAGATAGATTGCACTTAGCTTTAGTCAATTTGTTGTTTATATAAGCCCCGCTTTCAAGAGTTAGCTAAAAATTCTAAGCACAATTATTGGTCGGTGCTAGAATCCTCACCCCTAAAATTCAATGGTTTAAACATGTCACTCAATCGCAATTCCAATCCTAGTAAAGCAAACAATCAAATCAAGGCCGATATAGGTTTGTTTGAGTTTGTTGCGCTAATGGCATTGATGACGTCTTTAGTTGCCTTGAGTATCGACGCAGTTTTGCCTGCATTATCCCAAATTGGGGTGGATCTAGATATTACAGATCCCAGGCAGACTCATTTAATCGTTTCTTTATTTTTTTTCGGCATGGCCTTTGGTCAACTTTATTACGGGCCATTATCTGACGACAAAGGAAGACGTTATGCAATCATCTCTGGTTTGATTGTTTTTGCAATTGGATCATTAGTTTGCATTTATGCGGAATCCTTAGAACTCATGTTAATTGGCCGAGTTATCCAAGCTTTTGGTGTGTCAGGGCCAAGGATTGCAACCTTAGCCGTGATAAGAGATAAATACGAAGGTGAAGCCATGGCGCGTGTCATGTCATTTATCATGATGGTATTTATACTTGTTCCTATGTTAGCCCCTAGTTTTGGGCAAGCTATTTTATTTTGGTTTTCTTGGCAGTATATTTTTTCATCATTTCTAGTTTTTGGTTTATTAACTGGAATATGGTTTTTTATTCGACAACCAGAAACATTACCTAAAGAAAAGCGATTGCCATTTAGTTGGTTGCAATTATGGCAGTCGAGTAAATTTATTCTGACCCATAAGTTAGTGATGTTCTATACCCTTTCGTCGGGTATCATTTTTGGCGCTTTTTTAGCTTATATCAGTTCATCGCAAACTTTATTTCAGCATGTTTACGACACAGGTGATTTGTTTCCTGTGTATTTTGCTTTATTGGCTTTTTCAATTGGATTTGCCTCCTTTATTAACGGCACCTTAGTTATACGATTAGGTATGCGAACCTTATGTACATGGGCGATGTTAGGTTGGTTGTTGTTTTCGGGTATCTTAACGGTTTTGTGTTTTGTTCATCAGGGAGTGCCTCCCTTTTTGCAGTTTGTAGCTGTGCTGTTTTGTGCATTTTTCTGCATCGGAATTATGTTCGGAAACATTAATGCAATGGCGATGCAGCCTTTAGGAAAAATGGCAGGCCTAGGCGCAGCTATAATTGGCTCACTAAGCAGTTTAGTTTCAGTACCTACAGCACTATTTGTTGGTAGTTTTATTGAATCTACCATTACACCAATAGCTTTAGGCTTTTTGGGGTTTGGTGTGTTGTCGTTTGTGTTGTATTGGAATGCAACTAAATCCTAAAACAACTGATGTCTGGTTAAATATTTATGTTGTTCATGATCTATTCAGTATGCGTCGCTTAGGATAGTGACGTATTGAATCAGTGTTCGATTTTAAGCGCTGTGTATAGGTTGTACCAAAGTTTGGTGTATACATAGCGCTTTTTTAATCGCTAGAAGCGCCCAATCATTTGACTAAGCGAATGTTTGGCTGGTTCTCGGAAATATCGACTTGTTTTGACGTTCTAAAACCATTCTTAACTCTATCGTACGTAATACTTTTCATACCCATAGACTGACAAAATTTATAAATTGTCATGAAGTCTTCCTTACTAAGCTCTTCGTCTTTAATGGATAAATGCGAGTCTATATGCATCTGTTCGCCACTAGCGGTCAGTTGCGCAATGGCTGAGTATGAGTCTCCATAATTCTTTGATTTTATTGCTCTGACCATTTTAACTTCAAAAAACCAATCATCCATTTTGGCAATACGTGTTATTGATTTATTCATGCTTAATCCTGTTTTTTGTCTATTGGATTGAATGTCGGCGTTGTAGATACGGAGTGTTACTAGTGAGGTATGCTGCCACTCTTGTTTAGCATTTAGCAAATAACTGGCCAACCGCGCAGGAGCAGTAAAACCAAGCCTTTGCTTGGGCTTCAGTGGTTGCAGTGTCTGCATTTGGCTACAGATAACAATGAAGTTACCGAATGTTATTAAAAAAAGCGTAATTTACGTGATTTTTCTAGGTTCGCAGCAACGAAGGTGGTTGATTAAGGCTTATTACCTTGTCTTCTAATAGGTACACCAAAAGTAAGTTCTAAGCATAAAACATTTATTGAGAGTAGTTGCTGATGGTAATCGGCTCGGTGAGAGAGTTTCTTTTCGTGTCGTTTTTAATGGCTAGATATTAATACCCAAATAAAAAAGCCCAGCCAAAATGGCTGGGCAAGAGGGCTTTTATCAAGCACCTTACGACAGAAATCGTTTCAAATGGTTAATGGGTAGGCGCTTATGCCGACTCAACAATTGTTTTCATATCAGTCATATAACCGCGTAACTTAGCGCCAACGGTTTCTACACCGTGTTCTCTGATGCTCTTGTTGATATCAACAAGTTTCTTGTTATCAACACTGTTAGAGGCAGTTGTATAAGCTTTACCAATAAGGTCAGTGCCAATGCTTGGCATTAGTTTTTCAGCTAAAAGAGGAATAGCCGCGTTGGCAAACAAATAGTTGCCGTACTCTGCTGTATCCGAAATCACTACGTTCATTTCGTATAGACGTTTACGCGCGATAGTATTAGAAATTAACGGCGTTTCATGTAATGACTCGTAGTACGCAGATTCTGGTAAAATACCGGCTTCCACCATAACGTCAAAGGCAAGTTCAACACCCGCTTTTATCATCGCGACTAAAAAGATGCCATGGTCGAAATATTCTTGTTCGTCGATATTGCCATCATAGGCCGGTGAATTTTCGAAGCCGGTTTGACCCGTTTCTTCACGCCATTTTAGCAAGTTAGCATCGCCATTGGCCCAATCTTCCATCATAGTGCGAGAAAATTCTCCGCTGATGATGTCGTCTTGATGTTTGCCAAAAAGAGGACGAAGTAATTCAGTTAATTGTTCAGATAATTCAAAGGCTTTGACTTTGGCAGGATTGGATAATCTATCCATCATATTGGTGACACCACCAATTTTAAGTGCTTCAGTGATGGTTTCTAAACCGTCTTGGATTAATTTTCCTGCATAGCCAGGATCGATGCCATCTGCGACCATTTTTTCATAACCTAAAACTGCCGCTACTTGTTGCATACCACATAGGATAGTTTGTTCACCCATAAGGTCAGACTTTACTTCCGCTACAAAAGAAGATTCAAGCACACCTGCGCGGTCGCCACCTGTTGCAGAGGCTAATGCCTTAGCAATATCCCAGCCTTGGCCTTGAGGGTCGTTTTCTGGATGCACAGCAATCAAAGTAGGAACGCCGAATCCGCGTTTGTATTCTTCACGCACTTCGGTGCCTGGGCACTTAGGTGCACACATTACAACGGTAAGGTCTTCGCGAATTTGCTGGCCTTCTTCTACAATATTGAAACCATGTGAATAGCCTAAAGTGGCGCCTTTTTTCATCAGAGGCATGACCGCTTCTACTACACTTGAATGTTGTTTATCTGGAGTTAAGTTATAAACAATGTCTGCAGTAGGTATCAATTCTTGATAAGTGCCAACAGTAAAACCGTTACCACTTGCACGTTGGAAAGAATCGCGTTTTTCATCGATCGCCGCTTGGCGCAATGTGTAAGAGATATCTAAACCAGAGTCCCGCATGTTCAAACCTTGGTTTAAACCTTGTGCACCACAACCTACAATGACAATTTTTTTGCCCTTAAGAAAATCACAGCCTGTTGAAAACTCTGAACGTTGCATAAAACGACAACGACCAATTTGGTCTAACTGCTGACGTAAAGATAATGTATTGAAATAATTTGCCATGTTTAATTTTCCTAATCTAATTAACTGCAAGCTATTGGGTCGCTTGCGATGATTTGATAATAGATCTAAATCAGTGTTGTTTAAAATGATATATTTGCAATATAATGTTGCGATATATGCAATAAAACCGAATTGGGTCGATTAGATGGATATACGTAGCTTAGAGTTGTTTCAACATTTAGCGAGCAGTTTACATTTCAGTAAAACTGCGGAATCAATGTTTGTTAGCCCTTCTACTTTGAGTCGCGCTATTCAAAGACTTGAAGAGGAATGCGGTACTACTTTGTTTGCACGGGACAATCGTAAGGTTAAACTCACGGCGGCCGGTTTAAAACTGCTGAGTTTCTCTCAGCAAATCTTAACTGAGTGGAAAAAAGTAAAATGGGAGTTACAACAAGAACATCAGCAACTTCAGGGGGAATTGAGTTTATTTTGTTCGGTGACTGCCAGTCAAAGTCACTTGCCTAGCCTTTTGGATCATTTTCGTCACAAATATCCGCAAGTAGAAATTAAACTAAGTACCGGTGACCCAGCGCTATCTGTAAGCAAAGTGATGCAGCAGGAAGTCGATGCGGCCATCGCAATTCACACCCCTGACTTTCCTGCGGAGTTAAAATTCTTATCACTAGGTGAAGTGCCTTTGTTACTTATTGCTCCTAAAGACACTTTGATAAATCGATTAGACCAAGTGGACTGGCGTCAGCACTCATTCATTTTACCTGATTCTGGTCCATCAAAACGTATTGTGCATCATTGGTTTGCCGAACAAGGCATAAGGCCACGCATTTATGCCAAAGTGGCTGGGAATGAAGCGATAGTAAGTATGGTCGCCTTAGGTTGTGGTTTGGCTATAGTGCCGCAGATTGTGTTGGACTATTCCACCATAGGTCAAAAAGTGAATCGTATTGCCTTAGATGATATCGAACCTTATCAGTTGGGTTTGTGTTGTTTACAAAAACGAGCCGATGAACCAGCCATTCAAGCTTTGTTTAATTGTTAAATGCATTGCGGCTTTCCGATGTTCTATAAACTTAAAAAATCGTGCTGATTTGTTCTCGAAAAAATCCTTGGCTGTTCAATAAATACTTAAAAGAAACTTAAGTTAACTAAGACTCTGTTTTAGATAATTTATCGGCTCTGTTGACAGCGATATATTTATATTGCGATAAAGTGTCTAATTAGTGCTAGTTGATGCATCTTTATTATGTCAGTAGTGATTAACCTGCTGAAAATATAAAAATCAAGGAGCAATAAATGAGTAACAAAAAATTCATGTGTATTCTACGAAGTGAGTCAGGGGCTTGCGAAAAACCATCACCTTCAGACATGGAAACTATGTATGCTAAATACCAAGCGTGGCAAAGTAAATTTGCAAAAAATATTTTAGACATGGGAGGTGCATTATCAGGCGCCGCTGCAGTAGTAACAAATGATAGTGTCAAAGATGGCCCCTTTATTGAATTAAAAGAAGTAGTAGGCGGTTATATGCTTCTTTCAGGTGAAAGCTTAGATGAGGTGGTAAAAGTGATTCAACAAAGTCCCATGGTCGAGAACCCCCGCACCAGTTTAGAAATCCGAGAAATTTCTACACCTTGAGTAACAAGGAACAACAAGATCATATAGAGCATGTTTTTCGCCATGAGTATGGTTCACTTGTGGCGACATTAGCTCGTCGTGTAGGTATACAATACATTGAAATGATCGAAGATGCGGTGCAATGGTCTATGACACAGGCTCTAACACATTGGGCATTAGACAAGAAGCCTAGTAACCAGGCCGCGTGGTTATATCAAGTTGCACACAGACATTTATTGTCTGAATTTAGAAAAACAGTGCGACATAAGGTGATATTGAATAATGAATATGATCAGCAAAATATCGAATTCAGCGGGGATTTAGAAGCAAGCCTATCAAGGGAGTTATCAGATGCATTGCTGCGTATGCTTTTTTTGGCCTGTGACGATCATATACCAATTGAGTCGCAATTAGTCTTCACCTTAAAAAGTCTTTGTGGATTTAGTGTTTCTGAAATTGCCGCACGGTTATTCGTCTCTGAGGCCAATGTTTATAAGCGTTTTATTCGAGCCAAAAGTGTGTTGATAAAACAAAAATTTAATATAGACGAGATCAATCAATCTCTAATTACACAGAGAATTTCAGCAGTTCACCGGGTTTTATACTTAGTGTTTACTGAAGGGTATTTGTCTTCACATCCGGATGTGCTGATCCGCAACGATCTGTGTGAAGAGGCCTCGCGGTTAACATTATTGTTAGTACAAAATCCAATATGCAACGTACCAGAGAGTCATGCATTACTTGCTCTTATGTATCTTAATATTGCTCGACTTGATACACGCGAAGACCAAGCTGGTTTGGTGTTATTAGCACAACAAGATAGGTCGATGTGGGACCAACAAAAAATAACACAAGCTATGGAACACCTGATGCAATCTGGCCAAGGAGATACTATTTCCCGTTATCATATTGAAGCCAATATAGCTGCAGAGCATTGTATGGCCGTAAGCTACCAAGATACTCGTTGGGACAAAATAGTTGGCTCATATGAATTATTAGAAAATGTGGCCCCTTCAGCGTTACATATTTTAAATCGAGCACTAGCAATGGCTGAATGGAAAAATGCCAAACAAGGATTGGAAGTTTTGCAACGAGCAGATATTCCTACATGGTTAACGCGATCTTATCATTGGTATGCTGTACTGGCAGATTTACAATACCGCGATAAGCAATATAAATCTGCCAAACAAAATGCCGAACAAGCTATCCAACTAGCACCTACAAATGGTATTAAAGATTTACTAAGAAGGCGAATGGCTAATTATGATACAAACAAAACCACCAAAACATTTATTGTAACTAACTGATATAAAATCAATGTGCGTGTTTTGGTTGTTGATTGACGTTTGGACAGTGTTTTTACAGTGATTTTTATCTGCCGTTGTCTGGCTTTTGCTCGTATCTCGCAGCTAGAAACTCGCTACTATCTCCTGCTCTTATCTTGTTCTAGCGACTATCTACTCGCAACTGCTACTCTGTTGAGGTCGAGTATTAGGGTGAGTCATCAAAGGGCTTTTATATTTTTTATTTGATTCAAAGGGTAAAAGTAAATGTGCTGGTATAATGCAGGTCATTACCTAGTATTTAAAAAGTCATTCTATTGAAAAAACGCGCTCCTTCAATTTTTTCGCAATCGCCAAATAAAAACACGGCTAACAACAAGCGAGGCCGTAAAAAGTCGTCCTAAGCCCTAGGTCCTGTGCAGCATTTTACTGTTGATGGCCTGACTCATGAAGCAAAAGGCGTGGCGCGCTCCCAAGGTAAAGTCACTTTTATAGCCGGGGCGTTACCCAGTGAAACCGTTTCAGCACAGGTGATTAAATCAAACCGTCGTTATGACGAGGCTAAACTGCTTGATATTCAGCAAAAAAGCGTGCATCGGGTCGCGCCCGAGTGTCCTCACTATGAGCTCTGTGGTGGTTGCAGTTTTCAGCATCTTACAATAGAACAGCAGCGAGCCGAAAAAATGCATTGGTTGCAAGGGCAATTACGTAAAGTTTGTCCAGACCAGAGGTTGACAGAGTTAACCGACTCGCCTTTTGGGTATCGCCGACGAGCTCGTCTATCGGTACGAGTTAAAGATCAACAATTACACTTAGGTTTTCGTGCTAAATCATCACAAAGCATTGTTTCAATTGAAAACTGTTTAGTATTAACGCCGCCGCTACAAGGCATTTTTAGGCAGTTAAAGACAGAATTAAAGAAAGACTCTGTTGCCGCGAAAATTGGTCATATAGAATTATTAGAAGACACAAAAGGTTTATCTGTCTTGCTGCGTTTAACTGCTACTGTTAGCAGCGCCGAATACCATAAATGGCAACAGTGGTCAGAACAACAACAAGTTGATTTATACTGGCAAACGCCAGATGAGCAGCGAGCCAAAGTTCCTCCTGAAGCCATGCGTCACTATCAACTCGATGGTTTTAACCTGAGCTATTATCCACAAGATTTTATTCAAGTGAATGCTACCATGAATGAAAAAATGGTGGCACAAGCTATGGATTGGCTCACTCCGAATCAAGAAGATGTGGTGTTAGATTTATTTTGTGGTGTGGGCAATTTTTCACTGCCCTTAGCAAAGCGGGCTAAACAAGTGGTTGGGGTAGAAGTGCAACCTAGTATGGTGGCTGCGGGTCAAGCTAATGCTAAAAAAAATGAGTTAGATAACCTGTCATTTATCGCTGCCGATTTAACCAAACCCGCTCCTAAAACTATTACCTCTATCGGGGTCACAAAAGTGCTACTCGACCCTCCAAGAGCCGGGGCTTTTGAGTTTTTACAGACCTTAGTTAAACTCAGACCTAAACAGATTTTATATGTGTCATGTGATGCCGCCACATTGGCCCGAGATGCGGAGTATTTAGTCGCTAAAGGCTACAAGGTAAAGCGCGCAGCTATGATGGATATGTTTCCACAAACTACACATTTGGAGACTATGATGTTGATGGCCTTGTAGCTTTCCTTGGGTGTTAAGAGAATAAGGAAGCTATTCATAACACAGGTGTTTTACTTTCCTTAGAAGTGTTGTATGGCTATGTAGGCATCTTCGGTAGCGCTGATTTTGATAAGGGTTTTTTCAGCCACATCTAAGGTTTCCTAAAGGGAGCCGTTGAAGACTTAAAAGCCCCATTTCTACCCAGCAGAATAACTGGCATCCCAATCTTTCCAGACAACTTCCAATCCAGCTGCAGACACTGCTTTTGCCATTTGTTTGGGGCTGCGTTCGTCGTCAATATCAAACTGACTCAGAATTTTAGTTTGGTCAGCATAGCCTCCTGGTTGAGTTTTAGATCCTGCGCTTATTTGGGTTATGCCCAGCTTCAGAATATTATCTCGTAGGGTGGCTGATTCTCTGGTGGACATCACTATGTCTAATTGAGGATTAAGTAACCTAAAGGCGCAAATGAGCTGAACTAACTGGGCGTTGCTTGGCAGGTGTTGCGGTTCAATTCCGCCCATACAAGGGCGAAGACGTGGAAACGCCACTGAATAGCGCGTTCGCCAATAACGTTTTTGCAGGTAATCTAGATGCCTTGCAAGTTTTAAGCAGTCTAGGCGCCAGTCGGTTAAGCCTAATAAGCAGCCTAATCCGATCTTGTCCATGCCGGATTGGCCTAACCTGTCGGGCGTTTCTAAGCGCCAACGAAAATCCGTTTTGTTGCCTTTGAGGTGATGTTTTGCATACACATCTTGCTGATAGCATTCTTGGTACACTAATACGGCATCTACACCTAGCTGTCGTACTGCACGGTATTGCTCGCTCGAGAGTGGCTGTACTTCTAACATTACATAGCTAAAGTAACGTTTGATGATAGGTAGTACTTGTGCGAAATAAGCCATACCGACCTTGGTTTCGTGTTCGCCTGTGACTAATAGAATATTGTCAAAACCTAATGCCTTTATGGCTTGGCATTCGGCTTCGACTTGTTGGGGTGTTAAAGTCGTACGCTTGAGTTTATTGCTCATTGAAAAACCGCAATAAGAGCAGTCGTTAGCGCATAAATTTGATAAATACAAAGGAATAAAAAATCCTAAAGTATGGCCAAACCGCTGGCGAGTTAGTGCTTGTGAGCGTTGCGCCATTTGTTCTAAAAAAGGTTGAGCTGCTTTAGATAACAAAATGGCCATATCTGCTACCTCAATATTCGATTGAGCGAGTACTCGGGTCACGTCTGATGCGTTGGCTTGAGTGAGATGTGTTTGTAATTGGTTGTCGTCAAACGCCTGCCATTGCTGATAAAAACTGCTTTGTAGGTATTCCATAGCTTAATGACTCATTTCGTTGAGAAAACCTGTTAGTGAGCTGGTGGCATTAGCGCCTGAGCATTTAACACCCAAGCCCGCTTGGTAAGCGTTATGCCCTGCTTGCACCGCTAATTTAAAGGCACTACCCATAGCGACTGGGTCGGGTGATACGGCCATGGCTGTGTTTACTAATACAGCATCGGCGCCCATTTCCATGGCTAATGTAGCATCAGACGGCGCACCAATGCCGGCATCAATGATCACCGGCACCACAGCTTGTTCAATAATTATTTCTAACATTGAACGAGTGGTAAGGCCCTGATTAGAGCCAATAGCAGCGCCTAGCGGCATGACTGCGGCGCAACCCACTTCGGCTAGACGTTTACATAAAACCGGATCGGCACTGCAATAAGGTAATACCACAAATCCTAAAGCGCAGAGTTGTTCGGCGGCTAATAGGGTTTCAATAGGATCGGGCATTAAGTACTTAGGGTCGGGGTGAATTTCCAACTTTATCCAATGGGTACCTAAGGCTTCGCGGCCTAATTGTGCGGCAAATATGGCTTCTTTGGCCGTGCGTGCCCCAGAGGTATTAGGTAATAACTGCACCCCAAGTGGTTTTAGATGATCTAAGATATTATCATTTTTTTTTTGTAAATCGGTGCGTTTTAACGCCATAGTCACCAATTCACTGCCACTTGCTTTGATAGTATTGGCCATGATTTCCCCACTTGAAAACTTACCGGTGCCGGTCAATAACCGTGAATGAAATGTTTTATCAGCAATATGTAAGGTCATAAGTTAGCCTCCTGCTATAGCTTGAAATAAAGTAATTTCATCATGCTCACTTAATGTTGTTGACGGCCAGCTTGAGTGAGGTATGACAGTGTCGTTAATGGCTACGGCTACACCGGCTTCAGACGTTTGATAGCTGTCTAACAAAGCTTGCAATGTGCATGTTAGGTCGACCTGGATTGATTTATTATTTAATTTAATGTGCATCTTTGCTCCTTGAATCTTTGTTTGAACAAACCGCACAACTCGGGTCAACTTCTATTGCCAAATTTTGCCAGTGCATGTCTATGGCGTTGAATAGTTGTAACCTAGCTGCTTGGCCTGTTGAGCCTATTTGACTGAGATATTTAATCCCTTGTAAAGCCTGCATACTGCCAATGATCCCAACTAATGGACCCATCACACCGTCTTGTAGACAGCTGCTTTGGTCGTCAGGTGTTGAATGGTAGATACATTGATAACAAGGAGAGTTTTTGGTCATTGGCAGAGTCAGCAACTGGCCTTTAAAACCAATTGCTGCACCACTAATAAGTGGGCGTTGTAAGTTCACACAAGCCTGATTTATCAATAAACGAGTATGGATGTTGTCAGTACAATCCAGTACTAAATCAACATCACTAACCAAACTAAAAACATTATCAGCCGTGACCTTCTCCCTCACCACTTGATAATTCACACCTGGAGCCATGGCATGTAAGTTAATAGCGCCTTGTTGTGCTTTATTACGGCCAATCTGGTGTTCTTGATATAGAATTTGCCGGTGTAGATTACTGCGTTCAACCGAATCAAAATCGGCAACGACTAAAGTGCCAATGCCCGCAGCAGCCAGATACATAGCAGCAGGACAACCTAATCCGCCCATACCAATAATTAACACATGTGCCTGTCTTAGACGTAACTGACCTTTTTCGCCTAATTCGGGCAGTAACATTTGCCGTGCATAACGTAACTGCTCTGGCTGGGAAAGTACGTGGTTCATGGCTGCATCTCCCCAATAGAGTCATCAGCAGTCGCCACTAATTTTTTGAGTAATGTGTGGGTGACCGATTGCCAATTGGGTGCTTGTAAAATTGCAGACACCATGGCAATTCCATCAACTGACGTTTGTTGTACCGCTGCTACTCTTTGTTCTGAAATACCCCCAATAGCCACTGTCGGTATGTCTTCACATAACCCCACATAGCGCTTTAGGTTATCTAAACCTTGTGGATTGGATGGCATCTCTTTGGTTTGGGTTGGGAAGATATGTCCAAGGGCGATGTATGAAGGTTTGAGCTGTTTGGCTATAAGTAATTCATGATAACCGTGAGTAGAAATACCCAAACGTAACCCCGCTGTTTTTACGCTTTGCAAGTCGGCTAAAAGCAGATCTTCTTGGCCTAAATGTACACCATAGGCTTGGTGTTTAATTGCTAGCTGCCAGTAATCATTGATAAACACTTGGGCTTTATAACAGCGCCCCAACGCGATTGCTTCACTAATTTGAGTTTCTAGGTCTGTAGCTGCAGGGTCTTTAATACGTAGTTGTATTGTTTTGACACCCGCTTGTAATAACCGGGTTAACCATTTCACATTTGGCACCACAGGGTATAAACCCAACCACTGCTTGTTGCAGGGTAAAAATGCTGCTAGCTGTTGTGTAGGTATTGATTTGCTGACAGTACCGACATAAGGAAAATCAGTTATGTGCTGCGGCCACCCAGCATGTGCTAAAGGGCCAGTGCCTCGACCTAATGGATAAGCTAGCCTAATACCTTGATTGATATAGGCTTTCGCTAGAACGAGGGCGTCGTTTAATAGATACCCCTTGGCGATTGCTGCGCTAATTGCAGATGACAGAGTGCAGCCCGTACCATGTGTATGCTCGGTACTTTGGCGTTTGGAACTCATACTAAATGTGTGTTCGGCGCCGTAATATCTGTCGATTGAGTACTCGCCACTAGCGTGGCCACCTTTGATCAACACACCTTTACAGCCACGGCTCATCAAGTTTTCTGCCGCCGCCTTTTGTGCATCTATATCAGCACATGCATTGTTAGATAAACTAGCTAATTCCACTAGATTTGGGGTCAGTAAATCCACTACAGGTAAAAGCGTATTTCTGATTGCTTTAGTTACCTCTTGCCCAGCCATTTCCTCGCCGGTCGAAGCCACTTGAACAGGATCTAAAACGATAAAAGGGCAGGAATGTGTAGCAGAGGTGTTATCAGTAAAGCTCAATATTAAGTTGGCCAAAGCGTTAACTTGCGTAACAGATGCGAGTAAACCGATCTTTATGACTGCAGGCGGTATATCTTCTAGCAGACTGGCAAGTTGCTGAGTAAAACTTTGTTCAGATACCACTTCAAGGTGATCCACCCCTTGACTATTTTGTGCCGTGACAGCAGTGATCACTGTAGCTGTATGTACTGAAAAATCATGGGCTGTTTTAATATCTGCCTGTATGCCCGCGCCACCAGAGCTGTCACTGCCCGCCACCGTCCACATCACGGACGGTGGCGTATGTTTATTGTGGGTATCGCTTAGGTGACTCTTTGATGCAGATTGATTAATGGGCGAGCCCATTAGCTTTTTTCCTTTTCAAGCACTTGGTCAGCACGGTGATATAATTCACCACCTTTGTCTTTAAATACTTGCGACATGTTTTTCATGCCTTTTTCAATCTCACTTTGACTGGTGTGAATTGCTTGGGTATTGCCTTGCATATCCACCATTTTTATTGCGATTTTTTCTTGGTTCTCTAAGTTGGCTGCATAAGCTCTGACTTCTTCCGTGATTTTCATAGAGCAGAATTTAGGACCACACATAGAGCAGAAATGTGCCACTTTGCCAGATTCTTGAGGAATGGTTTGATCGTGATAGTCTCGAGCGGTTTCAGGATCAAGAGACAAATTAAATTGGTCTTCCCAGCGAAATTCAAAGCGGGCCTTTGATAACGCGTTGTCTCTAATCTGCGCGCCGGGATGACCTTTGGCTAAGTCGGCGGCGTGGGCGGCAATTTTGTAGGTGATTAACCCTTGTTTTACGTCTTCTTTTTCAGGTAGGCCTAAGTGTTCTTTGGGGGTGACATAACACAACATGGCACAACCAAACCAACCAATCATGGCTGCGCCAATGCCTGAAGTAAAATGATCATAACCGGGAGCAATATCAGTGGTCAGTGGTCCTAAAGTATAAAATGGCGCTTCGTGGCAGTGTTCTAATTCTTCGGTCATGTTCTTTTTGATCATATGCATTGGCACATGCCCTGGCCCTTCTATCATCACCTGCACGTCATATTCCCATGCGATTTTAGTTAGCTCTCCTAAGGTGTGTAATTCGGCAAATTGTGCCTCGTCATTGGCATCTGCAATGGAACCAGGGCGTAAACCGTCACCCAAACTAAGGCTGATATCGTAACGGGCGCATAGTTGGCAGATTTCTCTAAAGCGCAGGTACAAAAAACTTTCTTGATGGTGAGATAAACACCACTTAGCCATAATAGAGCCACCACGAGACACAATGCCTGTAACACGTTTGGCTGTCATGGGCACATAACGTAGCAATACACCTGCATGAATAGTGAAGTAATCCACGCCTTGCTCTGCCTGTTCGACTAAAGTGTCGTAGAACACTTGCCAGTTGAGATCTTCAGCTATGCCGTTGACCTTTTCCAGTGCTTGGTAAATGGGTACTGTGCCAATAGGCACTGGGGAATTTCGGATGATCCATTCACGGGTTTCGTGAATGTTACGCCCAGTAGACAAATCCATTATGGTGTCTGCACCCCAGCGTGTTGACCATAAGAGTTTCTCTACTTCTTCTTCGATAGACGAAGTCACCGCAGAATTACCGATATTAGCGTTAATTTTAACTAAAAAATTACGCCCAATGATCATAGGTTCGCTTTCCGGGTGATTGATATTCGCTGGAATAATCGCTCGGCCTTGAGCCACTTCTTGACGCACAAACTCTGGGGTAATTTGTTCTGGCAGGTTAGCGCCAAATGATTCTCCGGCGTGCTGCTGCAGCAATACCTGATCGGTTATACGTTGGCGACCCATGTTTTCGCGAATGGCAATATATTCCATTTCTTTAGTGACAATACCGCGACGGGCATAATGCATTTGGCTGACGCACTGCCCTTGTTTAGCTATTTTAGGCAAAGGCCGGTGTTCAAAACGCAGGTCATCTAGAGTCTCGTCGGATAAACGTTGTTGGGTGTATTTGGCACTTGAGGCTGTTAAGGTTTGGCAATCCTGTCGTTCATCTATCCACGCGTTGCGTAATTTGGGTAAACCCTTATTTACATCAATAGTGATGTTAGGATCGGTATAGGGCCCAGAAGTGTCATAAACGGGAATTGCTTCATTCTTAGCAAATTTAGGGTTTTCTTTAGTGCCGCCGATGACGGAGTCTCCTAAAGATATTTCTCGCATACCAACACGTACATCACCTTCCGAGTTATGCAGATAAATACGCGATGAATTGGGGTAAGATTGGTGTTGTAAATTAGCAATAAATGCTTGGGCTTGTTCTCGACGTTGACGGCGAGTTAATTGAGTAGACATAGCAAAATCTCGTTAGTTAAGAGGATATTTGCTTGTCAGAAGTGTTGCGCAACTCATTAAATGCTCTCTAGATAGAAAATTTATCTAGAGACATACAATTTTGATAAATAACCAATAAAGCTAAATACAAAACAATGAGTTACTTTGTTTCCTACGCAGGTGTTAGCCTGATCAGGTTCAACGGATCCCGTAAAATAACGGTCTCAGCCTCGAGGGCACTCCGACAAGTATCGAGAAGTGTAAACATTTTGGGTAAAACTACAAGAGGGAAAATATTGAACACGGCCGGTACTGAACTGATGGCGCTTTGATAGAGTTTAGGCTCAAAGCATCTGTTTGCGTCAGTTGGTGAACGTAATAGGTCAGTAGTTTGATAGTCGCTGACCGAGTCATTTCCTAATATTGGCGAGTGAGCTGACTACGACACTTCAGCTGGGAAGTTGGTTAATCATGTTTAATTTGCGCTAAACAAGTCGCTAGGTTTCTATTTTTGTCGTTTGGATAGCGAGTTTTTAAAATGTCGAATTCAGTTATTCGATCAAGACGAAAATTACGAAAAGATTGGCGTAATTCACACCAGCCAGTCAGCAGCCAAACTGGACTAAATGAAATCAAAGCCAAGGGCCAAATGGTTCGTTGGGTGGTTTGGTCTTGCAAATCTAGATAACTGAACTGCACCTTGTTTTTGCGACGAATACACTCCCTTACTTGGGTAAAGCTCACTTCCCAAGGAATTTTGTAATGACTAGGCGCCGAAAACGTACTGATTTGATGTAATTCTTGTATCAACGGAGCGGGTAAGGTCGCTTGGATTTTCCTAAAAGCACTTTGTGCTTTGACAGCGAATTGTTCATCAGTCCAGTTCCCTACCATACCAATACCTAACGCTATGGCTTCTAATTCATCGGCGTCAAACATAATAGGTGGCAGGTGATAGCGTTTATCTATGACATAGCCAACGCCCGCCTCACCACTAATAGGTACACCTGAGTCCATTAAACATTGAATATCACGATAGATAGTTCTCAAGGATACTTCAAATACTTCTGCTAACACTGAGGCGGTAACTGCTTGGTGCATTCTTCGTAAATGATGAACTATGTTATTAAGTCGTTCAGCTTTTTGCATACATACCCTGAGTCATGATTAATATGAATACTTAAGCTTATTGAAACACTACTGACAAAGACTGTCAGTAGCTAAAGGGTAATATTTATCTGCACTAAACAACAACTCATTGGAGATAATCATGATTGGATATGTAACCTTAGGTACAGCAGATTTGGCGAAATCAAGCGCATTCTATGATGCCTTACTGGGCACAATAGGCGCTGGGCGATTTATGGAAGAGCCCGATTATTTTATTGCATGGGCCAAAGCCCCAGGAGAAGCTTCAATTGCGGTTTCTGTGCCGTTTAACAAAGAACCGGCTTCTGTAGGTAACGGTACTATGGTTGCTGTAGCGTTAGACAGCGCCGAACAAGTTGATGCTTTCTATAATAAGGCACTGGAATTAGGCGGTAGTTGTGAAGGTAAGCCTGGATTTCGGCCCGAAGGCGCATCTTCGGGGTTTTATGCTGGATATTTTCGAGATTTAGACGGCAATAAGCTTAATGCGTTTTGTATCGTGGCAGACAGCTAACTGCAAACTAACTAACGGATCTTACTGAATCAGAGTTGTCGAAAATACGACAACTCTGTAACTGTGTGTCTTAAATGCAGTATGCACAGCCTGTGGGATCCTTTTTCGCTATATCTAAGGAAAGTTTTCATATGTTAAGTTCTATAGCCAAGTGTCTTTGTGGTGCAGTGAAAATTACTGCAAATGAAATTAATCCGAAATTTACAGTGTGTCATTGCGATGCATGTCGCGGGTGGGGCGGCGCACCATTTTTTGCTGTGCAATGTGGTACAAACGTGGAAGTTGAAGGTGCTGAAAAAGTCAAGATGTATGAGTCATCACCCTGGGCTTCTCGCGGATTTTGCACCGAGTGCGGTACCCATTTATTCTTTAAATTCAAGAAAAGTGGTGATTACAATATGCCTGTAGGCATATTTAATAATCTACAAGGTTTGAAAATGGAAATGCAATATTTTAGTGATCAACGTCCTGATTATTACTGTTTCTCGAATAAGACCAAAGAGTTGACTCAGGCAGAAATAATGGCCTATTTTGAAAATGCACTATGAAAACATTCTTAAATTTTATGTATTGAATGTTGGCTTGGCATTAATCTGGATAGCATTTTATACGAATTGACTGAGCGTATTTGATTGATATTTTAACTATTAGTCAATTGCGCCAGCATTCTGTCAAAAGCACGGTAGTTCAGGGCTTCGCCTAAATGTTGCCTACTAATATTTGAGCTATCGGTTAAATCAGCAATTGTGCGCGCGACTTTAAGTACTCTGTGGTAAGTGCGTAAAGAGAGTCCTAGTTTTTCGACAGCCTGCTGTAAAAATAACTGTTCTGACTTATCTAACTTACAATATTGTTCGACTTCTTTACTGCCAAGTTGTGCATTCGTTTTTCCGCTGCGATTAAGTTGTAATTGGTGAGCCTGAATGACTCGAGCACGGACTACTTCACTGCTTTCGCCGCGGCTTTTCACCTGCTCGGAAAAATCATTGTTTGGCAGTTTAGGCACATCAACTTGTAAATCAATACGATCTAAAAAAGGGCCTGAAATGCGGTTAAGGTAACGCAATATTTGGTCACAATTGCTACGCCCATCATTCAAACTGCCTGTTGGACTAGGGTTCATCGCTGCAACGAGTTGAAACCTTGCGGGAAATTGGGCTTGTCTAGCAGCTCTTGAAATGCTGACTGTGCCGGATTCGAGAGGTTCACGTAGTACATCTAAAACCTTGCGGTCAAATTCTGGAAGTTCATCTAAAAACAACACGCCGTTGTGAGCTAGAGAAATTTCTCCAGGTCTAGGGATGCTGCCTCCACCAACCAATGCAACGGCAGAGCTGGTGTGGTGCGGGTGACGAAAAGCCCTTTGTTTCCAAGTCTTGGGGTCAACAGGTTTACCCACAATTGAATGGATCGCGGCTGATGCCAAGGCTTCTGCATCTGTCATTGGGGGAAGAATAGTGATTAAACGACTGGCCAACATGGTTTTACCTGTGCCGGGTGGCCCTGTAAATAACAGGTTGTGGCCGCCTGCTGCAGCTATTTCTAAAGCCCTTTTCCCAGCCGCTTGCCCTACGACATCTTGTAAATCACTCTCATAGGTCAGCGTTGGCTTTGAAACCTCAGCTTGGTATAAATCGAGTGGACGTTGCCCAGCGATGTGGTGAAACACATCCAATAGCTGCTTGGCAGGTACAATGTTAGCCTGTTTTATTAATGATGCTTCTGGGGCATTTTCAAGGGGTAAAATTGCGATTCGCTTAGCTTGTGAACAAGCATAAGTAAAGGGTAGTGCGCCGGTTATTGGGCGTATTTCTCCAGAGAGGGCGAGTTCCCCTGCCAGTTCTATGGTTTCTAGTTGATTACTGGTTAATTGATTGCTAGCAGCGATAATGCCTATAGCAATGGCTAAATCAAAACGTCCGCCTTCTTTGGGCAAGTCCGCAGGTGCGAGATTAACAGTGATACGTTTTGCAGGAAACTCAAAACCAGAATTAATCAAGGCGCTACGCACTCTGTCTTTCGCTTCGCGCACCGATGCTTCAGGTAGGCCTACTAAGTTAAAGCAAGGTAGGCCATTAGCCAAGTGTACCTCAACTGTAATCAGTGGCGCGTCAATGCCCACGCTGGCTCGTGAATAAACAATTGCTAGTGACATCAAGCAACTCCATTTGCGTAAAAGGTGAGTCTTTAAGGCTAGCTAATCCTCTTAAAATTGCGAGTTATTCATCCTTTACTGAATCATGGGGATTAAAAACAGGAAGATGCCAATTCCACTTCATCGCACCTAAACGACAGAATAATGTAATGCAAAAGCCAATTATCATACAGCTCACAGTGCTCAAACCTAGCTGTAAACCTAAGATGTAACATGCCCCACCTATGATACAAGCGGTAGCGTAGAGTTCGCCTTTTAAAACTAACGGAATTTCCCGGCAAATCACATCTCGAATCAAGCCTCCAAATACACCTGTCATAGTACCCAGTGCGATGGCAATTAAGGGGGACGCCCCATAAGTTAGCGCTTTTTGTAACCCCATTACGTTAAAGAAGGCTAACCCTATGGCATCTGCAAAAAACAGATAGCGGAGAGGAAAGGTGTCTTTGCTACGTAGCCAAAAAATGGTGGAAAAGGCCGCAAGTATGATGACATAAAAAAAGCTGGGGTCTTGTACCCAAAACACTGGTAGATCTAAAATCATATCCCGCAGTGTGCCGCCGCCAATAGCAGTTACTGACGCCAGCACAACCACTCCAAAACCGTCCATATGTTTCTTATAGGCCATCAGTGTGCCAGCGATTGCAAAAACAGCCACTCCTGCTAAATCAACCCAATGTAACCAAGTTTCCATAAGTCCCCTAACAATTAACGTCTTTCATTTTCGATGTATATGAGTATATAACCCGCTAAAAAGGCATATAGCAATGCTTGATCAAATTATCAGCTTCATGCTATTTCTATGTTCAAGTAATGATAAATAAAATTTGTGATGTGATGCTCTATTCTTTTTTGCGCAATGCAGTGACAACTTACTTAGTCTCCAGGCTAGTGATTATTTTATTGCGGGGATAGTGCTTACGTCGAGTAAGAATTCTAAACCCTTCGTACGAAAGTCCGAGGGGTTTTTTGTTAATGGCAGAGCTTATTTGTAGCGTGCCTAAACAGTTAACTTAATCAGTTTAGATATTTAATTAAAGAGTAAAGATCATGTCAAAGTTACGATCAGCCACTAGTACCCAAGGACGAAATATGGCGGGAGCTCGCGCTTTGTGGCGTGCAACCGGTATGAAAGACGGCGATTTTGGAAAACCAATTATTGCTGTATCCAATTCATTCACTCAATTTGTGCCAGGACATGTACATCTAAAAGATATGGGGCAACTTGTAGCGCGCAGCATAGAAGCAGCTGGTGGTGTAGCAAAAGAATTTAATACCATTGCAGTAGATGACGGTATTGCTATGGGGCATAGTGGTATGTTGTATAGCCTGCCATCACGCGAGATTATTGCCGATTCCGTTGAATATATGGTCAATGCACATTGCGCTGACGCGATAGTGTGTATTTCAAACTGTGATAAAATCACTCCCGGTATGTTGATGGCTTCAATGCGTCTAAACGTACCTGTGATTTTTGTTTCCGGTGGCCCGATGGAAGCCGGTAAAACCAAATTGTCTGATCAAATCATTAAGCTAGATTTAGTTGACGCTATGGTGGCGGGTGTTGACGATAATATTAGCGATAAAGAAAGTGAACAAGTTGAGCGTTCTGCGTGCCCAACCTGTGGCTCATGTTCTGGTATGTTTACCGCTAATTCTATGAACTGTTTGACCGAGGCCTTAGGTTTGTCATTGCCTGGTAATGGTTCGATGTTGGCTACACATGCCGATCGCGAGGGGTTGTTTAAACAAGCCGGCTCACAAATAGTAGAGTTATGTCGTCGTTATTATCAAGAAAATGACGAGTCCGTATTGCCTCGCAATATCGCTAATTTCAAAGCGTTTGAAAACGCGATGACTTTAGACATTGCTATGGGGGGGTCCACCAACACGATTTTGCATTTATTGGCCGCCGCTGTTGAAGGTGAAATTCCCTTTACTTTGGACGATATTGACAGGCTATCTCGTAAAGTACCTCACTTATGCAAAGTCGCGCCTTCTACACCTCAATATCATATGGAAGATGTGCATCGTGCTGGTGGCGTATTGGGAATTTTAGCTGAGATAAACCGTGCAGGTTTGTTACATACAGACTCGCCGCACGTTTTAGGGAAAACCATAGGTGAAGTGGTCGCACAGTGGGATATCACGGATCCTGCAAACAAATATGCCTTGGAATTTTATAAGGCAGGACCGGCTGGAATTCGTACCACCAAAGCTTTTAGTCAAAATTGTCGCTACCCAACCGCCGATACTGATCGTGAAAATGGTTGTATCCGTAATCGTGCCAACGCATTTAGTGAAGAAGGCGGTTTAGCGGTGTTATTTGGCAACATAGCCGAAAATGGTTGTATTGTTAAAACCGCAGGTGTTGATGAATCCATTCATAAATTTACGGGTCGTGCGCGTATTTTTGAAAGCCAAGACACCGCTTGTGCAGCGATTCTGGCTGATGAAATTGTAGCTGGTGATGTTGTGATAATTCGTTATGAAGGCCCTAAAGGTGGACCGGGTATGCAAGAAATGCTTTACCCAACAACCTATTTAAAAGCGAAAGGTTTAGGTAAACAATGTGCTTTGATTACTGATGGACGTTTTTCGGGTGGTACATCAGGTTTGTCTATTGGTCACTGTGCGCCAGAAGCCGCTAGTGGTGGTGGCATTGGTTTGGTTGAAGAAGGCGATACTATTGTTATCGATATTCCTGCCCGTAAAATTGGTATCGATATTAGTGACCAAACATTACAAACACGTCGCGATGCAATGGATGCGAGTGAAAAGCCTTGGAAACCTGTTTCTCGTGAGCGCAAAGTGTCTTTAGCCCTTAAAGCTTATGCTTTATTAGCGACAAGTGCCGATAAGGGAGCGGTGCGAGACGCATCGAAATTGGAAGATTAAATGAGCCGTTCAGCCAATGATTACTTAAAGAGTATTTTGTTATCGCCTGTTTATGACGTGGCGGTGAATTCTGATCTACAAAAGCTAGAAAAATTATCTGCTTCTTTAGGTAACGAAATTTGGCTGAAAAGAGAAGATCAACAACCCGTTAAGTCTTTCAAACTGAGGGGCGCATATAACAAGCTAAGCCAATTATCTGACGAGCAACTCGCCAAAGGTGTTGTGGCGTCGTCTGCGGGCAATCACGCGCAAGGTGTTGCTTATTCTGCAAGAAAAAAGCGCATTAACGCGTCAATAGTTATGCCTGCAACTGCACCAGACATAAAAGTTGAAGCTGTGAGAGATTTTGGCGGTGAATATGTCAATGTCGTGTTGCATGGTACGAGTTTTGACCAGGCGAAAGAAGAAGCCTTACGTCTCTCCAAAGTGCAGGGGTTTACTATGGTTGCGCCTTTTGACGACGAGGATGTGATTGTAGGTCAAGGCACCATTGCCCGTGAATTACTTGAACAAAATCCTGATTTGGACACCTTGTTTATCGCTGTAGGTGGCGGTGGTTTAATTTCCGGTATTTCGGTGTTTTTGAAACAGCTCAAGCCAGATCTAAAGATCATTGCGGTAGAATCTGATGAATCAGCTTGTTTGCAGGCCGCGATGTTGGCGGGTAAACCTGTTCCTCTGGATCATGTGGGCATTTTTGCAGACGGTGTGGCAGTTAAAATTATTGGTGAAGAACCATTTCGTTTGTGCCAAAAATACGTTGATGAAGTCATTACAGTCAACACTGATGAAATCTGTGCTGCGATTAAAGATATATTCGACGATACCCGAGTCATTGCGGAACCTGCAGGGGCTTTGTCGGTTGCAGGTATACGAAAATATTTAAAAAACCATCCTATGCAAGGCAAAAAAATTGGTGGCATTTTATGTGGCGCTAATATTAATTTTCATACCTTGCGCTATGTTTCTGAACGCTGTGAACTAGGTGAACAAAAAGAGGCGGTGATTGCCGTTAAAATCCCCGAGCGTACCGGCGCTTTTAGAGAATTTTGTGCGTTATTAGGCGGTCGTGCGATCACTGAATTTAACTACCGTTATTCTACTGATCGTGAAGCCCATATTTTTGTCGGCATTAAGTTAAAAAAAGGCCGAGAAGAATTAGCGCAATTGACTGATTCTCTAAGCGCTAGTGGATATAAGAGTTTTGATTTATCTGAAAATGAAATGGCTAAGTTGCACGTACGCTACATGGTAGGTGGTAGACCTCCTAGCCTGCTCAACGAAAAATTATTTTCCTTCGAATTTCCAGAGCATCCCGGAGCCTTAATGAAGTTTTTGGATACTTTAGGAGAAAGATGGAATATTACCCTGTTTCATTATCGCAATCATGGTGCTGCAGATGGTCTAGTATTGGCGGGTTTTGATATAGCCGATAGTGATCGAAGTGAATTTGATAGCCACTTAGCCAAATTGGGTTATCTGTACCAAGAACAAACCGATAACCCTGCATATAAATTTTTCTTGTCTGACTTAAATGGTGTATTCGAGTGATAAATGCAAAAAATAGTCGACGATATTGCTAGGAAGATAGTCTCAAAAACGAATAGAGGTTCGGTAGCTAGTTATATTCCGCAACTGGCCTGTGTTAATCCTAATCAATTTTCAATTAGTGTAGCATTGCCAGATGGTTCGATTTATAGCGCTGGCGATGCGCAAACTTTGTTTTCTATTCAAAGTATTTCGAAAGTATTTACCTTAACTCTAGCCTTAGGAAAGCTAGGTGAAAGAGTTTGGAATAGAGTGGGTAGAGAACCGTCAGGTGACCCTTTCAATTCTATTGTGCAACTTGAACATGAACAGGGAAAACCTCGCAACCCGTTTGTTAATGCAGGGGCCATTGCAATTGCTGACGCAATTATTCAGGGTCATCAACCAAAAGAAACTTTGGCAGAAATTCTGCAGTTTATGCGTTATTTAGCAGACGATGAAAGTATTGCAATTGATGAAAAAGTGGCGCGCTCAGAGGAAATGACAGGCGATAGAAACGCCTCGTTGGCTCATTTTATGGCATCTTTCGGGCATTTTGAAAATCCTGTTGATGCAGTGTTAGGCACTTATTTTCATCATTGTTCTATTGCCATGACCACAGCACAACTTGCTACTGCAGGGTTATTTTTAGCAAACAATGGCATAAACCCTATTACGGGCTATAGAGTTGTATCTTCGAACCGAGCAAAACGCATCAATGCGTTAATGTTGATGTGCGGTCATTACGATGGCTCGGGTGAATTTGCTTTTCGTGTTGGTTTACCCGGTAAAAGTGGTGTAGGTGGAGGAATTCTTGCTATTGCCCCTGGTAAAGCGTCAATTGCGGTATGGTCTCCAGGATTGGACACCATAGGTAATAGTAAACTTGGAACACAAGCACTGGAACTGCTCACTCAAAAGACCGGTTGGTCTGTGTTTGGTGAATAGCACTTATGTACCCAATATCTAACGTTTTTATATTTGCTGTAAGCGTTGTGCTATTTCAGGTTCGATTAAATCAATGACATCAGTTTTTAATAATGCACTTTGTTCAGTGTGGTGCAGTTGACCGGTATCGTCGGTTTCTATTAAGGCGTTTTCCTTTAATGCGTTGATAAAGGTTCCTAGTACATTTTTGTCAAAAAATTCAGGTGAATTGATACCATGCAGCGCCGTTAATCTTTCGGCAAATTGTGCGCTTTTCTTTTCTAACTCTGAGCGGCTAACTTGTTCTTGTCTGGATAACAAAGTTAAAACTACCGCGTAGCGATGCAAGGTTTCTTGAATACTGCGGTTAAGTAACCAAGCTGAATAAAACATTTTACTGTTCGCTGATGGCGGTTGAATGTCAGTCTGGTTAGTTTGCAATAAGCCCATTTCTAACATTTTACTAATTATTGACTCTGTATATTCAGAGGCTTGTTCAATGCTCATGTAAATAAATAGTTCACGTTTTAATAAGGGATACAGTTTGGCTACCAACAGCACAATCTGATTTTTGGGCAAACCTTTGTGGGCAAAAACGATTGCGGCAATTAGGCCAGGCAACGCAAACAAATGCAGAATATTGTTACGGTAATAGGTGAGGGACACGGCATTTCTATTTCTCAATGAAATAATTTTGCCAAAACTATCTTTGTGTACATCAAATTTATTCAGTTTAAGAGTATTTTCCAATAACTTCTTGCCTGATATTTTAGGTAATGTGGCTAGTTCGCTGTATGGGGCGTCACTTAAGAGTTCTAAAAAGTGCTCAATCGCTTGTTCCAATTCAGACTGCGCCATAGCGTGTTTTTTAGCTGACAACAAACACATGGCACATATTGCCATGCCATTGATCGCTGCACTTTGGTTTATTCTACCCATCACTTCTGTAGCGAGATTATTGACAACAGGTGTCAGCCATTTAGGTTTTTTGTCGTTACTGTTATCTTGATCGTCGCGCCAATCTGGAACTTGTTGGTCGAGGTAATTGGTTAAATTGATAGGGTCACCAAAATTAAGGAATCCATAGCCATAATTTTTAAGTTTTTTGATAGCCGAAAATATCTGTAGAAACGACTCTTTTTTCTTGCCAGTTCCGTTGAGCTCTTTGAGATAGCTAGAGACTTCCATGACATGTTCGTAGCCTATATACACAGGTACAATACTCACAGGACGGTTAACACCTTTTAATATTGCTTGTAACGTCATAGCCAACATGCCTGTTTTAGGCGGTAACAAACGCCCCGTTCTGCTGCGGCCACCTTCAGGAAAATACTTAACTGAATATCCCTTGTTAAACAGCAATTCTAAGTATTCACGAAACACTGCAGTGTAGAGTTTGTTGCCCGCAAAACTGCGACGTAGGTAAAATGCACCGGCTTTACGCAATATTCCTCCTACTGGTCGAAAATTAAGGTTAATACCCGCAGCTATATGAGGCGTGACTAGGCCTTGGTGATAAATTACATAGGTAAGTAATAAATAATCCATGTGGCTTCGGTGACATGGCACGTAAATAATTTCGTGGCCATTTTGCGCTAAGGCTCTAACTTTTTCTGCATGTCTAACTTCGATTCCGTTATAAATTTTATTCCAAATCTTAGTTAGAATCCTCTCGCCTAACCTGATCAGACCGGGTCTATAATCAGCAGCAATTTCATCTACATATTTTTTTGCCTGAAGCTTAGCTTGTTGATGACTCAATTTTTTACTTCGAGCTTGTTCAACAATGGCCTTGCGTACCGGTTTTGATCCTAACACTCCGTTATACAATTGATGTCGTTCAAGAATGTTAGGGCCAGTTAAGTTTTGATGACGTCGGTAAAAGTGTGTACCTGCTAAGCGAATCAGCTTATGGGCGATTTCATCATCACTACCTTTTAACTCAATCATCTTGCGTGAAGATACGGCTTTGCTATAACAAACGAAGTTGTCTCTGCCCAAAAACAACACAATAAAAAATTTACGTAACCAACTGGGAGACATTTGGTTGGCGATCACATCTGACCAACCTGAAGTGTTTTTCTCAGGCGTTCTGCCCCAAAGAATAGATACAGGCACTATTTGAATATCTAAATCGGGATTTTCTCTATGTAATCTAAATAATTTTGCCGCATCTTCTTGGATAGAAGTGCTGCCAGTTTTACGATTTAACACAGAGCGTGGCTTTTGCAAAAATAAGCATGCGGAATGACTCTGATCAGCAATATTGATGCTTAGCGTAGGTTTAGGCAGCCCCAAGGCGACTGCTGACATTTTTAATGCTATTTCGTCGGTGATTGAACGGGTACGTAGTAAATAAACAATAGGACGTTCTTTGTCTATCCCCAATTCTGATCTGAGATCACTAGGAATACTGTTTACCTTTACCAGCCACTTGACCGGCACTGATACCATTGCCAACAGCAATTTATGCAGCCACAACATACTTATTTGCTCACAAAAAATAAAACCAGCGCAGGATACCACAGACATTCCTAGCTGTTTATCTTTGATAATCGATGACTGCTATTTAATTTGTGTCAAAAAGCATTCAGAAAAAACAAGTTTGAGATTTGGCTATAACTGTATATACTGACACCAACTGTATAGAAAAACAGGCTGTTTATGCGTCCACTAACTGCACGACAAGAAGAAGTACTTCAATTAATAAAAAATACCATGTCAGATACAGGTATGCCGCCAACCCGAGCAGAGATAGCACGAGAGCTGGGTTTTAAATCCGCTAATGCTGCGGAGGAACATTTAAAAGCTTTGGCTCGTAAAGGAGTGATAGAAATATTGCCCGGCACATCTCGTGGCATTAAATTGAATATCCCCTTAGAAGACCAACTTGAAGAGCTTGGCTTACCTTTGATTGGAAGGGTGGCTGCTGGAGAACCCATATTGGCCCAAGAGCATGTCGAAGGGCATTATCAAGTGGATCCTAGTTTGTTTAAACCCAGTGCCGATTTCTTGCTTCGCGTAAATGGTATGAGCATGAAAGATATTGGGATATTAGATGGTGACTTGCTGGCGGTGCATCGTACCACTGACGTGCATAATGGTCAGGTAGTTGTGGCTAGGGTGGACGAAGATGTCACTGTGAAGAGGCTTGAGAAAAAAGGTCGACAGGTTCTGCTTCATGCCGAAAACGAAGCGTTTTCTCCTATCAAGGTTGATTTAGCGACTCAACCTTTCAATATCGAAGGCATCGCAGTTGGAGTTATTCGTAACGCCGATTGGATGTAACATTGAGAAGGCGTATTATTTTACAATAATGCGTCTTTTTTTATCATTTTTAGTTCTTTTCCCGTCTTTGCATGCCATTTCCCTCTTTATTTCCGTTATTTATCATTTATTAACAATTTATTGTTTAAAAAACAACCGGTTGGTTGTAAGTTAAATAAAAAAGCTAGACTATTAGCTATTAAATGAGCGACCCTTAACATTCCAGTGGAAAAAAATAACAATATATTAACTATACATTAACTCAAAATGGTGGCGATTACTGTTTCTGGCGTTGGTGTTTCAGTGAAAAATAAAAAGTACGTGTAACGTATATGAGGTGCCATGTGAAAAGATTTTTGTTCAAGGCTGGAACAATGCTTACTGCATTGATGACAGCACCGGTGTTTGCAGAGACAAGTGATAAAATTGAGCAATACCAGCTAAACATGACCAGAGGCGTGACGGATATCAGTGCTGGTGTCTACGACATGCATATGTTGATGTTTATTATCTGCGTAGTAATAGGAGCGGGTGTTTTTATCGCTATGTTTATCTCTATGTATTTCCATAGGAAGTCTAGAGGAGCTAAACCAGCCAATTTTCATGAAAGCGTCAAAGTTGAAATCGCGTGGACAGTTATCCCTTTTATTATCTTAATCTTTATGGCTGTTCCCGCTATGAACTTGCTAATTGATATGGAAGACGCCAGCGAGCCTGATGTTTCTATCCTAGTAACGGGTTCACAGTGGAAGTGGCACTATAAATACATGGATAATGACGTTGAGTATTATTCAAAAATGGCGACTCAAGCAGAGCAAATTTCGGGTAAGCTTCCTAAAAATAACAACTATCTACTCGAAGTCGATCGCCCTCTCGTTATTCCTACTGGCCAAAAAGTTCGTTTCCTCATTACTTCAGACGACGTTATCCATTCCTGGTGGGTTCCAGATTTTGGCTTCAAACAAGACGCAAACCCGGGCTTTATTAACGACGCATGGACTAAGGTTAATGAACCTGGTGTTTATCGTGGTCAGTGTGCTGAGCTTTGCGGTAAAGATCACGGTTTTATGCCCATAGTAGTGATTGCAAAAGAGCCCGCTGAATACGATAAGTGGATTTCTGAACAACAAGCGATTCAGGAACAAGCTAAAGCCGAAGAGCAAAGACTTTTAGCGATGAATATGACCATGGATGAAGCGATGGATATGGGTGAAAAAATATACAATGCCAATTGTGCGGCTTGTCATATGCCAAATGGCGAAGGGCTTCCAGGTGTGTTCCCAGCGTTAAAAGGCAGTCAAATCGCTATCGCAGACCAACCTAAACATATCGACATTTTACTAAACGGTGTCACCGGTACTGCTATGCAAGCCTATGCTAAACAATTAACTATGTCTGAAATTGCCGCTGTGGTGACTTACGAGCGAAATGCTTGGGGTAACGATACTGGCGACTTGGTACAAGCTAAAGACATTAATTCAGCCATCAACGGACAATAGGAGAAGGTGACCATGACAACTGCAACTGATTCCACTCACATAGATGATCACCATGATGATGACCACCACGATCATCATATTCCACCGGGTATAAAACGTTGGTTATATACCACTAACCAC
Organism: Paraglaciecola sp.; assembly: GCF_039964565.1. Taxonomy (GTDB): domain Bacteria; phylum Pseudomonadota; class Gammaproteobacteria; order Enterobacterales; family Alteromonadaceae; genus Paraglaciecola. The sequence continues at coordinate 159,623 of NZ_JBDVXF010000044.1, forward strand.
AAAGACATAGGCACTCTATATTTGTGGTTTGCATTTATTATGTTTTTGACTGGTGGTGCAATGGCTATGGTTATCCGCGCCGAATTGTTTCAGCCTGGATTACAAATAGTTGACCCCAATTTCTTTAATCAAATGACTACAGTCCATGGCTTGATTATGGTGTTTGGTGCGGTAATGCCAGCATTTACTGGGCTAGCAAACTGGTTGGTGCCTATGATGATAGGTGCGCCAGATATGGCTCTACCTCGAATGAATAACTGGAGCTTTTGGATACTACCTTTTGCTTTCGCTATCTTGTTAGCTTCATTGTTTATGGAAGGTGGCGGTCCAGCATTTGGTTGGACTTTCTACGCTCCTCTTTCTACCACCTATAGTAACGATGGTACTGCGTTGTTTGTGTTTGCAGTTCATATCATGGGGGCTTCGTCCATTATGGGGGCGATTAACGTTATCGTCACTATCTTCAATATGCGTGCTCCCGGTATGACCTGGATGAAAATGCCTTTGTTTGTTTGGACTTGGTTAATTACCGCATTTTTATTAATTGCGGTAATGCCAGTGCTGGCGGGTGCTGTGACTATGGTGCTAACCGACAAGTTTTTTGGTACCAGCTTCTTTGATGCGGCTGGTGGCGGTGATCCTGTTATGTTTCAGCATATTTTCTGGTTCTTTGGTCATCCAGAAGTATACATAATGATTTTACCCGCATTCGGTATTATCTCAGCGATTGTGCCGACCTTTGCACGTAAGCGATTATTTGGTTATGCCTCTATGGTATACGCAACTGCTTCTATTGCATTGTTGTCATTTATCGTTTGGGCACACCATATGTTTACAACAGGTATGCCAGTGGCGGCAGAGCTGTTCTTTATGTTTGCTACTATGCTTATATCAGTACCCACAGGTGTAAAAGTGTTCAATTGGGTTGCCACGATGTGGCGCGGCTCTATGACGTTTGAAGTACCTATGCTGTTTGCAATAGCGTTTATCGTGTTATTTACCATAGGTGGTTTATCGGGGTTAATGTTGGCCATTGTGCCAGTGGATTTCCAATATCATGATACGTATTTCGTGGTAGCTCATTTTCACTATGTACTAGTGACAGGTGCCATTTTCTCAATCATGGCCGCGGTATACTATTGGTTACCAAAGTGGACCGGAAAAATGTTCCATATCGGCTTAGCTAAATGGCATTTCTGGTGTTCTTTGGTTTCGGTTAACGTGTTGTTCTTCCCAATGCACTTCGTTGGATTGGCGGGCATGCCTAGACGTATACCAGATTACGCATTGCAGTTTGCAGACTTCAACAAGTGGATCAGTATTGGTGGATTCGCGTTTGGTTTATCTCAGCTAATCTTCTTAGCATTGCTGATTAAAGCCTGTAAAAAACAAGGTGAGCCGGTTTCTGACCAAGTATGGGAAGGAGCTGAAGGCTTGGAATGGGAAATCCCGTCTCCAGCGCCTTACCATAGCTTTGAAACACCACCTGTTGTTAAGTAACTAAAGACATTCTTGATGAGTGAGCAGAGTACCCAAAGCAAAAATAGCAAAATGGTGATTAAGTTATTAGTCATCGTTGTGGGTATGTTTGGGTTTGGGTTTGCTTTGGTGCCTTTATATGATGTGCTGTGTGATGCGCTAGGCATTAATGGTAAAACATCAAATACCGCTGCATTGTATGAATCAGTGGAAATTGATGAGAGCCGCTTGGTAACAGTGGATTTCATCACCCGGACCAATACCGGTATGCCTTGGGAGTTTAGAGCTGAAACTAGACAAGTGAAAGTCCATCCAGGGCAACTCAATCAAGTAGATTTTTACGTAAAAAATACCGCCGTGACCGATATTGTTGGTCAAGCTGTGCCATCAGTTTCACCGGGTCCTGCTGCTTTATATATGAATAAAACTGAATGCTTTTGTTTCGAGCAACAAAAGTTACACGCTGGGGAGGAAATGTTGATGCCAATGAAATTTTATGTCGACCCTCAACTGCCTGAAAATATTACTTATTTTACTGTGCAATATACTCTATATAACGTCACTGCCACTGCCGATGTGGTTGCAATGAATTGAGAATGAAGGAGAACACAATGTCAGAAAAAGAATACGAAAAATACTATGTTCCCGCAGAAAGTCCTTGGCCCTTTATGGGCGCCGTAGCGCTATTTTTAATGGCTGTTGGGGCAGGTAATTTTGTGATTGAAAGTACTCGAGGCAAAGAGGGATATGGCGCTTATATTTTAGGTGCGGGCTTTATCGTTTTAATTGTTATGTTATTCGGTTGGTTTAGAAATCAAATACACGAGTCTATGAGTGGTATGTATAGCGCGCAATTGGGGCGTTCATACAGACAAGGTATGTCTTGGTTCATTTTTTCTGAGGTGATGTTCTTCGGAGCATTTTTTGGCGCACTATTCTACGCTAGGTTTATTTCTGTACCTTGGTTAGGAGGTGCATCAAATAACGATATGACTGGCGAAATATTATGGCCCACATTTGAAGCCATTTGGCCACTAGTACAAACACCTGGCGGCCTCACTACCGAAGCCATGCCGTGGACAGGATTACCATTAATAAATACCGTATTGTTACTTGCGTCTTCGGTGACTTGTCACTTTGCACATGTCGCGTTAGAAAATAACAATCGTGGAAAATTAAAGTTAATGCTTGGGTTAACTGTATTACTTGGCGCTATTTTTATGGTGATGCAGATTGAAGAGTATATTCATGCTTACAATGAAATGAATTTGACTTTGCAATCTGGAATTTATGGGAATACATTCTTTTTACTGACTGGTTTTCATGGTTTTCATGTAACCCTTGGCGCAATTATTCTATTTATAATGTTGCTTAGAGTATTTAAAGGGCATTTCACACCAGATAACCATTTTGCGTTTATGGCAGCGAGTTGGTATTGGCATTTTGTCGATGTAGTTTGGGTAATACTATTTGCTGTCGTCTATATCTTTTAAGCGAAACATGGATGAGAACTAAGAGCCACACGACCGTGGCTCTTAGCATTATCTAGTGGGGTGTTGGGTTTGGGGTGATAAGCCCTGTAGCAACAGCGAGCAATATAAGACCAATAATAATCGCTGATGTGAGTACTCTTCTACCTATAAATTTACTCATTGAGGGACCATTTGGATTGTCTTTGAGCATAATCATCATGGCTTTAAATAAATTGAACACCATAAACAACAGTAACCCACCAACTAGTATTTTGATTAACATCTACTTACTCCTAAAGATATCCTGAGCCGCGATGTGGACTTTTTTATCACGTTTACCCATTGTAGCTACCATAGTAACTTTTGTGTGTGTTGTCATTATGTTTGCTTTGGGAAATTGGCAATTGCAAAGAGCTGAAGAAAAAACCCAGCGATTGTTGGCCTTAGATATCGCTGGTAGAACAGCTCAGGTCGATTTACAACAAGTGTTGCAAGGCAATTTAAATAATATGCTCGATATGCCAATAAATTTTGAGGGAACCGCAGACATATCGAAATTTTTTCTATTGGATAATAAAATCCATAAAGGTAGAGTCGGTTATCAGGTATTAGTGCCTTTGCAAACCACTTCAGGCACGGTAATAGCAAACTTTGGTTGGGTCGCTGCCACTAACAACCGAAATATTTTGCCGGACATCGAAATTAATGGCGAGAAGTCTATCTATGCCGGTGTTGTATCCTTGCCTTTGGATAATGCCATGATAGAAGAAACTGCATTAGTTGACGGTATTTGGCCAAAGGTATTACAACAATCCGATCTCAATGTCATTCAGCAACATTATAAGCAAGAACTACTGCCCTTTGTGGTGTTATTAGATGCACAAGACACTTCAGATTTTGTCAGAAATTGGCAACCTGTGGTAATGGCTCCAGAAAAACACATAGCTTATGCAGTACAATGGTTTTTATTGGCATGTGCGGCGTTGACAGTATTTATTATTGCCCACAGAAATAAATTTAAAAGGAACCCAAAGTGAGTACCACCAAAAAAAATAATAAATCGATGATGTTACTACTAGCGGCTGTTTTTATCGTACCGGTATTATTAGCTAAGCTCGCGCTCGATAATGGCTGGTTTAATCAAGGTGTGACCAATAAAGGTGAGCTTATATCACCTCCCATAGATATTAATGTTCTACAGACTAAGCAGCAAGAACCCAAATGGAAGTTAATTTACATATTGCCTCAAAAGTGCAGCTTGGGTTGCGAAAATGCACTGTATAGTATTGCTCAAGTACATAGTGCGTTAGGTAAAGAGAGTGACCGAGCTGAAGTCGTCGTTATTTCCCATGAACAAAGCAATATTGAGCAACTAGCAGAACTCGCTAATAAGCAAAATGTCCGATTATTGAGTAGCGATCTGAAAAGTCTGCAACAAGTGTTTAAAGAAACTCCCACTGATGGTATTTTTATTGCTGATACCCTAAATAACGTATTTTTGCGTTATCCGTTACAAATCGATAAAGAGCAAGCCATTTTGCATAGCCGAGATATTCTGGCGGATATGCGCAAGGTACTCAAACTGTCGCGTATTGGCTAGAGGATACTTTAATGAAGAAGTTGGTATTTTTAAGCATTCTGCTGGCAATGGTTGTAATCGTACTTGGCGCATACACGCGTTTGACTGACGCTGGTTTAGGGTGTCCTGACTGGCCAGGGTGTTATGGTCATCTTAGCTTTTCAAATACCACCAAAAATATCGAAACTGCTCAACAAGCATTTCCTGAACGGCCCTTTGAAGAGCATAAAGCGTGGAATGAAATGATTCATCGTTATTTTGCCAGTGCTTTAGGTTTTTTGATCTTAGTTATTTTTATTAGTAGCCTATTTAGTCGTGCTTATAATAAACCAGTGAAATTGCCGCTTTTTCTGGTGTTTCTTGTTTGTTTTCAGGGTGCTTTGGGAATGTGGACCGTCACCCTTAATTTATTACCTATAGTAGTAATGGGGCACTTGTTAGGTGGTTTTACAGTTCTATCTACTTTATTTTTACTGTACTTGAGATTGACTCCCTACCGAATTCCCGGTGGTGATGCGCGAGTGCGCCACTATGGAAAATATGCAATTTTAGGTGTGTTTATTTTGACCGGACAAATCGCTTTAGGTGGTTGGACATCTGCAAATTACGCCGCGCTAGCCTGTACAGAGTTACCTATTTGTGAGGGAGCCTGGTATCAACGATTAGACTTTGCTGGCGCTTTTAGTATCCCTGTCGCTGAGAACTATGAGTTTGGTGCTCATGACTATGATGAACGAATGACAATGCATATTGTGCATCGTATTGGTGCCTTGATTACTTTTTTATATTTATCATGGTTAGGTCTCAGATTGTATGCTGCAGCCAGTTCTAGCTTAGTTAAAAAGCTTTCGGCCATAATGGTATTGGTTATGGGGGTACAAGTCATACTCGGTGTAAGCAATGTCGTCTTTAGTTTGCCGGTTGCAGTAGCGGTAATGCATAACGCTGTGGCGGCGTGTTTGATGTTGGTATTAGTCAACATTAGTTATACGCTGTATCGTAAAACGTAGGAGAAAAAGGTGAGTAAGGGCGTGACTTTAGGTCAACAAAACAATCAATTTAATTTATGGTCCACTTGCCAAGATTATTATGAATTAACGAAACCCAAAGTAGTGTTATTACTATTATTGACTGCTTTGGTTGGAATGTGTTTAGCCAGTGAGAGCTGGGTGAGTTGGCAGATATTCACTGCGGGGCTTATAGGTATTGGGTTTTTGTCTTCTGCAGCTGCAGTGGTTAATCACGTAGTCGATAGAAAAATTGACGGGAAAATGGCCCGTACCTTTAATCGTCCGGTAGTTAAAGGCAAAGTCAGTCCCAGAAAAGCGCTAGTGTTTGCTGCTTGTTTAACTGTTATTGGATACGTGATACTCGAATTATGGGTTAATCGCTTAACTGCATTATTAACGCTGGCTGGGCTGCTTGGTTATGCTGTGGTTTATACTATGTACTTAAAGCGCGCTACACCTCAGAATATTGTCATTGGGGGGTTAGCTGGTGCGATTCCTCCACTATTAGGTTGGACGTCGGTCACCGGAGAGATCCATGCTCATGCTTTGCTTTTGGTCTTGATTGTATTTGTCTGGACTCCGCCGCATTTTTGGGCATTAGCGATTCATCGTGAAAAAGACTATGCCAAAGCACAAGTGCCTATGTTACCCGTGACTCACGGTATCGAATTCACTAAAACCTCAATACTCTTGTATACGGTTTTACTCTGCGTAGTGTGTTTGTTGCCCTATTTAATCGCTATGACTGGGCTCATATACTTAGTAGGTTCGACCGTTTTGAATGCTGGGTTTTTATACTACGCTTGGAAGTTAAAGTTTACCGCTTCTGAAACAACCGCCATGCAAACCTTTAAATTTTCGATTATTCATCTAATGGTGCTGTTTGTAGTGCTTTTAGTCGATCATTACTTTCGGTTTTACATATGAGTAAATTGCAAGCAGGTTTATTAGCGCTTATCGCTCTGATTATTGGTATAGCGGCGGCAATTTTTATCGCGCCTCCAGCAAGTGATAAAGACACTCAATACGTGAGTCTGTATCCGGCGGCAAGAGTATTGCCAGATTTTGAGTTGCAAGACCACCAAAAACAGCCATTTACTTCGAAAAGCCTTGAAGGCCATTGGAGTTTAGTTTTCGTCGGATATACTTTTTGCCCAGATATTTGCCCGACTACTTTGGCTGAATTAAAGGGTATTTATCCAGCACTACAGGAAATACCAACAGATTTCCCTATTCAAGTCATATTGGTTTCGGTTGATCCCAAACGTGATACCCCTGAGCGCTTGAATGAATACATCAAGTTTTTTCATCCTGATTTTATTGCCGCCAGTGGCGAGCATGCGCAGTTATTTCCTTTGGTGCGGGCTATGGGCATGATGTATTCGATGTCTGAAAGTTCTGATAACCCAAATTATTTGGTCGATCATAGTTCTTCAGTGGTGGTAATCAATCCAAAAGCTCAAGTGATAGGTCGTTTTAAACCAGATTTCGTTGTGGGTAAATTACCTATTAGTGAGGGACAAAAGATATTGGCTGACATGCCAGCCATTGTTGCTCAGTAAGTCGCGAGTCTATGAACATAAGACTCGCTAATCAGGCAGATGCCAAGGAATTAGCGGCCTTGATCTTTTCTTCAGCACCGTTAGTTCTTACTGCTATGTTTAGTATCAATGAAAAATTGTCTGCAGAAAACTTTCTTGAAAGCTGTTTGTTAGGAGCTGAGGGGCAATATGGTTACAACAATCATTGGGTAGCTGTGGTAGACAATCGCGTCGTAGGCTGCGTAAGTGCTTGGCATAGTGCTCTGCCGAGTTCATTCCATCACGCTACATTAACCCAATTAACTGAATTCTATGGTGTTGCCCATACGTTAGCAGTTTTGCAAGCTAGCCAAACTCTACAAGACTGCATTCCTAAACCTCAAGAGCACGAATGGTGTATCGGACATTTTGCGGTATCCGCCGCTTTTCAAAAAATAGGTGTCGGAACGGCACTATTAAATTTCATGAATGAAAAAGCACTCAATTTTGGTAAGTCTCATTTATGTCTTGATGTTGAGAGTATCAATACCCAAGCAGTCAAATTTTATCTAGGGCACGGTTTTCAGAAAAATGCAGAATCAGGCGTAAGCCTAAGGATGAAAACCTTAGGCTTAGGTGCGTATTTTCACTTAAGTAAACAGTTAATCTAACCAGCTACCAACAGAAGTAGGGATAAAAAAAGGTTGAGAATACCAATAGAAGCGACCTTTGTTATTTTTACTGGGAGCAGTACAGTTAACCCTATGCCTGCCCGCTTGAGTAATCGAGCTAATTTGAACTGACACAGTATTTTCTGATACGTCTGTGTTAAGAGGCTGGCCATTTTGAAAGCAGGCTATTTGAAGTGATTTCATGTCAGCGGTTTTTACATCAAAAGTCATAGTTTGCTCTTGAAAAGGAAGCGCTGCCTTTGGATCTTTTATCGAATTGTTAGTCACTGGCATAGCCAAACTATTTAATTTTACTGCTAGGGTTTTAAGGTTACTGTACACGCCCGCTGCGGGATATCTGGGTAAGGCTGAAAAGTCACTATATGACGCTATGGCACCACTGTGTTGGGCAAATCCAACGTAGCCTTTTGAGCTTAATTTTTGTTTCAAGGCTTGGTCAAACTCTCCGTATGGGTATGCAAAATATTTTAGGCTATAGCCAATCTGCTGTTGCAGCATTTTTTCAGCTTCTTCAACCTGTTGCATCGTACGATTTAGCCAGTCTTGTTGCGACTCGCCTTTGCGTTTACCAAGCATGTGATTGTGTTGTTTCCCATGATTGGCAAAACTGACATTTTCTTTAGACATTTGTTTAATTTGTTGCCAGTCTAGTTGGTAATTGGCTTCACCTATTAGAGGAGGATTCACAAAAATAGTATACGGAAATGCAAATTCTTTAAGAATGGGATGTGCATTGTCATAAATGTTGTCATAACCATCATCAAAGGTGATAACCACGGTTTTGTCTGGCAACTTTTGTTTGTTTTGCAGGGCTTCCACTACTTGTTTTAAAGGTAAAACGTTATGGTTGTCTGCCAAATATTGCATATGTTGACGAAACGTTTGTTCTGAAACAGATGTCGATTTTGGGGTAGTGCTACTGACATGGTGATATAGCAGTATCACTGCATTGTTAGTTGCCCACGTATTTAAGCTAATCAGCGCACATGCTAAAGTGACTGTAATCAATCTCCAATTTTTCCCCATGAATTTCCTAACGATGACTAAATGACACACAATACTACTCTATCAAACTTCTTTCAGATTAGTCTGCATCAAAAAATTATTGCTATAGCGATACCGATGATCTTAAGTAATGTGACTACACCCTTGATGGGATTGTTGGATACCGCAGTGTTGGGGCATATGCCAGGCACACATTTTCTGGCTGGGGCATCGGTTGCCACTTTGGTCATTACTCAACTGTATTGGTTATGCGGTTTCTTGAGAATGACCAGTACCGGATTAAGCGCCCAGGCAAAAGGTAGTGCAGATCCACTTAGGCTCAATCAAAGTTTGTTTCAAGGCATGTTGATTAGTTTCTTGCTGGGTTGTTTGTTGTTGTTAGTGAAGGATAGTATTTTGAGCTTGGGGCTATTTTTTGCTGACGCAACTCCCATAGTCGAAAATGTCATATCCGAATATTTTTCTGTGCGTATATGGGGCGCACCTGCAGCAGTGCTGAATTTGGCTTTAATAGGTTGGTTAATCGGGCAGCAAAAAGCCAAACAAGTATTGCTTATTCAAGTTCTAGCAAATCTAATAAATTTGGCTTTAAACCTTTGGTTTGTGTTTGGACTCGAGTTAGAGGTTTTCGGGGTAGCGCTGGCTAGCGTTTTTGCCGAATATTTTATTACCATAGTGAGTCTGGTAGCCGCGCTGAAGGTTATTGGAAAACCCATAGTTCAAAAAAAGTGGTTCTCGGTTACCTATTTGCGACCCTTGTTGTCCCTCAACGGCGATACGTTTTTTAGAAATCTGCTATTACAAGCCTGTATCGCCTTTCTGATTTTTAAAGGCGTGGGCTTTGGTGCTACTTCAGCCGCAATCAACGCAATCTTAATGCAATTTTTCACATTAATAGCACTTGGCCTAGACGGTGTCGCTTATGCCGCAGAAGCATTAGTCGGTGAACAAAAAGGCAAAAAAGATTCCAAAGGTATTGTTCACGTGATTTTACATGGGTTACTTTGGTCCAGTATTGTGGCTGGATTGTACTCTTTGATTTTTGTGGTTTTTGGCACTGAAATTATCGCCATAATAACGGATCAAGCCAGTCTGCAAATCGCCACGTATGACTATCTAAACATTGTTTATTGGTTGCCTCTTATTGCCCATTGGTGTTTCTTTTTTGATGGTGTTTTTGTGGGATTAACAAGGGCAAAAGCAATGCGAAATAGTATGTTGTTTTGTGCTGTGGTGATTTACTTTCCGGCTTTCTGGTTGTTTGTAGATTTTGAAAACAAAGGGTTGTGGTTGGCAATGTTGCTATTTTTGCTAACAAGAGGAATAAGCTTAGGCGGATACTTTATTTATCTTTGTCGAACTCAGAAGGTGGCCGTATAAAGCTACTGGTCATTCGGTGTGCCAGAATACCAAGGTAACCTCTGATAGAATAAAGGCTACCTACTGCCAGTAGAACTAGTCCAGGAATTTGAATAATAGGCACAAACTTTGTCCCTATTATTATGAGTGCTGCGCCTAAACAAAAAATGCCTAAACCGCGTTTAAAAAAAGCCCAGCTTTTAATTGGATCTTTGCCTAAACGCTGTAAACAGTTAATGTTTTTGTCCTTTGGCAGTTGCTACTTAATCAATAGTAAGAATGTTCGCCAGCTTGATGTTCTGTCGCGTCTTTCACGGCTGTTAATTCACCTGGAAACTGTTCCAACATTTGTTTTTCAATTCCATCTTTTAAGGTGACATCTACTTGCGCACAACCGTTACAACCTCCACCAAATTGTAATACTGCTTCTTTTTCTTCGGTGATTTCTACCAACATCACTTTACCGCCATGGCTCGCAAGTTGTGGATTGATTTCGGCTTCAATCATGTAAGTCACACGTTCGGCTAAAGGAGCATCGCTATCCACTTTCCGTGCTTTTGCGTTGGGAGCCTTAAGTGTGAGTTGTGACCCCATTTGATCAGTAACGAAATCAATCTCAGCTTCTTCAAGAAATGGCGCACTTTCTAAATCTACTACCGCATCGAAGCCATTAAATTCCAACACTGTATCTGACTCTTCAACAGCATCTGGTGGGCAATAAGACACTCCACATTCTGCACTAGGCGTCCCCGGACTGACTACAAACACACGTATGTTAGTGTCTGGCTCTTGGTTCGCAAGCAACTTACAGAAATGTGCTTGCGCTGTTTCTGAAATGTTAATCATGGACTATGTACCTCTAATATTTGACTGCCTGCATAATACCAAAATTACCTGACTAAAACACTCAGGTAATCATTTTTCCTTATGTTAATTTAAACTAAAACGTGCGACTATTTTTGTAAGTATTGGTTATTTCGGCGGATTTTATGGATTACGTATATCGAATTTTTGCGTGTTTTTTGTTATTTAACAGTGTTCAAGTAGTAGCCGTAGTTGATTCCGAATACTTACCAGTCAATACGCAATATAACATAGAGATTACTACTCCGACTCAAGCATTAGGTGCACCTGTGGGCGAATGGCATGTGCGCCATGATCAGATAGTTAATTACATGCGTATCTTAGCGTTACAATCTGATCGCGTCAGCTTGGTGGAAACTGGGCGCACCCACGAAAACCGCCCGCTATATTTATTGGCTTTTAGTGCTCCTGAAAATCAACAAAAATTAGCCGATATTCAAGCTAAACATATTCAAAACCTAGGCCAGTCTACTGATAAGAATGATCCGTTAGTTATTTGGATGGGTTACAGCGTGCATGGAGATGAACCTTCGGGTTCAAATGCGGCTCTGTTAATTGCTTATTATCTTGCTGCCGGTAACAGTGAACTAATCAGTCAATTACTTGATGACAATATTATTTTACTTGACCCAAGTTTGAACCCTGATGGTCTCGCAAGGTTTGCGCAATGGGCGAATATGCACAAGAGTCATAACCTGGTTTCTGACCCTAATAGCCGAGAACACCAACAAGCGTGGCCTTCAGGAAGAACTAACCACTATTGGTTTGATTTAAACCGAGATTGGTTGTTGTTAACTCATCCTGAGTCACGGGCAAGAATCAATCAGTTTCATCAGTGGCGTCCCCACGTATTAACTGACTTTCATGAAATGGGTACTAACAGTAGCTACTTTTTCCAACCCGGTATTCCATCAAGGAAAAATCCATGGACGCCGCTTAAAAACGCAGAGTTGACGGCTGCTTTGGGTGATTTCCATGCTGCGGCGCTGGATAAAACTAAACAGCTCTATTTTACTCAAGAAAGTTATGATGATTTTTATTATGGTAAAGGTTCTACTTATCCAGATGCCCACGGCAGTATTGGTATTTTGTTTGAACAAGCCAGTAGTAGAGGACATTTGCAAAACTCAACCAATGGTCCCTTGGCATTTTCGGATACGATTCAAAATCAAGTGACAACCTCGATTTCAACTTTCAAAGGTGCTTTAGCAAATAAGTCGGCGATTCTTGCTTATCAAATTGAGTTTGCCAAGCAGACTAAAATGTTAATTAAAGACGATGAATTCTCTGGTTATATTCTGAATGAAAAGTCCGACCATTTTCGGTTTTCTACGATGCTAGAGCTGTTATCTTCTCATCAAATTCAGTATTTTCCTTTGAGTAAGGATGTAAAGGTAGAGGGACAATTGTTTGATTCGATCCACAGTATGTATGTGCCTCTCGATCAGCCTCAATATCGACTAATTAAGTCACTATTTTCAATCCGTAAATTTTTTGATGACAATACCTTTTATGATGTATCGAACTGGAATTTACCTTTAGCCTTTAATATTCGATATCAAGCCGTAAAGCGCGAACCAAAGCTTGATAAACAGCTAGCTAAAAAGTTACCAAAAGTTACCCCAAAGCTTTCGCTAGGAGCTTATGCTTATGCATTTTCATGGGAAAATTATCAGGCTCCTAAACTATTACAACGCTTATTAGCCCATGATGTGAAAGTAAAAGTCGCGGGAGAAGCGTTTTTTGCAAGTACAACTCAAGGTGGCATGAGCTTTTCTTCAGGAGCCGTGCTAATCCCCTTATCTCTGCAACAACCAGATGATTTACTAGAGATAATCAACTCTCAGAGTGAGGGAATTGATATTGCGATTCATTCGGTGACGTCAGGTTTAACCCGTCAAGGTATAGATCTAGGTAGCAGAAAAATGCTCAATGTGAGTGAACCTAAAGTTTTGTTAGTGGGCGGGCGCGGTACGTCTCAGTATGAAGTGGGAGAGGTATGGCATTATCTCGACCAGCACGTGGATATGCCTGTTTCAATCACCGATTTAAAGCAATTAGGAAAATTTCCGTTAGAAAGCTATACCCATATAATTTGGGTAGAAGGTAGCTATAAAGAAGTACCTGATAAAACAGTCAGAAAAATCGAAGCGTGGTTGAAGTCAGGAGGTATAATTATTGGTCAAAAATCGGCTGCAAATTGGTTTGCGGAGCAAAATTGGCTTAAGACCAGTTTTAAGAGTAAAAACGAGATCAACTCGGCATTTGAGACAACGGGTTTAGCGTACAAAGATCAGGATGGACTTAGAGCCAAACAAAGAATTGCTGGTGCCGTATTTGAAGCTCAGTTGGATTTAAGTCATCCCTTAGCGTTTGGCTATACCTCAAAAGTGTTACCTATGTTTCGCAATAGCGCTTTAGTGATGCGTCAACCCGACAGAGCCTTTGTCACAGTAGCAAGCTACGTGAAATCGCCGCTCATGGCCGGCTATACCGCAGAAGAGTTACAAAGGCATATTTCAGGCAGTGCCGCAGTTGTTTCCCATAGTTTTGGAAAAGGCAAGGTTATAGCTTTTGCTACGAATGTAAATTTTCGGGGCGTTTGGTATGGCACCAGTCGTTTGATGAGCAATGCAATTTTTATGGCTGGATTGATTAACGCACAAGGGTAAGGCAAATACTCCAGATATCTATTCTTAATTGAGGATTGTGTTTACGCAAACTTTGATAAGCACAGTTCATCGTGCTGCCCGTGGTAATAACGTCGTCGAATAAAACGATGTGTTGGTAATCTTGCAAGCGTCGTTGTGACTTTTCATCTACTACAAAGGCGTTACGCAAATTTTTGCGCCTTTGTGCCGCTGATAAGTTGGTCTGAGCCATAGTGGATTTTTTCCTGCTAATGATCGACGGATCCATTTTTAACTGGCAGAGCTTACAAATTTGCGCCGCTAACACTATGCTTTGGTTGAATTTTCTGTATAGATATCGATTTTTATGCAAAGGCATAGGTACAATTAACTGCGGTAAATTAGGCATAGAAGATAAGCAATGTTTGACAAAAAGAGCTGCCAAAGCGTGAGCATTTGGGATCTGTTTCGAGAATTTTAATCCTGTTAGTAACTTAGACAATGGCCACTGATAATCGGCAAGAGCCAAAACAACGGGAAATTCCACCTTTGCCAATCCAAAGCTCACTTTCGGAGATAGCATCAAGTTATGTTGGTACCGGTCAATATCAAATAAGGTAAGATCATCAAAGCAATATTGACAAATCGAAGTGTCGCTAGATTGTTTACACAGCAAACAATTTTGAATATCAGTGAAAATCACCTTGGTTGTCGTCCCTGCGTGAACTGTAACTATTAATACCCCTGAGGTTTAGTGTAGAAGAAATGTTGAAGGTTTTAAAAATAACGACTCAAGGCAGTGGCAAAAATTTGGTCTTTTTACATGGCTGGGGCGTGAATAGTGGCGTTTGGCAGCCACTTATAGAAATACTCAAAGGTGAGTTTTGTATCACTACTATTGATTTACCTGGATACGGATTAAATTATCAACAATCGCCTACTCCATATAACTTGGAAACTGTTGCGACTATGGTGGCAGACCAGCTTCCAGAGAACTGCATTCTTATTGGTTGGTCTTTAGGTGGGTTAGTTGCCCAGCAAGTAGGGTATCGTTATCCACAAAAACTCAAAAAATTGATTCTAATTTGTTCTAGTCCTAGGTTTTCCAAAACTATATCGTGGCCTGGAATTGATCCTAAAATTTTGGATTTATTTACTCAGCAGTTGCACCAAGACCCAACTAAAACGCTAGCACGCTTTTTGGCAGTGCAAGCTATGGGAAGCGTGAATGCCAGACTAGAAGCAAAAACTATCAAACTTGCAGTGCAAAAATACCCCGTGCCATCATCAGTGGCATTAGCTGAAGGCTTGCAGTTATTACAAAATATTGATTTGCGAGAACAATTCAGCACATTATTGGTTCCTTGTCAGATATTCTTAGGTCGTTTCGATACCTTAGTGCCTAAAGAAGTCGCACCTCTAATTAAACAATTGAATGCTAGGGTATCCATCGATTTTATTTCCGATGCGGCCCATGCTCCGTTTATTTCAAACACTGAGAATTTCGCAAAACACCTATTAAAGGCAATTGATTAACGAATAAAGCGCGGTAATGCTATGAAAAAATCTAAAAGTGGTTAATAATTATACATGAGAGGTTAAGGTATAGAGGTACAGGTAATGAACATCAGTAACAACGTAAATGTTGCGATTGTAAGCGGTACTATTGGTTTGCAAAAAGCTTCTGATGGAATTACACAAAATGCTTCTAACCTAGCGAATCTATCAGCCGTTACTGCGCCGTCTAATGACCCCCAAGAGTTTTTGGCAAATGCTACGTTAAACCAACTCGATGCAATTAAACAAACTCTTCCGCAAACTAGTGATGGCATTACCTACGACATAGTTGGTTTGTCAGTCAATCTGAATAATGCACAAGCTTCTGCAAAAGTAGTTGATACCGCAAGCAGTACTGTCGGCACTATTTTGGATATTTTGGCTTAGTTTCGGCCGACGCCTTATGAATATTGTCCCTCCCGTCCCCACTCCTACAGTATTTAACGTTGGCACCGTTAATACTGAGTCAGTGCGAAAAGACAATACTCTTCGAGAAGCGGTACCGCAGTTAACGTCCGGAGAAAAGTCTGCAGCTGAAACCGGTGTAGGCTCCGAAGCTGACAAGGCGAAAACACCAGGTAAATCGTCTCAACCTCTAACCTATGAAAAACCCGTTCCGCAAACCGGCCAGCAACTCGATACACAAAGCGACACGCTACAAGATAACGGGCAAGATGCCAGTGCAGGAAAAGAAAATGCAGAAGATAGGCAGCAGCAACAAGCTGAACAACAGCAAATCACTGAGTTAAAACGGCGTGATGCTGAAGTTAGGACTCATGAACAGGCTCATGCTTCCTTGGGAGGGCAATACGCGAGCTCCCCCCAGTATGAATATGAAACAGGCCCTGATGGTAGAAGATATGCAATAGCGGGTGAAGTTTCTATTGATATATCAAAAGAGTCAACTCCAGAGGAAACGCTTCGTAAAGCGACGCAAGTTAAAGCCGCAGCCTTGGCTCCCGCAGAGCCAAGTGTACAAGATTTACGTGTTGCAACCGAAGCCACTCAAATAGCCCTTGAAGCACGTACTGAAATAGCGAGTGAAAAAGCCCAAGAAGCGCTCGAAGCCTATAATCAAGCTGTACCAGACCTTCAGAATAATGAAAAAACGCAACAAGATTCTGGTATCGATAGCCCGCCTTCACTTGAGGATATCGTTGAAGAAATAGAGATTGATATTCCGACTCGTTCATTGGACTCTAATGAGTCAGAAGCCGAAGAGAAAAACGCCACTGGGCTAGATTTTGATTTACATGATGTCAGTGAGTTTCTCAAAAATAGAGATTCAGATATTACCCGTAGGGTGTCAGTGATTGAACATTTCTACAAACAAGTAGCTAATCCTCGCGCCGAAGGCTTACAACAGTATTCGTAAAACTTACGGTTATTAACAATAAAACAAGCCCTCGAACGAGGGTTTGTTGCTTTTAAGCCTGTTAATCTTACTTGTTTTTCGCTTTGGCAAAAGCGTCAGCAAATGCATTGCCCATCATTTGATTGGATTGCTTAGGTTGTGATTGCTGTTGATTACTTTTAGCTGGACGGTTGTGAGGCTTTTTATCGGACGTGTGTTTACGTGGCGACTGCTTCGCTGGTTGATTAGGTGTATCACCCATTCGCATAGTAAATGAAACACGTTTTCTGTCCACATCCACTTCCATTACTTTAACTTTGACGATATCTCCGGTTTTAACAATATCTCTGGGATCAGAAATAAATTTATCTGTCATGGCGCTGATATGCACTAGTCCATCTTGATGTACACCTACGTCTATAAATGCCCCAAAGTTGGCCACGTTACTCACAACGCCTTCTAAAATCATACCAACTTTTAAATCTTTCAAGGATTGCACGTCATCTTTAAAGTTGGCTGTTTTAAATTCTGGGCGAGGATCGCGGCCAGGTTTGTCAAGTTCGCTGATTATGTCAGTTACAGTTGGGAGGCCGAAAGAATCGGTTACAAACTCTTCAGGTTTGAGTCTTTTTAGAACATCGGTATTACCCACAATATCGTTCATTGCTATACCAGCGTGCTGCACGATAGAGTTTACTACTGGATAAGCTTCTGGATGCACTGCGGATGCGTCAAGAGGATCATCTCCTCCCATAATTCGCAAAAAACCTGCCGCCTGCTCATAGGCTTTTGGCCCTAGCCTTTCGACTTCAAGTAGCGTTTTACGGAGTTTAAACGCCCCGTGTTGATCGCGGTAGCTGACAATATTATTGGCTAAGGTTCGATTTAAACCTGATACATGACTAAGCAAAGCACCAGATGCTGTGTTGATGTCAACCCCAACAGCGTTTACACAGTCCTCAATCACCGTTTGGAGAGATTGACCTAAATTACTTTGGCTCACATCGTGTTGATATTGTCCAACACCTATAGCTTTAGGTTCAATCTTGACTAATTCAGCAAGAGGGTCTTGTAGGCGCCTTGCTATTGAAACCGCGCCACGCAAAGAAACATCCATATCCGGTAGTTCGTTCGAAGCTAGTTCAGAAGCAGAGTAAACCGAGGCTCCTGCCTCACTGACGATAATTTTACTTACGGCTAAGTCAGGATTTGCCTTGATCATTTCTGCCACTAGTTTATCGGTTTCTCTTGAGCCCGTACCATTACCGATACTGATAAGTTGCACTTTATGTTGTTTACATAAGGTCGCAAGGGTTCGTAGCGATTTGTCCCACTGATTTTGTGGAACATGAGGAAAAATAGTCGAGGTCGCCAAAACTTTGCCAGTGGTGTCTACAATCGCTAGTTTTACACCGGTTCTTAACCCCGGATCTAGGCCCATTGTCACCTTTGGACCAGCAGGAGCAGCCATTAATAAATCGTTTAGGTTTTTGGCAAATACATTAATCGCATCTTGCTCAGCTTGTTCACGCACCGTGCCAAATAATTCGTTTTCCATATGTAATAGTGTTTTAACTCGCCAAGTCCATTGCACCACTGACGCCAACCATGAGTCTGCTGGTCTGTTAGAAAATTTAATATTGAAGTGCTCGGCTATAATTTGTTCGCAGTAGGAGCTTTTATCATTTTCGTCCTTTTCGGGATCAGCATCTAAACTGACTTGCAGAAATTTTTCGTTGCGCCCTCTAAACATGGCCAAAGATCTGTGGGAAGGGACTTTTCTCAACAATTCAGTATGTGAAAAATAGTCTTTGTATTTACTACCTTCAGTTTCTTTGCCAGCGATTACTTGGCTTTTAATATGAGCGTGTTTGTTTAAATACTGACGAATTTTTTGTAGTAATTGAGCGTCTTCTGCAAATCGCTCCATTAAAATGTACTTGGCTCCGTCTAAGGCTGACTTAATGTCTGTTATATCACTGGTTTCGTTCACAAATGCTTGGGCTTCGGATTCCGGTGTTAATTCAGGATTGTTAAGTAATAAGTTAGCTAGTGGTTCAAGCCCTTGTTCAATGGCAATTTGACCTTTAGTACGACGCTTGGGTTTAAAGGGAAGATATATGTCTTCTAACTCAGTTTTATTTTCAGCGTTTAATAAGCTAGTCATCAATTCAGAAGACATTTTCTCTTGTTCTTCGATTGATTTTATAATGACTTTTCGACGGTCTTCTAAATCGCGTAAATAGGTCAAGCGCTGCTCTAATTTTCTCAATGCTATGTCGTCAAGGCCGTTGGTGGCTTCTTTTCTATAGCGAGCTATAAAAGGTACTGTAGACCCTTCATCAAGTAATTTTACTGCTGCTTGTACCTGTTGCGCTTGAACTTGTAACTCTTGCGCAATTTTTTCCACTATCATCATCGAAGACCCTGTATGTCATTCATTTTTTAATTAAGCCCTTATATAAGGGTGCAAGCCCGAAATTACCAGCATTTGATCAATAAAAGTGACAATAATATCAATTCCTATTTAAATGCATCTTTGTAGCGAATTGAATTAATAAACCATTCTTTGGTGCCGCTGGGAGTGTTAACAATACAAGTGTCATCTACAGACTTTTTGATAAGGGCTCTAGCCATTGGGGAGTCGATAGATATGAAGTCCTTATCTTCACCATAAATTTCTTCCGGACCGACGATACGAAAGTTTTTAACTTCGCCTGCTTCATTTTCAATCTCTACCCAAGCACCAAAAAACACTTTACCATTTTGTGCTGGACTATGGTGCACAACCTGAAGTTCTGGGAGTAGCTTTCGTAGAAATCTAACACGCCTATCTATCTGGCGTAACAATCGCTTATTGTATTGATAGTCAGCATTTTCTGAGCGGTCTCCAAGGCTCGCCGCCCAGCTTACAATTTTTGTGATTTCAGGGCGCTTTACCTTCCATAAATGTTCGTGTTCATCGTAGAGTTTCTTGTAACCTTCAGGTGTGATTAACTTGGTCTTCAATTTTGAATTTAGCTCAAAATATAGTTGGAATATGTCAATTATAGGTTTTCTTGGGCTTTTACCAAAGGGCCTATTCTCGAATAGATTCAAACTTTGCTAAAGGCAGTAGACGATGAAGAAAAAGTTGCAACATTAAGTGGTAATAAAAACACTTTTATTAGTGCAATTTATTCCAAAAAAATGTCTAAGTTTGCCTTATCAAAGTGCCGTTATCGACTATGCTTAACACTAATCAAAGTGCAGTGAGTTTTAATCAAAAATTAACTCAACCCCATACTCAATAAATACTTTGATGAACCTAGCGGAAAAAGCGTTGCCCTTTTTTTGTTAATTATAAAGTCAACTGAAATTGAGAGAGAAAGTCATACTACCTTTAAACTTGGCAACAATTGCTTTGAGGTAAAAACAATATTAGAAATTTAAGTTGAAAGTATTTAAGTCGAAAGACAAAATTTAACAGTTCTTAAATTACCCGGTTAAATCGGGATAAATAGCCCTTTCGAAGGGCAACAAAGTGAGGGAATAAGGTTCAGCAAGGAGAATAGCTGATTATCAAAATGATAAAGTCGAGCCGGCCACTGTATAGTGTCCGGCTTTTTTATTGGGTGATTATGATTACCTCTAATTGAATTTACTTTGTTGCAGGTTTATTTGATTCGATGACGTCTAATAATTCGACCTCAAATATTAAGGTTGAATGACTGCTAATTTCACCCGTCGACCGGGCACCATAGGCTAGGTTAGAAGGCACATAAAATTTGTATTTTGCTCCCACACTCATTAGTTGTAGCCCCTCTGTCCAACCTTTAATCACACGGTTTAAAGGAAAAGTGGTGGGTTTATTTCGAGCAAATGACGAATCAAACTCCGTCCCATCTATAAGTGTACCCAAGTAGTGGACAGTCACTGTATCTGAAGCTGCAGGTTTACGCCCTTTGGCATTTTTAAGCACCTCATACTGCAGGCCAGAATCGAGCACTATGACATTTTCTCGTTTAGCGTTTTCGGTTAAAAATGCTAAACCCTTGATTTTGTTTTCCTTACCTTTTTGAATTTTTAGTTCGATTTGTTTTTCTGATACCAAGGTTTCTGCTTGCTGAGTGATGGACTGGATGTCTTCGTTATTTAGTTGAGATTGATTTTGTAAGGCAGCTATGAAACCTTTTAGAATCATATTTTTATCGTATTCAACTCCAATTGCTTTGTGATTAGTGAGCTTCTCTTTAACTATTTGGCCGATGCTAGCGCCCATAGTATACGAGCGTTTTTGTAATTCAGTATCAAGGTCGACCTTTTCCACTTTCATAGGATCAACAAGTGGCTGACAGGCACTTAAGGTTAACATTGAAACAATCAATACAATGATTGAGGCCATTTTCATTATAAATCTCCAACTAGCAGTATGTGATTGCCACATAAAACACATATACTAAACAGCATATAGCAAAAGAGAAATACATTGGGCACACACTCTACAAACTTTTATTTCGCAATCTTACTCTGTGTTACAACACTCTTAAGTTGTGGTGGGGCAAGTGACAAGCCTGTGAGTTCGTTTCGCCTTGCTGAGGGCGGATCACATGCGTCAAAAATTTCTGCAGATAATACTATTGCCGTTGTTTCGAGTATAGAGAATGGTATTACTGTTTGGGATTTGGTAACCAATGAGCGGCGATTCGTATGGCAGCATCAGGATGATGGTAATAACTCAGTAACGAATATTCATATTGCTTTTGATAATTCATACGTAGTGACTTCGGATAGAGAAGCATTTGCGCTGTGGAATTTGAATATAGGAGAGCCTGAAGGGTTTTGGCGTATCGATGAGTCCAGTATTCGGGATATTGCCGTTGCAAACCAAGGCCGAGGAATTCTGGTTGGCCGTGGCAGTGGCAAAGCCATGTTTTTTGAACCTTTTACCGGCAGGCGATTAGAGTTTTTAGGTCATCAAGAAAAAATTAATAGTGTGGATATATCGCCAAACGGTTTTTTTGCATTAACAGGTGGTAACGATTACTTAGCGTATTTGTGGGATACCCGAACGGGTCAAGTTATTCACAAGTTCGAACATACCAGTCGAGTCACTAAGGTGTCGTTAGATGATTATGGGCGTTATGCATTTACTGCTGACAGTAAGCGCGACGCAAGGATTTGGGATTTAGTTACCGGCAAAGAAGTCAGCAATTTACAATATATGGCAAGACAAAGAATTTTCACAGTCGCGGTTTTTTCTGATGATGGCAAGTTTCTACTAACAGGTTCCCCAGCAAGAAGAATCAACCGTTGGGATGTGAATTCGGGTAAAGAGTTAAATGAATGGCGCGTAGCAGCCCGCGAAGGCAGTAAACCCGCATCGGCAGTTTTGCATTCAGTCGGGTTTCTGAATGAAAGCGAAATTATTTCAGAAAGTAGCAGTGGTCTATTAGAAAAGTGGAAGATCGGAAATTAATGAAGACAGTACAAACAGATATTGAACAATTACAAATGAAAATAGCTTTTCAAGAAGACACAATTGAAAGCCTAAACCAAGCTCTTATTGAACAACAAAAACAAATCGATGATTTGCAATATCAGCTCAAACAAATGGCCTCTAAAATCAGTGCCATCGAACCGAGTAATATGGCCTCAGAAAAAGAGGAAATGCCACCGCCACATTACTAATAGTCTTAAACCTAAAAAGGTAGTAGGTAAATATTCTGCAGAAGTATAAAAAGCCAATTGTTCGTGAACAGTTCAATCAACAAGCCTAACGACTGCGTTACTAAGATCAAAAGCTATTCCGGCTTAAACACCCCAATTACACTCTCGCTAGTTCGGGTGGCCTTTGCCACTTTTTTATCTGCCTGTGATTCGGAGTAATTACATTTAACGCACTGCAATTTTTCTACATTATTTTCAAAATACAGCATGATTGTGTCAAGTGCGCGGCATTTGGGGCAAGTTGCACCTGCAACAAATCGTTTTTTTATTTTGTTAACCATGGTTTAAGAGATTTTTTCGGTTGCTCATCTTGGTATGATACTCCTATTCAATTTTGAGTGTTATCCCGTATTGGTGTCAGTACCAAAAAATACAGACTCAATCCTTGGGTTAACTAAAAGTTTTTAACAGGTTTTCATGATCCAATTTTCAGATGTTTCTTTAATGCGTGGTAGTAAAGTACTGCTACAAGATGCCAACGCTACTGTGTATCCCGGTCACAAAGCAGGTTTAATCGGAGCCAATGGTTGCGGTAAGTCGAGTTTGTTTGCTTTGATAAAGGGAGAGCTACATACCGAACAAGGGGATTTTAATATCCCTAAAAATTGGCAAATTGTCTCCGTTGCCCAAGAAACGCCAGCTGTAGATCGCTCTGCACTGGATTATGTCATTGACGGTGATAAACAATACAGAAAACTACAAACTCAACTTATTTCAGCAGAAGAAACTCACAACGGGGAACAAATAGCTCATTTACATGGCTTGTTAGAGCATGTCGGTGCATATGATATTGATGCCCGTGCAGCCACTATTTTAGCTGGTCTTGGTTTTGCCAATGACGCAATGAAAAATCCAGTGTCTGACTTTTCGGGTGGTTGGCGGATGCGTTTGAATTTGGCACAAGCATTGTTATGCCATTCTGATTTATTGCTGTTAGATGAGCCAACTAACCATCTCGATTTAGACGCGGTAATTTGGTTAGAAAAATGGTTGCAGCGTTACGCCGGTACTTTGATGTTGATTTCTCACGATAAGTCCTTTCTAGACAGTACGGTAAATGAAATTATTAGTGTTGAACAACAACAACTGATCAGTTACACCGGCAACTACGATGCCTATGAAAAGCAACGTGCCGAACGTTTGCGTTTACAAAGCTTGCAATACGCGAAACAACAGGATCAAATTGCCCATCTCGAATCCTTCATCTATCGCTTTGGTGCCAAAGCAAGTAAAGCTAAGCAGGCACAAAGCCGCGTTAAACAGCTGGCGAAAATGGAAACCTTATTGCCCGTGATGGCCGCTTCTGAATTTAGTTTTGAGTTTTTCACTCCTCCTAAGTTACCGAATCCATTAATAAAAATGGAGCAAGTTAAAGTAGGTTATGGCGACACTGTTATTTTAGAGAAGCTTCACTTGAATTTGGTGCCAGGTAGTCGAATTGGTCTGTTAGGGAAAAACGGAGCGGGAAAATCGACATTAATCAAATTGTTAGCTGGTGAAAAGACTCCTATAGAGGGCATTTATGAAACCTCTGCCGGTTTACGAATAGGTTATTTCGCCCAGCATCAATTAGAGTTTTTACGTGGTGATGATTCGGCATTGGCCCATATGCAACGATTAGATAAAAAAGCTACCGAACAAAGCTTGAGAGATTATTTAGGTGGTTTTGGGTTTCGTGGTGACAGTGCTTTGAGCAAAGTCGCTCCTATGTCTGGCGGCGAAAAGGCCCGTTTGGTTTTGGCATTAACCGTTTATCAAAAGCCTAACCTGCTGTTGCTAGATGAACCAACCAACCACTTAGACTTAGATATGCGCCACGCACTCAATATGGCATTACAAGGTTTTGAAGGTGCCATGGTGCTGGTCTCACATGATAGGTTTCTACTGGCATCAGTTTGTGATGACTTCTATTTAGTGGATTCAAAACAAGTGCAAGCTTTTGATGGTGACTTAGATGATTACAAAGACTGGATCCTAAAAGGGGATAAAGGCACAGATAAAAATTTAAACGCTACCAATGAAAAAAATTCAGCGAAACCCGACCGCAAAAATACTAAACGTTTAGAAGCAGAATTTAGACAAGCAACTAAACCAATGAGAAAAGCCATTGAACAGTATGAAAAAAGCATGGCTGATGCTCATAAAAAATTACAGTTGTTGGAAGAGCAACTTAGCGATACCGAAATCTACAGTGCCGAAAACAAGCCACAACTTAAAAAAGTATTGGCTGACCAAGCACAGTTAAAATCCAATCTGGAAGAAACAGAGATGCAGTGGCTCGACACCCAAGAGCAGTTAGAAATTAAACAGCAGGAATTTGAGCTACAAAATGGCACTTGATAAAATTAGATTACGACATCTATAAGCATGCAAAGCCCGATTACAGGTTATCACTTGGATGAAGATAATGACTGGGTGGCTGAATTGGCTTGCGGCCATTTTCAACATGTCCGTCATAACCCTCCATGGGTAAGTCGCCCTTGGGTTACCAGTGAAGATGGTCGAAAATCCATGCTTGGTCATAAACTGACATGCAAAAAATGTGATATGGACGCGCCTAGAGATAGTTTCTAGTGATGTTTGGATAATGATATGTGGATGATATAGTGAGGATTTTGTTTAGAGTTGTATCGTCAATGGTATAGATAACTTTTTCGGTAGTACCTTCTAACTTTAGTCGAACAATGTCAGCTATTTTATTATTCTTATTTTTAACGGTTTCTGTATCGCGATGAACTAAAAAAGATTTTTATGTTTTAGTTCAATTGATGTACCTTACTCTAATAACTATGTAACTTTAATAATTGATGTTCTCCAAGTCTCAAACCAATCAAAATGTCCGTTATGGTGAAATTGTCGAAAGTGACTTTGTACCACCTTGGTGGGCTAAAAATAGACATGTACAAACCATTTTCCCGCGTTTTATACAAAGACGCGCTAAGCTAAATTATCGAAAGGAAAAATTAGCACTGCCTGATGGGGACTTCGTCAATTTAATTTGGGCGGGAGATGTTCAAAAGTCTTCAGGCTTAATCGCTATGTTTCATGGTTTAGAAGGCTCGATTCGTTCTCACTATACTAACGATATGATGGCGAATTTTGTCAAACAAGGTTATTCCGTGGTGCTAATGCATTTTCGTGGCTGCGGTGGAGAGCAGAATATCACTCCCAAAGCTTATCATTCTGGTGAAACCGGAGACGCTTGGTATTTTTTGAATTGGCTTGAGCAAAAATTTCCCGAAACACGTAAAGCGGCCATGGGTTTTTCACTAGGTGCAAATATGCTGCTAAAACTACTCAGTGAACAGCCTAGGCAAAAAATCATAAGAGCTGCAATGGCTGTGTCTACTCCATTTAATTTAGCGCTATGTGCAAGTAGTATTAATCAAGGTTTTTCAAAAGTTTATCAGACCTATTTATTAAAAAGCATGGTTAACAACTTGCTGATTAAGATGCGTAGTATCGACTATGGAAAGTTGCTCAATGTTACAGAATCACAGATTAAACAGTTTAGAAGTTTTCGAGACTTTGATGAAAATATCACTGCACCACTACATGGATTTGCAGGCGCAGACGATTATTATCAAAAATGTAGTGCGGTAAACTTTCTCAATGGCATTGCCACACCTACTTTGGTTGTGCATGCCAAAGACGATCCTTTTATGCACAAAAGCATAGTGCCGGCATCCAATACGCTATCACCTAGTGTATGCCTAGAAGTGAGTGAAAACGGCGGCCATGTAGGTTTTATGCAAGGTACGCCATGGCGACCTAAAATTTGGATGCAGCAAAGAGCCAACTCTTTCTTCAAGCCTTTCATTGCAGATACAGAAGTATTTTCTGGTGATCCAATATGATTATCCCTCTTGCCGATTTGAATGAAGAGACGTTACTGAACATTATTGAAGGTTTTGTCTTACGCGAAGGTACTGAATACGGAGAGGCAGATGTGTCAATGCAGCAAAAAGTACAACAAGTTCTGAAACAGCTAAACTCTGGTGAGGTGCTATTAGTCTACTCTGAATTACATGAAACGGTGAATATCATACCTAAACAACAGCTTGGAGAGTTTGAATTATCGGAAACTCTCCAGCAGTAGCTTGTCAATTTAGTCTGCGTTAAATAACAAATTAAAACTCACTGGAACAGTTAGTCCTATGCCACTTAGTCCTGCAAGTTTTTGTAAAACTTCAATCCCAGAGGCTAAACCAAAGTCAGCAGCCGATATTAATATTGGCTGGGTGCTGGTAGCAATTATGCCATTGTTAGCCGTGCCGGTGACTTGTACTGATACCTTAATTGTTTTGGATATACCCATAAGGTCTAATTTAGCGGGAAGTGTGGCTAATATCGACTCGCCTTCTTCAAGGGATAACAAGTTACTCGATAATTGAGCAGATAAGTTAGCAGTCGGGAATTTATCAACTACAAAAAGTTTTTCGCGCATACGAGTGTCACGGATTTCAATACCTGAATCAATGCTTGTTAAGTCAATTTCAATGAGTAACTTTCCTGTAGGGCTCAATTCACCTTTTAGCGTTTTGAAGTGATGAATTTCACTAACATGTTGATTTTTAGTTGAGACAAAATTTAGACTTGATAGGTCATTGACTAAAGTCCAATTGGCGTTGGCAGAAAAACTAAATAAAAATAAAACGACTGACATAATGCTGGTGAATAAAGATTTCATAATAAACTCAGTTAGGTATTAATGATGTTGTTAAACAAGTTGGTTGTCATTGCCAAATTCACATTTAACTATGCTTTGCCAATCGACATTTTGATCGCCCATAATAAAAAAGTCTGGGTTAATAACACTTTCACGTAAATTGTAACTTAAAGGCGCAAAATCATGTGCCAATATTTTACCACCCGCTTCGACCACTATACATTGAGACGCGCCAGTATCCCATTCACCTGTTACCCCAAAGCGTAAAAATACATCCGCTTTTCCTTCAGCAATAAAACAGGCTTTAAGAGAACAGCTGCCCGCAGGTAACGTTTGATATACACGATCTTCGCTGAGGCTAGACATCACTCTTTCACGAGCCTGTCTGCGACTGATTGCAATTATAACTGGGTCATTATCAGGGGCGTCTAAGCTGCGTACAAAAATTTGTTTACTTTCTACAGGACATTCCTTATGCGCACCATGACCCTTCAACGCGGAATACAATGTTTCTCCTGTTGGCCAGTAAATCACTCCCATAATAGGGACATTGTTTTCTATTAACGCAATATTTACCGCAAAATCGCCACTGCGAGCAATGAATTCTTGTGTGCCATCAATAGGGTCGATTAGCCAATATCGGGTCCAAGTTTTACGTAACGCTAGATCTCTTAGCTCGGTTTCTTCGGACATAATGGGAATGTTAGGCGTTGCTTTTTCGAGCATTTCCATTATGACCTCATTGGCCTTGTAGTCAGCGGTAGTCACCGGAGAATCGTCGTCTTTTTGATAACTGGTAAAATCACCGCTGTCGTATATTTCTAAAACCACTTTACCTGCTTTAACAGCGGTTTTTTTAGCGATATCCAGTAACTGTTGAATGTTCTGTGTCGGCATTAGGGCGCTCTCTTCCATTTTTCAGCAAGTAATAATGCGGCTATACACCTTGCTTCAATAAAATCTTCTTTGGCTAGTAAGCTGTCAATATCGTTAATTGACCATTTAATCACTTCTAAAGGTTCTGGCTCATCACCGGGTAATACTTTAGGGTACAAATCTTCAGCTATAAAAATGGTCATTTTAGCGTCAAAAAATGCAGGCGCCATATTCACGCTTTGAAGTAGATGCAATATTTTCGCGCCAAAGCCCACTTCTTCTTTTAGCTCTCTATTTGCCGCTACTTCAGGTGATTCGCCAGGATCAATGAGCCCTTTAGGAAAGCCTAGTTCGTAGGTATGTGTACCAGCCGCATATTCTCTTACTAATAAAAACTCATGGTCATTGATAAAAGGCACCACCATGACTGCACCTCGGCCGCTACCCGCCATGCGTTCAAAAATGCGGGTTTCACCGTTAGAAAATTCTAAATCGAGTTGTTCTATTCTAAATAGTCCGCTATTGGCAACCACTTTACGAGAATGGATTTGTGGAAGTGATTTCTTATTGTCTGTGTTGCTCATGAATGTTTCACGTTAATATAACTGTCGTTTTTGGGAGTTCAAAGATTGAATAAACTATAAATCGATGAATTTAAATATACCTGTTAAATTGAGGACATGCCACTTGTCAAAGCTTGCTTGGAAAGATATTCACACTGTGTTGCTTGATATGGACGGAACATTACTCGATCTTCACTTTGACAATCATTTTTGGTTAGAGCATTTACCTAAAAAATTAGCCATAAAACGGGATATTTCTTTGCAACAAGCTAAAGACCTAATGAGCTCTGAATATGAACAGGTGGTGGGGACGTTAAGTTGGTATTGTTTGGATTTTTGGACAGAAAAACTCGACATTGATATTGTCGAAGCCAAGCGCGAAATACAACATCTAATCAGTATGCGCGATGATAGTTTACCTTTTATTGATGCCTTAAAAGCGACGGGGCGAAAAGTTATCTTAGTGACCAACGCGCACCCCGATAGTCTATCCCTTAAAGTAGAACATACCCAGTTAGATCAACATATCGACCAGTTGATTTCGACCCACGAATTTTCTGTGACTAAGGAGTCCCAAGAATTATGGCGACAACTTCACAATAAGCTTGGGTTTAATCCACAACATACGTTATTTGTTGATGACAGTTTGGGTATCTTAAAGGCGGCTCAAGACTTTGGAATTAAACACTTGTTAGCTGTTAGTAACCCAGACAGCAAACAAGCAGTGAGAGATATTTTTGACTACCCATCAATCCAAGATTATCGCTATTTATTAGCTGATATTGAGGACAGCCCAGTTATCGTCTGAGCTAGGTCAAAAATATTAAAGTCTTAAAGCGGCTAAAACCTGATAGGATAATATCCCTCGGCGTCAGGTTTCCCAAAGAATTGAGCGGCTTGATGCACTTCTGCAGGCAAGTTTGCGTCGGGTTTAAAACGCCCTGAAACTTTAAACTTCATATTCGCAGGAATCGAAGCTTTTGCTGTTAAGCCAAAACTATTGGGTTGTTTAACATCGACCACAATGGCACCGTTTTCACAGCTTAAATCCGCATTAAAGTTACCTAGGTCTATTACCCCAGCGTTACCGGTAAAGTTAGCGTTGAGCCATTGACCTTTTCCAGTGAATTGTTGACATCCTTGTTGGTAATACACTTCGTCTAATTGCACCTTAAAACGCCCGTCAGCTTGCACCGGAACAGGCAAAGGTAACAAACTAATTACGAGGTCAGTGGGTACGTAAGCCAACAAATTTTTAGCTTCAATATGATTTGTTGTGGCACTGACATGGGCATTTAGCGAAATTTGGTTTTTATCTCGTAAATTTCCAGCCGTAACATCGGCGCTTACTTGCCCCAATAATAGGGGCAAAAAAGACACGTTCCACTCTAGGTTAGAAATGGGTAAGCCGTTTATTTGCGCACGTTGTGCATGGCCATTCCAAATGGTGCCAGTAATGCCGCTTAGACGCACCTCTTTGGGTAACTGAATTTGCGCAAAAACATGCACAGCTGGCAATTTAATTATTAAAAAAACAAAATAAACCACGAGACATAAACTGCCCCATTTCAATGCTGACTTCATGACTTCCCTAACTTTAAACGACGAATTTTAACTTGCCCTGGCAAATCAGACTCTGCAATATCGATGTCCAATATGTTTATACCGGTTTGTTCAAGTGACTGTAGCCAACTTAGTAAGTCATTAAAAGGTGCTTGATCTATCCACACCTGTAATTCCTCACCTTGAGGTTGCATCCGCGAAATAGCGATATTCATACGTGTTGCTGATTGGTTTACCGCTTGAGGCAAAGAACCAGAAAATGATGCGCTTTTGCCTGCACTTCTGCGCAGTTGAATTGCCTTATTGGCATTCTTTTGAACCCAATCAAGTAATTCTGTTTGATTCTTAACTGCAACTTTATTACGTTCAAGGGACGTATTCAGTGGCGACCATATGCCCCAATAAAAAATAGCGATGACTATCATTATTGCGGAAACAATCACTAAACGTTGTTCACGCTCATTGAGTTTTAGGTACATACTTTTGAGCTTGTCCACATTAACTCCTAATCGACATAGTGCCGATTACTTGGTTGTCTTTTTGGTTAATAGAGCCTTGTTCTACCGTAAAGCCTTGCGCTTCTGCTTGACGCTTGAACTTGTCTAATGCGCCAAAGTTACTAGCCACTGCTTGAATGCGTAACTCAGCACGATTGCTGTCAAAGCGCAATGTTTGAGGCTTAATATTGGACTCTTCAAAAGCAGGTTTGAGTTGGCTCAGCATAATTAATACTGATGCCCCATTTCCGCCACCTTGCTCTAAGGCTTTCATTTGGCGCTCCATAGTACTTCTAAGGTCACGATAAGCGCCTGCGTTTGGAAATGCTCGCTTGTATTCGCTGCTCACTTGCGATTTTACCTGAGCTAGGCGTTGTTCGAGTTGGCCGTTTTCAATATTTTTATCAATTAAACTAGTGAACAGAGCAATAACTGCCAACACGGCAGCTAAACGCCATTTCTTCCAGTCACCGCCAACTTTTTTCTTAACCTTGAATTCACCTTGTAATAGGTTAAATGTCGCGGATTCAGAGCCTTTAGCTAGAACTTTCATCGGCATATCAAGGGGCATTACTGTGACTTCTAGATTATCGATATTAGCCAAATCCGAGCCAGAATAATCGTTAACTAAAAGTGCCCGTTCATTCTCATTTGCGTATTGACGAGCTAGGTGATTGATAGCTTGAATAAGCCAATCTCTCTCTCCTTGTAAGCCTGCCCAATCATCCTTGCGAACCAATAGCTGTTCGCCCAACTCCAATATTGACCAAGCGTCAGTATCTGCCAATGGCAACGCCAAAACGTCCGGCACGAGTTGGTCGCAGGATAGTCCTGCTGCTTCGATAATATTCAACCAGCTTTGCAGTTTTTCCTTGCTAACAATGGCGACAGCTTGTTTGTTGGCCTTTTTGGGACCAAGTGCAAAAAACTGCTCGGAAATATCGCCACTGATCTCTTCTTCCAAAATATAAGGAATGGCGGCAATGGCCTTTCTTCCGGCTTTTGCGGGTAACTCCACCCATTTAAGCAAAATATCACTGGTAGGCACCAACGCACAAATTGGTCTTCTTCCGGCTCTGTCGGTTAATGTGGCCAACTGAGTGGCATCTGGTAATACACCAGACGCAATTATCTCGTCTTGTTGGTTAGACCATACTATCCAATGAATAGCTTCATCTGGATCGGCGCCTAAGCGCACTACTAACTGTTCCATAAGGTTTATATACCCTGTTTGTTATGGATTAAAAATTCTCATCGTTGACAACTAGACCATCAAAATCCACTAAAATCACGCCTGATGGCATTCACATTGTTATTAGAGTCAACCTTAAATAAGGTTTGCATCGCAAAAGTTGATTCATTGTACTTTGTTTTGGTGTGTAAAATAAAATACGATGTTTTTACATCAAACCAGTCGATTTGTTCATTTTTAAGCTTTAATGCCACTATGCTAGGGTCATTTAAGAAATCTTGTGTGGTTTGAAACGCACCTGAACTACGATTTGAAAGTATAGATTCGGCTTCAGGTAAACTAAGCCCAGTAGCTGCTGCGATTATTGCTGCGTTTTCTTCACTCACGGTATTGATGTTGATAGAAAATAAACTGTCATTCGGTAATACACAAACTAGTTTGAGTAAGGCATTTAGCCAAGAAACCTCTACCCCATTGACTAAGCGTAATTCAGATTTGTGGATCATGTAGTTATTGGCAGCAACATAAGGAAATTGTAAGCTTTCGTATTCGCTGTCTTCTACACCAAATCCGGTTGGGCTGTTGTTTTCGTCTAACCAATCCACCAAAGAGTCTCGCAACATATCTACGTTATAACTTGGGATTGCAGGATCTATATTTTGTAATAAACGTTCAAACGCCAACATACGTTCAGGCAATAAAGGGTTGCCGCTACTGCTGCCGCTATTGCCCGGGACAACTTTAGGCTCTTTTAAGGCATTGAGGTTAAAGCAACTTTGCATGTCGAACAGTTGTGCTTGTATGCCACCCCCTTCAATTGGGTAGGCAAACTCTTGGTTCCACTGTTGCTCTAGGTGTATGACATTACCATCTAAAGTCATGAGTTGTTTGATTGACTTGCGCGCATATTGTTCTGCTCCCATGGCATACCAATAGGCTTGGGTGTTTTCTTTAATGTTAGATGCGCGCTTGATTTGCAATTGCAAGCGACTGCCCATTTCTGTGGCCATCACACTTACCATAGCGACAATGAGTAACACTATGATTAGGGCAACGCCTTGTTGTTTGCTCTTAAATTGACTCATTGTCCATTTGCCAACATAAATTCGCGGCGGATCTCACCAAAAGTTTTACTGACGATCGTAATAGAAATGGCAAACGGAAGAGCGGATTCCGAATAGGATTCTTGCCATTTCTCAGGTTCTTCAAGATGCTCTCTATCAGTTAAAAAGCTAACTCTAAAATCTTCTATGTCCGTTAATAGGGTTTTTATTTTAGGTTCGTAACCAATAACGTTGTCTACATAATTACCGTATAAGCGTTGCAACTGTTCTTCTTGAATGCGGTAGCCTACTGCTTGCAAGGTACTGCGAGGTAGCAACATTTGGGGGTTATACCAACCAATTCGAACAAAACTAATGCCATCAGCATCGCTTTCTAATACATCTTCACCGCCAGTTAAAACGGCGCTTACAAATTCGCTGTTAACACGCACAGTGCGCGGCACAATCTGCAGTATATCGCGCTCCATGGTTAGCATGGCTCTTTGTAGTGTCTCCAATTTAGCAAAACGTTCTGAGGAGAGTTGGTCACTATTGATGACTGAATTGAGCACACCAGTGCTCGCCAGCCCTATAAGGGTAAATATTGCCATGGCGACCATTATTTCTATTAAGGTAAAGCCATAGTGATGTCGAGTTGCAGAGGCGCTCATATTCAAATTTGCTTTGCAATAAAGGTGCTGATTGAAGTAACTGAGTCTTGATATTGTTCGTCTAACCCAACCGTGACTTCTACTTGAACCATGTCATCGTCACTGGTTTTAATGGTGCGTTGTTGCCAGTACCATATTCTGCCAGCCATTTCTTGTTCGCCTTTTTGATTATTTTTAATGGGCCAAGTGTTATCAATGTGCACTTGATTAAGGCGATTATTAGCGACCCAAGTAGCGAAGGTAATATCTTCAATTTGCCCCACTCCAGTGAGATGGTCACTTGCTGCTTTCATGATGGCGGTGCCAGTGAGTGCAAAAATAAACAATGCGACTAGTACTTCAAGTAAGGTCAATCCAGTGTTGTGTTTTTTCCTAACCACAAGCGAGGTGTTAGGGCTCATCTAAAGGCCCTTCTACAGTTAAAGGTGTGCTGTCTTGACCGTCTACGCGGTAGTAACTTGGTAGGTCGTTACTAAAACTTGGTTCGTAAGCTAATGTGATGGAAAAAGGCGTGATTTCACCACTTGAAAAAATAAAAACCTGTGGAGGGTCTAGTTTTTTTTCTTCCTCATCACCTATCTCCACACCTTCGTTAGATACTGAGAGTTCTTCATCAAATCCGTCACTACTAAAAAGGCTTTCCTCGGTTTCCCAAGGTAAGTCTGTCAACGACAACTCTAAGCTATACATTTCAGGCAGTTGATGTTCATTAAACGTTTCATCAAAGTCTATTTTTTGCCACTCTTGTTCATCATCTAAGTACATAAAATAATAAATGTTGTCTTTATCTTCGACCCGTAGTCCTAGCTGTTTTTGATTCAGTACGGCGTAATCAGACGCCATATTGAATACGACTTGCAAACGCTGGGTCTGCTTTTTAAGTAAATCTTCACCGCTTTCGCCTGAATAACTTAACACCACAGCACTGGTCGCGATACCCATAATAAACAACACCACCATGACTTCAATCAGGCTAAATCCTAGGTGCTTTGCTAAGGGAGAACGCTTAGTGATCATTTTAGTGAACGATAAAATAAATTAGTTTAAATAGTCGCTAATATTCCAGTTACCGATGTCATCTTCGGTGCCTGGCTCACCATCTGGACCATTAGAAAAAATATCAATCTGTCCAAGTTCCCCAGGGCTAATCAATTGGTAAGGGTTATTCCAAGGATCATTAGGAAGGCGAGTAATGTAGCCGTTTTTTCTATAGTTGCGAGGAATTGGGTCGACGGTAGGTTCACTCACCAAGGCTTCTAAACCTTGTTCAGTTGTCGGGAAAACATTGTTACTTAACTTATACTGAGTGAGGGCATTTTCTAGACTTTGGATATCAATGGCTGCAGATTTAAGCTGCGCTTCTTCTTGGTTTCCCAATATTTGCGGCGCGATCATACCCGCCATAATGCCGATAATTAGTAAAACCACCATGACCTCAATAAGAGAAAAGCCGGTGTTTTTACGTTTGTTGTTTAAAGTGTTATGTTGTTTCATTAGATGTTCACCATAGAGTTTAAAGCTAAAATAGGTTGCAGGATCGCCAGTACAATAAATAATACTACGCTTGCCATAGTCACAATTAGTATAGGTTCGAATATTTTGAGTGACACACCCACCAAAGATTCAAATTGTCTGTCTTGATTGTCTGCGGCGCGCCCTAACATTTGTTGTAATTCGCCGCTTCGTTCACCTGACGCAATCATATGCATCATCATTGGTGGAAAAATTTTGGTTTGTTCTAGTGACGCTCTCAAGCTTGAGCCTTCTTTTACGAAACCTGCAGCATTGTTAATAGCATCCCTTATATGTAGATTTTCGAGTACCTCGCTGGCAATACGCATACTTTCCAAAAGTGGCACGGCACTAGAAGTCAAAATACTTAGTGTACGCGCAAATCTAGCGGTGTTTAAACCTTTCGAAAGGTTGCCTATTAGGGGTAAGCCAAGGATAAATTTGTGATAGCGTTTCTTCATTACTGGTTTTTGTAACATGCTGTTGATGATGACTGTAATTGTCATGACAACAACGGCCACTGCTAACCCATAAGTCCGCAGAAAATCACTTATATTAATCATTATCTGAGTGATGGTGGGCAATTCTTGCCCCATGTTTTGAAACTGACCAACAATTTTGGGCACCACTACTGTTAATAGCAATATGACTATGGCAAAAGCAAAAAACATCATAATGCTTGGGTAAACCATGGCCTGAGTAATTTGGCTTTTTGTTTGTTGGCGTTTTTCTGTGTAGTCGGCTAATCGGTTCAGTACTGTGTCTAGGTGGCCAGACTTTTCACCTGCTGCCACCATGGCACGGAACAAGTCGTCAAATACGTGAGGAAACTCTGCCATAGCATCCGCTAAAGTGTGACCCTCCACCACTTTACTTCGTACCGCCATCATCATATTTTTTTGACGTGGCTTTTCACATTGTTCGGCTACAGCTAATAAGGCCTCTTCTATAGGCAGGGACGCTTCAACTAATGTTGAAAGTTGGCGAGTAAGTAATGACAAGTCTGCGGCAGATATGGTGTTTTTAAATAACTTAAAGCTAGTCTGCGATTTGCGTTCTTTTTCAGCAACTTGGTCAACCTGCATAGGGATTAACCCTTTTTCGCGCAATTGTTGACGTATCTGCCTAGCGTTGTCGCCTTCTAATACACCACTTTTATTTTTGCCACCTTTGTCCATGGCTTGATATGCAAAAGCTGCCATTTAATCTTCCCTTGTCACTCGTAAAACTTCTTCAAGCGAAGTCATTCCTTGCAGCACTTTATTACAACCATCATCACGAATACTGGGTGTACTTTTGCGGATATATTTTTCTATGGCTTGTTCACCGTGACCCGTATGCACCAGCTCTCGTATTCCTTCGTCTACTACTAATAATTCGTGAATACCGGTTCTGCCACGGTAACCCGTTTGATTACACGCAGCGCAACCTTTAGGTGAATGAATAGCATGACCAGATGAATCTGCGGATTCTAGTCCCAAAATCTGACATTCTTGCTCACTAGGTATATGTGGAACTTTACAATCTGGACACAAAGTACGTACTAGACGTTGCGATAATACCGCCAATAAACTTGAAGATAATAGGAAAGGTTCGATACCCATATCTTCCAATCGAGTGATGGCACCAGCAGCCGTGTTAGTGTGCAACGTTGACATAACCAAGTGGCCGGTTAAACTGGCTTGTACACTAATTTGTGCTGTTTCTAGATCTCGAATTTCACCTACCATGACTACATCAGGGTCTTGACGTAATATTGCTCTTAAACCGCGAGCAAAGGTCATATCTACTTTAGCGTTAACCTGAGTTTGCCCAATACCTTGCAAATCAAATTCAATCGGATCTTCAACCGTTAAAATATTGCGGTCTTTGGAGTTTATTTCACTTAAACCTGCATACAAAGTGGTTGATTTACCTGAGCCCGTCGGGCCGGTGACTAGGATAATACCGTGCGGTTTGTGTACTAGGTCAGCAAAGACGTCTCGATTGGTCTTTGTCATACCTAAGTCTTGCAGATTTAGACGTACGTTGTTTTTATCGAGTAAACGTAATACTACACGTTCGCCATGACTAGAAGGCATAGTAGAAACCCGCACATCTACCGCACGACCAGCAATACGCAATGTGATACGGCCATCTTGGGGAACTCGTTTTTCGGCAATATCCATTTTCGACATAACTTTAATACGCGATACCAACATCGAGGCCATTTTGCGGTTCGGCCGCAAAATTTCTCGCAATACACCATCAACTCTAAAACGCACTAATAGCTGGGTTTCAAAGGTTTCAATATGAATATCAGAAGCACCTTCCTTAATGGCTTCACCTAACATGGCATTAATGAGCTTGATAATGGGCGCGTCATCTTCGCTTTCTAATAAATCTTCGGTGTCGGGTAATTCTTCCGCTAGGCTAAATAAGTCACTCTCGTTGCCTATGTCTTCCATTAGCTGTTTCGCTGCAGAAGAGTCCCGTTGAAACGCACTGGTTAGTATGGATTCGAACTTATCGAGCTCGATTTCCTTAAGACGAAACTCTGCACCTAAAAAACGTCTAACTTCGGCAAAAACAGGAAATTTAGTATTTTCTGTATGGTATAAAATGGCGGGTTTTTCGCCAGTATCAAGTAGTACTTGATGACGTTTTGCAAAACTAAATGCCAATTGTTTGTGCTCGGGCTCATCGATCGGTTTATCCAGATCGGCACCCGACTCCAGCAAGGCCTGCTCTTCAGCATCCGCTGCGCTTAAATGTGCGGATGACATAACTAGTCTTTATCCTCTGTTTTATCTTTGTTAAGTAGGTAGTCTTCATAAGAAGGTGGCAGACTTAATTTTTCATCCCATTCTGGCAAAGAAGGTCCATCAGTAAAGGGCATTAAAGGAATACCTTGTGACTGACGTTTCAGTTGTTCAGCACGTATATATTGATATTTTTTCTGACTAATTTCGTTCATAGTCACACCATCACGCACTATGGTTGGGCGAATAAATACCATCAGATTACGTTTGCTTACACTCGTAGAGGTCGACTTAAACAAATGACCTAATAGTGGGATATCGCCTAATAAAGGTACTTTAGAAACACTTTCTTGTACCGCGTCATCAATTAATCCGCCGAGTACTATAGTGCCACCATCGTCTACGATAACTGAGGTTTTAATTTCACGTTTGTTGATGATGACGTCGACAGATGTGGCACCACTAACACTTGACACTTCTTGCTCAATTAATAATTGAACCGCGTCACCTTCGTTAATTTGTGGCGTGACTTTTAATTTTATGCCTACTTCTTGACGATCAACAGATTGGAACGGGTTGGTATTGCTTGAACCAGTGGTCGATCCGGTAATAATCGGAACTTCTTGACCGACAATGAAAAACGCTTCTTCATTGTCCATAGTCGTCAGGTGTGGTGTCGCTAGAATATTCGAATTGGTATCTGTACTTACTGCTTGTAAAACTGCTCCCCAGCCGTTAGTGACTCCACCTAACAAGAAGCCATTTACGCCACCTAATAACGAGGCTAGAGTAGTAAAGTCACCTTCTTCAGTAGAGTCATAGGAGTAGGGATCGCCATCGTCGTCAAAGCCTGTTGTAGTAGTGGTACTATCTGTTGCTTGTTCTACTCCAATCGCCAGCGAGCCAATGCCAACCACACCATTAGTAAACTGAGTGCCACCGCCTTTTTCATTGGCCCATTGCACCCCTAATGTAGTTCCATCACCTTCAAATACTTCGACGATAATGGCTTCTACTTGCACTTGGGCACGGCGTACATCTAACTTGCGTATCACTTCTTCTAGTGAGCGCATCATATCGGGTTCAGCTGTAATCACTAATGCATTTGATTCTTGGTGAGACTCTATACTGACATCACGAGCACTAGATTGACGATTTTTAGTATTCGTTTGTCCATCAGCTTGAATGCTGGCGCTGACGCCTTGCAAAACTTTGACTAGGTCTTCTGACTTAGCATAATTAAGGAATATAACTCGGGTGTTGCCATTGGATTCTAGCTCCGAATCCATTCGCTGAATTAAATTAACTATTCTAGTTCGAGCTTTTACATCACCACTGACTATTATGCTATTGGTTCGATCGTCGGCCACAACTCTAGGTGCTGATTTATCACTCGCGTTTGTTTTGCCTTGAGATTTATTGATGCTTTCAATTATACGTACTAATTCAGTGGCAGAAGCGTACTTCAACTCAACAATTTCGACTTCTTCATCACCTGCTTGGTCTACTCGTTCTATTATTTCTACCAAACGATTAACCACTGCTGCACGGCCTGTAAGCATCATTACATTTGACGGGTCGTGACTCACTACGTTACCACCACCGGCTGTATCATTAAGCTGGCGAAGTAATGGAGCAAGTTCTCTTACTGGCACGTTATACACTGGTACAACGCGAGTGATCATTTCATCACCATCAAGTAAGTTTTCGCCTACCACTGGAATGTTCGAAGATTTTGCGTCTTTAGAGCGGATGACCTTGATTACACCACTTGACATTTCTATTGCAGAATAACCATAGACTTGTAATACGTTTAGGAAAAACTGGTAATACTGATCTTCAGTTAACAGGTCATAACTACGAACCGTTATTTTTCCCCTTACATTGGGATCAACAATAATAGTCCTTTTAAGGTTTTTACCCACAATGTTGATAAACTCGCCAATTTCAGTGTCTTTAAAATTGGGGGAATAATCTGCTGCAGCTACTAGGCTCGAAACAGCAAAAAACGCGCTACCAACAGCAAGGAGTAATCCTTTGAATAAATTCGAGCGTTTGCGAACAATCAGACGATTGCGTGACTTAAAGATCATGTTTCAGGTTCCTCTTCCCCTTGGGGTAGATCAAGGTAAATAGTAATAAGTTCATCTGCGCGTTGCACAGTCATTTGCAAAGATTGTAACTCTTTGAGCATGTTCATCGCTTCTAGCGCTTGTTGCATATCGGTTAAATCTAAGCCATTTATGTCGGTGATCACGTCACCCGATTTTAATCCTGCCGCTTGAAACAGAGCCGGCTTTTTACCGGGACTGACCTGATATCCAGTCAACTCTCCATTAGGACGGTGTGGCGATACACTGATGTAATCAATAAAGTTCGCCGGTTGCTGTTGTAAATTTCTGCTGGCTTGAATGGCTGCATCGGATAATGTGTGGCGTTCAGTATCAGAGTGACTCTTTGGAGTATTCTCTTCAGGCGCCTTACTCACTACTTGCAAGACATTTTTCTTATAATCCACACCGTCCAACATTAAGGTTTCACTGGTTGCGCCATTTTTAATAATGACGCGGTCGGGATAAACCTTTTGCAATGACGCGTTTGTGCCTTCAATTTTTTCACCAATCCCATACGTTTGTTGTAGTTTACGATTTTCAATGATCGCAGCTCCATCATCCTCTGAGGTACTTGCCACTACACCTGTTAGGGTCAAACTAAGCCTTGTGACTGGTGCGTCGGTGACTTCTTTCTCAACTACAGGTGCCGCATTATAATTGCCAAACAGATTGAGTCGTTTTATGTCAGCCAAATTTAAATTGTTGTCAGAACGTTGCTGTTTAACAGGCTGGCCGATAGACATATTATCTAACCTACTGTTATTGGCAGGTTGGGGCCATAAACGCCATGTCAGTTCTGCGGCATAAGCAAGTAAAAAAATCGCCAATAGCATTACCACCAACAAATTTATTTTTTGTTGGTTTTTGACTAGTTGGAGCCATAATTGATTAGCGGTATGATTAACGACTGTCATTGTCTCTCGGTGGGATATTTAAAATTAAAGCTTAACTCAGCAATGATAACTAGTAGGGACAAAGGCGACAACCTTAATCTTCGATCGTTACAAAAAATTACAAATTTAAAGAGTCTAACCTATGCAAAAAACTCCTGATAAAAGCAAAAATGTTCGCTTAGACAAGTGGCTTTGGGCAGCTCGATTTTATAAAACGCGTTCTGTTGCCAGAGATGCGGTGCAATCTGGTAAAGTGCAATATAACGGGCAGCGCAGTAAACCCGGCAAAATAGTAGAGTTAGGGGCCACCATAAAAGTTCCCCAAGGTTATGATTTAAAAGATGTTGTGGTAATGCAGCTACAAGAACAGCGACAGGGAGCGCCTTTAGCGCAATTAATGTACAAAGAAACCTCAGCCAGCGAATCCTTGCGTGCAAGAAACGCAGAAGCACGTAAACTAAGCATTTTTCACAGCCCTCGACCTGATCACCGACCAGATAAAAAACAGCGTCGCCAAATCATTCAATTTAAACAACAGTAATTCGCAAGGTAAATAAAATGGCATTTGATCAACTTCATCGGTATTTATTTAATCAAGGTAATGTTAGAGGTGAAATGGTACGCCTTGAAAAAAGTTACCAAGCAATTTTAGATTCTTATCCATATCCGCCAGTTATTCAGCAGCTTTTGGGTGAATTAATGGCTGCCGCTAGTTTATTAACCGCCACGTTAAAATTTGAAGGAGATATTGCCATTCAAATTCAAGGAGAGGGA
The DNA here is from genome assembly GCF_039964565.1 of Paraglaciecola sp. Taxonomy (GTDB): domain Bacteria; phylum Pseudomonadota; class Gammaproteobacteria; order Enterobacterales; family Alteromonadaceae; genus Paraglaciecola. The sequence continues at coordinate 200,961 of NZ_JBDVXF010000044.1, forward strand.
CCACTTAGTTACGCGGTAATTAATGGTACTCACAATCAACAATTAAGGGGGGTGGCCCGTTGGGATGAGGCGCTAATAACCTTGCCTTCAGACTTTAGCGAGTTAGTGCAAAAAGGGGTGCTGGTAATCACTATTACGCCAGAGCAAGGGGAGCGGTACCAAGGCATGGTGGCATTAGATAAACCGAGCTTAGCAGAATGTATTGAAGGTTACTTTGAACAATCCGAACAACTCGCCACCAAGGTGATTTTACGCACTCAGCTCACTGAAAATCACGCTAAAGCCTGCGGTATGTTTTTACAAATCTTGCCTACTAGCAGTCAAGCTACAGATAAAGTAGATACAGCGTTTGAACATCTCAGTACATTAACCGAAACAATCAAAAATGAAGAATTATTCGAATTGTCTGCTGATGATATTTTACACCGTTTGTATCATCAGGAAGACATAGAGTTGTATCCTGCGACAGATGTGGTTTTTAAATGTAATTGCAGTAAAGAGCGCAGCGCCAATGCACTTTCTGGCTTAAGTAAAGAAGAATTGTTGGACATTGTAGCTAAAGACGGTGATATAAAAATGAACTGCCAATATTGCCATGCTTGTTATAGCTTTGATGCGATCGATATTGAAAGCATTCATGCTGGTACTTTTAGTATTCCGGTTGGGCAGGGGTAGCGGTATAGTAATATTTGATGTTAACGTTTAGCTTTTCTCAATAAGGTTAAGGAAGGTTCGGTGTTTATTGAAAAAGTTAGGCATGAAATCACCTTAAAGAGTGCGTTCTTAATCTTTTTCATTACGTCATTGGCGACGGTCATTAGGCCCATGATGATTGAGCAGGATCATGTATTTACTTACTTGGGTATCGCCAATTCGGTAACCATGGGTTGTATATTTGTTTTTTTCAAATATTCGAAACCTAAAGCTTGGTATCCATTGTTGCTGGTTTATGTAGGCCTGTTAATCTTAGCCCCGATTACTTTTGTATCTGGTGGTGTTAACAGTCAGTTTGCTTCTTTATTTCCTTTAATTCCGATTTTTATGGCTCTTGTCAGTAATGGGAAATATACCTGGCTGAGCGGGTTTACGGTCATAATATTAGTGATCAGTTTATTCGTAAGTATTGGCGTTTTTCCTGATTTTACTTATGAAAGTGTACCTCAAAGCAAAACCGCATCAAGAGCCTTATGGTTGTCTTTAGCAGTATTATTGGCTACCAAGTTAGGGGTTGAGTTTAATCGAATTTATGGTGCTTTGGGCAACCAAATTAGTAAACAAGCAGAAACTGATTTGTTAACTGGGCTCAATAATCGCCGCTCGGTAATGAGTTTTTTACAGTCAGCAATTGACCAAGCTAAAGATGAAAAAAGTGCTTTGTCGGTAATGATGATTGATCTCGACCACTTTAAAACGATTAACGACAGTCATGGCCATTTGGTTGGTGATATCTGTTTAAAACAGGTTGCTCAACTAATAAAACACAACGTACGTAATTCCAGTGACTTGGCCGGCCGCTTTGGTGGCGAAGAGTTTATAGTAGTGATAAAAAGTATTAATGCTCAAAAAGCCAAAGATATTGCCAACAAAATTCGCTCCAGTATCGAACAATCCACTATTAGTCTAAACAATAATGTCCAGTTAAAGATAACCGCCACTATAGGTGTTTGTACTCTCAATGGGGAACAACTGTCTTCGGTCGAACATTGTGTGGATTTAGCCGATAAAGCTTTGTACCAAGGTAAAAAAGAGGGTAGAAACAGGGTAATAGAGAGTTGAAAAGGTGCAATTAACTGATTAATACTCCCTAACGCAAACTGCCGATATAAAATTTTTTAAGCATCTTATTCATATTATAGCTGCAAACGGGTTACTATCTGTGACATTCCAATGCAGCATTGAAACTCATGAAAAAAATTGATCTTAGTAGTTGGAATAGACGCGCGCAATTTGAATTTTATTCTGAATTTAAGCAACCATTCTTTAATGTGTGTGCGACGGTTGATGTCACTCACACTCTACATTATTGCAAACAAAATCAGCTTTCTTATTTTATTTGCTCGTTGTTTCTTCTGGGATATACCGCCAATCAAATAGAGGCGTTTAGGTATCGTATTAATAATGACGAAGTGGATATTCATAACAACCTAGCACTAAGTTGTACTGTACTTAATAATGATGAAAGCTTCAGTTTTTGTGATTTTGGTGAGTGTACTAATTTTGATTCGTTTTACCAACATGCAGTTCAGCAACTTGATAGAGTTAAAAACGGTTCAAAGTCTTTGGTTTCATCGAATCAACAGCATAATAAGATTTTTTGTTCGGTGTTACCTTGGTTGCATTTCACGAGCTTTGCCCATGCGCAAAAACAAGATAAGCATGACTCGATACCCAGAATAGTAATGGGAAAATATAAACATACTCAAAACGAAATCCTAATGCCCGTTTCAGTAGAGGTACATCATGCGTTAGTGGATGGTTTGCATGTGGGCCAATACTTTGAAAAGTTACAACACAATTTTGCACATTTCTTTATTAGTAAATAAATCTGATCATAATCGCGTTAACAGATATGCCTAATTCAGGTCTCGTTATTGACTTAATGTAAAGATGCTTCTTCTTTGTCATCAACTATTCCTTCAGCTCGCATCACTGGGTAACCAAAGTTCATCCAACCAAAGATTCCTTCATACAAGACCGCAGTTTTTTTATAGCCCAGTTCTCGAAGTTGTTTTATTACATACTCAGTGGCGGCTCTTGGGCATGAGCAGTAACCTACAATTTGCACATCTTTGGGTAAATCTTTTAGGTGGCCTTCTAACTCAGTGTAATAGGGAAAGGGTATTGCACCCTCAATATGGGCTCTTTGCCAAACTGAGGCAACACGTGTATCGAGCAAGACCATTTTCTTTTTATCTAATAAGGCTTGATACAAATCTTTAGAGGAGACGTACATTCCCTGATCTAAATTAAAATCAGGGTCGTCATTATCGGGATTAAGAATGTATTGGTCGGGGGTAGGTAATGCCCTTAAGACCACTTTTTCGGCTTTCCATCCGCTTGCTTTACTACGAAGAAAAGCGGTGACATTGTCGATGTCAGCTGCTGATAATTTATCGTCAAACGCCAACATGGGCGTATCTTGACGACCGTTTTCAATGGCGTAACGAATAAACTCATCTTTGTTATGGGCTAAGGCTGATTGATTACCTAAGGCCGGCGCATTGACACCTTCGCCATTTATACCGTGACACGACGCGCAATTGTCTTGATATACCTGCTCACCTCTAACTATATCCCCATCTACAGGATTTTCAGATAACTTTACACGTTCAGCACCTGACTGCCAGAATAACCAATAGGTTAAGTCCCAAACTTCATCAAGCGTCATTGGCCCTCCCATTTCATCAAGGTAACCGCCCATGGCGGTACCTTCTCGTCCATATGAAATAGGTCGAAGAATGGAATGAGGGACACCGGATTCAAATAAACTTTTGGCGCGTAACGATGGAGCGTGATCATTTTTATGTCCCTCGCGATTTTCTCCATGACACAAAACACAATATTTTTGATAATTAGCTGCTGCAGTTGCGGCTTGTTCTAGAGTGAGCTCTCGAGGTGGCTCTTGTTTTTCGTAGGTTTTTTTTGCAATAGCAAAACTTGATAAGGTTAGGTAGGTGAATACCAATGCGATTGCAACTAGCTTAAGAAGTTTGCTCATGCTCTAAGTCCTGTAGTTAATGAGTGAGTTAACCCGTTATTTGATAACCAATAGTGACAGTCGCGATTAAGCCCCCTTGAGCATGATTTTGCAATGTAACTTTTCCTGAGTGCATTTCAACGATACGTTTTATGATCGCTAAACCTAGTCCTGACCCCAAACTTCCTCTAGCTTTGTCACCTTGAGTAAATGGTTCAAAAAGGTTCTGGATTTGCTCATCTGGGATCCCTGGACCAAAATCGCGAATAGCAAAACATAATTGTTTATCTTTTTTGATATGTCGCGAGGTGATTTCGATATTGTCACTGCCATAACGAAAGGCGTTTTCAATCAAATTGTCTAATACTCGTTTTAAGGCGACGCGCCTTATGAGGGTTTTAGGTAAGGGAGCGAGGTCTAAGGTGATTTTGTGATTTTCTTCAATATTTCTGACTTGTGCGGCATCTCGTATTAAATCATTTAAGTTACTTTCTTCCATGCATTCTTGCTGGTCTTGACGCACATAATCTATAAATTGGTCGATAATTTCATTCATATCCTCAATATCGTGGACAATTCCTTCTTTTACCCAATCTTGTGACTCAGGCAGCATCTCCGAGGCCAACCGTATACGTGTAAGAGGAGTGCGCAAATCGTGGGAGATCCCTGCGGTCAACAATGCCCGGTCGTCTTCCAGTTGTTTGATGCCTTTCGACATTTGATTAAATGCATGGGTTACTGCTATTAATTCAGTAGAACCTTCTTCTTTCAAAGGTTTGGGAACTTCCCCGCGACCTACCAATAAGGCTGCATCTTGTAGAGCTTTTAAAGGGCGGTTTAAACGTCGCACAAAAATCAGACTGCCACCTACACTCAGAATGCCAATCATTAATAGGTACACCAAATGTGGAGAGCCATCTCCTTGCCCCAAACCTACCATAGGTATAGTAATCCAAATATCTGGGTTTTGCGGAGGATTGATCCAATACAAATAAGGTTCGCCATGGGTGATTCTGACTTTTGCTTCACCACCTAAACTATCTGACATTTGCCTAGACCAAGACTGGTACGGAGTAGCTTGTTCTAAGCCGTTTTTAACGGCATCAGAGTAGTTATAAACTTGCATTCCGGCAGCTTGATAAAAGTGGGGATCCAATTGTGGGGTATGACTATCGATGCCATCCACGAAAGCCAGCTTGATTTGTGTGGCAAGTAAGTTATTGATTTGCTGTACATTTGGACTAACAAAATAAAAGGTCACCGAAACTAAAGACACGACTTGGTTGATAAACAACAAAATACCTATCAATAGAACTGTTTGGCCAAAGGCACTTTTGGGTAAAAATCTCACTTTATTTTACGCTGGGCTACTCTCACCATCAGGTACAAATACATAACCTAGGCCCCAAACTGTTTGTATATAACGAGGATTGGTAGGATCTTCTTCAAGCATTCGGCGCAATCGAGAGACTTGCACATCGATACTACGTTCTAAAGCACTATAATCTCGGCCCCTCGCTAAGTTCATTAATTTATCCCGAGACAAGGGTTCTCTAGGATGCGTCACTAAGGATTTCAGCACTGCAAATTCGCCACTAGTAAGTGTCATAGCTTGACCATCAACATTCATTTCTCTGGTGCCTAGATTAAGCGAGTACTTACCAAACTCTATTATTTGTTCTTCCAGAGATGGGGCTCCAGGGGCTTCGATGGTTTTGCGGCGCAGTACGGCTTTGATTCTGGCAAGTAACTCTCTAGGATTAAAAGGTTTTGGAAGATAGTCGTCAGCCCCCATTTCAAGACCGATAATACGGTCAACTTCATCACCTTTAGCCGTTAGCATTATGATAGGAATTTCGTTCTCTTTTTGGCGCAAACGGCGACAAATAGTCAAGCCATCTTCACCTGGTAACATTAAATCAAGCACCATAAGATGAAAATTTTCACGCTCCAAAAACCTATCCATTTGTTCAGAATTGGCTGCAGCTCTAACTTGAAAACCCTGTTCGACTAAGTAACGTTCTAACAAGCTACGTAGACGCATGTCGTCATCCACGACTAAAATTTTTGTAGTTTCTTGACCCATGACAAAATCCAAAGTGTATTACCCAATTCAGTACACTATATGTGAAAGATAGTTAATTCAAAAGGTCGCCGTTATGCCAAAGAGGGATGGATTGTTACAAAGTTTGTCAGTTTATTTATCGACTAATCACTAAAACCTCGTTATTTTATGAAAATTAAGTGTTGTGAAATTGTTAATGCCATTGCATTGTTGCTGGCTAAACTGGCAGTGCAACTATAGTCATTCAATTAAGTAAACGGTGAAAGTATGAGTAATTCTCGGCGTAAATTATTGCAGGGCATGGCGCTATCAAGCGCAGCAGTCATTGCTGGCAAAGTTGTGGCTGCATCCGAGCCAAGTGTTTCGAAGCACAGTAATGATGGACTCAAGGGTAACGTTAAGCATTCGGTAAGTCGCTGGACTTATGGTGATTTAAACATAGAACAACTTTGCGCATTGGTTAAGTCGCTAGGATTCAGCGCCATTGATTTAGTCGGGCCTGAAGACTGGCCTGCTCTCAAAAAGCATAATATTGATTCGTCTATGTGTAACGGTGCAGAGCTAAATCTGGTTGATGGTTGGATCCATCCAGAGTTTCATGATGAGTTAACGCGTCGCTATCTTGCTCATATCGACCTCGTATCCCAAGCTGGATTTAAAAATTTAGTATGTTTTAGTGGTAACGCTAGGGGAATGGATCCTAAGCAAGGATTAAGTCATGCGGTAAAAGGTTTAAAGCGAATTCTCCCTGCTGCAGAAAAACAAGGGGTCATTATTCAAATGGAGCTTTTCAACAGTAAAATTGACCACCCTGATTACATGGCAGATAACTCAGCTTGGGGTATTGAGTTATGCAAACAACTCGATTCACCTAACTTTAAGTTACTCTACGATATTTATCACATGCAAATTAATGAGGGAGATATCATTCGAACTATTGGCGAAAACCATCAGTATTTTGGACATTATCATACTGCTGGCGTACCCGGACGAAATGAAATAGACGACACACAAGAGCTATTTTATCCAGCGATTGTAAAAGCAATTCTAAACACTGGATATCAAGGGTATTTAGCGCAAGAGTTTATCCCAACCCCCAAAACGCCAGAAGGGCGAGCAGAATCGTTAAGACAAGCTATCCAAATATGTGATGTTTAGTAACCAACAGTAATTAGTTTATGAAAACGGGAAAAATTTATGGCGACCAATGAATACGACGCAATAGTAGTGGGTTCTGGCATCAGCGGTGGTTGGGCAGCGAAAGAATTAGCTGAAAAAGGCCTAAAAGTATTAATGCTTGAACGTGGTCGCAATATCGAACACATCAAAGATTATACCAATGCAATGCACGAAACCTGGGATTATCCACACAGGGGATTGCCTACCCAGCAAATGAAAGCAGATAATCCTAAGCTAGCTCGTGAATACACATTAAATGAAATGACCAGTGGAATGTGGGCTAACGATAAAGAACACCCCTATACTGAAGTGAAACGTTTTGACTGGTTCAGAGGTTATCATCTAGGTGGACGCTCGTTACTTTGGGGGCGTCAAAGTTATCGCTGGAATGCTGAGGATTTTACCGCCAATTTAAAAGACGGCATTGCGGTCGATTGGCCAATTCGCTATGCAGACTTAGCGCCTTGGTACGACTACGTTGAAAAATTTGCGGGTATAGCTGGCACGCAAGAAGGCTTAGATGTACTGCCAGATGGTCAATTTTTACCTCCAGTACCGTTAAATGTTGTTGAGAAAGATGTCGCTAAACGTATCGAAGCCGTTTACAAAGGTATGCGGCACCTTATCCATAGCCGTACCGCCAATATCACTCAGCCTATGCCCGAACAAAACCGAGTTGGTTGCCAATACAGAAACAAGTGTTGGCTGGGTTGTCCCTTTGGTGGTTATTTTAGTACCCAGTCTTCTACTTTACCTGCAGCAATGAAAACCGGTAACCTCACTGTTAGACCCTTTTCTATTGTGACTCAAGTGTTGTATGACAAAAACACCAAAAAAGCCACTGGTGTTGAGGTGTTGGATGCAGAAACCAATTTAACTTATGAATTTAAAAGTAAGATTATTTTCTTAAATGCTTCCACTTTAAATTCCACTTGGATAATGATGAATTCTGCCACAGATGTGTGGGAGAAAGGGTTAGGCTCGAGTTCGGGAGAGCTTGGCCACAATGTCATGGATCATCACCTAGCTGTTGGCGCGTATGGCAGCATAGATGGTTATGAGGACAAGTACTATTCTGGTAGACGTCCCTGTGGATTTTATATTCCAAGATTTCGCAATTGGGGTAAAGATAAACGAGATTATATCCGTGGTTTTGGTTATCAAGGCTCCGCATCTCGCTCAAACTGGCAACAAAATGTAGCTGAGTTAGGCATTGGTGCTGACTTTAAAAATGCTTTGGCAGAACCTGGTTCATGGAGTATTGGCATGGGAGGGTTTGGTGAAATTTTGGCCGACCACCGAAATAAAGTGACATTGGATAAAAGTGTCAAAGATAAGTGGGGGTTACCTGTTTTATCAATGGATGCCGAGCTACAAGCTAACGAATTACGTATGCGCAAGGACATGAAACAAGATGCGGTCGAAATTTTAGAGGCGGCGGGTGCTAAAAATGTAAATGGGTGGGATGGAGCATCGCCCATAGGTAAAGGGATCCATGAAATGGGTACTGCAAGAATGGGTAGAGATCCCAAAACTTCTGTGTTGAATCAACATAACCAAATTTGGGATGCCCCTAATGTTTTTGTGACTGATGGCGCATGTATGACTTCGGCTTCGTGTGTTAATCCTTCTTTAACCTATATGGCCTTAACCGCCAGAGCGGCGAATTACGCGGTTGAAGAACTTAACAAGAGGAACCTATGATGCAAAGACGTGATTTGTTAAAGATGATCATGGCAACCACAGGTATGGCCATGGTGGGATCCGATGCCTTTGGCTATGAAATGAAAAGCCAAGTTCCAATAACCGACACCATATTCAAATCAGACGATCTTCTATTGTTTAATGAAATTGCTGATATCATTTTACCTCGCACTAATACGCCTGGTGCCAAAGATGTGAATGCTGGGCTAATGGCGCTTATATTGGCTAATGATTGTTACACCTTAAGAGAACGCGCGGTGTTAGTGAAGGGTCTACAATCCCTCAATGAAGAGGTTGAAAAAAACTATGGCTCTCCTTACATATTATTGAGTAGTAAACAGAAATTTGAGTTTATAAATCAATTGGATGTTGCCGCCAAAGAATACAACCATCAACAAAATATCTATTACCTTTCGTCTACTCCTTATGACAGAGAAAGCAGTGATGATAAACCGCTTCCCCACTATTTTACGTTGATAAAACAATTAACTTTGTTTAGCTTTTTTACATCACAACAAGCAGCAACAAAAGTCTTACGTTACGAAGCCGTACCAGGTAAATATAATGGCGAGTTACCTTACAAAAAAGGCGATAGAGCATGGTTTTAATGAAGGGGCAAAGCTAAGGTTATTTATTTCAAAAGGCGCTGTAAATCAGCGCCGAATGCATAATTTTTATGGGCAATTGCATTATTTAATGGTGAGTACTAACTAGCAATTTAGGTTAAAAGAACTTTTTGCCAGTAAGGGCAACATAGATCGCAAAAACACCTACCAACGAATAAATCACTTCAAAAAAACTCACCTCGCCTTGGGTTTGGTTAATTAGCATCGAAATAATCATTGCGGCCAAAATCAGTGAAGGTAACGCAAAAATACCAATCAATATGCGAACCTTTAAAGATAATTTATGTTCAGTATTCATAGAAAGTAGCGTTATTTTTCACTGACCCAGTCCATCTGAAAACCCGCACGACGCTTTTTGTCTAACAATTCTTCAAGCAGAGGCATCAGAATGAGTTCCATCGCAAGGCCCATTTTCCCACCAGGAACAACAATGGTATTGATACGAGACATAAACGCGCCATCAATCATTTTTAGAAGGTAGGGGTAATCTACATTTTTCATTTCTCGTCGAAAACGTACCACAACAAAACTTTCGTCTTGGCTGGGGATTTCTCTAGCGCTGAAAGGATTCGAGGTATCCACAGTAGGAACACGTTGAAAATTGACATGAGTGCGAGAAAACTGGGGAGTAATGTATTTAAAATAATCATCGAGACTACGTACTATACTGCTCATTACCGCCTCACGAGAATGCCCTCTGTCGGTGGTATCTCTGACTATTTTTTGGATCCACTCCAAATTAACGATTGGTACCATGCCCACTAACAAGTCGACGTGTTTAGCTACATCTACTTGGTCGTTTGTCACGCCACCGTGCAATCCCTCGTAAAATAGTACGTCTGTGTTTTCAGGCAAATCTTGCCAAGGTGTAAAGGTTCCTGGCATCTGATTAAAGGGCACCGCCTCGTCAAAAGTATGCAAATACTGACGATGCTTGCCCATGCCAGTTTCTGCATATTCGGTAAACAGTGTTTCAAGCATTTCAAAGTCATTGGCATTGGGACCAAAATAACTAATGTGTTTGCCTTGTTCTTGCGCTTTACGGATTTCTACCTCCATTTCTGGACGAGTGAACCGGTGGAAGCTATCCCCTGCCACCACTGCCGCATTGACTGACAAATTTCGAAAAATATGTCTAATGGCATTGGTGGTCATAGTTGTGCCAGCACCAGACGAACCAGTGATTGCGATTATAGGGTGTTTTACAGACATTCAACGCACTTTGCTTGCTTAATGGATGTCTTTTATAAGCAAGCTTGGCACACCGGTCAAGTGTTAGTTATTTTTGAGCGTCTGAAAAATAGCTCTAAAAATCAATTCAGGTTTGACTTTAAGCCATCATTCGGCATTAATGAGCTATGCAAATTATTATCTTCGATACCGAATTCACCGCTTGGGAAGGGTCTGCGCAACGTAATTGGTCTCTTGATTGGGAACACCGAGAAATTATTCAAATTGCCGCGGTGAAAGTGGCGCTAGATTCAAATTGTGTGCAAGTCATTTCGAGTTTTAATACCTTAGTCAAACCTATTGTTAATCCCAATTTAAGCGACTATATAGTGCAGTTAACTGGTATAGAACAACAGGTATTGGATGATATGGGTATCGATTTTCAAGCTGCATTATCACAATTTCATGCTTTCAGCTCTCAAGGATCTTTACCTTGCTATTCTTGGGGTAATGACAAAAGGGTGTTACTAGATAATTGTTTATTAAGTGGCGTTGCGATGCCCGATTTTAATGGAGGATTTCATAATTTGCATCACATCGCCCGTAACGCCAAACTGGATGGGGCGCATTTATGCAGCGGTGAGTTGGCGAGACATTTAGGGTTAGACCTGCATGGACACAGTCATAACGCCCTTTACGACGTACGCAGTATCGCACTTGCACTGCAGCAATGGGTCGAAAAAGGAGCGTTGCCAGCTTCTCTATTGCAATCAAAAAGTATTATTCATTAGCCTCTGCAATAATCATCACGAAATAAAACTGGAAAAGCTCGGGTCATGTCATGTTCAATCGTGTATTCAAATAACAAATGCACTACTTACAAATAACGCAATGCAGAGTAAATAGTGCTAGCGAAGCTTCCAACCATAGGACAAAACTAAATGAATCTTAAACGAGGGCTACTTCTCGTCACTATTGTGATGTTGATCGCCGCTTTTTTTATTTTTGATATCGGGCAATATTTAACTCTTGATAGTTTAAAAGCGCACCAACAAGATTTAGCTGAATACATTCAGTCAAACTGGTTGCAGGCATTTGCTATTTATTTTGTGATTTATGTCGCAGCCACAGCCCTTAGTTTGCCCGGCGCGATTATTTTAACCCTAGGTGCCGGGGCATTGTTTGGACTCGGTTTTGGATTACTACTGGCTTCTTTCGCTTCTACTATCGGTGCCACACTCGCATTTTTAGTGTCACGATTTTTACTTAGAGATTGGGTTAAAGCTACTTTTTCTGAGCGTATTAAAGCAATAGATAAAGGGGTTGAAAAAGATGGGCCTTTTTATTTACTAAGCTTACGATTGGTGCCTATTTTTCCGTTTTTTGTTATCAATTTAGTCATGGGCGTCACCAGTATTAAAACTGTGACTTATTACTTTGTTAGCCAAATTGGTATGCTTATCGGAACCGCCGTTTACGTGAATGCTGGGACTCAACTAGCTGAGATTGAAGCCGTATCTGACATTGTTTCTCGAGATTTGATTTTATCTTTTGTGTTGTTAGGAATTTTCCCAATTATTGCCAAGCTGATTATCAATTTCATTAAACAAAAACGGGTGTATAAAGGTTGGAAAAAACCAAAAACCTTTGACCGCAATATGGTGGTGATAGGTGCGGGTTCGGCAGGATTAGTGACTGCTTATATCGCCGCAGCGGTAAAGGCATCGGTCACCTTGGTCGAAAAACACAAGATGGGTGGTGACTGCTTAAATACCGGTTGTGTGCCTTCCAAAAGTTTATTACATGCCAGCAAATTAGCGCATACCCATAAAGTGTCTGCCAATGCCGGGGTCAATTACCAAGCGCCAGAAGTTGACTTTAAAGCGGTCATGAATCAAGTTCATAATGTGATCAAAACCATAGAACCTCATGATTCTATTGAGCGTTATGAGTCCCTTGGAGTAAAAGTCGTGACAGGCAGTGCCACGATAGTTTCGCCTTGGCAAGTTGATATTCAGACTGCTGATGGGGTGCAATCGCTCACCACTAAAAATATTGTGATCGCTACTGGAGCCAGTGCTTTTGTGCCACCCATTCCAGGGCTGCAGGATATAGATTACTTAACGGCTGATAACCTGTGGGAATTAACTGAACAACCTAAACGTTTAGTGGTGTTAGGTGGCGGCCCGATAGGGAGTGAGTTATCTCAAGCTTTTGGTCGCTTAGGCACCCAAGTCACTCAAGTAGAAATGTTGCCACAATTACTGGCTAAAGAAGATCCTGACGCAGCCCAGTTTCTGCATGATCAATTAATCAAAGACGGCGTAGACGTGCGTTTGAATACTACCGCGACCGCCATTGAAAAAACTACTGAAGGTAAGTTTATTGTTTTAGAAAAAGACGGTAAACAAGAAAAATTACCCTTTGACGAAATATTGATCGCTGTGGGTAGGATGGCTAACTTAAAAGGTTTTGGTTTAGAAAAATTAGGCATTGAAACCAACAGAGTGGTGGTGACCAATGAGATGTTGCAAACCAAATATCCAAACATTTTGGCCGCTGGCGACGTTGCGGGTCCCTACCAGTTTACCCATACCGCTGCGCATCAGGCTTGGTATGCAGCAGTAAATGCGTTGTTTAGACCCTTTAAAACCTTTAAAGTCGATTACCGGGTTATTCCTTGGGCAACCTTTACTGATCCTGAAATTGCCACTGTCGGTTTAAACGAACAAGCTGCAAAAGAGCAAAATGTAGAATACGAAGTGATCCGTTATGATATAGGAGGCTTAGATCGAGCGTTAGCGGACGATCATGCAAAAGGATTCGTAAAAGTGCTGACACCTCCAGGTAAAGATAAAATACTTGGGGCGACTATTGTAGGGGCCCATGCAGGGGAGCTGATTGCAGAGTTTGTGTTAGCAATGAAACACAATCTTGGTATGAATAAACTTCTCGGTACTATTCATATTTATCCCACTATGGCTGAAGCGAGTAAGTACGCCGCAGGGAACTGGAAAAAAGCCCATACACCGGAAAAGTTGTTGGCATTTGTTGAGCGTTTTCATAAATGGCGTCGCACCTAAATGGCTAATAAATTGACTACGGGTAAAATACTCTATTATTTCTTTATAGCGGCTTTGATGATGATCTCAACTCTAGTGCAGGCGTTTGACCATCAGCACCCAAGCTTCTCTGAAGTGTTGAGCGAAGTCGTTAAGTTGTCGCCGAATAAAAAACAAACGCGGGTAGATTATGGGCAGCTTTATAAGAAGCCAGAACAGTTAAATCACTATTTAGCGCAACTGTCTTCAGTTAAACAGAGTGAATACCAACAATGGAGCAGTGACGAGCAGCTTAGTTTCTTAATCAATGCTTATAACGGTTTCACCTTACAATTGATTGTTCACAACTACGCTAAGTTTCAAACTGGTAAAGCAAAGTCTATTAAAGATTTAGGTAGTTTTTTTTCTAATCCGTGGAAACAATCGTTTTTTACGCTGCTAGGGGAAAAGCGTAATTTAGACAATATTGAACACCAAATGATCCGTCAATGGTTTGCACGGCCGCGCATTCATGCCGCCTTAGTTTGCGCTGCAGTAAGTTGCCCACCATTGAGGGCTGAAGCATTTGTTGCTAATAAATTGAATCAGCAACTGAATGATCAAATGCTGCAGTTTTTATCAGATGACCAACGAAACACGATCAAAATCAGTGAGAATACTGTGTACCTTTCGTCTATTTTTAAATGGTATCGTGAAGATTTTGAAAAAGGACAACAAGGATTTAACCGGCTCCAAGACTTGATTAAAGAATATCAAGCAGACTTGGCCAATTATCCGCAACAACTCACTTGGTTGCAAAAACAAGACTATAGTATTGGCTTTTTAGACTACGATTGGCGGTTAAATGACATCTCTACGTTTTAAGGTTTTAAGCCGTCGATGTATCCTATGTTTATTTTGGGTTTTTGCCACGGCCGTGCAAGCTCAACCTGAATCAACAACTGAAGAAGTGACGCAACAAAGCAGCAAACAATGGCAACAAACCTTAAAAGCGGCTCAAGGTCAGTCAGTGTATTTTTATGCGTGGGGCGGCTCAAAGGCGGTTAACGATTACTTGCGATGGGCAACACGAGAAATTGCACGACAATATCGAATTAGGCTCATTCACGTAAAAGTAACAGATCCATCTGAGCCTGTATCTCGACTTAAAGCTGAAAATGGCCGCACTAGTGCTATCGATTTAATTTGGGTCAACGGTGAAAATTTCGCTTATTTAAAGCAGCAAGGTTTCTTAATGGGGAATTTATGGGCAACTATCCCCAACTCGGCTTATTTGGCGGTAGATAAACTCCCTATCACGGTGGATTTTGGGGAGCCCATGGAGGGTTTTGAGGTGCCGTGGGGCATTGGGCAATTCAATCTCATTGCCGAGAAAACCCTGTATCCGCAACTGCGACTCAGTGCCGCTTCGCTATTGGATGTTGCCAAAAAGCACCCACAAACAGTTACTTACCCTAGACCACCGGAATTTCATGGTACAACCTTTTTAAAGCAACTTTTGATTGATATAAGCAATGGAGATCCCCGTTTGTATCAGTTAGCATCAGAACGGGCCAAGGACGAATTATTACCAGCCTTATGGCAATACTTAGATAAGCTACATCCGCATTTATGGCAACAAGGTTTAGCTTTTCCAAGTTCTTCTGCGGAACAATTTCTGCTTTATCAACAAAAAACGCTCTCCATGGCGGTAAGTTTTAATCCTAATCAGTGGTTAAAAGAAAAAAGTGCTAAACAGATTTCTGAGTCGAGCGAGAGACGTTACTTTACTCATGGTGCCATTACCAATAGCCATAACCTTGCTATTCCTAAACATGCACCAAATTCAGAAGCCGCGAAAGTGGTGATTAACTTTATGTTGAGTGAAAAAGCTCAGCGTGAAAAATTTTCGGGGGTATGGGGTGACCCATCAGTCATCACTACATTGTTTGATGAAAAAGCCACTATGCCTGCCCATCCAGAACTGCACAGTTCGTGGCATGTCGTTATTGAGGACATATGGCAACAAAAGTACGGCGGCTAGGATTAGTCAGCGGATGGTCGTTGGTTGCTGGCATTTCTATGTTGCCAATTTTGGGTATTGTTGTGGGATTGTGGCCGCAAGAGCCGCTCACACTTGCCGGTTTTGAGTCTTTTTTAGGCTATCAAGGTCTAACAACCTCAATTGTAATGACGTTGCTCACGGCTATATTTAGTTCCTTAATTTCCTTATACATAGCGTTTATGGTGTATAGCCAGTACCACCTAAATCAGCGGCTACAGTCCTTTGAAAAATACCTAGCGCCGCTCTTATCTATGCCTCATCTTGCTATCGCTTTAGGTCTAGTGTTTCTGTTTAGTGACGGCAGCTTATTTTTTGCCGATTCAGGACTTCCAAGGAAAGGGTTGGCTACTCTGATTCTGACTATCGTTATAAAAGAAGTACCGTTTTTTCTATTGATTTTTAGTGCCTTAGGGCGTCAATTACCGATAAAACACTGGTTATTACAAGGTAAAGCTTTGGGTTATCAAGCGTATCGTTGTTGGTGGTTTTTAGTGTTTCCGCCGTTACTTAAACAATCTCGTTTAGCCTTGTTAGCGGCGACTGCTTATACTTTGTCTGTGGTAGATGTGAGTTTGTTAGTTGGACCCAACATCCCCGAGCTATTTGCTGTATCAGTATATCGTTGGCAAACGAGCTTTGCAGATGGTGATCAGGTGTTGGGGTTCTGGTCTAATGTTTTACTGTTACTACTTTTGGTGGTGTCAGTATTGTTATTATATGCCCATGAAAAACTTGCCTTTGCTGGATATAAATCTCTCGCCACCCAAGGTCGTCGTTTTCTACTAGGAAGAATTAATCCTATTTTTAAAGCTTGGATACCTCTATTAGGTGGGTTGACCGCCCTAATGATATTGGTGTTTGTGTTGTGGTCTTTAGGTTATGACTGGCACAGTGGTCGCCCAAGTTTTAGTCAGTTAAGTACCGGATTGTGGCAAGATGAGTGGTTGTTTTTTGCGTTACCGTTGCAAAATTCACTGTTAATTGCCAGTTTAGCAGGTTTATTAGGGGTGGCACTGGCATTGTTAGCATTGGAACTACAGCGTCAAAGAGGTCAGTACTGGCCTGATTATTATTGGCTGTTGGCTATCATTTTGCCGCAATTGAGCATGGTACTAGGTTGGCAAATTTTACATATTTGGGTGCAGGGTGGTTACCATAGTGCTTGGATTGTCATATCTCATTTACCTTTTACCTTTGCCTACGGGTATTTAGTGTTAAAAGGGCCGTTTCAGAATATTGATGAGCGTTACGAATTATTGGCCGCTAGCTTTGGATATTCTCCGTGGCAGAGCTGGTGGTTGGTTAGATTTAGATTGTTACTCCCTGCTATTTTTACAGGATTGGCTATCGCATTTTCGGTCAGCATTGCTCAATACATACCCACCATTATGATAGGAGCGGGGCGAGTCACAACTATCACCACAGAAGCGGTAGTGATAGGCACTGGAAGTCAACAAGATCTCATTGCACTTTACGTATTATTACAATCCATCTTACCTTTTATGGCGTTCTTTATTGCGGCATTGTTAGCGCGAAGATTTAGAGGAAGTGTTGGAGGAAAAGATGTTAGAGATCATTAATTGCCAAATTGAATCAAAAACTTGGTGTATTACCTTGCCAGATATTCAGGTGCACAAAGGTGAATTGTTAGTCATCACTGGACCAAGTGGTATCGGAAAATCGACTTTGTTACATTGGTTGCTGGGAAATAATCCGCAGCACGTCACTATTAAAGGTCAGATTATTTTATCGGGTGCCAACATTACTGACTTGCCGATTGAGCTAAGGCAAGTCGGGTTATTAATGCAAGATGTATTGCTGTTTCCACATCTTGATGTTCAAGATAATATTTGTTTTGCACTGCCCAAAAATCCGCAGTTATCTTCTAAAAAACAAAGGCGTGCTGCAGCTATGGATTTGCTTGAACAAATAAACTTAGCTCACCTTGCCGTTCGTTATCCTCAAAACCTCAGTGGCGGTGAACGTTCTAGAGTTGGGTTAATTAGAGCATTAGCCAATCAACCCCAAGTTATGTTGCTAGACGAGCCATTCGCCGCACTAGATCCCACTACCAGACAACAAATGGGGGCATGGGGATTTCAGCAACTCGCCCAGCAAAATATTCCCAGTGTTATGGTATCTCATGATGTAGACGACATTCCCGTATCAGCTCAACAATTATGTTTAGCCGATTATTACCACGTTTTAGAGTCAAATAACCAATGATTGATCCCTTACTCAATAAAATATTTAGACCATCACTAGCTTTAGCGGCTCAGCCCTTAGTTCGGTTGGGGATCTCTGCAAATCAAGTGACTGTTGTTGGATTCGTTATAGGAATGCTGGCAGTGCCTGCCATCATTGCTGAATATTTTGATTTAGCTTTGCTACTTATTTTACTTAACCGATTGAGTGATGGGTTAGATGGAGCGGTAGCGAGGCAAACACACACCACAGATGCTGGCGGGTTTTTAGATATTTCTTTGGATTTTATTTTTTACTCGGCCATAGTTTTTGCTTTTATTGTGAGTCATCCACAACAAAATGCATTAGCAGGCAGCCTGTTAATGTTGTCGTTCACTGCTACCGGAAGTTGCTTCTTAGCCTTTGCAATTATGGCCAGCAAACACAATATTGATAACCCCCAATACCCGAATAAAAGTATGCATTACATGGGGGGCTTGGCTGAAGGTTTTGAAACCATAGTGGTATTATGTTTGTTTTGTTTATTTCCGGAGAACTTTGTTTTTATCGCATTGGTCTATACTGCAGCTTGTTTTATTACTGCAGCCGTGCGGATCTTTAGCGGATACCAAACACTCAACAAGCTAAAGTAAATAAATTTGGTTTACTCGATCAACTCAATTAAAAGGAATTGTTATGAAAAAATTATTTATATTGGTGTTAGCTATTACCACACTCCAAGTTAAAGCTGATGTTGAACTCGTACCATTAGATATGGAATTAGGTTACTGGGAAACAACATCTGAAATGGACATAGAAGCAATGTTAGCCAATATACCTGAGTCACAAAGGGCGACACTTGGCGCAATGATTTCTAAAAAAATGAAAATACCTGTAGTTAAACAATGCATTACCCAAGAAACTCTTAAAGATATGGAAGCTCAAATGAAAGAGTCGTTTAAATCCGCGGGTAATGACTGTGACTTACAAGTGAAAAAAAGCACTTCACAGGAATTTAGCGGTGTACTCTCCTGTGCAGGTGGAGAAACCACTACGACTATTAATACCCAAATGATTAATTCCAAACGTGTTGAAAGCCAAGTCGTAGGCGATATGGGGGGCATGGGTAAAAATAAGATCATTACTGTTGGCGAGTGGAAATCGGCAAGCTGCCCTTAGCTTCATGGTTTTTCGGTAAAGAAAAGTGTAGCTGCAGTAAATTAACCGTTCAATTCAAACGTTATTTTTCGGCAGCTAATAAGATGGATTTCAATAGGTGATTTTTTAAAACTTTAGCATTACAATCGAATTCTCTCATAGGGTGTTTTTTAATCTAAAGTAGCTAAGTATCATGGGAAAAGATAATCGCGTTAAGTTGGACGACTTTGATGAAGAAGAAATCATCGGTTCATCAAAAAATAAAGGCGCTGCCAAAATTCGAGCTGAGCTTGAAAAAAAGCAGCGTGAAAAAAGACTTAAAAATAGTGAATCAAAAAAACGCCATCAACCAGATCCCTCGTTTGATAGAGATGATTAAGGGACTGTGCGGCAATACCTGTTGTGGTATGAATGATTTCTACAATAGTCATTGTTAGCGCTAACCGCTTTATGCAGATTAATGGCAGTATCTCACTAGCACTTTTTAGTGAGTAAATACGATAGTGAAAATGATTGTCTGACATTCCATCTAACGCCACAGACAACATCTTTAATTTAAAAACCAAAAGGAACGAAAGATGTACCTTGGCTGTTGTTTATGTGGTGCCATAAAGGTTGAGTTGTCGGGTTCAATTGAAGATATTATTCACTGTCATTGTTCACTTTGCAGAAAAAACAGCGGCACAGCTTATGCCACAAATGGCTTTATTAATGCCTGTGAATTTAAGGTATTAGACCCACAAAAAAAGCTTGGTACATATGAATTTAAGCCAGGAAAAAACAGATATTTTTGTACTGTGTGCGCTTCTCCAATCTTCAGCTCAAACGCAGATAACCCAAGTAAACTCAGGATCCGTCTTGGCATTATAGATTCACAGATAAATGAAACGCCTTTGTCTCATAATTTCGTATCATCAAAAGCAAATTGGGATAATTTAGATGCAGACTTACCTAGATATGATGCATTTGAGCCTTCGCGATATAGCACTGCGACACCCAAGCCAAATACGTAGCATGATGCCGCTCTCTGGGGCCTTGCGTTATCGAGACTACGCAATGAGTTATGAGCTAATTTGGTTTTTGTCGAAAAGGCATCAACAACAAGGCTTTTAGTTGGGTATTGGTTTGCGCGCCAGCATACTCTTTCAAACCCAATTTGATACCCTCATCACCATTTGCTGCTTCCTCAATATAACTACCAAATAGCCTGTCCCAAATCGACAGATTAAATCCAAAGTTACTGTCAGTTTCATGGACAACTTGGCTATGATGTATACGATGCATAGCCTGAGTTACGATACATGTTCGCAATAACTTATCGAGCTTAAGTGGCAGCTTGATATTACTGTGATTAAAAATAGCCATGGCATTGAGTAGTACTTCGAAAGTTAAAATGGCTAATACAGGGGCTCCAATCAAGAATACCGCTGCAATCTTAATTATTAAACTTAAGGCAATTTCTAAAGGATGAAAACGCAAACCAGTCGAGGCGTCAAGGTGAGGGTCGGCATGGTGAACTCTATGAATACGCCAGATCATTGGCACGCGGTGAAAAAGTCGATGTTGCCAATAAATTAAACAGTCAAATAATAATACTGAAGCGGGTACACTTACCCACAGGCTTACTGATAGATGATTCCACAATCCAATTTGATTGTGTTGTGCGTAAATGGCGATTGCCGCCAAACCAGTTGGAATCATTAATTTAGCGACTAACGACCCAAGTAACACTAAAGAGAAATTACTGAACCAACGTTTACCTGTGCTGACGGGGGAAAGGCGATTGGGTCTGAAGAATTCCCAGAGCATCATCACCGCGAGCACAACAAAGAAAACCCCAAGTCTAATCCAAGTTTCATTAATCATAGTGAGTGATGTTTACCCTTTAGGTGAATCAATTAGGAATATATCTGTAACTTCGATATTATCATCGAGATATTAAATTACAGGTCACTTATTAACAGGACATTATTTTTATGAAAATTCTTACATTGATTGCAGGTGTATTGGCCTTATTGTTGTTATTACTCTCTGGTCCATTATATCAAGCAGAGATACTTGGTTTAATGAACGCATTTTTAGCCATGCGAATTGCATTAATGGTAGGTGCTTTAGCAATTGTTTTGGCCCTAATCCAGATTATCTTTATGCGTAAAAATATCTCTTGGCCCGCAACTGGTGTGGCGGTAATTTGTGCAGCCGTCGCAATTGTTGTGCCTCTTAGTATGATGAATAAAGCCAAATCAGTGCCTGCCATTCACGATATCACAACCGACTTACTTAACCCGCCAAAATTTGTTGCTATTCTAGCACTTCGTGCCGATGCCCCAAATCCAGCTGAGTATCAAGGTGAAGAAATTGCTAAACAACAGCGAGCAGCTTACCCAGAATTGCAAACTCAAAAGTATCAGCAAACATCAGAACAGGTATTTGATGCAGCGTTAGCGGCAGTGAATACAATGGGATTAGAGTTGGTGAACTCTGACAAAACTAGTGGTTTGATTGAAGCTTTTGACACCACGACTTTTTTCGGCTTCGTTGACGATGTTGTGATTCGTATCCAAAGCGATGGCCAGATGACCCTACTTGACGCAAGAAGTAAGTCACGCATTGGTAAAAGCGATATTGGTAAAAATGCACAACGTTTAAATGCATTAATAGCTGATATTAACAGCAACCTAAATTAACCTTCATAAGTTGCTTGCCTTTAACTCAAAGGCAAGCCCCCTAAACTACCCCAATTCCATTCGTTGTAGTGCTATACCTCTTTAGTTATTTTTTAACACACATTCATTTGACAATTTTCAATACACAACGTAATTTTGATGATTGACCCTAGCAGTAAGGTTGCCCCCTAAAACCTAGTTCTGGAGCATATTAAAATGGATCTTTTTCTAAGCGAAGTGTTTAGTTTCCCTACTATATTGTTCACCATTCCACTGATTGTCTTATTGCTATTTTGGCTAATGGCCTTCGCAGGTCTAGTGGATATAGAAATGTTTGATATTGACGCCGATGCACAAGGTGACTCTGCTGTAGGGGGATGGCTCGAAACTTTTGGTCTTAATGGCGTGCCACTTACTGTTGCGCTCACTTTAGTTGATATTTATGCCTTTGCTTTGACTTATTTAATTCGAAAAAATGTGACGCCTCTATTTGATGGCATACTGTCGGCAACCGCTATCGGCTTTGTTGTTGCGATGTTTGCATTGATTGTGGCGATTCCTATTGCTGCCCTTAGTTGTAAACCGCTACGTAAAGTCTTTGAAACTCATGAAGCTGTCTCTAAGAGTGACTTAAGCGGTGTTATTTGCACCGTTACTACGCAAACAGTGACTGAGTCGTTTGGTCAAGCTGCTTCAGATGATGGCATGGTATATACAGTACGAGCGAATACTCCTAATGATATTCGCAAAGGCAGCCGAATCGTTCTATTAGAATATTCAACAGAGCATGATAGTTATATCGTTGCTTCTGAAGCCGAAGTGATGGCCATGTCATCCACCAATTTATAATCCCCTTTTTTTAATGAGTAGTAACGGAGTAAACACCAATGAATGCTGAAAGTGACGTAATTTTCTGGATCTCTCTTGCCGTTGGCATTTTTGTAATAGTGATGGGGATTATCTTGATGTTAGCGCGTCTTTATAAAAAGGTTGAGCAAGGCCGCGCCATGATCATCAACAAAATGGGGAACGAGCCAACAGTCACCTTTACAGGTGGTGTAGTGATCCCTGTTTTTCATAAAATGGAAATCATGGATATTTCTTTAAAAACCATAGAAGTAGACAGAAGCGGTTCCGATGGTTTGATTTGTAATGACAACATTCGCGCCGATATCAAAGTTGGCTTTTTTGTTAAGGTGAACAAAAACCGCGATGACGTAATGAAAGTCGCACAGGCCATTGGTTGTGAACGTGCTTCTAATATTGCCACCTTGGAAGATTTGTTTAGTGCCAAGTTCTCAGAAGCTCTTAAAACCGTAGGTAAGTCTTTAGAATTTGAAGAATTGTACGCCAAGCGTGATAAGTTCCGTGACATGATTATTGACAATATTGGCACTGACCTAAACGGTTATGTGCTTGAAGATGTTGCGATTGATTATCTTGAGCAAACGCCACTAGAAAAGCTTGATCCGAACAATATTTTAGACTCTCAGGGGATCCGTAAAATCACCCAATTGACCGCTGAGCAACATATTCAAACCAACGTGTTTGAACGTGATGAAGAGATGAAAATCAAGCGAAAAGATGTTGAAACCCGGGAAGCAATTTTAGAGTTAGAGCGCCAGCAAGCTGATGCAGAAGCAAAACAAAAGCGAGAAGTTGAAACCGTCATTGCCCGTGAAACAGCCGAAACCGAACGAGTGCAACACGAAGAAAAACTTAAGTCTGAACAAGCTCGGGTGCAAGCAGAACAAGAAATTGAAGTACAAGAACAAAACAAACAACGTGAAGTTGACGTCGCTGAGAATAATCGATTACGTGCCGTTGCCATTGAAGAAGAGCGAGTAGTGAAAGCGCGTGAATTAGAGCAAATAGACCGTGAAAAAGAGGCATCGTTACAGCGCATTGCTAACGAAAAATTACTTGAGCATGAAAAGCGCGAGATTGCTGACGTAATCCGTAGCCGAGTTGAAGTGGATAAAACTGTAGCTGAAAAAGAAGAAGAAATTAACGACGTTAGGATAATTTCAGAGGCTGAACGTTTAAGAAAATCAAAAGTAATCGCTGCCGAAGCTGAAGCTGAAGAGGCCTTAGTAAAAGACATAAAAGCCGCAGAAGCTGCCGAGAAATCTGCCGAATATATTGCTAAAGAAAAATCTGTAATTGCAATGGCCGATCTAGACGTGGCAGAGAAGCTTGCTCTGTCACAGCGTAAAGAAGCAGAAGGTAAAGAAGCGTTAGCAGCAGCTACTGGCCTTGCAGAAGCTAAAGTCATGGAAGCTAAAGCCATAGCAGCAGAGCAAGAAGGTATGGCTGAAGTAAGAGTACAAGAAGCGATGGCAGATGCGGTTGAGAAAACTGGCGTAGCCGAAGCTGAGGTCATGGCGAAAAAAGCTGCCGCTGAAGCCGAAGGCATGACCAAGAAATTCGAGGCCATGGGAACTATGTCTGATAGCCAACGTTCACACGAAGAATTCCGAATGCGTTTAGACAAGCATCATGAAGAAAACATGGAATCAATTACTACCAATGTAGAAATTGCTAAACAACAAGCTTTAGTGTTATCTGAAGCCTTAAAAGAAGCCAATATCGATATTGTAGGTGGCGATACCAGTTACTTAGACAGCTTTGTTAAGTCTTTGTCTGTAGGTAAAGCGATAGACGGTACCATAGGTAAGAGTGAAACCTTGCAAACCGCTTTTTCAGATCATTTTAACGGTGATGCTAGTTTTGTAGAAGATGCCAAAGAGCTAATTGCAGGCTTTGGTGGCGCAAGTGGTAACGCTAAAGACACAGCGATTACTGCTCTTGTGGCAAAATTCCTTAAAGAGGGTGGAGATAATCCACAAGTAATGGATTTAGTTGCCAAAGCGCTCAATAAAAAGAACGACAGCACTTCAAGCTAAAACACAGTGTATGGGCAGTGGCTAACTGCCCGTTTTCATTAGCTGGGAGAAGCTTTTATGGCAAAATCAACTACATCTGATCAATCTACAGTAGAGCAACCGCTGAGTGGTCAACAACAGGTCGACCAAGCAGTTGCTGAAGGCGGTGCTTACGAAGTGATTCGTGCCCGTTTAACCGAACAAGCCTCAACCCTGAAGCAAAAAGTTGACGCCCTTAACCAAGCTCGTATTGATGAGTTTGGACAAGCCAAACTTGATGTACTCAGTCGAGTACGCGTTAGGACCGAAAACAATTGTGTTGCCCGCGACATAGTGCCTGTTGGTGATAACATCCTATTTGGTTATAACGTTTTTATTGGCCTTAAAAAAGAAACCAAAGTACAAGATGTGTTTGGTTTGTTTAAGCTGAAACAGAACCAAGCAGGGTTTGAGCTAGAAGCCCAAGAGTTATCTGATAGCTTTCTCGCAGACGTTAACTTTATTAAAGAATTCAATGAGTTATATGTTTATTACAAAGAAGCTAGGTTAATTCAGCTCAAGATACAAAACCAAACTCTTTTTGCTGTCTTCCAAATTGGAAGAAAAATTGAAGACACCAGAGTATTTCAATGGCGGGTTAATCAGGATGGGTCGGCGAGTTATATTGATAACCGTGGCGAGAGAGCCATTACAACCCCTGCTTCACATGACTTTGAATGGTTAAAAGCTGGCCGAGAGCAGCACGAAACCGGGCAGCATCCCCATGTTAATATTCTCGATACGGTGTTTGTAGAAACCATAAGCGGGCAACTTACCATCAAAGTTGAGAATAACACCCAAGATGGTTTGGGCATTTATAACGAACCGGTAGATGACCAAACCCAAAGCTTAGCTGATGCCGATATTCAATACGCGCAAATAGGCAGCTTGATATTGCTAAAAATTCAGCCTTACCGCGAAAAACAATATCGCTTTTTAGTATTTAACACTCGTACCAACCAAGTGGACCGAATCGATGCCATTGGTTTGGCGTGTGTATCGTTACCTGAAGACCACGGCATTATTTTCCCTGGTGGCTATTACTTACAAAATGGTGAGACTAAGTCTTTCCCTGACGAGATAGAAGGTCTGCGTTTTAAGCGTACTATCCGCTCCCCCAATGGCGAAGATGTGTTGTATGTGTTTTACGAGCCAGAGTCTGGTTTAGTGGGGTTGTATTCCTATAACCTTATCCGTAAAGCCCTGCAAAACCCAATTTATGCTCACGGCTATAGTGTGTTTGAAAACGGTACTATGGTAGTGTTTGTGGCCGAAGATGAAGCCACTCGGGTTCATCCCATGCAAGTGTGGGAA
The DNA here is from genome assembly GCF_039964565.1 of Paraglaciecola sp. Classification (GTDB taxonomy): domain Bacteria; phylum Pseudomonadota; class Gammaproteobacteria; order Enterobacterales; family Alteromonadaceae; genus Paraglaciecola. Next base: position 226,754 of record NZ_JBDVXF010000044.1, read on the forward strand.
ACCCCTTATTTCAGTCAAGAACATGCCGCTAAACAGCCCACAACCGATAGCTTTTTTAGCCGTATTGGCAATAAAGAATTAGTACGCGGTATTTCAGACCTGATTGCCATCAACCGCTCGGTGGCAAACCCCAACCCTAGTCGCAATTTATACGAAGACTTAATCAAAACCTGCCGTACTATGTTCGACAATTATTATTGGTTAACCGAGCCTGAAGTGGATGGCTTAGGTGAAGTCGTTAAAAACATTACCGCTACCGCTGAGCTGGTCATAGACGAGTTCATTAAAGTAGAGCAAATCCGCCTACAGGCCGACAAATCCCTTGCTCAAGCCGAGCAAAGGCAGACTGAGGTGTTAGCTACCGTTAAGATTAGTGATTGGCAATCTCCCGAACAATACGTGGATTGTTTAACAGCTTTACGGCAACAACGTGGTCATTTGATTACCCTTAAAGATCAACGTTATATCAACAAAGATCGTATTGCTGAATTAGATACCCAAGTATCTGAACAGTTTGAAATTGTCAGTAGTGCGACCGTTGAATTTTTAGCGGCAGATAAGGCCCTACAGCCTTATCACGATAAAATAATCACCTTAGAAAACAGTGTGGCTGAAGTCACACTAGTGGTTGATATTAAGCCACTAATCGATGAACTAGATGGTTTTTCTGTGGGCCTAGACTTATTAACCGAGATATTAAATGGCTTAAAAGTAGACGACGCCACAGTCAGAACTAAAATTCTTGATGATATTTCTGAAATCTATGCCAAGTTAAACCAAGTGAAAGCACAAGGTAAAAAACGCCGTAAAGAATTAGGCTCAGGTGAGTCATCTGCCGAGTTCGCGGCACAATTTAGGTTGTTTTCGCAAAGTATTAATAGCGCCATTGCGATGGTAGACACGCCAGAAAAAGCCGACGAGCAGCTATCACGGTTAATGATTCAGTTAGAAGAATTAGAATCTAAATTTAGTGAGTACGATCAGTTCTTATCTGAAATTATGGATAAGCGTGAAGAATTACACAGTGTATTCGAAAGCCGCAAACAAAGCTTATTGGAAGACCAACAACGTAGATCGCAAAACTTATTTGGTGCCGCTGAGCGTATTCTAAAAGGCGTGCGCAGACGAGCTAATTCGTTTGGTGATGCAGACCAGTTAAACACTTATTTTGCTTCTGATCCTATGGTGATGAAAATTGCAGATTTAGTGGCGCAATTACGTGAATTGAATGACCCAGTTAAAGCCGATGATTTAGAAGCGCAGCTAAAAGCCGCGAAAGAACAAGGTATCCGCAGCTTACGCGATAAACAGGATATATTTGAAGACGGCGGCGCAATCATCAAGTTAGGCAAACATAAGTTTAGTGTGAATTCACAAAACCTAGACCTAACTTTGTTACCTCGTGAAGATGGCCTGTATCGTCATTTAGTCGGTACAGATTATTTTGAACAACTAGACAATCAAGAGTTAAACGATCTTAAGCCTTATTGGCAGCAGGCCCTGGTATCTGAAAACCAGCAAGTAAGCCGTATTGAATACTTAACCTCCTTAATCATTCGTGATGCTGAGCAGCAACAAAATGGCCAGTCAATTAGTGCCCTATACAAGTTAGCGGATGATCCTAAAGGCTTACTGACACTGGTGCGCCAGTATATGTCGGCTCGCTACCAAGAGGGCTACGAAAAGGGCGTACACGACTCAGATACCGTCAAGGTATTACAAGCTATTTTGCCGGTGCATCAACAGGCAGACTTATTGCGTTTTGCCCCTAAGGCCCGTGGTTTAGCTATGATGTTTTGGGCGTTTTCAACCCGAGACAAAAACCAAGAAAAAATATGGCAAAGCCATGCCTTTAGTGCTCAGCTTTTAGCTAATTCTTTTAATAGCCTTAAGGGGTTTGAGCAACTTCAGCAAAGTTTGCTACAAAGAATACAAGGATTCTGTGCGCAATTTGGCTTAGCCTTTAGTCCCAACGAAATTCAGCAAAGTACTGAATATTTAAGTGCAGAATTAGCACACAGCAAATTGGCCTTTATAACTAGTCAACCGGCTAAAGATTTATCAGAGAATTTTGCTAAGCAGTTAGACTCCCTAGGCCACAGTCACGAGTTCCAAGGGGCAATGGCACAGTTCAATCAATTGATTGAACACGCACCTGTTAATAGCAATAATATATCGGGGTTAGAAGAGCAATGGTCGCTAACTAACGCCTGGTTGGCAGCTACTGTGTTAGAGAATGATAAGACGCAACTCGCCCATTATTTACCAGAAGCTGCGGCGCTTATTATTTGCCAAGATAAACTCAATACTCGCCCTAGTAAGGTCGATCTAAATGTCACTATTGATGGCTTGTTGAGTGACCATCCAAATATTAAAGATAGCCAACTACATATTGCCCTAGATGAATATAGCGAACGTCTTAACCAGTACCATCTTCAACACGTAGCAAATTTTCATCGATATCATGAATTGCGCCAGCAACAAATGCTACTAAGTAAGCAAGAATTACAACTCGACGCTTACAAAGCCAAACCCCTCAGTTCATTTGTGCGTAACCGTTTAATTAATGAAGTGTATCTACCTATTATTGGCGATAACCTAGCCAAACAAATGGGTACTGTAGGCGATAATAAACGTACCGATTTAATGGGTCTGTTATTACTTATTTCACCACCAGGTTACGGCAAAACCACCTTAATGGAATATGTAGCCGACCGCCTCGGTTTGGTGTTTATGAAGATAAATTGCCCGTCACTTGGTCATGATGTCACCTCAATCGACCCTGGAAATGCGCCCAATGCTACCGCTCGCCAAGAACTTGAAAAGCTCAACTTAGGTTTAGAAATGGGCAGTAATGTGATGTTGTATTTGGATGATATTCAACATACCCATCCTGAGTTTTTACAAAAGTTTATCTCCTTATGTGACGGCACCAGACGAATCGAAGGTGTATGGAAAGGCCAAGCTAAAACCTATGACATGCGTGGTAAAAAATTCTGCGTAGTCATGGCGGGCAATCCTTATACCGAATCGGGAGATGTGTTTAAAGTACCTGATATGTTAGCCAACAGGGCCGACATTTATAACCTAGGTGATGTGTTAGGCGGCAAAGAAGAGCAGTTTGCGCTGAGTTATATTGAAAATGCTCTCACTTCTAATCCAGTGTTAGCTCCTTTAGCCCTGCGAGATATGCAAGATGTCTATAAATTGGTGGCAATGGCACAAAGTGGCAATAACAGCAGTAGTGATTTGAGTCATCAATACAGCGGCGCTGAAGTGAACGAGATCACTAGTGTATTAAAACACTTAACCACTATTCAAGATGTGATCCTGAAGGTGAATCTTGAATATATTCGCTCAGCCGCCACCGCCGAAGATTACCGAGAAGAACCGCCCTTTAAATTACAGGGTAGTTATCGGAATATGAACAAAATGGCTGAAAAAGTCTCGGCTGTAATGAATCACGACGAACTGATGCAATTGATTGGTGATCACTACACAGGTGAGGCACAAACCCTGACATCGGGCGCCGAAGAAAACTTACTTAAACTGGCTATGTTGCGTGGTGTGATGGACCAAGAAAGTACGGCTCGTTGGCAGCATATTTGTAGTGCTTTTAGCAGTAAAAAAAGCGCAGACATTGAAGGTGACCCTACCACTCAAGCGGTACAGCAACTTGGTCACATTTCTAACTCGCTGGAAGCCATAAAGCTCGATATGCAGCAGTCGGATACCACTGATTTAATTAAGCCCATCAACCGAGTGGCTACCGCTATGCACCTGCTAAGTAAAGTATGGTCAGGTGCCACAGAAGACGATTTTAAAAAGAAAAAGTAATTTGAAAATCAGCGTTTAATTAGCCACAGTAGCGAAGACAACATAGAAAGGTAATAGACATGAATGGTGCAGGCGGCAGTTCTGGTGGTATTGGTCAGTTTTTTATAGGCGTGATTATGATGTGTGGTGGTTTTTATATGTTACTTAATGCCATCACTGTTTCGTCTAACTTTGGCCTTAGTTCAAGGCTATTTGGTTTCGGTAATAACTTCGGTGTCACCGGCGGCATGATCATGATCCCTTTTATTTTTGGCATAGGCTTAGTGTTTTTTAACGCCAAAAACATCCTCGGTTGGTTGTTAACTTTAGGGTCAATCACTGCCTTAATCTTTGGGGTAATCTCATCCGTTAGGTTTAATCTGCGCACCATGACAACTTTTGAATTGATAGTGATTTTAGTGTTAGCCGTGGGTGGATTGGGATTGTTTTTACGATCCTTGAAAAAAATCGATGCAAAGTATAGTTGAGTGCAACGTTGCAAAGGAAACGTTCACGGTTTACTTCTGTTCAAAAACATTGGATGGGAATTAGAAAGTAATTAGCTAGGTAACAAGTAAGGTCATCAGGGGTAACTTATGAAACAAATATACACCAATGAAAACCGCCTATTAGCAATGAACTCCAAAAATGTATTAGAGAACGCTGGCATAGCTGTAGAAATAAAAAATGAGCATACATCAGGTAGTGCCATTCCGGGACACCAGATTTGGCTCGAATTGTGGGTCAATGATACTGACTATAATAAAGCTGTAGAGTTGTTAAATTCTTACGAGGAGGATGAGACTAAAAACTGGGTTTGCACACAATGTGGCGAAGAGAATACAGAATCATTTAAGCTTTGCTGGAACTGTCAATCTGAAAGCCCTTAAAAATTGTTTAATTAAGCCTACCGGCACCTTTTGTAAGCTTAATATTCGATTTAGTCGTTTATTTATTGATATTGGAGCTGCTGCCTTCCATAAAATCAATAATAAACTTTGCGACTTCTACAGGTTTTTCTTCAACTGTAAAATGTCCTGAATCTAATAAATGTAATCCTGCCTGTGGCACATCTTTTAAGTAGGCTTGTGCACCCGCTGCAATAAAGGCTGGATCTTTTTTACCCCACACAATTAATGTGGGTGGTTGGTACTTTCGTAAGTAGGCTTGCCACTTTGGATAATCTAGCAGGTTATTGTAATAATCTTGCAGTAATTGAACTTGAATTAATCTGTCTTTTTTTGTTTGTAAAAAATGTAAATCGTGAGTCCAACTATCTGGGTTCATAATGGCTGTGTTGTTAGGTACATCACGTAAATACTGTTTGTTGATAATAGCTTGCTCACCGGTAAAAGAATAAAGTTTATCCAGTTGGGCTTGTGATTTATCTTGATTCGCCTGTTTAAAAAATGCCTGTCGAGATAGCGTCAAGCCAGCTAAATAGGCATTACCATTTTGTACAATAAGCTTATCTAGTTTATCAGGATTGTTAAGTAACATTCTAAAACCAACCGGTGCACCAAAGTCTTGAATATATAGGCTATATCGCTCTACTTTAAGATGCTCAAGTAACCCATTAACGTATTCTGCCAATAAATCGAAGCTGTATTTTTGCTCTGCTGGGTCGGGGCGTTCACTATAACCTGAGCCCAAATAATCAGGTGCAATAACATGATAACGCCCAGACAACAGCGGAATAAGTTCGCGATAAGTATGTGACGACGACGGGTAACCATGTAACAACACTATAGTTTGTTTATGGTGTTCACCGGCTTCTCGGTAAAAAAGCTGTTTTCCTTGTATGCTCGCATAACGGTAAGCGGTTTTTGAAGGCCAAGCCGCATTGGCAGCATTCACCTTAGGTGGCAGTGTAACTAAGGTAATAAATATTAGGCTAATAAGCATTGCTAAGGCTGTGTGTAAGGAAAAATAAGGCAGTACTTGATTAGAAATTAAAGGGGAGTTTGATTTTATAGGTTGGGTTTTAAACAACCGTATTAGTAAGTTCATAAGTATCTCAATATAGATTTAGCAAAGAGAAGACCTTTGACTTGTTTATTTCTGTTCAAAAATTTTTATTTTTAGAGCGAGTTGCATAAAAATGAATGGCACAAAACGATAGCTTAGAAATATCAGCTGAGAATTAAGCGCTAGTGCAGTTTATCGCTAGTGTTATTTACCTGACAACAAACTTACTGAGTCACAATTTCAAAGTAACTGTGATCGTTAAGGGCTTTACTGATCATCATCGCGCCTTCAAGCAAACTAATAGTGGTAATAGCTGCTTGTGCCGGATTATCTTCGCCGTTGGCAGTATGTGCAGCCGTTAACCAAGCTAAGTTTTCATTAAAAAAACGTTTTACTTCAAGGCGTACTTTGTCTGGTAGGCTTTCACTTTGAGCACCTAACAATCCGCATAAACACATTTTGTCATCGGTGATGAGTGCACTTCTAAAAAGCCCAGTGTATACATCGATAGGGTTAATGTTGCTTGCTTTAATACTAGCAGGATCGCCCAATGCGGCTAAAAACGAATTAGTATATTGATGTGCAAGTTCGGCACCTAAATCGGCTTTTGTGGGAAAATGATAGTGGACACTCGCACTTTTAATGCCTACTTGGTCGGCAAGCTCTCTAAAGCTAAAATTACTATAGCCACCTTGGCGTACTTTATCTTCAGCTGCTTTCAAAAGCGCTTCTTTTTTGGTCATTATCATATTTCCGTGCTGCGTGACGGCATTATCAACTGGCAGATTATTATTTACAAGCAAGAGCCTATTTTCATTGTTTTGAGATGCTCTTGTCAGATCATTTTGCCTAGTTTGAGCGCCACTGTTTATTTTAAAAGTTGACTTAGTATAAATTAAAGAATATAAACTACCTATCAGTAGGTAGGTAAATAAGTCTATAACTAACTGGTCATTCATTTACAACTTATTAAATAGAGATAAACCCATGAAAATTTATGATGTAGAAAACTTTCCAAACCCACTTAGAGTTCGTATTGCATTAGCTGAAAAAAATGCCACTTCGAATGTTGAGTTTATTGCGGTAGATTTAATGAATGGTGAACACCGTTCAGATGCTTTTTTAGCTAAAAACCCATCCGGTGCCGTACCTGTGCTTGAATTAGATGACGGCACATTTATATCTGAATGTTCGGCAATTATTGAGTATATCGATACTGAATTTTCTGGTGATTCTTTAACAGGCACAACGGCTAAGGATCGAGCCGTCATCAGCATGATGCAAAAACGTGCTGAGTCTACAGTACTCGACGCGGTAGCGACGTATTTTCACCATGCAACTGATGGTCTAGGGCCTGTACTTGAAACCTATCAAAATAAAGAATGGGGTATCAAACAAGGGGAAAAAGCACGCCAAGGCCTTGTTTATTTTAATGGGGTATTAGCTCACTCACAGTTTGTTGCTGGAGCCAAATTCAGTGTTGCGGATATTACTTTATTTGCTGGGTTAGTTTTTGCTGGGTTTGCACAAATAGCAATACCTAGTGAATTAACTCATTTAATTGCGTGGCAAGAAAAGGTAGCTAGTCGTGCAAGTGTCGCTGGGTAGATTTAAATCAATCAAACACAAATGATAGACTTTTAGTAGGAGCCTGATATGAAAATTGCAGCCGATTTTAGCCAACGAGTTGTGGTACATAGTGAATCACTTGAGTGGATCCCCTCACCTATGCCCGGTGTAGACAGAAAACCTCTTGATAGAGTCGGTGGTGAAGTGGCACGTGCAACAAGCATAGTGCGCTACGCCCCTGGTAGTGAATTTTCACCCCATGTACATACAGGTGGTGAAGAATTTATTGTGCTCGAGGGTGTATTTCAAGATGAACATGGCGATTTTCCGACTGGCTCCTATATAAGAAACCCACCACAATCTAAACATCAACCAAGCTCTAAAACCGGTTGCGTGATCTTTGTAAAACTATGGCAGTTTCAAATGCAAGACAGAACTCAAATACGTTTACAAACAGCTGTTATGGCAAGTATTGCCCATCCGGATTTTAACAAAGTGGCTGTCACGCCACTTTATAAAGATGGGTTCGAAGAGGTCAGTTTATTGTACTTTGACCCCGAAGCAGACATATCACTCAATGTGCAAGGCGGCGCAGAGCTGCTTGTATTAGAAGGTAGCTTAGACGAGCAAACCGACACGTTAGTAAAGCACAGCTGGCTTCGGGTTCCTATAAACAGTGAAATCAACGCAAAAGCCGGTAACAAGGGAGCAAAAGTGTGGCTCAAAACTGGGCATTTAGTGGATGTCGATAATCAAATCTCACGGGTACAAAATGCGTAAATTGTATTAGCCAGTAAGCAACCTGACAAAAGCGAGAGCGTTTTTGACGGTCGCCTATGAGCGAAAAACCGCCTGTTAGTAATGACGCCTTCAACGGCAAGTTTACCGAGTAAGCTGACAGTGACATCCTGCCTTACATACCCCGTCATTCCCGCGAAGGCGGGAACCTCCAAAACCAACTAGCTAATCTAAAAGAATCGTCCTTTTCAACATGGAATTTTCTGCATATATTTATTAAATCAGCGAAAAAGAGTGCAACTATGAAACAGCCCTGCATATACATTCTCACAAATGATAACAACAGTACGCTATACATCGGGGTAACTAGTCATTTAGTGCAGCGCATTTATCAACATAAAAACAAACAAGTGAAGGGTTTTAGCTTCAAATACAACTTGAATAAACTAGTCTATTTTGAACAACTTGAAGATATGGATAGCGCAATACTTCGAGAGAAAAGGCTCAAAAAATGGAACAGAGAATGGAAAAATCGACTCATCAATACGTTAAATCCTAGCTGGAAAGATTTATATTTTGACTTGGTTGGGTGAGAATCGATTGAGCTTACTGGGGCAATTTAGGGGTTCCCGCCTGCGCGGGAATGACGTGTAATAGCTTGTAAATCTTCACCGGTTGAACTCACAGCTAATTGAGGTCGTTCGGAAGCAGCTTCACCTTGATTCGCTTTTGGCACATTACGGCCATAGCATTTGGCCACTTTTAGTCAGGCTCTAGCCGTCACTAACTGATTTTTTTGTAACTCAGTTATAGTGATTCTGACCTTTAATTGCTCCACAGAGCACTCACTACTTTTTAAAAAAGTAGTGGCTTAGTGAATGGTTTGTTGAGGGTTGGGCTTTTCGCTACTCTTTTTGGTGGCGCCTGAAACGTCTTCTTTCTGGGTAAAATAACTGCGAGTAATGATTGGCTTTTCTAAATGGTGAATCAATTGGCTCATGAAATCATTCATGTGTTCGGTCTGGTAGTGGCCTTGCAGGCTCTCGGCGTTTTCCCATTCCTGTAACAAAATGATTTGATTAGAGTCGGTGATGCCTTCGAAATATTCATAGCTGATGCAGCCTTGTTCTTTTCTACACAGCAGAACCATGTTCTTCATCAAATCAATTGCTTCTGATTTCGATTCGCTTAACAAGTGGAATGTGTTTTGAACAGTTATCATATGTAGTGGCCATGTGGTGAATTTAACGTGCGATAACATCAATTGAGTCAATTGCTGTTTCCAATATAGATACTAAACGCCTAGCCGTTGAAATACAGTAGCGAAAAAATCTATAAGATCATATGTAGTGCTTTTTAAGTAAAACTCAATCTGTGAGAGTCACCTAAGCATTAAAAAATAAACGACCTTTTCTGGTACTTTGAGTTTATTGTCTATATGTACGCTCACTTTATTGCAATTAAATGCTGAGCCATTTCTTTTGCCATAAGCGCCGAGCGTTTTGCTCCTCTGGTGTGTGCCATCACTATCGCCCCTTCAACTAATAAGCCGATTTGTTCGGCTTTAGTCTTATCTTCTGCAGATAATTGAGTCTTAATTAAATCGATAACAGCCTGTTTGTGCTGGGCTGCAAATGCATGAATGGGAGCGCTTGCATCAGCGTATTCAGCACTGGCATTAATGAAGTTACATCCATAAAAGTCGTCGCTATTAAACCATTGATGTAAAGCATCGAATATCGCCAATACTGCTGATGAACCCGCTTGTTTCGCTTCTTCAACCTTAGCCTTAATCATCACTAATATCTGGGTATGCCGCTGTTGTAGTACGGCTAAAATCAATTCATCTTTACTACGAAAATGTTTATATAAGGTGGCTTTTGACACCTTAGATTGCGCCAAAATCAAATCAATACCGGTGGCGTGATAGCCATGTTGATTAAATAATATTAAAGCTGTATCGATTAAATGTTGTTTTCTTGGCTGCATGTCGTTTTATTTTTTCTTCCTAATAGTAGCCAAATTATAAACACTTTTACCTTGACGTAAACAGTTCTGTTCACCTATAGTGGGTGAACAGAACTGTTTACCCGCAAAAAATATACATTAAGGTTACCTATTATGTGCAGCACAACCACGCAATCTATTGCTGAAACAACAGCAATTAACACTCTAGGCATTCATCATTTAGGCCTGAACGTGCCAGATATAAAACAAACAGCGGCTTTTTTTATTGAGCATTTACATTTTAAACAAGTCGGTGAAAAACCAGACTACCCAGCAATTTTTGTGTCCGATGGTACGGTTATGTTGACACTGTGGCAGGTAAACGATGTGACTAGCATGGTGGCTTTTGACCGTAAACAGAATATTGGCTTGCATCACTTTGCTCTTAAGGTGGCTAATATCCAAGAGCTGCAATGTTTGTATCAACAACTTGTTTTGCTGGATGATGTAGAAATTGAGTTTGCGCCTGAACCATTAGGCGATCTGCCAATTCATCATATGATGTGTTTTATTCCTGGTGGAATTAGGCTTGAATTAATCACTGCATAAGGTTTACCCATGAACAATGATCCGGCACCAGCGTGGCATAAGGGTGAATTAAGCATTCAAAAAATGGCTGGCACTCAGGAAAAAATGGCAGCCATTGGGCCTAAGTTTATTCGTGAATTTATGCCGCAACAACACCGTGACTTTTTTGAGTCATTGTCGATGATTTTTATCGGTTATAGCGACCATGAGTCACATACCCGTGCCAGTTTGTTATTTGGTGCGCCCAATTTCATTCAATCGCCCACTGAAACCGAATTAGTGATCAATACCCAATATTCCCTAGGCGACTTCGTCACTGATGACATTAAAATTGGTGATAGAGTGGGATTGCTCGGTATCGAGTTTGATACAAAAAGACGTAACCGTGTTAACGCCATCATCACCGATATCAATCAAAAAAATATTACACTTAAAATATTACAAAGCTTTGGCAACTGCCCTAAATACATCCAGCCTAAAACATTTAGGCATAACCGCGATTATGGTGAATTTTCTACAACAACTAGCCAGCAACTCAACCAAAGTGATAAAGACATAATATCTAGCGCTGACGCATTTTTTATTGCTAGCCACTTTGATGATGGCCAGCAATTTAATAATCGCGGTGCAGACATATCTCACCGCGGTGGCTCAGCTGGCTTTGTGTCTATTCACTCACCAGGGGAGTTGATGGTAGATGACTATCTAGGTAATGGCTTTTTTAATACCCTAGGTAACCTGTTAGCAAACCCTATTGCGAGTTTACTGTTTTGTGATTGGCACAGTGGACATGCTTTACATGTGACTGTTTCAAGCCAAATAATTTGGCATGATGAAACAAAACAAACAAGCCGCATATTAACAACAAAAAAAGACACGGGTAGCGATCAGGTTAAGCGAACCTTGTGTTTCTCTGTTTTGAAAATAGAACGATTTATAAATGCATTGGCTTACCGCACCTGAAATCTAACGGCTGCAATTAGAAAGACCACCATTAAATGAAAACCTATTCTGCAACCTAATCTTACTATTTCCTGAAGAAACTAGCCCACGGCCTTTAGAATGATTGGGGTTAATGATTCTGGTAGGGTTATTTTGTTCGCTAATACAAATTTATGGGCATCAACAGACATTTTATTCCAGGTTTTACGGATGATATCTAGCCATTTTTGCTCAGTGTATTCAGGATGTTTTGTAGCAAAATCAAGCATGTAATTTTCAAGAAAAACCAAGCCGACCACGTCTTCCAACAGCTGAGTATCAGGGTTGGATTTAATCCCCACTTTGGCTACGGCATTTTTAGCCCGTTTTATATCTTGCTCACTAAAACCCACTTGCTCCATGATCTTGGCTATTTTATCAGCATGAAAGGTATAAAGATCGCTACGCCACTTATGATAGCCCTGCTTACCCATAGGGTAAGCACTACGGGGAGATTGCCAGCGCTGAATATGCTGGCCATGAATAGCCAGTTTGACTACAAAGTCAGCATCAGGTTTGTAACGCGCTAACATGTCGGACATGCGTTGACTGTATAACTGCTCTTTGGGCCACGCTTTACCTTCAGCTTGCTCAATATTAGGATCCTTACTATTGGCGTTATCAATAAGAATAATAGCTTGTTCGTAGGCAGCTTGAGTCATAACACTCTCCGTATAAATAAGGTGAACAAAAAAATTGATACAAACGGGTATGTTAACCCGAACCTAAGCACTAAGAGTAAGGGTTTTAGGTTTAACCTTTACAATCAGTTCCAAAACCAGATTTAAAACGGAATTTATAAGTCAATAGTCCGTGAGTACTTAAGAGTATTAGAAGCAAAGCATAGGTTTTGTTGTGTAAACAAAAAAAGCGCCGAGGCGCTTTTTTTATTCATTAAATAGCAATAACTCGTTAACTATTTTGCTCACGAGCAATGGCACGGTAAGCTATATCATCACGATAAAACATGTCTTTGCAGCTAATCGTTTTGGCTAATTGATAAGCATTTTGTTGTGCTTCGGTCACGGTATTGCCTAATGCAGTTGCACACAGTACTCTGCCACCATTGGTGGTGATGTTACCATCAACACTTTTGGTGCCTGCATGAAAGATTTTACTGTTAGCATCGCCAAGCTCTAACCCTTCAATGACGTCACCTTTATTGTAACTTCCAGGGTAACCACCTGCAGCAAGCACTACTCCAACAGCGGCTCTGGCGTCAAAGGCTGCTCGAATTTGGTCGAGCTTTCCATCTAGAGCGGCTTCGACTAATTCAACTAAATCAGATTGTAAACGCATCATGATAGGTTGGGTTTCGGGATCGCCAAAACGGCAGTTATACTCAATGACTTTAGGCGTACCGTCGGCCATAATCATTAAACCCGCATACAAAAAGCCCACGTAAGTATTACATTCAGCAGCCATACCTTCTACTGTGGGGTAAATCACTTCTTCCATCACACGCAAGTGGATATCAGGTGTGACTACGGGGGCTGGTGAGTAGGCTCCCATTCCTCCAGTATTAGGACCTGTATCACCATTACCTACACGTTTGTGATCTTGGCTGGTGGCAAAAGGTAAAACGTTTTTGCCATCTACCATAACGATAAAGCTAGCCTCTTCACCATCGAGAAACTCTTCGATAACGACTCGGCTACCGGCTTCTCCAAAAGCGTTACCGGCCAACATATCACGAATAGCCTCTTCTGCTTCGGCTAGTGTCATGGCGACTATCACACCTTTACCAGCAGCAAGACCGTCAGCTTTGACTACAATTGGCGCACCCTTTTCTTGAACATAGGCAATGGCGGGTTCAATTTCGGTAAAATTTTGATAGTCAGCGGTAGGGATTTTGTGGCGTTCCAAAAAGTCTTTGGTAAAGGCTTTTGACCCCTCTAATTGCGCCGCTGCTTGAGATGGCCCAAATATTTTTAAACCTTCGGCTTGAAACGCATCTACCACGCCTAATACTAGAGGTACTTCAGGTCCCACAATACTTAAATCAATTTGATTTTGCTTCGCAAACGCCAATAAAGCAGGCACATCTTCGGCGCCTATTTCTACGTTGCTGAGTTTGTCTTCAGCCGCGGTACCAGCGTTACCTGGTGCTAAAAAAACGTGAGACACTTTTTCCGACTGGGCGGTTTTCCAAGCTAACGCATGTTCGCGACCACCGCCGCCAATAATCAATACTTTCATAGGGAGTGTTGTTCTTCTTTGAGTCTTAAAAATTAAGGCTTAACAAATTTAAGCGTCATTCGAGTACTTTCACCAATGGCCAAATATTTGGCTTGGTCTTTTTCACCAAGAGCTAAGGTTGGCGGAAGTGTCCAAACACCTCTGTCATGGATAGATGAATCTAATGGATTAAGATTAATATCACTTTCAGCAACTAAGGTTAAGCCTGCTTTTTGCGCTGCGGCTACCACTACGGATTGTTTCATATAACCTGATTTTTTCTGCATATCATCTGAAGCGGATTCGGGAAGTTTGTGATCTACTACACCCACTATACCGCCTTTTTTAAGGGCCTTAGCAAAGCTCTTAAAGGCTTGTTCAATGCCCTCTTGCCCTGCGTCCATATACCAATTATGTACATTGCGAAAAGTTAAAACGCGATCTAACGAGCCTGCTGGGGCAAAATCTTGTGCCTTAAGATGATGAAAAGCGGTAATTTTAGTATTCGCGTAATCTGCTTGAGTCGCTACTTTTTGTTTGAATCCGTCTAAGAGACGTTTGTAGTAACCTGGTGCACCTTCATAAAGATAAAAATGTGCTGCATAGTACTGCCCCTTATCTTTCAGTAAAGGAGCGAGAATATTGCTGTACCAGCCGCCACCTGGCGAAATTTCTGCTACCGCCATATCTGCTTGAACATCAAAGAAGCGCAGAGTTTGTTGTGGATTACGGTATTCATCGCGAAGTTTTTGTTCAACAGAGCGGTTTTCGCTGCTGACGGCATCAATAATGGCATCTGCAAATACCGGCGCTGAGCTTAGTAGTGATAAAGAAACTGCAACTTTCAGTACATGTTTAAACATAATATTCTCTCTTTTATTCAGATTAGAATTAAATAGATTGTATCGACAAAATACTCTAGAGGTAACAAAAAACCGAGCCAAAATGTATTGGCTCAGTTTATTGGTTCGAACGTTTAGTGCTTAAAGTGACGCATACCAGTGAATACCATGGCAATACCATGTTCATCTGCAGCATCAATTACTTCTTGATCCCGCATCGAACCACCAGGTTGAATAATAGCACTGATACCTGCAGCTGCAGCCGCGTCGATACCATCACGGAATGGGAAGAAGGCATCAGATGCCATGACCGAACCTTCAACTTGCAAGCCTTCATCAGCCGCTTTTATACCCGCGATTTTAGCGGAGTAAACACGGCTCATTTGACCTGCACCTACGCCTATAGTCATGCTGTCATTGCAGTAAACAATAGCGTTTGATTTAACGTATTTGGCGACTTTCCAAGTAAACATCAAATCTTTTAATTGTTGTTCGCTAGGTTTAACTTTAGTCACCACTTGAAGTTCGTCTTCTTCAACCATGCCAAAATCACGGTCTTGTACTAACAAACCGCCATTAACACGTTTGAAATCATGGCCTTCAGTTAACTGACCTTGCCAATCGCCACAAGCTAACAAACGTACGTTTTTCTTGGCAGACACCACTTTAACGGCTTCATCACTAATTGTCGGAGCGATAATCACTTCAACAAATTGACGATCAACAATGGCTTGCGCTGTAGCGGCATCAAGTTCGCGGTTAAAGGCGATAATGCCACCAAAGGCTGATGTTGGGTCGGTTTGATAAGCGCGGTTGTAGGCACTTAAGATGTCGTCACCTAGGGCTACACCACATGGATTAGCGTGTTTAACAATGACACAAGCCGGTACGTCAAATTCTTTAACACATTCAAGGGCAGCGTCAGTATCGGCGATATTGTTAAAAGACAACTCTTTACCTTGCAACTGAGTGGCTGTGGCAACCGATGCTTCTTGAATGTTATTTTCAACATAAAAAGCGGCACTTTGATGACTGTTTTCACCGTAACGCAAATCTTGTTTTTTAGTGAATTGCATATTGTAGGTACGTGGAAACTGACTTTGCTCAAGTTCGCAGCAGCCTGTTTCACATGTTTTATCTTCTATCATGGTGCCAAAGTAGTTAGCTATCATGCCATCGTATTCAGCAGTATGCTCAAAGGCAGCTATCGCTAAATCAAAACGTGTTGCTTGGGTTACCGCATTGCTATTTGCTTGCATTTCTTTAGTCACTCTAGCGTAGTCTTTAGCGTTCACTACTATAGTCACATCTTTGTTATTTTTAGCTGCGGCGCGCACCATAGTCGGTCCACCAATATCGATATTTTCAATTGCGTCTTCTAAGCTGCAATCGTCGTTGGCAACCGTTGCCGCGAAAGGATACAAGTTTACTACTACAAGATCGATTGGCTGAATATTGTTGTCTGCCATGACTTGTTCGTCTTGTCCGCGACGTGCCAGAATGCCACCATGAATTTTAGGGTGCAAAGTTTTCACTCTGCCATCCATAATTTCTGGGTGACCTGTGTAATCAGATGCTTCTATGACGGTTAGGCCATTGTCACTAAGTAATTTTGCGGTGCCACCCGTTGATAATAGCTCGACACCTTGGCTGGCTAAGAATTGGGCAAACTCTAGTAAGCCGGTTTTATCAGATACGCTTAACAGGGCGCGACGAATAGGAGTTGCTGGAGAGTCTTGTTGCATGTTTGTTCCACTATAAAGACAAAGGTTTCGGCGGATTAATCGAGGTGTTTGTTGACTATTTGGTCATGCTTGTCACAAACAAAAAGAGCACCTAAAGGTGCTCTTAAAATTAGGCAATAAAACCTTAGTTCATGCCGTATTGTTTAAGTTTTTTACGCAAAGTGCCGCGGTTGATACCTAACATAGTTGAAGCCTTTGTTTGGTTACCACGTGTGAAAGTCATTATTTCTTCTAACATTGGCGCTTCTACTTCGGCCATGACTAGCTCATATAAGTTTTCGATGTTGGTATTATCAAGCTGTTTTAAATACTTGTTTACAGCTTGTTTAACAGAATCACGAAGAGGTTTTTGAGCCTGTGTTTGCGAAGGAGTGGTTACCGTAGTGGTAAATGGAGAAGTTACATTTTGTTCGAACATATACAATCGAGCTCTTTAGTTAGTCATATTAAGCAGCAGGTGAAACGTTTTCAGACACCGATGAAGGTACTGGTTCGCCTGCCAATTTATCAAAGTACATAGTTAACGCATCAAGTTGCTGCCTTGCATCTTCAATGATGTTGAACTTTGCACGGAACAGCCTTTGCTGGTCGTGTTCGGCCAAATACCAACCCACATGTTTGCGGGCAATTCTGCATCCCATAAAATCACCATAAAATTGGTGTACATTGGCGACGTGTTCAAGCAAAACGCTACTCACTTCATCAATGCTAGGCGCAGCTAATATTTGACCCGTTTGCAGATAGTGCAAGATCTCACGGAATATCCAAGGGTGACCTTGAGCTCCGCGACCGATCATTAGCGCATCTGCTTCGGTATATTCCAAAACGTGCTTTGCTTTTTGCGCGCTGGTTATATCACCGTTGGCAACAACAGGGATAGACACGGCTTGTTTAATTGCCTTAATGGTGTCGTATTCTGCATTGCCTTTGTACATACAGGCTTTGGTGCGACCATGCACCGCTAATGACTGAATGCCGTTGTCTTGTGCAATTTTGGCGATTGATACACCATTGCGATTTTCAACATTCCAACCTGTGCGTATTTTTAAGGTAACAGGTACATCGACTGCTTTGACTACCGCTTGGATGATTTTTTCAACCAGTGCCGGGTCTTGCAGCAATGCTGAGCCTGCTAACTTTTTATTCACTTTTTTAGCCGGGCAACCCATATTGATATCAACAATCTGTGCGCCGTTACCTACATTAAACTGTGCAGCTTGTGCCATTAATTCAGGGTCAGACCCAGCAATTTGCACAGAACGCACACCCTCTTCACCTTCATGATCCATCCGTTGTTTGGATTTATCTGAATTCCACACCCTAGGGTTGGACGAGAGCATTTCTGACACTACTAAACCAGCCCCGAGACGTTTACATAATTGTCTGAAAGGTCGGTCGGTCACTCCCGCCATGGGAGCTAGCATCAAATTGTTTTCTAAAGTATATGGACCAATTTGCATAATATAGAATGAATATCCTCCACACTTAATTGTGCAAAAATCGACCGGGCTCTAAAAAGGGGCGCAAGTTTAAGGGTTTTTTGTTGGCTTGGAAAGGCTATAAATCAAACAAATTTGTACTTTTTTTAAGCAAACCATATTGACATTACAAAAATGTCGCAGTTTGAAACTGGTTAACCAGTAGTGAAGGGAAAATCGTAGGGAAATCGTTAGATTTATGTAAATTTGTCTAACTGAAAAACACTAACGTTTGATATTGCCCAGTAACATATCTTTATACATCACCCAATCACCTAGCAAGCTATAAAGTGGGTATTTGAAGGTGGCCGGCTTGTTGTGTTCAAAAAAGAAATGGCCTACCCAGGCAAAGCCATAACCTAAAACCGGCAACAACCACAACAATACCCATTGCTCTGTCATGGCTACATAAGCGATTAATAATAAAATCAAAGTTGAACCAACAAAATGCAAACGTCGGCAAGTCATATTTTGGTGCTCAGATAGGTAATACGGATAAAATTCTGCAAAAGTGTTAAATTGCTGCGGTGTTTCTTGGCTCATGGCGATTTACTTTTAATTTGCTATTGAATCCTAAATTTAGCATAGCGATTTAAGAGTAAATGTCTACTAGGCGACATTTAAGACAGGTAACTTGGTGCACGTGAAAATCGAACAACGCCTTGAGTTTCATTGATTTGACCCCATCCAAAGCTCACACAAAAGTTTACGGACTCTATTATGAATAACGTGGTTGATATTACCCCAGAAAATTTCCAACAAGTCATTTTGCAAGACTCGCAAACTCAGGTCGTGATGGTAGAGTTTTGGGCTGAAGGTTACGAACCTAGTCAACAATTAGCGCCCATTATTGCCAATGTCGCGGCTAAGTTTAGTGGTAACTTGCTACATGCAAGAGTGGATTGCCAGCAACAACAAGAAATTGCCGCGCAATTTGGTGTGCAAAACTTACCTACAGTTATTTTGGTAAAAGAAGGTCAACCCATAGACGGTTTTGCTGGTGTGCAGACTGAAGCAGAAATTATTGCTAGTTTTGAAAAACACCTGCCTAAGCCAGAGGATGCCCTATATGAACAAGCCGTTGAGCTTGTCAGCGCAGGCGATTATCAACAAGCTTATTCTTTGTTAAAACAAGCCCATGATTTGAACGCACAGCGAGCCGATATTAAGTTGTTGTTAGCCGATTGCCAAGTCGAAGTTGGACAAATTAAACAGGCCAAAGAGTTGTTGAGTACTATTGGTTTAGTAGATCAAGATGCGTTATATAAAAGTATCTTAGGCAAAATTGAATTAGCCGAACAAGCCGCGGAGTCGCCGGAAATTAAAGCCTTGCAAGCTGAGTTAGCGGCAAAGCCAGATGATTTAGACGTTAAAGTAAAACTAGCGGTGCAATTACACCAAGCAAATCAAACCGAAGAAGCCTTAGGGCTTATTATGTCGGTATTATATAAAGACTTAAACTTTGGCGAAGCCAAAAAGTTAACGTTAGATATGATTAATGCCCTACCGGATGGCGATCCGCTTAAGTCAACATTTAGGCGCAAAATATACGGATTGTTGTACTAGTCCTTACTCACCTTAAGTATTCAATAAGAAGCCGGCGAAAGTCGGCTTTTTATTGTAAAAATTAAATCTTAATTGGATGTTGTCGCACTTAACCTAGACCGGTAAGCACGAAAACTTAACTTTATCTACCCCAAATGATAATAGTTTGCATTACCATTTGGGCGCTGGTATTCTCCCCGCAATTTTAAGAACAACACAAAAATTAAGTGGAGACTCTCTTGCGGTATTTATTTAGTAAAACAACTTTAGGGGTATTGGCTACCTTAACGTTAAGCGGCGCTATCGCTGATGAAGCGAGTAACAAAACTGATAATGAAGAAACTTCAGTAGAGCGTATCCGTGTTTATGGTGAACAAGGGCTAAGTAACTCGGCTACTAGGTTGGGCTTATCTATGGCTGATACACCACAAACTGTGACAGTGGTGTCTCGACCTCACATAGAGGATTTTTCACTTACTAGCATTAATGATGTTTTAGCCTTTACCCCAGGGGTAACCGTTGAAAATATAGAAACCGACAGAACGTATTACACCGCTAGGGGATTCGATATTGTTAACTTTCAATTTGATTCGGTTGGAGTACCTTTTTCGTCGGGTTTAGCCGATGGTCATCAAGATTCGGCAATATTTGAACAAGTTGAAGTGGTGAAAGGTGCGGCCGGGTTAATTACCGGGTTAGCCAACCCCTCTGCCACGGTGAATTATATTCGTAAACGACCTACCCAAGACACCAGTGCGAGTGTGGCGTTGTCTTTAGGTGAAAACGCTAGAGGTCGATTAGAGGGTGACTTATCTGGTGAGATTACCGATTCTGTGAGAGGGCGATTGGTGGCAGTAAAAGACCAAGGAGACAGTTATCTTGACCGCTATTCTGATGATAACAATGTATTTTATGGCATAGTTGAAGCAGACTTGAGCGATTCCACTTTACTAACTGTTGGTCATAGTTACAACGCTAATAACGTTAAAGGCAGTATGTCTGGCGCCTTACCTTTGCATTACACCGATGGTTCTATGACTGATTACCCGGTGTCTACTAACACAGCCACCGACTGGGCATTTAGAGATACAGATAGAAACAGTACGTTTATAGAACTTAAACAAGGCCTTTCTAAAAATTGGAGCTTAAATGCCCAATATAGCCGCAACAAAATAGCAATGGAGTCAGAATTATTTTATACCTACGAGCTCCCAGATAAAGACACTGAGATTGGCCTGTTAGGGTATGCTTATGGCTATAACATGGACGAAAAACAAGACATTGCTGATGTTTTCGTAAGTGGTGCTATTGATGCATTTGGACGTAAGCATGAGCTAATAGTGGGTTACAACTATGCGCAAATAGACTTGTTTGGTTTATCGCTTTATAACTACACAGACGGCTATCCAGTGTTAGGTGCCAACTGGGCTGACGGTTCTAGCGCGGCGATGGAATTTCCTGATTTCGATGTGTTTTCAACCGGTCACAAAGATGAGCAAGAGCACAACTCTGTTTACTTTGCCACTCGCTTAAATGTGTTAGATAACTTTTCTATTTTGTTTGGCGCAAGGCATATGAAGATCACCCAAGAGGGTTACAATTATGGTGTGGTCAACGAAAGTGAAACCGAAGAAACCGTGCCATATGCTGGTTTGGTGTATCACTTTTCTGACAATATTTCTGCCTACGGTAGCTATAGTGAAGTGTTTACCCCACAAAACTTCATAGGCAGAGATTACAAATCTATTGGTGTAGCCCAAGGCAGTAATACTGAGCTGGGCGTTAAATATGCGTTTGATGATAAGTTATCCAGCGCGTCTTTTGCTATGTTTCGCTCAGAACTGGATAACTTGGCCGAATTTGGTGAAGTGATTGATGGAGTTAACATATACGACGGTGTGACATACGACACTGAAGGTCTTGAACTAGAGCTAATAGG
Organism: Paraglaciecola sp.; assembly: GCF_039964565.1. GTDB lineage: Bacteria > Pseudomonadota > Gammaproteobacteria > Enterobacterales > Alteromonadaceae > Paraglaciecola. The sequence continues at coordinate 248,088 of NZ_JBDVXF010000044.1, forward strand.
GGCAGTCACTAACAACTTAAATGTTAGTGCTGGCGCAACCTATCTTTTTCATATAGAAGACGACAATGGCACGGCTATTCGTACTTATATTCCACTTAAAACAGTAAAGGTGGCCACCTCGTATTATTTCGATTACATACCTGCTTTATCTGTAGGTGCCAGTTATCGTTGGCAAGATGATATTTACAACGCCGCCGGTGCAGTACGGGTTGATCAAAAAGCCTATTCAACGGTTGATGCTTTTGCTCGCTACCAATTAAACAGCAACATTGATTTAGCTCTTAATGTTTCGAATCTATTGGATAAAAAATATCTTACTAGCTTGTACTGGACTCAAAGTTATTATGCGGCCCCTCGTCAAGTACAAGCGACTATTGCTTGGCGTTATTAACGAGCTGCGTTTATTGGTGATCTAACTAGGTACTGTTAATTAAGGCTTAAATGTTATTGTTTATCAATCACACTTAAGCCTATTTATTACTATTTTTCAGGTGGCTGTATATTTTGAAGGGTTACAGTAGGTATGCGTAAAAAGCTATTTAAACTGCATTCTTGGTTGGCAATTACCTGCTTTGCTCCCTTGCTTGTGATTTGTGTTACCGGTGGGCTGCTAGTATTTAAAGTAGAAATCGATGCGTTGCTAATGAAGGATAAAACGGTTTTGATTGAGAGCGCCGACACGCGTATCAGCATGGACCAACTCGCCCTGCAAATAAATAATGCGTTACCTGATTATGAAATTGGCAGCTGGGAAATATTTGATAACCAGTACCGAGCCGATGCGGTTTACTTGCTAAAGCGTCATACCCAAGATTGGTACAAGGTTTATTTAAATCCGTACACCGAGCAAATATTGAGTGCTCCGGTGCGAACAGGCTCAGACCTAACAGATTGGCTGGTTGAGTTACATTACAGCTTTTTGTTGCATGGTAGCGGTATTTTTATCGTGTTTATTTTTGGCCTGGTGTTAGTGTTTTTAGGGATCAGTGGGCTTATCATCTATCGAAAATTTTATGCAAGGCTGTTTACACTGCGCTACAAGGCCGTAAAGTTAGTGTTGTTTAGCGACATTCATAAAATGTTTGGCACGCTCGCATCGCCCATCTTACTTGTGATTGGACTGACAGGTGTCTATTGGAATGCCAAAGAGTTTATCCATGAAATCAGTCATACCGCAGAAGAAGAGACATGGGTGTTAACCGAGCGTTTATATAGTGATGATATTTCGATAGATAAACTATTAGATGACAGCCAAAAGCAATTGCCGGGGTTTACCCCCACTTACCTACTTTTTCCATTTGATGCGGTCAGTCATTTTACTGTGTTTGGACATGTCACTACCCATAATCCCTTGTACAGTGATTACAATAGTTGGGTTGGCTTTGATAAAAACAATGGCAAATTATTGAGCATTGACGACATCAGGCAGGGCAACATTTTGCGCAAATTCGACGATAGTATCAGACGTTTACATTTTGGTAGTTTTGCTGGCGTTATTCCAAAAATATTATGGTGTATTGCTGGGCTGACGCCTTTGGTACTGGTCGTTACGGGTGGCTATTTGTGGTGGAATAGAAAGAGAAAGTATGGAAAAAAGTATGGCAAAAAGCGCGCAGTTAAACGCAAAGTTGGCAGTAGCGAAGACCTATAAATTGACTGTTGTAAATTTATAGGTCGAACAACTCATAGAAAAGCCAATTGAACGCCAGAAACCTTATTAAGGTAAGTAACACTCAAATATAGCTATAAAGATTTATTTTAACTCTGCAACAAGCACTGATTTAGCAGGTAATTTGAAACGTAATTTGCCACCGCTGGCCGTCGATTTAAACTCCACTGGTGCAACTGCGTTTGGTGCTCCAAAGGAATTGTGCGCATCCATTTTATCGGCACTAAGTACTTCACCGACTAAAGAGCTGTATTTGCCTGCCATTTCAACTGTTTCAGATTCTCTAGGGTGAGTGTTGACTACGGTAACCCATACCTTGCCGCTGTTATCTCTCGCGGCACTAGCACTGACTTTGGGTATCGAATATTCTTCTAATGTATACTCAGGATTGCCAGTTAAAGACACCGGTAAATAGGTCGCATCTTGAAAGACATTGTGCATTCGGAACACATGATAGGTGGGGGTTAGCAGCATTTTTTCTTGGTCGGTAAGGATCATCGCCTGAAGCACATTCACCATTTGAGCAATATTGCTCATCTGCACACGCTCCGCATGTTGATGAAATAAATTCAAGTTTAATGCGGCAACTAAAGCATCGCGAATACTATTTTGTTGATACAAAAATCCTGGATCACCTTGACTTACATCGTACCATGTTCCCCATTCGTCAACATAGAAGCCAATTTTGTTTTGTGGATCATTCTTTTCCAATATGGCGAGGTTTTGCTCGAGAATATCTTTCATAGCTAAGGTGCGAGAAAGAGTAGAAATCCACTCCCTTTCTGGAAACGCTGTGGCACTGCCTTTTTTGTCCCAATCTCCAGTCGGCAGGGTGTAGTAATGATGTCCAATAGCTTCTAAGCGATATGCAAAGTTTTGCTCTAAAGAAGATAGATGTTCGGTCCAATCAAGGTGATGATCATACCCGCCACTGGCAATCAACACTGGCCTATTATTCGCTGGGGTTTTAAGGAAGGTAGCAAAATGTTTATATAAGTTACCATAATATTCTGGACTCATACTGCCGCCACAGCCCCAAGACTCGTTACCGATGGCGAAGTAATGAACACGCCAAGGCTTATCTCTGCCATTTTGGCGGCGCATATTGGCTAAGGTTGAGTCACTTTCGGAGGTCATGTACTCCAACCATTGTGCCATTTCTTTTGGACTGCCGGTTCCTAAATTGCCGTTAACATACACCTCGGCATCCAGCATTTCCGCAAAATTTAGAAACTCATGGGTACCAAAACTATTGGGTTCAATTACCCCCCCCCAAGTTGTATTGACTCCTTTAGGTCGCTGATCACGAGGACCAATACCATCTTGCCAATGGTATTGATCAGCAAAACAGCCTCCCGGCCAACGTAGCAAAGGTACCTTAAGTTCTCGTAAGGCTTGCACTACATCGTTACGATAACCATTAGTGTTAGGAATGTTGCTGTCGTCATCAACCCAAACACCTTCGTAAATTCCACGTCCTAGATGCTCCATAAACTGGCCGTAAATGTTCTTATTAATTTGGCTTCCGGGATTGTTGGTATCAACTGTTACTGTAGTCTGTGCAATTAGCAATGCTGGGAGTAGCCCTAGCGCACAACACATTTTTTTCAAATTCATCACCATTTTCTCCCAAAATTAGAACTACGTTTGCTGATCAGCAACGGACATAAAATTTAATTGTTAGCAGTGTACGATATGAACTGGGACAATTTTTGATTCAAATGCTGCAAATGTGTTTAAAATCTAAAAACGTAAGTAAATTGTTAAAAAAATGAAGCGAAAATGGTGAGTAAGGGAAGCACTAAGAAAATAGGGGCGTTGGGAAATACCAATAGTTGAGTACTAGAAAATCACTATTGGTATCTTTAAAAGGCCTGTTTAAGCTAAGTAACCTAAGCAGAACTTTTATTCACTAAGAGTTACAAACTGGTCGCGGATGTTTTGAATGCGCTTTCGGTTCACACCAAAATCTGAATAGCCAACTCTAGATGCTGAACGAAGGTGGACTGTGGTTTCGGTCGTATTGGTGTCAGGAAAATAAAACTCTACATCATCTACAAATCTAAAAATACTAGAGGTAAATTCTACCCTTACATAGTTGACTTGAGTTGCTGTGACGGTTGAGTTAGGCATTTCTTTAAGAGCGGTTAAAATATTGTTTTTTATTGATTGTGTGGTTCCTGTCAATTGAATGGGTGCCACATATTGCGCTTTATCTGACGTATAACTATTCACACAATTGGGTTTGTCAGGACATGGGGTCAGTTGCCCGTTTTTAACACCTAATGGTGGTGGCGTAGAAGCGCACCCCGTGCCTAATAATATGCAGCACAAACCAGCTAACATAGACTTTTTCATACTTTCATTCCTTATCATCTAAGCTTATTTCTCTAATAATTGAGTAAACAATAACAAGAAACCCATCGCTATTTACCAAAAAATTAGAATGCATGGCTAGATTTAAATAAAGTTTCGAAACAATCTCAATACACCTCGAAAATTTAGCTACATTGTTTGATGGTTATTCTTTGCAAGCGATGTATCAAACTAACATTTACGGGTTGTGGCATAAATCAACGAACTGTAGGGTTTTAACTAAAAGTATCCAAAAGATGATTAAGAGCGTGACGAAAGCTGGCTTTCATTGATTGAGTGAAGATGAGGCTTAGCGCTTGCAAACGCATCGAAGTGATTATCGCTGCTCGCCTAGCGCATTCCCTTTGGGCGAATTCTAAAGCACCTTAGTCTGTGTTGTCCGAACTCGACTTAGCACCCTAGGCCTTTTTCAAACGCCTTGATTAAGGCACTTTAGAATCTCGCTGAGTGAGCAGTTATCATTACGGATTGGTACTAAGTAACCCGAGCTCAGGTTAAGTAAAGATCTATGTGTTTCTTGAGTTCGACAGCATATAATTATCTATAACATACTAACCACAAGGTAAAACCATGACCAAAATTAATGGAAAGGTTGCAGAGTTACTCGCCAAACATCCTCACTTGTCGCAACCAGAGGCCATCAAGATCATAGCGGATAAAAACCAGCGCAAAAAGCAAAAGCGAATCGAAAAAACCGATAGGATCAACGCTAAAAAACTTAAAAAAGAGGCCGCAGTCCTAAACTCGGATGAAGCTTGATGATAAGACTCATAGCAAATGTTGTGATAGGCAAAGGCTCTTGTTCTAGGACTTTTTGTTACAGTTAACACAGTGTATGCGCTATGTAACGATAGAAACATTACCTCGATAGATAATCTACAACAACGTCTGGTAGTCTATTGTGAATCAGCTCACCATCCGCTCTTTATTTTTGGTCAAAATTGAGTCGCTAAAAGTATAAAAGAACTATTGGGTATTAAGAATTTAACCGGCGGCATGGTAACTTATATCTAACTAGTGAATGTGTTTTTACAGTTTAGAAGACATGTGAGTCGATCCATCGACTTCGAATAAAAAAGTTAGTTGGTACTAACTACGCCTTATAGTTTTGTATTCATTGAAAACTTGGCGTTAATGTTCAATCGACCTGGCTTTATCTGCTACCGCTACTTTTTAAAAGTATCGACAACATCACACTGATAACTGTTTTCACTCGTTCTTGTATACATAAACGTTTTCTATGTGTGCCGTTATTCTCAAGTATTTTACGGCAAGACAAAAGGAATCAAATTTAATTTTTTGGTAGATCATATTAAAGGAGTACAAGTTGTTTTCAGCATTAAGGAAATCTTTAGTTAGCGGAATGAAAATTTCGGAAATTCAAGCTAACGTTCTTGCTGGTTTAACTGTTGGGGTTATCGCACTGCCTCTTTCTATGGCGCTCGCCATTGCAAGTGGCGTCCCTCCACAACATGGTTTGTACACAGCTATTATTGCTGGCATTGTTATCGCCATTGGTGGTGGCTCAAAAGTGAATATTTCAGGCCCTACCGCCGCGTTTGTTGTTGTGCTATTGCCCATTGTTCAGAAGTTTGGAATAGGCGGATTACTGGTAAGTGGGTTTATGGCGGGTTTGATTTTGATATTGATGGGCATAGGTAAGTTCGGCAAGCTTATTGAAATTGTTCCCTACCCAGTCATTATCGGGTTTACTGCGGGTATAGGTGTGGTGATTGGCACCTTTCAAATAAAGGATTTTTTAGGTCTTGATATCGAATCAATGGATGGGGACTATCTCGATAAACTTTTGTTGATAATGAATTCGTTGCCAACAGTTGACTGGCAAGAACTACTTATCGGTGGCTTAACAATCACTACACTACTACTGTGGCCACGAATACGCTCTAAAATCCCTGGCCACTTGATTGCGCTCCTTTTAGGCTCATTGACTGCATGGTTACTTAGCCAATTCAGCCAGGACTTTTCAATAGCTACAATTGGGAGTCGGTTTCACTATGAATTAAATGGCATAACAGGTAACGGCATTCCTGCAATATTGCCTAGTTTCGAGTGGCCATGGAACTTACCGGGTGCTGACGGTACACCTATAGGTTTAAGTTTCGAGCTTATCAAATTGATATTGCCATCTGCCATCACAATAGCAATATTAGGGGCGCTTGAATCACTATTATGTGCGGTGGTTGCGGATGGAATGACGGGTAAAAAACACAATTCTAATGACGAACTTATTGGACAGGGGTTGGGGAATATTGTCGCTCCACTATTTGGTGGAATACCCGCTACGGCAGCGATTGCCAGAACCGCCGCCAGTATTAAAGCAGGCAGTAGTTCGCCACTTGCTTCGGTAATACACGGTTTGTTTATTCTTGGAGCGATATTGGCGTTGACGCCATTACTAGCTTATATACCTATGGCATCTATGGCGGCACTATTGTTAGTGGTTGCATGGAATATGAGCGAACCCAAACATTTCGTCAGGACGATCAAAATAGCCCCCAGAGATGATGTAATTGTTCTTATTTTATGTTTCTTGCTCACTGTCTTATTCGATATGACTATTGCTGTCGCGGTAGGCATAGGATTGGCATCTATGTTGTTTATTCGCAAAAGTATTACAATAACCAGCACAACTAAGGTTGAGAAAAACCATGAAGACTATGGTGATTTGCCTGATAGCGTTGCTATATATGACATTAATGGTTCGTTGTTCTTTGGCTCTGCGCAAAAGGCACTGCAAGCCATTTCTACAGTCACACCCAACCTTCGTGTTGTGATACTCGATATGACTGAAGTCAATATGCTTGATATGAGTGCTATTGTAGCAATGGAGTCCATAACGGAGAGTCTCTCTAAACAACACATACGTCTAATTATTAGTGGTTTGCAACAAAGAATGGCTGCTAAATTACACCGGGTTGGCATTAATAATAGTCGCGAAGAGGTACAATTTTCAAAGACGGTTGTGGATGCAATTAACTTAGCCAACAAGATGCTCTAATTGGTCGCCGGAGATATGTTCCGGCCGAACCTTACTTAACAATGGATGTTGAAATATCAAGATTACAGGTGTTTTCAAATAAAAAATCGCACTTATTTTGTGCAATCTATATAGGAAATGGCTTGCAAAAAGCCCTATTTACCTTTTAGTATCCAGCACCAATTTGGTGCGAAATGATTCAAAAATGACGTTTAAACACTTAGTCAACGAGATGACGTTACTGATTGGTTTGACAGCCAATTCTACTAGCCACACAGAAAAAATTATTTCAGCCTTTGGCGGTTTAATTAGCATATCTGGAATTATCTGGTTAACAAGCATCCTTATAGAAGTAGGTACTTTAGATTCCAACAGTGGCATTCTGGTCATTTCTTCTATGGGAGCCAGTGCAGTGTTACTTTTTGCTGTACCCCATGGCGCTTTATCGCAACCTTGGGCTGTTATTGGCGGGCACCTTATTTCGGGTGTCATTGGCGTGACTTGTTTTAAATTATTTGGCAATGCTTTTATTATCGCCGGGTTGGCGGTCGGTCTAGCAATTGGGGCTATGTATTATTTACATTGTATTCATCCCCCTGGTGGCGCTACCGCGTTAACCGTGGTGGTGGGTGGCTCAGTCATCACTGACCTTGGATATCATTACTTATTAGTGCCAGTTGGCATAAACCTTGTTGTGATTTTATTGCTCGGAATTGCTTACAACGCATTCTTTACTTGGCGTAGATATCCTGCTCATTTAGCCCATATATTTAGAAAAGCCGTAGTTACAAAACCCAAGGACAGGCAATTTGAATTGACTCATGAAGATTTTGCCGCTGCGATGCAGGAGTTAGACTCCTACGTAGATATTACCCCAGAAGGTCTAGCTGACTTGTTAGAATTAGCCAAACAACATGCTGAGAAAAATATCACACACCCGGCGGAAATTATCGCGGGTCACATTTACAGCAATGGTAAAATTGGCAGTTTGTGGAGTATTCGGCAAGTCGTTGATGCTGCGCCAAACAACAGCCCGTCGTATCGTGATAAAGTGATATATAAAGTGCTGGCTGGTGATGGCAGCTACGAAACCAATATTTGTTTACGCTCAGAGTTTCATCAATGGGCAAGATTTGAAGTGATAAAGCATCAGCAGCAATGGATAAAAGTTGAAGTGGATGACTAACTACAATGAGCGCACTTCTTGTTTCCAATTAGAATAAAGGACCTTAGAATGAGAAAAGTTGTTGTATTGATAGCTTGGTTACTTTTCACGGGGGCCGCCACAGCAAGTTCTAGTGAATTCGATGCAGAACAATTCGCCCAAGAGTATTTCGATGCTTGGAAAGCGACACAATCCCCACATGCCGTGGAAAGCGACATTCAGGACTACCTCAGTTTACTTAAAGATGATGTTGGACATCAGCATTTACCTTATGATCCTGATGCGACTAGGGAGCCCGACGGCAAACACAAAATGTTGCAAGGAATGCTTTATTATTTAGGAACTCATAACCAGTACACTGCTACCCTCAAAAGCGTGGTCACCGGATACAAGGTGGTCATTATTAAGTATCACACTCAATCAAGGGGCACACATCCACAAAGTGGGGAAGTCATCACTTTATCTTATGACACAGTTGAAGTCCTAGAAATTGAAGATGGTAAAGTTGCCGTGATACGAAAATATAGTGAATAGTTTTTTTATTTGTAAACGTTTGCAAAAAGTTTGACTACTAAACACGAAAAGCAATAATGATGACTTTCGAGTAAAAATAAAGAGACCAGTTAAAATGAGTAAAATAACTAGAAGACAATTTATGGCTATAACCGGAGCAAGTCTTGTTGCGGGTTCGGTAAAAGGAGAACAATTAATGGAAACAAAAACACAATTGATTCATACCGCATATTTTTGGTTGAAAAACCCAGATTCTATAGCTGACCGCGATCAACTAATCGCCGGACTGCAAACCCTTAGACAAGTCCCAACTGTAAAAGTGTTACATATAGGTTTGCCCGCTACCACTGAAAAACGTGATGTGGTTGATAACAGTTTTCAGGTATCAGAATTAATGATGTTCGATGATTTAGCCGGCCAAAGTGAATATCAAGCACACCCTATCCATCAGGCTTTTGTCGAAAATTGCTCTCATTTATGGTCAAAAGTAGCGGTGAAAGACTCAATTACGGTTTAACATATGGTGTGAAAGAGGCTCTGATATTGGCTATAAGTTTACGCAATCAGTTGAGGTGAATGTTGAATAAAGGCATTGTGTTTATATTATTCATAGGGTTACTTGTGAGCTGTAGCAATACTGATTGGCGTGACGCCAGTCGAGAGCCTGCCGGTATAGCTGTTGATCCCACTAAAGAAAAACGCGCTGTTATAGAAGTCTACGCAGCCGATGCGTTCAGCTGGAGAGGTTGGTTTGCTGTTCATACTTGGATTGCAGTTAAGCCGCAAGATGCAGCAGAGTATACTGTCTACGAAGTCGTTGGTTGGCGCGTAAAGAGTGGATTGCCAGCGTTGCGTATTTATCAAACCGCAACGCCCGATCGTTATTGGTATGGAGCTAAGCCACAAAAACTCTTATCGTTACAAGGTGATAAAGCCAAGCAGTTGATCCCAGAGATATCTGAAGCCGTTGCTCGCTACCCTTGGGCCAACGAATACACTTTGTTTCCGGGCCCCAATAGCAACACTTTTCCGCAATGGGTTGGATTACAAGTACCTGAATTGGGGTTAGAGTTGCCTTTTAGAGCCTTAGGTAGCGGTTACGCTGATTGATATTATATTTCAACGATAATGACTTCTATGCCCAATCTTTGCAGACCTTCATGATAGTCTTTGGGAATATTTTGATCGGTGACAATTTTTCTTACTCCACTTGGCTCCAATATTTTGTGTAAACAAACATGGCCAAATTTGGATGAATCCGTCACCACTATGACTTCACTTGCCACTTTGCACATTAACTTATTAAGTAATGCTTCTGCTTCAAAATGGGTAGTAATACCCCGCTCCATATGAAAACCATCCACACCTAAAAATAGTTTGTCTACATGAAGTTCTTTCAAAGTATTTTCTGCCAAACTTCCGAAAAATGACTGGCTTTTACGTCTTAACGTGCCACAAGACCTTGTTTTTCTAGAAACCTTAAGTCCTTTCTGATTGTAACTGTAGAAACCTTGAACATCTCAGACAGACTTGGTACTTGGACACTGCCTTTTTCTTTGAGCATTCGAGAAATTTCTACTCGTCTTTGGCTGGTATCGCGCATTCGTGATCCTTTTTCTTAACTTTCAGTCTGAGTCGATTGCTGCAGATAATAGTCACAATGAAACATTTAAACAACTATTGGTTTCACTTTGTCGTCTATTACTCTTGATTTTCAGCAATCAATTTCTCTAAAACCGCTCTTAAAAAAGTTCTGTGATCAGGATTGAAACCTTTATGAATAAGCCTTACTCGTCCTAAGGCGTCAATAAAAAAAGCGGTGGGCATCGCCTCAATTTTGTATTTTTCGGCTATGTCAGAATTAAAACCTTTCAAATGGACGAAGTTAACCGGAAACTGCTTAAGAAAGTGTGTTGCTAGTTGAGGATTTTCATCCAAATTAACCGACAGTACTTCAAAACCATATTGCTGATACTCTTTTTTTAATTCTGCGAGGAATGGGAAGGACTGCCGACACGGACCACACCACGAAGCCCAAAAATCTAAATACACCACTTTGCCTTCAAACTGCGACAAAGTAATGGGTTGTTTGTCTTGTAAGGATTCAATTGTAAATGGAGGCGCGGGTTCATTAATAGCCACTGCCTGTGCGTATTCAACACACAGGCCACAACTGACTAATACGAGTAAACTAATTAGCTGTTTTGCTGACTTCATAATTTTATTCAGCGTTTGCAATAGGTATGAGCTCCAATAGTAGATAGTCGTTAAACTTGGCAGGTAATTTGGCAATTGGACCGGTAACCGTGCCTAAATTTTTATTATTAATGTAGTCAAATACCTGATATTGGCCTGCTTGTAAGCCCCTTAGTTCTAGGTCTTTGTTCCACGCTTTGGCATAAAAGCCATAATACAAACGGTCTTCTTTTGCGATAGCGTGAGCTTCTGGTAAATCAAAACCAATGTCGTATAACTCTCCTAAATATTCTCCTTTGGGCAACATTTTCTTGTTATACAAGCCTATCCATTTAGTCCACTCTTTTTCTTGTTCTGCATTTAATAAGAAGGCTTCTGCCGCTTTGTTCTCAGAAGGAATAGTGAACTTAGTGCCTACTACTGCTCCTATGCCCATAGATGAAGCGAAATCGCTGGCATTGTCGCTGAGTTCGACGTGGTCACCGTAGTAGGGTGCGGATTCTCCCATCAACCCTTTTAGGGTTTTTCCTTTTAAACGTACTTGCCAAGATGACAGAGGATCTGAACTTACAGTTTGGTTCATATAGGGTAAGTTATGAAATGCATAGGAAGTACCACAGGGGCATATTTCGACAACGGCTTCATTATCTATTTCACGGGCAGTGTCGTAGACCATCTTCCAGAACTCGGCGAGTTTCTCTACCGATTCTTGAGGGGACTTGTGATTATGTTTAGGGTTGTAACACGGGGGGACACCATTCAAGTGCTGGCCATCAATTTTTAATCCAGAGTAACCCCAAGTGCCCATCATCTTTTTGACTAATTCTTTGGTGTATTCGATGGTGCCTTCATAAGCGGGACATAAGTAAAAACTATTCCACCAGGTGACATCATGCACCGCGCCCCATTCATCGAGTAATAACATGTCTGAGTGCTCATGTAATAAATCGGTACCCGGATCCACCGCTAAAGGCGCCCACCAAAGTTTGGCTTTTAAACCTTGATCGTTGATTTCTTTTACGAAGGCTTGCATATCGGCATCGCCGTTTGGAAATTTGTCTGGATGCAAATACCAATCTCCTTCAGCGGTTTGCCAACCATCGTCTAGTACTGCCCATTTCAGTCCCATTTCCTTGGCTTTAGGCAAGGTGGCAAGCACTTCATCTACACTAAAATCACGTTCATAACCCCACGCACACCAGATTGATTCATAGGCCGAATCAGGGATTTCGTCTATTTTTAGGCCTTTATCGGCCATAGTATTGCGGTAATTTTTAAGAGTGGCGTAGTAATCGCCTTGATGCACATTAACAAAGGTTTCTAAGGTGCTAGTTGATTCACCAGGCTCTAACGACCGTGTTTTTTCCAGTTCGATATGAAGTTGCGCAGCACCTTCGTTTTCAGGAAAACTCACCGGTATTGCCACTAATTTAGGATCCACTTCACTGTGACCTACAGCGATCCCTCCTGTGGTTGTCCACACGTCTGAGATGGCCGTTCCACTACCGTAGTCTGAGGCATTCATACCCATATAATTTTGTTGATAAAAGCCAGGTTCTAAAGGCATCACCCAATCCCGTCTGTCTGCAAAAGAGGCGCCTTGATAAGACCAAAATGCGGCTTGTTGAGAGTTGGCCGCTGGACCTTTGTTTATTGTGTAATGGTTATTTATCCATTTAGTGATTTTGATGGGTTGTTCAGTTGTATTGCTGTATTTAACTTTAAAGAACAACATTGATGGGTAGCGGTCAAATCGGCTAATCGAAGCGATTTTTTGTAAGCCTGCGTCTGATTGACCAACAATTACAGATTGACTGCCGGCACCTAAATCGGTTTCGATTTTAGTTTCGTTAGCACTAACAAAAGCAAAATCTGCCACAGTTTCACCGCTTTGCAATAAAACATACTCACTAGCTTGAAATGCGCCAAGTGTTTTAGAGTCTGCATTTAGATTAGAGACAACCCGGCTATGTAGGTTGTGATCGAACTCAATCGTTATTTGTGTATTCTTAACCGAATAAACTGCTTCAGATTGTGCTGCATCTGGCACTATGGCTGGGTTCGTAGTTTGGCTACAGCCAGCCACACTAATGACTAGCCCAACGGCACAGAAAGCCAGTACTAGCTTGTTTCGAAATGTAATTTTCATTATAACTCCATAAAAAACAATAATTGATATATGAATAGAGGGGTTAGTGAGTTGTTAAATCAAAAAATCGTTGTGCATTTCTACGATAGATTTTGTTGATGACTGATTTGGGTAATGCCAATCCTTTAATCACTCCGTCAACTTCTGGCACTTGCAACACCTCTGAAGTGCTCAGGTATTTCCAATCTTGATGCCATTTATTCCTAACTTCTTGCTTGAATGCTTCTGGATCACGCCCAGGGTTATGAGTGAGATCAGTCGCGTATAAAATACGGTCTTGATATTTAATGAAAAACTCACGTACTTTGTAGCGATCTAGTACTGATTGATATTGAATTTGACCAGAGCGTGCTGCCATATCAGCTACAGCGAGAGGATTACGCTCAAAAAACTCAGCTAATTCATCAACACTCCATTCTAAACTGGCCATATGTGCGCCCATAAAGCGCAGCTGTGGATTTTTGACTAACATAGTGTCTCGAGCTTGCATTTGATCTTCATAGCTTGGAAATTCTGGATGCAGATACATATGGTATTCGGGATGAGCAGCAAAGTACTGCCGGTCATTGTTAACTGTCATTTCTTCCAAAGGTAACCAACAATTTTTAGGTTCACCTTGGTGGCCTACTAGTGGCAAATTGTTGTTTTTCATATGTTCGAAGATAGGAGCAAAGCTCGGGTGGTCAATCATGACTAAGTCACCTTTAGCATCTCTGTGACTCATACCAATATTTTTCCAGACTTTAACTGCTTTTGCTCCTTGTTTAATCGCTAAATCAATATCCTCAATGACTGTTTCCTGCCAGTTTTCGTGTTGCCAATTGTCCATTGAAAATGTGGAGGCAAATTGGAATTGTTCCTCGTCTAGTTGCTTAAGTTGCAGTGCAACCTTACGTTGCTCGGCAATACTGGGAAAATCAGGGTAATCAACATTAATAGACAATAAAGTGAAATTATCTAATTTCGCTTGTTCTAAAAAACTGCGGTCACTGGAGTTGGCATGTACATGAGCATCTATTTTTGCCAATTTGGCATAATCTAACATAGTGTAATGGTCGGATTGTTGCTCGGGCGCACTAGGCGAATGAGCGTCAGAACAAGCAGCCAAAAGTATAATGGCTGCTAATCCAAGGCTTACGTGTATCGTTTTGTTTCGTTTAACGAGCTGCACCATGTTTGCTGATCAATCGATTTTTTGATTTACGGTGGTCTTTTCTTCAGGTTCGATGGCTAAAATAATGGCGGCGATAATAGCTAAGGCGATCCCCATAATTTTGACATCTGTGGGTATAACTCCCATCAAAATAATCGCTAAAACTGCAGATATAAGAGGAGCGCCTGCATTGGTCAGTGGCGATACTACTATGGCTTTGCCGTACCTAAAGGCGTAAACCAAACACAAGGCGCCAATAGAATTAAGGACTTGAATCCCAGCGGTTGTAGATATAACCGATGCGCTGAAGTTTATGTCTTGTTGAAAATCGGTCATGGCGTATGCCACAGGAATTAACGCAATCGCGGTTATTGTCATATAGAAATAGATACTTTCAGCGCTCATGGTTTCGTTTGAAAACTTCATAAAGTAAGCTTGTAAGCCCCAAGCCGCCATGACTATGAGTGCCAAAACAAACCACAAGACCCCTTCAGTTTGTTGACCATCGCTTGGTGAATACTCAAATAGTGGTAAGGCGACAAGAGCCAGCACTATGCCAATTGCTCCTAACTTACCCGTGCGCTCTTTGAGAAGACCAAAAGATAAGGCAATTGTAATAATGGGGGATAGAGAAATAATGGGAAAAATTAAGTAGGCGGGACCAACATTCACCGCTTGGAATAGTAACATTTGGCCACCAGAGCCTAATAGACCAATAGTACAACCCAGTAAAATTGAACGGCGATCAAGTTCTAATTTCCAGCCAATTAATTTGAGGGCAACAATACAAGGTGGGATCATCGTTAGTGCCCAAATGGCATACACCATGGTTGACGGAATACTTTCGTCAGCGAATATACCGGTGAGTGCCCCCCAAAGCCCCCAAGCTAGGGTAGTTACTACTGCGAAAATTAGCCATTTTTTAGATTGCATATTCGGTTTCTCTCTTGTTCTTATTAGTAAGTGTTGCACAGCTAAGTCATCAATTGCTTCTGGTTAGCAACTTTGGTTAAGCAACTGACCACCTCTTTTTTGTGCCGCGTAACAAAGTCTAGACATAAAAGTAAGGAGCCCAACAGTGTCTGTTGAGCTCCTTGATAAATCTACTTCTAGAAGTTGTAACGGGCACCAAATTTAATGGTTCTGCCATATATCTGGATATTTCCAGGTAAATCGCTACGTCCTTGGAAGATACGGTTTGACTCTCCCAATAAGTTATTACCTTCGATAAATAACTGTGCATTATCAGTCAAGCTATAGTTGACTGAAGCACTGACCATAGATACTTCTTCCATAGTACTCTGGTAGCTATCACCTAAAGGACTAAAAGGGTCAGATACTAATTCGCCGGTATAATCTAGCGCAACCTGAGCGCTGATTTTGTCTTTTTCATAGATAAGTGATAAAGAGTACGAATTATCCGCGACACCTGTTAACGCACCAGCATCCTCTCCATCTACGATAGTGCTTGAGTCGGTATAGGCATAACTAGCCGTAACGCCAAATCCGTTTTCAAAGAATTTTTGTAGTACTAACTCAAAACCTGTTACTTCGGCAGAATCCCCATTTATAGGTTGTGTAACAGTAAAGATTTCACCTGCAATTTCGATATTGGTGGTATTCGAGGTGATAAAACCTTCTAAATCTTTTCGGAATATCGACGCACCAATTAAGCTGTTTTCAGCAAAATACCATTCTAGCGCCAAATCATATTGATCTGAAAAAACAGGCTCAATGGCTGGATTACCACTGATATCCATAGTAAATAAGCCAGATTGTGCGTTGTCGGTAGTCAAAGGTGCTAATTGGTCAAGTGTTGGACGAGATAACGATTGTGCGGCGGCGACTCTCAGTAACAAGTCTTCTTTTATATAGTAACCAGCATTAATAGCTGGTAATAGTTTGCTATAACTACCTTTTGCTGCTTGGTCAGAACTGTCTGAGTAAACAACATCCCATGATGGATTAGAGGAGTTAGGGTCGACTATTTCTATAGACAAAATACTATTATATGAATAAGAAGCGCTCACTTGTGTGTCAATCCATCTAGCTCCCATATTGGCATACCAATTTTCGCCTTCTAAATTAGCCTGAAAATAAAGTGCAGTGGTGTCTTCTGTAATATCGTAAGAATTGACAGGATTATATACGGGTTCCCATAGCGCTGATTCATTGGCACCAAAAGTACGAGTATTGCCGTTATAATCCGTGAGGGTTAAGCCATCAGCTGCTGCTAGTCCAGAGGCATAGGCTGGGATACTAAATATGGGAAATGAGCGGGGAATATTGCCAGATTCACCATCAAATAAATTGTCATAAGGGAAAGGTAATACAACCTCAGCACCCACTTCGCCAAAAGTGAAAGGATAACCACAATAATTACAGGCACCGTCTGTGTAGTTATCGTAGGCGGTATTGGTTTTGTTACGGCTAGTATAGGCGATCCCAAAATCCACATTCACTAAAAATTCGTGATCAAATTGCCAATCGCCATCTAATGTATACCCCGTGACTTCATCCTTTATATCGCTGCCATCACGGGCCGCCCAGTGTGGCGAAAAATCATCGTTGCCAAAATCATCGGACGAACGCCCTTCCGTCCAGTTGGGAATATAATCGGGTAATCCACCCTCGTTTAGCTTATAAGTACCTGTATGAGTTCCTGGGTTGCCAGCTACGACGTAAGTATTTTTACCACCAGAATCTCGCTCTGAGTTTGACTGATAAATGTCACCTTTAAGAGTTAAATCGTCGGTCAGCATATATTCTGCTGTAACTGCATACATGCTGGTATCTACGGTACGATGATCGTCAAGTGTGACCACCTCCATACTGACATCGGCAATGTCCATTTGTGTGATGACGTTGCCGTCTAACACTATATTAGATAAGCGATTTTGTGACTCGCTTTCATCCACCATATAAAAGGATTGGGTAAATCCGGTAGCATCGGCTTCTAATTTAGTTAGCATGACATCTGCGGTTATCTCTAGACGGCTATTTGGACGCCACTGCAAAGAAGAGGTAAGGCCAGTACGACTAAAATCTGTCGCATAAGAGCCTAAAGCGTAGGAACCAGGCACCACTAAATTTTCTTCGTTTGAGCTAATTACACCGTCTTTATTAACGTCATAGTTAATTCCGTCATCAACGCCAAACACATAATTATCAAACATTTCATCAGCTCTTTCGGTACCCGAAGAAGAGCTTAAACCTATAATTAGTCCTACCGTGTCATCTGCAAAAGTATTACTAAAGACGCCATTGAATTTTTTACCTACTTCTTCTGACAAGTCATTGTAATCCCCGGTCACCGATACTATGCCTTGCATTCCGGGGTTATCAAAAGCGCGAGCCGACTTGAGATTAACTGCTCCACCAATACTTCCCTCGATATTTTTGGCTTGCACAGTTTTCCACACATCCGCGCCACTGATCATTTCCGATGGAATAACGTCAAAGGCAAAGTTACGCCCGCCGTCATCGGTAGCTAAAATACGATTATTGAGGGTAACAATACTAAACTCAGGCCCCAGGCCACGAATGTTTACATATTGAGCCTCACCTCCTCGGGTTCTGCTGACGGTAATACCTGCAATATGAGACAGGGAATCGGCAACGTTATCGTCGGGAAAGCGTCCAAGTTCTTCTGCGGCAATTGAATCAACCAGAGATTTCGCATCTTTCTTATTGGCTAGTGATTCAGCTAAGCTACTTCTTACCCCTGTAATTACAATGACTTCTGACTCGTCAGTTTCTTGTGCAACAGTAATAGTCGCGCTAAAAGTTGCTATTAAAGCGCTTGTAATGGCGGTTTTTCTAAACTTGTTCTCTAGTTTTCCAATCATAACGATTACCCTCTCATTTATTATGCTTTGTTGTGAGTTATAAATAATAAGCTGTGTCCCGTATTGCGATTGATAATGAAGCTAACTGAAACTACTGTCAAGGTGGTTGGATAATAAAATGAAGTAAAATAGATTTAAGCTTTACTTTTTGTAGCTGTTTGGAGGGTTTTTATTGATTTTTTGTGTTTCAAGTTGTCTTTTTAAGGATAATTATGTTTCGTTTTGTATTTATTTGCGTTACGATACCCTCAAGCGTTACGAATTATGATTTAGACTTAAGGGGATTCATTTGAAAGCGTTGTTAGATATGGTTCAGCAACATAAAAGTGGAGATGTCACAGGTGTATACTCGGTATGTTCCTCTCACCCGCTGGTAATTGAAGCCGCAATGTTGCATTCGTTACAGAATAAAGAATGCTTGGTGTTAGAAGCAACTTCTAACCAAGTAAACCAATTTGGTGGATACACAGGGTTATTGCCCGTAGATTTTTGTGCCCTTGTTTACTCTATTGCAGATAAAGTAGGATTACCTCGCCAACAAGTTATTCTTGGCGGTGATCATTTAGGTCCTAATTGTTGGCAAAATCTGACTTCAGAAGAAGCCATGGCTAAATCAGACGTGTTAATCGCTGATTACGTTAAAGCCGGATTCAGAAAAATTCATTTAGATTGCTCCATGTCATGTGCTGATGATCCTGTACCTTTAGGAGATGATCTTGTTGCTCAACGTGCAGCAAGATTATGTAAGGTCGCTGAAAATGCTTGGAAAGCTAGTGGTGGAGAGGCCCCGGTCTATATTATTGGAACTGAAGTACCTGTTCCCGGTGGGGCCCATGAAGGACTTGATGAATTGACTCCTACTTCTGTTGAAGCGGCGACACAAACTATTTTCATCCATAAAAGTGAATTTTTGAAAGCTGGTTTAGAAGATACTTGGCCTAGAATCATTGGCTTAGTTGTTCAACCTGGCGTGGAGTTTGACCACCATAAAGTAATGGCATTCAAACCTGAGCTTGCAATGCCATTGAGTCAATACATTGAACATGATCCTTTGATGGTGTACGAAGCTCATTCAACCGATTATCAAACTGCACAACATTTGTCTGACTTGGTTAAAGGCCATTTTGCAATTTTGAAAGTAGGTCCTTGGCTAACCTACGCCTTGCGTGAAGCCTGTTGGGCGCTAGACTTAATTGAGCAAGAGTGGATTGAAAAAGATAACCGTGCGAATTTGAAGCAAACTTTATTACGAGTCATGGGAGAAAACCCTGTTTACTGGGAAAAGTACTATTCAAAAGAGGCCAAAGCTCAGGCACTCGATTGTCAATATAGTTTGAGCGATCGCATTCGTTATTATTGGCCGCAACCAGAAGTAACGGCAACTTTAGAGAAATTGCTTAAAAACTTGGACGATAGCCAACCACCACTTACTTTAATTAGTCAATATATGCCTAACCAATACTGTGCCATTGTTAACGGTGAAATCGGTAGGGATACTAAAGAATTGATTTTTCATAAAATCTCTGAAGTATTGACACAATATTCAGCTGCTTGTTACGGCAACTAATACGCATTTCGAAGGAAAATTAAAAATAATGACCTACTTAGATTATTCAGAATCAACACTACGGGAAACGGATGCTTATTGGACTGCAAAGGAAATACAGCAGCAACCAGAAACCTGGGCAAAAACGTTTCAGATGTTGCTAGAAAACAAGGCTCAAATTGACGCTTTTCTACAACCTATATTAGCCAAAGAAGGTATCCGCATAATTTTAACGGGTGCTGGAACATCCGCTTTTGTAGGCACAAGTATTGCTCCTGCAATCATGAAACATTTAGGGGCGAGAGTGGAAGCCATTCCGACTACTGATTTAGTCTCTAATCCTCATGAGTATTTTCAAGCAGATGTGCCTACATTATTAGTGTCTTTTGCGCGTTCAGGCAACAGCCCTGAAAGTGTCGCAGCATTTGAATGTGCTGAAAAATTGCTCAACGACTGCTCGCAGCTTGCAATCACATGTAATGACCAAGGTGCACTGTACAAGTGTTGTGAAGGCAATAACAAGTTGGCGTTGTTGATGCCTGAAGAAACAAACGACAAAAGCTTCGCCATGACGTCAAGCTTTAGTTGCATGTTGTTAACCGCTCTAAATGTATTCTGTCCATCAGATAGCTTTAGCCAAGATTTGGCTATGTCTATTAATGCCACGTCAGCATTATTGAAAAGCTACAATTTGATGTTGAAAAGTGTGGCGATGAAGAAGTTTACTCGGGTGGTATATTTGGGGAGCGGCGTATCTAAGGGACTTGCCCAAGAAAGTGCATTGAAATTGCTAGAACTAACAGATGGTCAAGCCTTATCAAGTTATGATTCTCCCCTTGGTTTCCGTCATGGTCCTAAAGCGGTAGTAAACAGTGACACGTTAGTCGTCATCTTTATATCAAACGATCCTTATACCCGTCAGTATGACTTAGAGTTGTTGGCAGAGTTACAAAATGACCAAGAGGTAGGACAAATTTTGTCTATTACTGCTAATGATGATCCTGTTTTTAAACAAGGGGAATGTATCATGTTGGATGGCGTCGCTAATGTGAGCGACACCTTTTTGTTATTTCCTTTCATTGTATGTGCGCAAATGTATGCGTTACAACACTCATTAGCTATAGGTAACACACCTGATAATCCTAGTTCTTCAGGTACGATTAACCGTGTGGTTCAGGGTGTGAAAATTCACGCTTTGTAAGCAAGACAAACTTTTGAAAGGTAAGTGGCATGTACTTAGGGGTTGATGGTGGTGGTACAAAAACAGCTTTTGTACTCATCGACCAACATGGAAATATACTCGCAGAACATCAAGAGTCGACTTGTTATCATATTCAGGTAGGTGTTGATGGGGCGCACAAAGTGCTTCATGAAGGAATTCTTAGTACTCTGAAACAAGCAAATAGAGAGGTTGAAGATCTCACTTTTGCTTTTTTGGGGTTGCCCGCTTTTGGTGAGGATAGCAAAGTCGATAAAATTGTAGAGCAGATCCCTGCTGGCATTTTACCGAAAGATATTTATCGTTGTGACAATGATATGGTCAATGGCTGGGCTGCTGCTTCAGGCGGTGGAGACGGAATCAATATTGTCGCGGGTACCGGCTCAATTGCATACGGAGAAAGGCAAAAACTAGGTGCTCGATGTGGTGGTTGGGGGGAGTTGTTTAGCGATGAAGGTTCTGCCTATTGGATAGGAATAAAGTGTTTAAATAGGTTTTCTCAAATGGCCGATGGTCGTTTACCCAAAGGGCCTTTGTACAAGATTGTAAAACAAGATTTTAATATTGATGTCGATTTGGATATTAGCGCAGTAGTCCTAACTGAATGGCGAGGAGAGCGCAACAAAATTGCGGCGTTATCGAAGCTTGTATCTAAAGCAGCCGAGCAAGGAGACATGCTTGCTAAAGAGATTATGCAGGAAGCAGGTTATGAGTTGGCGAGAATCGTTAATAGTACTAAGGAAAGTTTAAAATTCAACCAAGATGAGCCTGTTAATGTGTCCTATTCAGGAGGGGTTTTTCGTTCAAAAGCACTTATTCTCGACCCCTTTATTGATGCTTTGCAGCATTATTCATCTAACTATGTGGTTGCTGCACCCGTTTATACTCCTGTTATTGGCGCCGCTCTGTATGCCTGTAGTTTGTCAGGTAATAGGATGCAAAGTCAGGCTTTGCAAAAATTAGCCTCTTCATGTTTACAAACCAGTATCTAGCCACTATTCATTTAAGGCGCTACTAATAAGACTATTTTCATGTGTGTAAGGTCTTGGGCATAACAGCTGTTATGCCCTTTTTTATGGCTGTTAAATAAGCTATCAATACGGATTGGTAAAAGGTAATTGAGGCATAAATATCGACCTTTATAAATTCGTATTCTTTTTGTGATACTTTCGCGATATTTTCCTTGCAAACTCTATCTCGCAACGTCAACAAACTTAATTAATCGCGAGAAATAATATGAACAAGCTTACAAAAATTTGCGCTGCTAGCGCATTGGTTTTTGCTTCTAGTCAAACTTTAGCAGCAGACGTCACCATTTCAATTCAAAATCTTACTCAAGGTCTGTACTTCACACCTATCGCTGCCGTAGCTCATACGCCAGATGCTAGCCTTTTTGAAGTCGGTGAAGAGGCTAGCCCTGAGATACAAGAAATGGCAGAGGGCGGCAGTTTAGCCGGACTCACAACCATTGCGACATCAATCAGTGCTGATGTATTAGCTGAACCTACTGCGGGGCCTTTAGGTCCAACAGAATCAGTATCAGGCTCTTTCATGACCGCTGATGGCAATACTGTCCTGTCTGTTGTTGCCATGATTTTACCTTCAAATGACGGCTTTATTGGACTCGATAATTGGAGTATTCCCACAGAAGCAGGTACTTACACCGTTTATCTCAATGCTTACGATGCGGGTACCGAAGCCAATGATGAATTAGTGGGTGGCGGTGCACCAGGCACACCAGGTATGCCTGCTCCACCTTTCCTAACACTAGGTACTGGCGGCAGTGGCGTAACAGCGGATAGCACTAATACAAATATACATATTCATCCGGGTAATATTGGTGATGATGATTTAGCTGGTGGCACAAGTGACGTAACTAACTCTATACATCGCTGGTTAAACCCTGTCGCCAAAGTCACAGTGACCGTTAACTAAGGAGACTGTCATGATTTCACGTTTAAAATTTAATAAGCAACGCATTGCTTTTTTAGTGGGGTTACCTGTTCTATTAAGTGCTTGTAGTGACGACGAAGTTGAAGTTATCAAAGAAGTCGAAGTGATAGTTGAAGTGCCTGCACCAGACCCTGTTCCGGTTGATGTGAGTTATGAAGTGACAGTGACTAACCTGACCAATTCACAACCTTTGTCTCCGGCTGCTATTGTTTTACATGCTGACGGACATTTGTTCTCGGTAGGTGAAGTGCCTTCAGTTGCATTAGAGCAAATGGCAGAGGGAGGGATGAATGGCGGTTTATTGGCTCTCGGAATGGCTTCGGCTTCAGGGGCTGGAGCCATTGGTCCCGGTGGTAGTGAAACCATTAGTGTCACTATTCAAGATGTGACTGATGCAAAATTGTCGGTGACTACTATGTTAGTGAATACAAATGACGCTTTTAGCGGTCTTGATGCATTAGACTTAAGTACATTTGCGGTGGGAGACAGCTGGACGACTACCGCTGGAGTGTATGATGCGGGTACAGAAGTGAATTCTGAAGCCGCTGGCACAATGCCTGGTCCTGCTGATGGTGGTGAAGGGTTCAATGCTACCAGAACAGATACAGGTTATGTTGCAATGCACCCTGGGGTTGTCACTGGTGATGATGGTTTAAGTAGTTCAGTGTTAACAGTGCAACATAAGTTCGACAACCCAGCTGTACGTATAATGGTCACACGTATAGAGTAATTTTTAATGACATAGTTTGCTCACTAAAACGCTCAATACACTGTTTATTGAGCGTTTTTATTTTTAATCTCACTAGGAAAATAACATGCCTGATAGTGTTTTATTGGTCGAAGATGATCAAGATATAGCCGAACTTATTCGTGTTAATCTACTTGAGTTGGGTGTGGAAACCATAGTGCAAGATCAAGGTAACAAAGCATTAAAAATGGCCCTTGAGAATGATTATTCACTACTCATCTTAGATGTGATGCTACCTGAAGTCAGTGGTCTAGATATTTGCCGTCAAGTGCGCGAGCAAAAACCTTCTCAAGCAATCATTATGCTGACAGCAAAAAATTCTGAAACCGACAGAGTTTTAGGGCTAGAGTTAGGTGCAGACGACTACGTAACTAAGCCTTTTAGCGTCCGCGAATTACAAGCCAGAGTACGCTCGCAATTACGCAAAGTGCATGTCTTAGAAGCCGCCAATGCTCCCGATATAGCAGATGACAATAACGCTTTGGTGATTGGTGAATTACATATAAACCAAAGAAATCATCAAGTTGTTTTTCAAGAAAGTGAACTTGAACTGACCGCCACAGAATTTGAATTACTGCATCATTTAGCGAGTCATCCCAACCAAGTTTTTAGTCGTAGCCAATTGCTAGAGTCAGTGTGGGGCTATCATCATAGTGGTTATGAGCATACTGTAAACTCTCATATTAATAGGTTGCGCGCTAAGATCGAACAAGACGCCACCTCACCGCAAATTGTGCAGACAGTTTGGGGGGTGGGGTATAAGTTTAACCCTCAGGGAGTTGAATTTTAACCGATGAACGCCAAAATGGCGGAGTCATTTAAATCTGACGTAATCATCAATTAGATTAAAGGGTTCCATCTCATGCTGCCGGTTTTCCGCTGGCCATATTTATGGATGGATTTTACAACGCAATGACTACCTTTAATAAGTAAGTTATTTTGTTTGAGGTTATTTAATCGGCTCGCTTCTTATCCCCTCTTCCATGTAACTTTTTGGTTTGTCGTGTAACAGTCGGTATAAACTGCCTTTACTATAATATTTTTGCTGGCGTTTAGAGGCTTCGCGTCCTTTAATATGCGCCTGTAAATATTGTTGTTTTTTTTCTTCACTTTCTCCAACAAGTATGACTTCGGTTGCAAACATCGGCATTCCCTCTATAACGTAGCGCGAATTTTTAATGCAGTTGCGCGCACTAGCAATAATAGGCGCAACTTGTTCATTCATTCGTTCGACTTCACTTTGCCACCCATCAAATACACTATCAGTAAAGAGTATGTTAAGAATGTTTGAGCGAGTACAACTGACCAAATAATAACAACCGATAATCGGATTAACGTTAAATATTTTAGCGTCTAACTCAATATTATCCCTTAATTCTTTATTAGCCGCATTTTTTTCGCGGTAATCTCTACCAAGTAGAAAAATAGTTTGGCCTAATTGGCCAATACCGTTAACTGCACCAGCTATATTGCCAACGCCAGGTGGTGCGACGATCTGACAGGCAAATGTTGCCGTTTGCATGACGGCTTTGCGGGCATTTTCGCTTTGCTCTCGTCGTATTTTCTCCTTCACAGCGTTCAATGCTGCAGATGCATTGCCTTCACGAATACTGCCTCGACCACATTCTAACTGGTATTTATTCCACTCACGTTCACCCGCAGTTTTCCAGTAGTCGACTAGTTTATAGCCTGAATAAAGTGTTCCCACAATCGGCATGACATCTTGAACAAACCCACTCATAAAATTACTGCCAAGGGAGCCAGTAACCGTTTGCATCATCTCGGCGTCAGAGCCTTCATTTCCAAAAGCGGCACGAATTAACTGTTTAGCCAAAGGTCCTTGCATATGAGAAGCGGATTGATGAGGGTTAGCAATCCCTTGACCAATTAGTCCGATTTCATTATCGAATTTGATGATTTTATAAGCTGATTTAGCGGCGTTTTCGACTTTCTTCAAATAAGAGGTTTTATGTATAAGTTTCTTATTGGCAAGTAGTTTCTTTAATGCACCTTTCTCATCGACTGCCATTTGACTTAGATGGATTTGAAAAATAGGCTGAAGTTGCAAGTCTCTATTCAATTGAACTACAGCACCTTTGTGATTACGTTTACTTTTCGACCAGTCTGTTTTTGTTGCCTTCCAATCGTCAAAAGCATGTAATAACGCAAAGAAGGTGTCATCGTCACCAGGACACGTGTTGTATTTTTGTATTGCGTCATCTACTTTTTTAAGTTCATTACTGCGACGCGATAGGGTTAAGTAAGTATCTTCCATCCACTTTTTATGCGTTATCACGTCAATCATCTCCGGATAATGTTGTTAATGCACAAATTCTCCGAGCTTTTACTCATCAAGAATTCAGCAAGTTAAGAGTTGATTGTAGATATTTCGAATGAAAAAGATTCACTCAAAAGTATGAATCTTGAATTTAAAACGACTGTTATCATAAAGTGATGTACATCCATGTAGGAAGTTAATATTGAATTTACTGATAATCGATGATCACCCGTTATTTATGGACGGAGTGAGTCAGGTATTAAAACAACTTGCGGATAAGGTTGAGGTGTTTAAAGCCCATTCTATAGAAGAGGCGCTGACTCTGCTCGAATCTAAAAGTGACTTTGATTTAATATTATTAGACTTGAGTTTACCTGGAATGGATGGTTTTTCTTTTTTACAGCGCTTTTCTGCTGCTGAATTTTGTATTCCTGTTGTTGTAGTCTCAGCTGAAGAGCAACTGAGTTTGATCCGGCGCGCGCTGCAGGCTAACGTGATGGGGTTTGTGCCAAAATCACTTAATGCATCTGATATGTTATCGGCTTTTCAATCGGTACTTGCAGGGAATCAATTTTTGCCAGACAGAATTACGCAAATGTTAAGCGGCATGCCCGAACCAGTAAAACCTATACCCTTGCCTCCACACGCACAACATGCGGGTATTAGTGCTAAACAATATGCAGTGTTAATACTTATGGCGAAAGGTTATTCAAATCAAACCATTGCCAAGCAACTTCATCGCACAGAACATACGGTCAAATCTCATACCGCAGCATTATTTCAAATTTTGGGCGTATCAAATCGAACTGAATGTGTAGAAGTGGCAAGAAATAGAGGATTAATAAGTCATTAATAGATTACGTTTGCTCTTTCAGCATATGATTAAGCATTAGACGGATTTTGGCTTGCTGTACCGGTTTATGTAATACTTTTATTCCAGCATGTTTGAACTTTTTCACCTTTTCTTGGGATGTGTCCCCGGTGACCACTAATGACGGTATACCTTTCGCAACCTTTTGACTTATATAATCAATAATATCTAGTCCGTTGTGGGCGTCAGCAAAGCGATAATCGGTAATTAACAGGTCGGGTATTTTTTCTGGGTGCGCTAAAATAGACTTCACTTCTGATAATGATTTAGCACACAAAACAAAACATCCCCATTTTTCTAGCATGAGACGCATGGCATTTAGAATGTGAATATCGTCGTCGGCCACAAATATCAATTTACCTTCTAGTGGATTCGTGTCTAAAAAGAGTTGTGATGTTGCTAAAGGCACGGGAATAGATTGAGCAAATGGAGCCTCAAGGGTAAATACAGAACCTTGTCCAAGTTTTGATTTTACCGTTATTTGATGCCCTAACAAAACACTTAATTTCTTGACTATAGATAAGCCCAAACCTAACCCTAAGGTCCCAGATGGGTGCTGGTTTTTAAGTTGCGTGAACTCTTCAAAAATATGTCTAAACTGAGTATTAGGGATCCCAATGCCGGTGTCCCATACTTGGATAATAACTTTATCTTTACGTTGCCGAAGAGCTATTAGAACTCCCCCTTGTTGTGTATATCGAAGTGCATTACTTAGCAGATTTCGTATTATTCTTTCTAACCATAATGGGTCAGACAAAACATAAAGATTTCTAGCATAAAGTCTTAATTGAAGGTGTTTTTGTGCGGCACTGACTTCGAACTCTAACAATATTTTTTGTAGCATCGGTTTGACAGCTACAGCTTGGATCTCGGTTTCGATTGTAGCGGCATCAATTTTAGAAATATCTAAAAGGCCATCAAATAACTCGGTCAATGATCTGTGAGTGGTTTCTAATTTATCCTGAAGCTCAACTTTTTCAATGTCTGAGTGAGAAAAGCGTAATGAACCAATAAACAGCCCCAGAGCGTGCAGTGGCTGCCTTAAATCATGACTGGCAGTGGCTAAAAACTTTGACTTAGCTGAGTTGGCTTGTTCGGCGATATGTCTATGTTTATCAAGTTCTTTTACTTTTTGCGCCAGTTGTTCTGTACGCTGTTCTACCGTCTGTTGCAGTCCCATATTCAATTGCCGAATTTTGTTGGATAGCAGCACTTCTCGATTTGCGCTTTTAATCATTCGAGTGGTTAGTATTGTTGCGTTACCCAGCAATAATGCCAAGTAGGTCAGATTGACTAAGTCGCTACCTGAAAAAATATTAAACCAAACAAAAAGGTCATTGGACGTTGTGAGGATAACAGCTATTGCAATAAATCCTACTAAAAAGGAATCGGTCCTTTTTTGTTTTATGGCCATAACAATACAATACAAACAATACGCCATACTTAAGGTGTATATACCTACCCAAGGGTCCCGTAACCAAACGTAGATCTCCGTAGGTAAGATACTAATTAAAATAAAGGAAATTATTCCCAGCAATAGCAATCCCCGACAAAGATTTTTATTGACGTTGTCGGGGAACAAAAAATGTAAAAAATACAGAAAAGCCGGCATCGCAAGTACTAAGCCATAATATTCAAATTTTAAGGTCCAAAGGGCTGGCATTGTCGGCTCTATAAACAACCAAATTTGTTCAATTCCGATGATACGTAAGGTGTAAGTAAAGATAGCGGCCGCCCCCGCTAAATAAACAAAATCTTTTCGGCTGGCAGGCCCTAACCCGATAAAAAAGAAATACGCGGCAAAGCTCAGAGATGACCCTACTAAGAAAATGGAAGTAAAAGATCGAATACGTTCTTCATTTTGTAATTGCGAAAGTGGTGCAATTTCAAGAGGAATGTTCAAACCTCCATCTAAATGATGAAAACTCGAAACATGGATCACTAAATCAAGGACCAGTTCATTTTCAGGTAAAGCAATAATTGAACGTTTGTCCCGTGGTATTTCAGCAGCCTTATTCTGAGCCGCATGGCCCACCTTTAGAATAGATTGCCCATTAATAAAAAACTCTCCCGCCCGATAAAAAACCGGGACATACAAACCTAGGGGTGCTGAGTTTTTAGGTAAAATAATGGTGGTACTATAACTGGCATACCCTTGCCTTGGGTAACTGAGCTGTGGCGAAGGTAAGTTATTCCATTTTGATGGTAGCGTTATGGGGTGACTGTTTGTGGGGCAAGGGTTTTGAGGGGCAATAAATTCAAGCCAATTAAAACACCACTTTCCAGATAACCTTATTCGATTATGGGAAGTAATGTTTAGGGCTTCAAGATTGAATTCTGAATGTGTCTTGCTTAGGATATTACCTGCTACAGGTTCAGCGCTAGCGCTGAGTGTTAGCCAAATGTATAAAACTAAGCATACAATATTGATAAACAAACGTTTGTAAGTTAATCGATAGTTATGAAAAAGTAGCAACATAATATCTGCGGGAAATTTTTTATCATCACGATACTTTACCCATCCCCAAAAAGCTACGCAGCTGTCTCATTTTTGCCGTAAAGCCAAGTGTCAATCTAGAGGTATAATCCGACTCTTTATGAAGAGTGAAGGATAATGTCACAGATGTTAGTATTGTTGCCGTCTTTTAGGAAAATATTATCAGCATATGACTCAAACAATTTTA
The DNA here is from genome assembly GCF_039964565.1 of Paraglaciecola sp. Taxonomy (GTDB): domain Bacteria; phylum Pseudomonadota; class Gammaproteobacteria; order Enterobacterales; family Alteromonadaceae; genus Paraglaciecola. The sequence goes on from NZ_JBDVXF010000044.1 coordinate 277,454, forward strand.
ATCGCATTTGCATTAGTGTTAATTATCGAAGGTTTAGGCCCTATGTTATTTGCTAATAAGTGGCAAAGATTTTTATCGCAAATCTCACAGCAACCCGTTAATCAATTGCGCACTATGGGCGGGGTGTTGGTGACTATTGGTGTGGTCAGTTTAATTTATTTGCTTTGATTTTAGGCCCGTCTTTTAGCGATGCTTTGAAATTGATTATAAGCTGCGCAATTTTGCTATTTAGATGCAGATTGTTTTTTGTTAGAATCCCCGCCTAATTTTATGACTCCCGTCTTATTCATGGCTAAAAATGTTGTTGTACTCGGCACCCAGTGGGGTGATGAGGGTAAAGGTAAGGTTGTTGATTTACTCACAGATCAAGCAACTTATGTAGTGCGTTATCAAGGTGGCCACAATGCTGGTCATACACTTGTGATAGATGGTGAAAAAACCGTCTTACACCTTATTCCTTCAGGGATCTTACGTGAAAACGTAACATGCGTAATTGGCAATGGTGTAGTGTTAAGTCCTGAAGCGTTACTTGAAGAAACCGCGATGCTAGAAGCTCGTGGTGTTCCCGTTAAAGATCGCCTAAGAATTAGCGAAGCTTGCCCACTTATTCTTCCTTATCATGTCGAACTCGATGTGGCGCGAGAAAAAGCCCGTGGCAAAAAAGCCATTGGCACTACTGGTCGCGGTATTGGACCGGCTTATGAAGATAAAGTCTCGCGCCGCGGTTTACGCGTAGGTGACTTATTTAATCCTCAAGACTTTGCCGCCAAGTTAAAAGAAATTCTTGAATACCATAACTTTATGCTTACCAACTACTACAAAGTTGAGCCTGTTAGTTATGAGAAAGTATTGGCTGATGCACTAGCTGTAGCAGATATTTTAAAAGCTATGGTTGTGGATGTTACTGATGTATTAGACAAAGCGCGTTTACGCGGTGACGCCATTATGTTTGAAGGTGCTCAAGGTACCCTATTAGATATTGACCATGGTACTTACCCTTATGTAACGTCCTCTAATACCACAGTAGGTGGTGTGGCTACCGGTGCTGGATTTGGTCCTCTTAACTTGGACTATGTGTTAGGTATTGTTAAAGCTTATACCACCCGCGTGGGTTCTGGCCCTTTCCCAACTGAATTAGACTGCGAAGTCGGCCAGCATCTTGGGGTAAAAGGACATGAATTTGGTGCCACTACAGGCCGTAAGCGACGCACTGGTTGGTTTGATGCCGTAGCGATGAAGCGAGCAGTACAAATTAATTCTATTACAGGTTTTTGCTTAACGAAGTTAGATGTATTGGATGGCTTAGAAAGTTTAAGTATTTGTACCGGTTATAAAGATGCTCAAGGCAATATCAGTGATGTGCCTCCAATGGCGGCTGATGGATATGAATTGATTACGCCAGTTTATGAAAGCATGCCTGGTTGGAGTGAAAACTCATTTGGTGTGACTGAATACCAAGAGTTACCCCAAGCGGCTAAAAATTATATCAAACGCCTTGAAGAACTATTAGAAGTGCCGATTGATATTATTTCAACTGGCCCTGAAAGAAACGAGACAATTGTTTTACGACACCCTTTCGAGGTTTAATTCTTCAATTTATCGTTGGTGTTTTTAATAAGGCTGCTTTTTGCGGCCTTTTTTATTGGTTGATCACAATCAGCTTTAAAATACCAATCCGCCGCCTTACTCATCTAAATTTTGCTTAAATGCTCAACCACTTTAGGACGTTGAAGCGCCTATAGACAGTCACTCAAGCCTAGTTCTGTGGTTTTATTTTAATGCTTCAAATGAAATTTGAAGTATGTTTTACGTGCGAAATAACATTAAAGAAACACAAAGAATCAATTTTGTTGATTTCATTTTATTTCACTTTAATTTAAATAAGTTGTGCATTTCATTTGATTTCATTGTTTGTTTTTGGTACAAAAGTTCCAACATAAAAATAAAATAAAGCCAGCGGTGAGAACATGAACGAAAAATTTAATAAAACAAAATTAACATTAGCGATCAGTTTGCTTTGTTGTTCGGCAAATATTTATGCGGCAGATCAAGTCGAGCCAGAAGTTGATTCAGAAGACGAATTTGAAGTGATAACGGTTTCTTCTACTAAACGCAGTCTAATTAAGGCATTGGACATTAAACGTCAAAGTGATTCTATCGTTGACGGCATTACGGCTTCTGAGCTCGGTGTTTTCCCCGACGCTAACGTAGCTGATTCGTTATCACACATCACAGGTGTCACAATTGATAGAACCTCTGGTGGTGAAGGTCAAGGCGTGAGTATTCGTGGTTTGGGGCCAGAATTTAGTATCGTTACTATTAATAACCGAATTATGGCAACTGACTCTTCAAGCCGTGATTTTGCCTTTGATGTGTTGCCTTCGTCAGTCATCTCTGAAGCTTGGGTACATAAATCAGTCACCGCCTCTCAATTAGAAGGCAGTATTGGTGGCGCCATCAATCTTAAAACCGCACGCCCCTTCGATAATGCTGGCACACACGGCTCTTTTGGCGCAGAAGGAATATATGGTGAACAGGCTGACAAGTTTGGCTACAAGTTAACCAGTGTTGGTAGTCATACCTTTAATGACGATACTATGGGGATTTTAGTGTCTGCTTTATATAGCAGAGCACCAACACGAACTGACGAATTATCAGATAACTGGTGGGAACCTTCTACCAGTACCAACTGGTCTTGGGACCGCAATGGTGACGGACTCACTAATGATCCAGCGGATGATGAGCTTATTTTCCCTGGCACTATTGCTTACACAGCCCGTGAAGAAAACAAAGAGCGTACAGCGATTTCTGCGGCTTTCCAATATCGACCCAATAGTGACCTTGATATTGTCATTGATGCTTTGTGGACACGATTGGATACACCGAGCAAAGGTTACACAGAATCGTATTTCTTCCCAGATGTTATCGCCAGTGGTACTGACGCTACCTATGGCGGCATCAAAACTGAATTAAACCCGCTAGGTACAATGGTCACAGGTTTGACGGTACAAAATTTAGTGCCTCAGTTGGTGACGCTTGAAGAACATCGTGTAGTCGATACAGTCAATTTGGGAGCAAACTTTACTTATAACGTCAGTGATAACTCAGTTCTTACTGGCGATATCTATATGTCTACTGCTACGCGTGAGGCGGGTGGTAAAGATAGGTTTGTTGTATCTGTACCTGTGGTTGCTGGTGAGACAACAGCAAGAATGGAACTAACCGATGGCGGATTGCCAAGTATCACTTTGGATTTTGCTGATAACGAAGGTGGTATCACTCAAGTGAGTGATATTGTTGGAAACGGCCAATTTGGACCACACTTTACTCGGTTAGAAGGTATCGATATTGATGATCAAGTCATTGGCGCTTCATTAGGCCACCAAATATTTTTGGATATGGCTATCATAGATAGCGTTGAATACGGAGCGGTTTACAATAAACGCACCAAAGAACGTGAACAATATGACAACAGAGCCAACATGTCGTTATATAGTGGCGCCCCCTTTACTTGGGATGATGTCGACGCTGATGTTGTACAAGCCTTTCCGTTTGATAATTTCTTAGATGGCGTAAGTGGAGATTTTCCTCGCGAATTTACTGTTTTTGATGTGGCAAAAGCGTTTGAAGCCATTAAGTCTGCCGACGGAAATCCCAATGTAATCAACCCTCTTACGGGCGAACCTTATGTCGCAGGATATTCGGATGCGTTATTTCCGGTATTTAACTCTAATTTGTCGGGTGCGGTCGAGGAAGAAACGGTGTCCTTGTATGCTCAAAGTAATTTTAGCCTGGAACTAGATAGCGTGAATGTCTCAGGTAACATTGGCTTAAGGTATGTGCAAACTGATGTGACATCGTCAGGTTATGACTCACCTATTTTAAGTGTGTCTGAGGCCCCGCAAACAATATGGGCATCGGTAGTTGATTATGGACCGACTGTTGCGATTGAAATCGAAAATGACTACGACAAGTTATTACCGTCGATGAATCTACAATTCGAGTTTTCTGAAGAGTTAGTTGTACGTTTGTCTTATGCTGAAGTGATGTCAAGACCGGGTATCGACCAGTTATCAACACAAGTCGACCATGACTCTCTGACATACAACCAGTGGTATATTACCAAAATTGGTGATCCAGGCTTAAGTCCAGTAACGGCTGAACAAGCAGACCTATCGATAGAGTGGTATTACAAAGAAGGCTCTTCGGTAAGTGCGGCAATATTTCAAAAAGACATCCGTGGTTTTGTACAATCGGGTATTGATATTTACCAAGATACACCTGAAGACAAACCCGTTTACTTAGTAGAAAACCCAATACGTTGGGCTCCTTCAGGTATGTATGAAGAGGTAGCATTTACCGTTGCAGGACCAAGAAACTTAGACCAAGCGAAAATCTTAGGTTATGAATTTGCTTTGCAACACTTCTTTGATTCTGGTTTTGGCATAGTATCTAACTATACCTACATTGATACTGAATCAATTGTCAGTGGCTTTTCGGTGGGGGTTCTAGAAAACATACCCGACACCTCTTATTCACTTAGTTTAATGTACAACAGTGACAAGATGAGCTTAAACCTATCGGCGTATCATACTGAAGCATTTGTCACCAGCCATTGGTCGCCACTAAATGTCTTTCAAGAAGATGGCAGTGTCACCGACACTTATAAAGGCATGGCTGACCCCTCTACATGGTCATCTGCTTCCGCCACTTTTTACATTGCTGAAGGTTTAGAGGTTTATGCTCAGTTAGATAATTTATTAGATGAAGGCTGGCATGGTTATAATGGCCAAACTAACTTACCAGGTAGTTATGCCGAATGGGGTAGAACAGCAAAAGCTGGGGTGCGTTATAAGTTTTAATTGAGATAGATTGAGGCGTTAATAAATACGGCTTCTTTCTACTGAAAAATACTAAAGGGTCAATAGTTATTGACCCTTTTTTTCGGCTGGAGAAACTGGTTAATTGCAGTGTCAGCTGAATTAATGTTACAGCTAAGTCTACGTATCGCACTTGAACTCATCTGACAATTTTGTGCTGTGAGTTCAAGCGGTCATAGCTGTGGTTCGAAAAAAAAAGGTTTTGACGATCACGTTTGCCACCAAACCGGCCATTCAAGACATTTCATTTAATGTAAGCAGGTTCGACGTTGCTGACCTAGGCGATGTAGATATTCAAAGTATATTTTATTGGTGAAATCGGGGATAAGTCCAAGATGAAAGGTTAAAGTGCTCGGTCATTTGTCGGTGAATATCCAAAATATTTTTTGAATGCCCTCCCAAAACTTGATTGGTTTTTGTAGCCTACTTCTAAGGCAACATGCATGATAGACAGTCTGCCCTCCATGATTAATATTCGAGAGCGCTCCATTCTCTTTTGCGTCAAATACTCAGATAAGTTCATCCCATAACTCGATTTAAATGTCCTCACTAACTGTCCTTTACTCATGGCCAATTCTGCACATAAAGAATCTAAGCGTATTTCAGCGTCAATGTTATTATCTAGCTTATCTAGGAGTTTTTTCATTGCGGTAGTTTTGGCAGTAGTTAGATTATTGTCATTACTATATGCAAGTTCAGGAGATTTCATGCATTCCAAAGTATGGCAAATTAGTTCTGTAGTTTTTGCTTCAAGGTATTGATTGGAATAACTTGTCTTGAAACTATTAACTAAAATGCATTCGATAATCTGTCTAACCGTACCTGTAAGTGGGTAGGTAACGACTTTGTTTTTTGACGCCGTCAATACTTCCTGTACTGAAGGGGGAAAATCGACCATGGCCAATTTAAAAAGTCTATCTAATGCCTTTGGAGATACCCAAATCCCTACCCCAATATACTTCTCTTTGGCTAGATGATAGCGGGTCTGGTGACTATTTTTACTATGTGAAGTTACATATAGTCTTGGCATATCATTGTTAAATATACTTTTGCCTCCGAGTTGCATATCAGACCCACCACGCAACATAAATTCAAACGAAATCATGTTTTCAAGTTTTGCGTTCGTCGTGAACGACTCCCTTATATGCAGATCTTTAATGCCCAGATAGGCACAGTTTTTATATTTAAATATGTGGAAAGTACCGTCTGCCCAGCCAGATTCATCTGTTGCCAGACTCTGCACATTAATGATGCCCACGTTAGTATTCTGTAAAGTAAAGAGTTTTTTGATGTCATACAGATCAATTTCAACGTGATTTTTTTGAATTTCCATTAATGATTTCCGTAAATTGAATTCCAATATTTACACATAAATAACCTTTATCTAAAGACGTTGATAACATAATGATGTTTTGTGCACAATTTTATGGTGTTACTGCACAAAGTAAGAGTGGTCTTTAGAGTACCTTGGAAAAACAAAAGACTAAGGTACTGGAAAAGTTCATGAACCACCATCAAATAAAGTTTTCTTTGAGCATCGTAGCCTCATTACTTGTCACTTCAAATGTGTGCGCACAAGAACAAACTGATGACGAATCTTCGAGTTATGAAGTTATCTCAGTAACAGCTCAAAAACGAGCTCAAAGTATACAAGATGTTCCTATCTCTATGTCTGCATTTGGAGAAGAGGTTCTTGACAACATAGGGGCTCAAGATTTTTCAGACCTGACATCAGTAGTACCTGGATTAAGTATTGTTGGAGGTACAGATGCTTTCCCTATTACCTATATTAGAGGGATTGGAACTAACGATACAAGTATTGGTGCAGATCCAAGCATTGGGGTTTATATTGATGGTGTTTACGCAGCGAGATTAGGTGGGGCGCTAACCGAGTTGCTTGATGTTGAGAGGGTCGAAATACTAAAAGGACCGCAAGGTACTTTGTTTGGAAGAAATTCTATTGGTGGTGCCATTAGCATTATAACCAATAAACCATCTGACATTTTTGAAGGTAAATTTAAATTAGGTGTTGGTAATTTTGGTAGCAAAAAAGCCAGTGCAATAGTCAATATTCCGCTAATAGATGATGTGTTGTATGCTCGAACTTATGGTTCCATAACAAAAAGTGACGGCTGGCAGGAAAATATACTAAATGGCATTAATGGCTACCAAGAAGACAGAGTAAACGGGGGCTTTAAGCTTACATGGATGCCTAGTGACACAGTAGAAGTTAACTTTTCAAATACATGGAGCAGTTACAATGACATCGCTAGCTATGTAGAAGTCTTTACCTCGGCTTTCCCACTAAATCCTCTTAGCGATGTTCTGGATGATAAAAAAGCGGTTACGGGAGGATTGGATCCATTCGGTAATACTGCAAATGACCAAGCTCCCAATATCCCCGTTTATGACCGTGTTCTCAGGGAACACTGGCTTAATGTCACTTGGGACATGGGCGATGATCTTTCCCTTACATCATTGTCAACGTTCCGCAAGTACACCGCCACATCTGCCAGAGAGTATGACGGCACAGAGTTTTTCCTTGCTGAAAATACCCAGTCAATTGAAACCAGTGAATCTTATGGGCAAGAATTCCGTCTATCCCACGATTCTAACGGTTTGTTTTGGGTTTTAGGTGCAAGTTACAATCACGAAGACGCCGATCTTGATTTTACCTTAGGTGCGGCAGATTTAACCTTTGCGCTAAATGGCGGCGCGCCATACTACGAGCGCAGTATTACTGCGTCTGAAACCGATAGTTACGCGATCTTTGGTGATGCTACCATCAGTCTTTTAGATAAATTGAATCTAACAGTTGGCGCCAGGTTTTCAAGAGATGATAAAAACTTTGGTTACAATAATGGCCTGCACGAAGATGGAGCTGCCGCGCTGGGTGGTTTCGGTACATCATTCCCCACGCCTTTTCAATTCGTTGACGAAAATGGAGTTTATGATCCAACTGCTACGCAAGTCGAAGATAGTTGGAGCGATTTTTCTCCTAGGGTTGTGCTGGATTACAAATTAGGGTCACACTTGCTCTACACAAGTGTCACTAAAGGCTACAAATCGGGTGCTTTTAATAGCTTCCCTAGTCCAGATTCAACTAACGGACTGATTGTCTCGCCAGAGGCAAGACAAACAGTAGCGCCCGAAACGGTGATTAACTACGAGCTTGGGTTCAAATCTAGCCTTTTAAATAGAAATTTAGACATTAATGGTTCTTTCTACTATCAGGATTACCAAGATCTACAAGTATTTCAAGTCGTTGGTGGGGTAACAAGATTAGAAAATGCCGGTGAAGCAAAAAGTAGTGGGATAGAATTAGATGGACGCTACGCTATAAACAGTGACCTGGCGCTAATGTTCAACGCAGCGTGGATGGAGGCCGAGTTTAAGGATTATGTGGTGAGTGGTGAAGACCTATCCGGCACATCGCTGTTTTTCGCTCCTGAACTATCCGCCAGTCTCTCGGTGGACTACGTGAAATCAATTAATGGTATTGGGGACGCGAGAGCTTTTATTACCTATGCATATAAAGGTGACCATTTGCTCGCCGCTGGGGTAGAGCAAAGTTCATATTCTCTATTGAACGCAAAATTTTCGTTAATCAGTGAAGACGATACATGGGAAGTTGCCTTATATGGAAACAATCTTACCGATGAAGCGTACCTGACTAATTTTGTTGGGATTTTGGTTGATTTTGGATTTACCGGCGCTGTCAGAAATACACCCAGAACCTACGGTATTTCGTTCTCATACAACTTCTAAAGGGAAGTTACTGAACTGTAGCGATGGAGTGTCGCTCCTAGGCCAATATTTACTAGTACTAAATTCCAAAAAGAGTCAACAAGGAAGTGTTTGTAGTTGCGTTGGAAAAATTAATCAAATCCCAAATTTAAGGAGACGTGCAGGTGTTTTTTCGGAATGAGATAACGTTTACGCATTGCTTGGCTATGCAATTTGTCTGGTTAATGTTAGCGGTTAGTTACAACTTAATAAGCATATATAACATTGGAAATGGCTATCCACCTTTAAAAAATGGTAATTCAGAGCAAACATTGGTGATGATAACTCCGTTTGTAATTTTGCTCATATCTGGGATTGTTAAACATTACACATTGTATTTTTACTTTGGTACTTTTCAGACAATTATGCTGTTTTTAGGCGGTGTTGTCTCACACTTCTACATTGTATCTATCTCCGGGTTGTCACAATACTCTTCACTTTCTTCTTGCCTTTTTGCGATTGGAATTAATTTGTATGGCGTGGCAGTTTTTTATTATGGGGTTCGGAAAAGTTACTTTTTAAAGGCAAATCCCTGTAAACCAAATTAATAATAGAGTATCTATATGAATATTTTACCCATTTACACCTCCCCAAGTGAAGAAGAACTCAAGTCAAGGAAAGAAAAACTCCTTAAGCTCATGGATAATTCAAAGTTGGATGCTTTCGTAATAGCAGATCCAGATAATATCTTCTGGCTAACAAACTTTGCAAATTATGTTCATGAAAGACCTTTTATACTCATTCTTTCTAAATGCGGGCGTTTGTCTTTTATTATCCCAAAGTTGGAAAAAATGCACGCGGAGTCGCGTGTTATAGGTCAAATTGAGTATTTGATGTATGAAGAGTTCCCTTACGTCGGCAAGGGAAGTTGGGATTTGTTGTTCACTGCAGAAATTAGTCAGTATGCAAATGTTGGCTTAGAAGAAACGGCCCCTCAGTTTGTTGCTAACCTAATTACCACTAAAACCATTAGTTCAGAAATGGTTGAAATGGCTCGCTATATAAAGTCTGACTATGAAATTGGACGCATTGTTTATTCTAGTAATATAGCAAGCAAAGGGCTTGAAAAACTCCTTGCTATGGCGGCCCCAGGTGTTTCGCTGCTTTCCGTAAATTCAAAAATAACAAAATTAATGTTATTGCAGATGTTAGCTGACAACCCAAAATCTAACCCCTTGGCGACTAATGTAGCGGCAGTTGTTCAACCTCCTTCTGTTTCATACGACCCGCATAATTTTACAAATATAATGGAAATGGATATGACCGCAGGAGGCCCCCATGTTTCCATTATTAATGGCACCATTAATGGTTATGGCACAGAAGTCGAAAGAACCTTTTTCTTAGGTAAAGTCCCTAAAAAGGCCATCAAACCCTATGAAGTGATGATGGAGGTACGAGCGCTATGTTACGAACTCTGTGTTCCTGGCGCAGATATGCATGATGTTGATTACAAAGCTAAAGAAGTCTTTAAAAAATATGGCTATGGTGAAAATGTCGCTCATCGAGTAGGTCACAGCATCGGTGTAACTGGACACGAAGGGCCGTTCTTAGCCAGAGGTTTTCATCGTGAAATACAACCGGGCATGCTTTTTACTATTGAACCGGGTATTTATATAAAGGACATTGGAGGGTTTCGTCATTCCGATACGGTTTTGGTGACACCTGATGGCAATAAAAACTTGACCCCAGTAAAAGATAGTTTGAATGATTTGACTCTGAGCATTAGCGCCTTGAATTTTTCTTCATCTTCGACTTTTAAGAAAAAAATTTTAAAAAACTATAATCGTTATTTTGGACTGAATATAAAGTCGGAATAGGACTCAGTAATAGTGCAAATTGAATTACGTAAAGTTAAACACAACCCACAACCGTGATTTCACATCATTAAGAGATTTCATTAAATGCAAAAGATAACAAGCTCTAGTCAACATCATAACTATAAATATTTTGTTCTATTCATGTTGGGCTTGGTCGGCGCATTCAACTTTATTGATAGAGCCATATTTTCGGTGCTTGCCGTTTCCATCAAAGAGGATTTGCAACTAACTGATACTGAAATCGGCATGGTTGGTGGCATCGGCTTTGCTCTTTTTTACGCATTGATGGGTATTCCTTTAGCCCGTTTAGCTGATAAAGGTAATCGTATTAGTATTCTGAGCCTATGTCTCGCGTTTTGGAGTTTGGCTACAGCGGCATGTGGCCTTGCAACTAACTTTTGGCAACTCTTGATTGCTAGAGTTGGAGTGGGAGGTGGTGAAGCAGGCTGTTTCCCAGCTTCATTCTCAATTTTGTCAGATTATTTTGAGCCGTCTAGAAGGGCATTTGCCATAGGCTTGTTTTATTTTGCCGGTTTTCTTGGATTCGCGATTGGCCTTGGTAGTACTGGTATTTTGGCCGAATCAATAGGATGGCGATATACATTTATTATCGTTGGCTTGCCCGGTGTACTGTTAGCAATCGCAGTAAAACTTTTTGTAAAAGAACCTAAGCGAAGTCATGTTGAGATTAGTAATGAAGTTTTAACTGAGGGGGTGTTTGCAGCAACAAAGAAACTGTTTGAAAAGCGTTCGTTCAGGCATTTGATTATTGGCTACACCTTTTTTATCTTCTCTAGTTACGCATTTATGCTGTGGTTACCTCAATTTTACCATAGAGAACATGGCCTCGACAGTTCTGAAATTGGAATGTGGTTCGGATTATCCTTAGGCGGGGGGCTTGTAGTTGGTACAGTTTTAGGCGCAATTTTTTCAACCAAGTTGATTAAAAAAGACCGCGCATGGGAATTGAAATTTCCTGCATTGATTTCATTACTCGCTTTCGTAACTTTTTTGTTTGCGGTTATTTTTGAAGATTACAAATTGTCTCTAGTGGCTAGTTTTTTTGGCGGGATAATGTCAACCGCAGGGCTTGGGGCAAACTTTTCAGCAGTACAGTCTCTTTCAGAACCAAAGTACCGTGCTCTATCTTCTGCTCTCATGTTGGTCTTTTCAGCAATATTGGGCCAAGGTTTAGGTCCAACTCTCACAGGCATCATTAGTGATCTATTCGTTAGTTATGGCATAGAGCACTCGCTTAAATATTCCTTACTAATAATTCTTGTGCCTTTTCTATTATCAGCCGTCCACAACTTCTGGGGCAGTTTGTCCTTTTCTAGTGAAGTTGCTATAGAAGCGCCGACCAATGCGTCTTAAAAACCTTAAATAAATTATCTACCATCCTGGAGTTGCAAATGTTGTTCGACGGTAACTTAGTCACTGAATCAGCCATTCGTCAAACAATTCGAAATTTTTATCGAATTGATGAAGATCTTGCCATCGAACATATTCTGCCAGATGCAGAAGTTAACATGCTAGCTCGCAGTCGCGCTTGGGAGCGAGCACGTAAAATGGTGCTACAAATTCGCAACGACCAAGAAGGCACCGGTGTTGTTGATGCATTGTTAAACGAATATTCTTTATCTTCATCTGAAGGCGTAGTGTTAATGTGTCTTGCTGAAGCATTATTGCGGGTGCCGGACAAAAAGACACAAGATAAATTGATCAGTGATAAATTATCTAAAGGTCAATGGAGCTCACATTTAGGCAACAGCGACTCATTATTCGTTAACGCTTCGTCGTGGGGTTTGCTGCTAACCGGTGGTTTAGTTAATTATGCCAATCAACACAATCAATTTGGTATTTTGAAAAAAACCTTAGGCAAAGTTGGCGAGCCAGTCATTCGTAAAGCCATGAATATCGCCATGAAAGTTATGGGCCAACAGTTTGTTATGGGCGAAACCATTGAGGATGCGGTTCAGCGAGCACAAGATAAAGAGCGTAAAGGTTATGTGTATTCCTATGACATGCTCGGTGAAGGCGCCAGAACTCAAAAAGATGCTGACGAATATTTTGACGCTTATGCTCAAGCCATAAAAGTCATAGGTAAGGCGGCAGAAGGTAAAGGCCCGCGAAAGAGTCCTGGTATATCCGTAAAATTATCTGCTATCCATCCCCGTTATGAATTTACTCACAGGGATAGAGTCATGGCGGAGATCCCACCTAAGCTTAAAGAGCTGTGTTTGCTGGCTAAAGAATCTAATATTGGCCTAACTGTGGATGCTGAAGAATCTGAACGTTTGGACATTTCTTTGGATATTATTGAGCAAGTATTCAGTGACCCAGATCTTATTGGCTGGGATGGCTTTGGATTAGCTGTTCAGTCTTATCAAAAACGCGCCATGTTTGTGATTGACTGGGTACGTGAGTTGACACAAAAAGTGGGTCGTAAAATGATGGTGCGCTTAGTAAAAGGCGCCTATTGGGATACAGAAATAAAAAATGCCCAAAAAGATGGTTTAGTGCATTTCCCGGTGTTTACCCGTAAGTCATCTACAGATGTGTCATATCATGCTTGTGCGAACCGTTTACTTGATTTTCGTGACACTATTTACCCACAATTTGCTACTCATAACGCCTACACTGCTGCAGTGATAGTTGAATTAGCTGGTGATGACAAAGTAGGTTTTGAATTTCAATGTCTGCATGGTATGGGTGACAGTCTATACGATCAAATTGTGTCCCAAGAAGAAATTCAATGTCGTATTTATGCACCGGTAGGGGAGCATGAGGATCTATTGGCCTACCTAGTGCGCCGCTTGCTTGAAAACGGGGCAAACTCCTCTTTTGTTAACGCTATCGTTGACGAAACCAGACCGGTTGAATCTTTACTTGAAGATCCGGTTGAAAAAACCCAAAGGTTGAAACATAAATATAACGACCAAATTCAAAAACCGATCGCCTTGTTTGGCAGTGAGAGAAACAATTCCAAAGGGCTTGATGTAACTGATATCAATCAGATTACTGCCCTTAAAGACAACCTTGATAGCTGGTATGAACAACATTTATTGCAAGAAGGCCAAGTGCCTGAAGGTGCGCATGCAGTTCGCAACCCTGCCAATTCAAATGAAATTATAGGTTTTCATCACTTCGATACTCAGCAGCAGATGGCAGATAAATTAACTACCGCACACAATGCCTTTGAAACTTGGTCGGCAACTCCGATGAGCGAACGAGCCGATTTGCTTCGCCGTACCGCAGAGATTCTTGAGCGTAATATGGGCGAGCTGATAGCCCTTTGCATAAAAGAAGCTGGAAAGGTTGCTTCAGACGGCGTTGACGAAGTCCGAGAGGCAGTTGATTTTTGTCGCTATTATGCTGCTAGGGCAGAAGAGCTTGCAGAAGATGATAGATTAGCGCCACGAGGCGTAGTGTTTTGTATTAGCCCTTGGAATTTTCCTTTGGCTATTTTTTTAGGACAAGTCGCTGCCGCACTTGTAACCGGTAATACCGTGATTGCCAAACCAGCAGAGCAAACCAGTTTAATTGCCCTACACGCATTACAATTAATGGAATATGTCGGTTTACCGGCGGGTGTAGTGCAAGCAGTGATCGCATCAGGCCCCGATGTAGGAGACGCCCTATTGCCAGATGAGCGGATCAAAGCGGTTATGTTTACTGGTTCAACCGCTACCGGTAATATCATTGCTAACGCCTTGGCACAAAGAGGTGGTGAACAAGTGCCTCTCATCGCCGAAACAGGTGGCCAAAACTGTATGATTGTTGACTCAACTGCCTTACCTGAACAAGTCGTTGATGATGTTATCGCCTCAGGCTTCCAAAGTGCTGGGCAACGCTGTTCAGCATTACGTGTATTGTTTTTGCAAGAAGAAATAGCCGACACAGTAACCGAAATGTTGATCGGCGCACTGCATGAGTTAAGTGTAGGTGATCCTGCGTATCTAGCTACCGATATTGGCCCAGTTATTGACAAACAAGCTTTGGCCAATTTACAAGCCCATGCCGAAGATATGCTACACAATGGAACCCTGTTATACGAATGCAAAGTACCTACTAACAAGGGCTCATTTTTTGCGCCTAAGCTCTATCAAATTTCTGATATCTCGGTTCTCAAGCGTGAAGTATTCGGCCCCTGTGTACACATAGTGCGCTTCAAAGCAGATGAAATAGAACAAACCGTGGAAAAAATAAACGCTACTGGGTTTGGTCTAACCATGGGTATTCACACTCGAATTGATATTAGAGCGCTAGAGCTCATTAAACTCTCACGGGCCGGAAACGTCTACGTTAACCGTAATATGATTGGCGCTATCGTGGGGGTTCAACCTTTTGGCGGCCGCGGGCTATCTGGAACTGGCCCTAAAGCCGGTGGTCCTAATTATTTAACACGCCTCATGCTTGAAAAATCAACGCCACGGGCCATTGGTGAAATATCGGCAGACACTGATAAAGCGTTAGAAAGTAATAGTGATGCTAAGCAAGAGGCAGCCCAGTTCATGAAACATGCCTGCAGTATCGAGCATGATTGGCGCCTAACAGATTTAAATACCCGTGTATCTTCAGTCCGTCAATTATTAGCAGCCATTGCTAAAGTAGACACGGTTGAAGAACTAGCCGACGATTTAAACTCCACTTTAGCGGCGGCTCGCTCGCAGTTAATCAGTATCGAAAGACGTCTCAAAAAACCTAAGGTTTTACCTGGACCAACGGGTGAATCCAATGTGTTATACCTAGAGCCTAGAGGGGTTCTAGTGTGTTTCGCTGATAAAAACGTCACATTCGAATATTGGGTCTTATCTATCGTAACGGCTTTAGCAACCGGAAATGTTGTGATTTCAGTTGTTTCTGAGCTGTTTTACGCAGAAGCAATAGAATTCCGCGAACAGTTCCTTGCAACTGGTGCACCTAAACATGTATTTCAGGTGGCTAAGTTGCACCATCTAGAGGCTTTGTTAGCCGAAGACGCCCTAGCCGGTGTGGTAATAGACAGTGAAAGTGATCGTTCCAGCTATATGGTACATATGTTAGCCGAACGAGCAGGTACAATATTGCCTGTTATTACCGCTGAGTATTATGACCACTTAATCCAAAGGTTATTAACAGAAAAAACGGTCAGTATCGATACTACTGCATCTGGAGGTAACACCTCTCTAATGACCTTAGTAGAAGAAGATGAATGAGTAAAATCTATAACAACAGACACTCGTAATCAATCAGGCGTACCTGTGATAAGTAACAACTGTATGGTTAATGAAGACAAAGGGTTAAATCATAATCCGATTCAGTCCAAACTGAATTTGACAAGGCCTAACATTGAGTACCTGATATCACTAAGGAATACGCAAGTGAAATTTTAGTATGAAAGAGAAAGACTTACTTATCTCCCTGATTTTCTTACACCAATTTCGCTCAGTGGAATATTCAAAATTGGAGCCCGTGTCTATTTTAAGGATGGATTTGCCGATGATGATTATACTTCAGGTATAATATGCAGCAGTCCGAAGCCTAAGAACAATAATTTCTATTCATATGAGGTGATGATTGGTCTACAAAAAAAGAAAATTTTGAACCTGACGACTAATAAAGACATGCATAGATGAAAGGTATATGTCGCTCAATTAGAGTTCAGCTAAATAACCACCATTGTAGCTATTGGCCAGCTAATGTAAGAAATGGCAAATAAGGCGATTTGAAACGCTAAGTAAGGCTGAATTATTTGTTAGAGCAGAGGTTTCCCCGCCCCAACTCCAACCTGTACCAGTGGATTTATGTAAGTTAATCACGCCGTCTGTACCTTGCTGAATTAAATAGTCTGCGCCGGATATCGGCCAATCAAAGGATTGAAATCCGCTGCCGCTTTCACCGTCAGTATAAATAAATAGATCGAAGTAAGGTCCCATGTCGTTACCCGTGATAGCGAGGTATAGATAGGTTTCATCCGCCACCACTTTTAAAGACGTCGTTTGTTGGTTTTCAGCACTAGCTAGTGTGGGAATGTTTTCCCAATCATCAGATGCACCATCAATTGATATAGCAATATTTACAGGCTCATTTTCGGGTTCGTTGTCGGGCTCAATTAAAGGCTCAGTTGGTTTTGTATTTTTATCTTCACCTGCAACAAAAGCCTCAACATCAAGGCTTTGATTTAAGGTGTTGTAACCGGTTTCAGCGTCCCATGCGTCAATATTCACTAACTGAA
Organism: Paraglaciecola sp.; assembly: GCF_039964565.1. Classification (GTDB taxonomy): domain Bacteria; phylum Pseudomonadota; class Gammaproteobacteria; order Enterobacterales; family Alteromonadaceae; genus Paraglaciecola. The sequence continues at coordinate 294,154 of NZ_JBDVXF010000044.1, forward strand.
TACTGTATTCGTGGCGGGTGGCTATTGCGCCGTCATTTGACACATCAGCAATATATAATGATAAGTCGTACTGACCTAAGGCTAGATCATCGGGAAATTTTACATACTCGCCCACTTCAGTAGTTCCGGGATACCAGGTTCGTATGTAATTTGTGCTTGTTCAACGGCACTATAACTGTCAGTGACAATGCGGTTTTCAATAATATTGTTTTCTTCGACTTAAACCGACATGTTCATAACCATACTAATGGCTAACCCAAGATAAAGTCATTTCAAAACAAGTCTCAGGTAATTCAAAAAGTGCCAGCGAAAGCTGGCAGAAATCGAATGAGAGCCTATCGCTCCTATTTAGAAAATGAATATAAACTGTAGTAAGCCGTCATTGTTTCAGAACTCACTAGATTAAATAAAGCCTTAGACTGTAACAAAAGGTGATACACCCGCGCCGTTTGTTGAGGATGCACAGAAGGGTGAGTCAAGGTGGCCAATTCTATAGTAAACGATTGGCGATCATCACTCACATTTAGCGCTTTTACAGCCTCTTGATGATGCCCCATTTCATCTGAACCATATCTCGGAGCATCATGGTATACCCACGAATCCAGTTTAATCGCTTTAAGTAATGTCTCCACGTTAACAGAATTAGCTATTGGTTGGGTTAGCTGTACAGTAAAACCTTTATCAGTAGCCAGCAGTTGCTTAATAGCTGGTGCGATAGTTTTACCATCCCACATCACGCGTTGCAAGCTGGCAACATGACCACCTTTAGCTTGCCAACCACGGCCAGTTTGTCCTAACAACAAACTACCATCGTCTAAAAATACTGGCCGCATCACACCAGACTCCAAGCCATCGATAAACGGCATGACACTGCCCTGCATCTGACCATTTACCTGTTCAGTAGCAACACGAAACAAATTAGACTGTGTTTGGTCCCCCATCAGCATTTGTCCAGAATAAGGGCCAAATTTACCCTTGCTGGTATCCCATGCAGGGTTACCTGGCGAATTCGCTACTCGGTTGTGAGGTAGCAAAATGATCGGCTTGACCCTTTTATCTAACACTTGTTCCCATAAGATTTCAGGGGAGTCAGGGGTCATTCCAGGCAAATCAACTAGGCTCGATGGATGGCCATAAAAACCATCTTTTTCCACAATAAAGATTTTCGAGGTGCCCATATACTCACCCTGATTATCCGAATACCATACCTTTCCATCCGGTGCAGTGCCTATACCTGCTGGGCTTCGCATACCATTCGCCCAGGTCTGAGCACTATTTTTCTGATCAACACGGAAATGCCAGCCAGCATAGCCACCAGCTGAACCCATATAAGGTCCTCCAGCGTTATACGCGCCACCATCACCCCCATCAGCTAAGTTGATACTTAGATAATAAGCGCCATCACCGCCACGCACTGGGCCATGCATATAGGAATGATAATTACCGTGGTAGCTAAAGCTATCAAACATAGTTTGGTAACTATCAGCAATGCCATCACCATTAGTATCAGAAATCCGGGTTAATTCTGCTTTTTGGCCCACTACCAACTGCAAGCCATGTTTATCTTCGATTTGTACACCAAGACTATCAAAAGTGCCTTCAGCAAAACGAGTCCATTGGTTGTTTTTCAGTCGCCAAATACCGGCAGTGCGAGTTGCGACTACTATGGTACCGTCTTCGGCTACCGCCAGCCCCAAGGCCTCAAATAACTGCTCACGTCCATAATGGTCTTTAGGCGCATAATAGTTTTCAATACTATACCCTGCAGGCATATTGGCTTCTGCAGCTTGCACTTTTAAAGGTTGCTGAATAAAATCAAAAGTAGATTTAGGTGCTTTCCATGGATTGCTGGAAACAGGTATTTTTGCGGTTAGTAGTCCGTTAACTTCACCGTTCGCTAAGGTCCATTTACCTTTTTCCAAGGTACCACTGGAGACATTCAGGTCTGACAGTAATTCATTGTTAATTGCAAAGCTTTGACTGTTTTGTAATGTCCCAGAAACAAACACTTTGACTAGGCCTTTACTGTCAATCTCAGTTTTGACAGATAATTCATTGTTGCCCACGCGGTAATGAAATACTGGTGCGGCAGCAGGTTTTGAAGAATCGATGTCATAGCCTTTAAATTGGGCATTCACTTTAGCTAACTTATCCACATGATCTTCTTTTGAATATAGTTCGGCTAAAATGCGTTTTTTATCACCAAATATTGCACTTTGGAAAGTAAAATCAATAGGCTGACCCGCTTGATTCAAAGGTGCCATTAATACATTTTGCGCACCCATGTTAATTTCCATACTTTGATAGCCGGTTTTTAAACCCTTACCTCCTCGGTTTTGGAACTCCCCCCCCATGTCTAAATAACCGCCTTGCCATATTTTACTGATTCCAAGTATGCGTGGGTCAAAGCTGTAATTAATACTATTAACCTGACCTACATGAATAGCGCGACCTGAAGTACCTTCGAGGGGGCCACGTTGAATTCGAGTACGGCGGTCTACCAATAGTTGTAAATCATCCTTTAGCGGATCGTATTCAGCCTGTCCTTCTTGAGACATTAACTTAACTACGGGCCCTTGTGCGCCTCCTGAGTTAAGTGTGGCCAGATAGGCACCAATAGCATCGACTTGCTGGTCATTTAACACTTGCTTTGAAAACGCCGGCATAATTGGCATATAAGCTTGGCCTGCGTTTTTACCATGTTCAGCGACCGCCAATTGAGAAGCTGGTGTACGGATGCTGGTATGAAGATACTTTCGATCCGCTTTTATTTGGAAACGATGGTTTTCCCCCCCTTCCACAATTTCTCGTTCTCTTGGGGTGAGGGTAAACAACCCATATAAATTAGGGCCAGTAGTCGCTTGCGCGTTTGCCGCATCAACACTGTGACAAACATTACAGCCAACAGACTCAAAACTATCTTTACCCGTAGCCACAAAATCGATTAACTCGGCCTCATTGGTATCCCCGCCCGATTCCACCGGTAGCGTTATTGCAGAAAAATCAGCTCGTTGCACACTCACATTGCGCAGCGCTAAAGGATTGCCATCCGCCACAATTGCCAAACCATCCATAGGATTATCCCAATTGGTTAACGCATGTTGACTAAAGGTTGTATAAATGACATTTTTTTCTACAACATTACCGTTAACCTTCACTTCTACCACCATTGCTGGGTCGACTTTGTTGCTAGCATCGTCATATCGTGAAGTACGGTATTTCACCTGCATATGTTGCCATTCGTTGTTATTCGCCGGCATCAAAACATCATAGCGGCGCTGCACCACTAAAAAAGCTCTACCGTCTTTAGGTAATAAATATTCAAGACTGATTAACGCATCACCTAAGTAGGATTTATGTTCTAAAGGTTTACTGCTTCCAGTGGTCACAAATATTGAATTGTCACTCTCAGTAGCAGCGGCTATTTGTAGTTTATTGTCGATTGCACTAACAGCACTGGCCATTGACCAGTCTGGGTTGTCTTTAAACTGCTGCGAAACATCTGCGACAACCACATTATGGCTAAATATGCTTAGGACCAATGTAAGCTGGAGAAGGGTAATTATTTTCATTCTAAGGTTCTCGAATCTGTTTTACTTATACAATCGACTGCTGGTAAGTCGAGGCTGTTAAATTATTTGTTTATAATTCTCTTATCCAAATATTACGAAAGCTCACTGGGTTTCCATGATCCTGTAAACGAATGGAATCGCAACCATGAGCGCTATATGTTGGCGCTCCGATCCACTCAGTGACACCTTGTATTTCAACGTGATTCTGCACTAGCACGCCATTATGCAAGGCTGTCATTTTTGCTTTGGACTTTAATTTTCCAGCCGCATCAAACACTGGTGCGGTAAAAATAATGTCATAACTTTGCCATTCGCCTGGCGCCTTAGTGGCATTTACCAGAGGAATATGTTGTTTATACACTGCACCAGCCTGACCATTGGCATAGGTTTTATTGTTATACGAGTCGAGTATTTGAATTTCATAGCGCTGCTGCAAGAAAACCCCGCTGTTATTGCGGCCCTGTCCTGTTAACAACTCACCTTTTTCGTTGGTGATTTGGGTTGGCATTTTCCACTCAACATGTAATTGGGCATCACAAAATGTCGCTTTGGTTTTAATATCGCCGGTACCAGCCACTACTGTCATGGCACCGTCTTTAAGTAACCATTTAGCTTCGCCTTCTTTCGCACTTTGCCATTGATTTAAAGACGTGCCGTCAAACAGTACTGTGGCATCTGAAGGTATATTATTTTTATCGACCGTTACGATCTCTGGTGTAGGCTCCCAAACCTCTGTTACTTCGGCTTTCTGCCATGGTTCCATTTCTGCAGCAGTGAGTGCCATCGGGCTGATCAAGGCACCGATAAGTAACGAAAATTTATGTTTGTTTAGCATTGTCTTTCCCCTATTGCTTTTTGGTGGGTTAGCCCGCCTATTTAGCAAATCATTTATTTTAGTAAGAAGTAACCTTACCTTTAGATACCGCAAAGTGAGCAGTATGTTTCATAGCGTTAACAAACACTAAGTGTATAAGTGAACATAACTAACAACGTATAAAGAATTCGGCTAACAGCGTGAGTATTTCAGAGCTGGTTTGCACAACAGCGAGAAGCGCTTTTTCTAAATTCTGAATGATGTAAGGCAGTTGATTAGTAGACGAAAAATAGCGGGTTTTCACTCCCTTAAGATTATAAAATAGATGTCAATTTAGAAAATATGAGGGTTCATGTATTTTGATTTTAGGAAAAATGAAGTTTTATTTTACCTATACTCCTCGCAGCTAACAGACTCGAACTTAATATGATTAAACAATAAGTGACTAAATTTATATAAGGCGAATTTAAAAAGAGTCGAGTCATTATGATCACTTGTTTAATTTCTGACCCAGTAGCGTCAACTAGGTGTTTGTGTAAAGTTAACGCTAGGTTAAAGATATGTTGACTAAGGTAGGTATGAAAATTGACTGGAACCCTTATAAAATGCAGAAAGTGATACTTTTTATTTGAATAGTGAAAGAAAAATTAACGACTAATCCTTTTAATTTTTGTTTGATTTAGAATTTGTAAATTAAACATGGGTTTAATTGATAAATCAAAGTGAATTGGGAAGTGGTTTGAGTAATAAAAAGCCCGATAAATTTCATCAGGCCTTTAGGATTGGAAGAGCACAAACTCTAGTTAAGGAGTGATGGCACCCTTGAGAAGTGCGTCCAATGTTTGTTGGTCAAATACTGTTAAGTCACTACGATCGAAAATACCTGCTGCAAAAGTGTCTAAACCACCACTGTCCCAATAAAAAGGGACCAGTCCGTTCATTATTGCTTGTTGGGTGACATATTCGTGGTAATAAGCTCGAGAGGCTAAATGTAAGTTTAATGCTTCGCCAGTTAGTTGCCCATTACGGCGCACTGCACTGTATTCTCCCAAAATAACAGGGATTCCTTTATCAACAAATTTCTCCTTCATTGATTTGAATAGTAGGTCGACCGCGGCTTCTTCACCGTAGTTCGTATTACGCTGAGTATCATCGACAGATTGATAATCTTTTCCCCAATAAAAGAACTGATTTCCCCAACTTTCATCTTTGTTCATTAAGGTAAATTGATAAGGTGTATAAAAATGCACTTCCATCATTAGTCTATCGGTGACTGAATCGTTAGGCATGTCACCCCATAGTTGATCGGTTAATTCGATATCGGTCTTTGGACCTTGTACCACTAAAACTCGATTGGAATTTTTACCACCTGTTGCACGCACTGTGTCTACGAAGGTTTGATGGTATGACAATAAAACAGCCATTTGTTCAGCGTCTTCAACATGGGGTTCATTGGCACTGGCAAAAATTAGATGTTCATCGAACTCTTCTAAGTGAGTCGCTATTTGTTGCCAAAATGCTTTTTGTTTAGCATTGTTTTCTTGTTGTTTTTCTGTAGTAATATTGTTTTCTAACCAGCCTCCATCCCAATGAATATTAAGGATGACGTACAAATTATTATCGACACAATATTGCACCACCTCTTTTACACGATTAAGCCAAGTTACCTCAATCTCAGCTGTTTCTTGATCAGAGTACTGATCCCAAGAAGTAGGAATACGGATAGCGTTGAATCCACTGTCTTTGACTAACTGAATTAGATCCCTGCTAATGAGTGGGTTACCCCAAGCGGTTTCGCTACCAATGGCTTCTAAGGTGTTGCCAATATTCCAACCTAAGGTCATGTTAGCCGCTAATTGTTGAGCATTACTTTCCATACCTGAGCTGTCATCAGGTAAAGGGCTGGAGTTGTAATCGGGGTAACGTGCGGTTGGCTCTATTGGAGTGGACACAACCGGAGGAGTTATCACAGTAGATGTATCTGACGGGGTAGCACTTCCCGAACTGCCACAACTGCTTATGCCTGTAATGCCAAAAATTAACATGACTGAAAACAAAGCCGTCTTTATTTGAGAGGTTTTTATCATAGTTGCTTGATTCTTGTTGTGTGATAGCAATAGCGACTTAGACTTATAAAACCAGTTTATTGCCACTTTGAGTTATGGGTATAGCAGGATCCGTAATAACTATTGAATTATGCAGATAGTGTTAGTTTTTGTCGCAAAATTGACAATAATACCTTTTGTTTTCCCTTTTTGGCGGGTTTTAAATGGACTTACCCTGGGTTGCTCGAATTCGCAATAGAATACCCATGTTTGATTCAACAAATACTTAATCTTGATTGTATGAAGATTGGTTATCTAAGTATCCTGAGCTCAGGTTAAGTAGGTATCCTTAAATTTTTTCGGACTACAATCGTACTCCAATTTAAACAACTTGTTAAAATAGGGGACGTTTTTATAACCAACCGAATAGGCAATTTCTGAAATGTTAGCGGATTTTTGAGTTGACAATAATCTAGCCGCTTCGGTTAACCTAAGTTTATTAAGGTAGGCACTAAAGGTATAACCCAATTCGTTTTTAAGTATTTCGTTAATTTTGTTTCTGTTAATTCCTATCTCTTGAACCATAGTATCTAAATGTAAATCCATGTTTGCATATTCAGTTGCCATGAACCGCAATATGGTTGACGCTTCTTTGTTTTTTTGTGGCTCCATAGTAAGTTGTTGATAGGCTACAAGGGGACGGTCTTTTTGTATTTTTGCTTTTAAATCGGATAGCAGCGCTTTAGTGTATTCTCTGTGTAACCAAACAATACTGCCAATCCAGATACAAGCAAAAAGCCCGGCAAATGCGTATAGAAAAAACCAATCACGGCCATGCAATTGTAAGTTATTGATGTGAATATTAGACTCAACGTCTTTGGGGGATTGAATGGTACTGCCAAAAGAAAGTCTGGCGGTTTTCTGTAGGTTATATTCTTTTTTACTCAACTCGTGATCGAACCATTTATACCACCACTCTGGTGTTTCTAGTCGAGTGAGATCTATGTTGAAGTCTTGCCATTTTTGATCACAAGAAAAATAGGAGGTTGATATCCGATAAGAGCGTTTATCGTCTACATTTGTGATCTGATCGTCTTCCGTGTACAGGGCAAAGGTTAGTACATTTTCGGGTTCACATTTGGCACTAAAACTAATCGAGTCAAACCTAGAAAAATCAACGTAAGACCATTGACCTGTTTTATCTTCGAATACCAGCTCTGTCATGGCAACCGGATATTGCACCGAGCTACTCACTTTAATATTAAAGTTTAAACTAAATAAGCTATCTATGATATTGACTGTTGACTGACCGCCATCTTCTGCATCCGAGCCTATTTGAGTATGCCAGGGGAAAATACTGGTGTTTTTGGGAATGAGCTGACTTTGTAAGAAGGTCGTTTTAACAGAGAGGTAACCGACACTAGATGTGATGAAAAGTAGCGCAATAAAAAATATGAATGCTTTCTTATAAAACTTGAGCATTTTGAGTGTTAAAAGCCCTTAATTTAATATGCTGTCATCTAAACAAGGTATTGGTTTTGTGTCAACATAGATTACCCTTGTTGGTGCATAAATAAGCCCTGCTTTAGATGTTAATGGTTGTGCCTATAGCGTATTTATTGCAAAGCAAAATAACTACGGTATACCGGTTTATTCAGTGCTACTCAGCGGTGATATACTTAGCAAAAACAGGCTTTAATTTGTTGGCCCATATTTGGTAACCTTGCTCGTTTGGGTGCAGTAAGTCTGGCATTATCTCTGTGCTTAAATTGCCCTTGGCATCTAAGAAATCCTGATTGATATTTAGCACTTCTAGCGGGTATTTGTCTTTGAGTTTACCTAACAATTGGTTGCTTTGATTATTGTTAATTCGCAACTTGTCATTGGCTTGGGCACTTCTTGGAAAAATCGAGAATATTACAATTTTAGTCTTGGGTAATTTTTGCTGAATTTTTTCGACTATAGCATCAATACCCTGGTAGATTTCTTCTGGAGGATCAAGCCTATGGCCCGTATTGTTGGTGCCAATCATGATAACAGCTAACTTGGGGGCGATATTGTCTATAGCACCATGTTCTAAACGCCAGAGTACATTTTCAGTTCTATCACCACCAAAGCCTAAATTAATGGTATTGATGTCTGAAAACTCTTTATCCCAAACAGTTTTGCCTTTATCTTCCCAGCCATGGGTAATAGAGTCACCTATCATAAGTAACTCAACTTCTTGCGAGCGCTTTGCGAGTTTTTCTTTATGACGGGGTAACCACCAATCAACTGACCAACTTTCATTTAGGGTTGCTGGCGTTGTAGATATCTGACTCAAATCTTGGCAGCTAAAATTCGCAACGCCCGTTTGTATAATTTCAATATTACCTATGCTGAGTTTACCTTGGTTACCAGTAACTAAGGTAAAAGGTTGATTCACGGCTGAAAATTCCCCCCCTTTTTGGGTAAAACAATTAAGAGGAATAGCTAGGTGGTGCCACTTAGTCGGATCTTGTTCAAGGGCCCACTCTCTTAATCTAACGCTTGCTTCACAGTTTTTGCCGCAACTCATCTTAAGATCTAATGCTGCATTTTTTATATCGTCGAGACGAATATCAAAGGACACAACGCCAGTGGACATAAACTGTGATAAATCTAATGGTTCACCGCCAGTGAATGACATACTTGCGTACCAAGTATCGTTAAAGGTCAATTGCAGGGCATCGTTTTGTGTATTTTTGTTAATTGATTTTGCTAACACCGTTTGGTCAGGTAACTGACTATTTGCGCCTGTTATTACTTGAGTTTGCTGGTCATTATTTATCTCAATCTGCCATGTGCGCAGAGGAACTCCTTGGTATAAGGGGATTTTGTTGTTGTGTACGATCTCTTTATCACTAGCAGTAGGTTGGCAATTAGAGAAAACTATAAAGGTGGCGACTGTTAGCGGTATTGTTATTTGAGGTTTCATAATCATTCTTATTGAGTTGAGTTATTTAAAACATGGCCAGCATAGGCCTGCTACAAGATATGTGTAGCTAGTTTGATTTTTAAAATGTGTCTATTTGAAGTGAAGTTAAGTCCCCAGTCAGTTTGGTCGCCGTTCCAAACACGTTGCATCACCCATTCTCCTTGATGATTGAAATAACCTTCTTCCACCCGTTCTATCATATAAGGGCTATCTTTAATTTCGTCAGATGGAGTAAAGGTCACGCGAGCGCGCATGGCTGTTACAAGAAATTCGTTATCTGCAAGTTTGGCGATTAACGCACCGCCAGAAGAAGGGTGATTACCAGTAGGTGGATCGATCCAAAACATCGCACGGCCATAGGTAATCTCAGCATTCCATAAGCCTAAATCTAGATTCTGAGTGAAATTTTTGCCATTTTCTTGAGCAGAAATGGCAGATGTTTTTGCATTCCAAACGGCTTTGTCTTTAACGGAATCATTGGGTTCAGACACGCCCCATGTTTGATTATTAAAACTTAGCTCTGCCCACTTAGACGCCCAGTCTTTTATCCACGCATAGTTTTCAGCAAAGGGGGCTAGCACTTCATCAGTGACAGATTTAGCCCCTAATGGAAAGTTAGCGTAGTCAGTATAATCCATACCAAAGGGCGCAAAGCCAATCCCTTGTTCACCTAAGGTAGACCAAAAATATCGTGCATAGGGTTGGTCGTTGCCTATTTCAGCCACAAATAGTGGGTTGTCGTCACGAGAGTAAAGTTCTAATACTTTGCTGGCTGTTTTATGGTCTCGAAAGTAAATGTCGGGCGAAATCATATCAATTTCAGGTGCAGCTACTTTCCATAAGTCAATGACATTGTCAGTGGGACCGCCCATAGAATAACCGTCACCCGGGTTGAATGGATTACGTAACGCCACATTTACATTCATAGGGAGTGACTTGATACTTTTTCCAGCTGAAGCTATTTCATTGACGTAGCGAGCTATGTGCCACGCATGAAAAAATTCATCCGCATCTTCACCAAATACACTTTTCCACGAACCATTTTGGGAACCCAATTTTTGCACCAGAGAGGCAGGCACATTTTTTTGAAACTCTTTTTCAGCCAGGGGAGAGAAATCCCGCTTACTACCATAGGTACCTACTTCGTTTTGTACTTGCACCATGATGACTTGATGTTGCGGATCCTTCTCTTTTAAATAGGTCATTAACCTGATGAATGCCTTTTTGTCGGCTTCCAGTGTGTTTTGTCCGTGAGGTGAGAGAGAATTAAGGGTTTCGCCGTCCTTGGTAATGACACGAGGAAAACGTTTATTATTTAACTTAACCCAAGCTGGTGCGTAATGCGGAGCGTTGTTTTTCCATGTCGCAAACCATAACAAAATTAGGCGAACATCATGCTCTTTGGCTTGAGCGATAAGGGAGTCGAGATACCTAAAATCAAACTGATTCTCTACAGGTTCTATCTGTTCCCACGCGATGGGGATCCCTAAGGTATTCGCATGAAGTTTTTCAACTACCGGCCACACCATGGGGAGGGCTGCAGGGTAATTTGCTGAATTATTAGTTTGTGCCCCTAAAATCAAGTAGGGCTTATCATCCACTAAAAAGGCATGTTTACCCTTTACTGTGACAACTTTAGGAAGAGAGACATGATCCACAGTCGATGGCATATTTGAGAAATCTGCCGAAGTACACGCATTTAGACTCAATGCTAAAAAGGGAAAAATTAGACTCAAAAGGTTGGTCTTCTGTTTGAAGGGTGAAAAATTTGTTTTCAAAGAGGAAACTCCGTATATCTGTTATTCAATGACTTATTTCATTAATGGCTGTTTTTAAGTTGGCATAACCTTAGTTGTAGGCTCTAAATTCCCTTATCAGTATTTGTATTTTGTTTTCAATTTGACGTAGAAAGGTGTGGGCTTTTTCTTGGGGAAGCGAGCCTAGTAGTGGGTCATGAGCCCCGTCATTTTTAAAGCTGCGTTGCAGTAAATTAATCCACCGTTGACGTGGAATAAGTGGGTTTAAATCATACGCCACTCGTCCACTACTTTTAAAAAGATCTATGCTTTGTTGCAACCGAGAATTTAGCTCTGGCAGCGCTTGCAGCCAAGGCACTTGTTGGTGTGTTTTAGCGGCCCATAAATAGTGCATATGCAAATAGTCAAAAGCCTGTTCAAAGTCTTTGGCTACTCTTCGGTTATATTCATTTTGGTTCGCCTCAAGGCAGGCTTTGTTAGGAAAAAGATCGAGTAATTTGCTGATCATGCGTTGTGACATGACTAGGTTTTCAACTGATGGAGATCCTACAAATCCAGCTGCGTCACCTATGGCCACACAATTCTTGTAAAAGAATGAGGTGCGTTGCCCAGATGGAGTGTTGTGTATTTGCTGTTCTTCTTGGCCGGTAATATCACATAGTGCTTGTTTAGCGGTATGGTCATTTACCTTGGTCAAATCATAACGCAAGGTGGTCGTTTCGAGGTTATTCATTACGACTGACTCCATCCAACCAAGTTCATGAATGCTATGCAGTGCATAGGGTAGCGCAGTACAGCTAGTGTTTTTTTGGCTAGAAACCTGCCTATTTATGACCGAATTTAGGGGCGAATGTGTGTATTCTACCTTGAGGGTATTAGCCATGATTAGCGATTCAAAACCGCTATTATCAATAACCAGATCTGGCTTGATAACAGTGCCATCTGTTAGGGTGAGTTCATTAATGAACCCGTTACTTGCATGGGTTGTAATGTTTGAAATTGCGCCAGAGTATCTTTTTACGCCCAACTGTCCGGCTGCTCCCTGCATAAATTTCGTATACACAGCATTATTAATATTCATGCCACAAGTAAAGTTCGATTGGATAGGGTCGACGCCACTCTTAGGTAATGCAAGACGTTTAGCTTTGGATGCACTAGAGGCCAGTGAATAAGGCGTATAGTCATTTATATTCAGCCAATTCAACACTTGGTGTAATTCTATACTGCAAAATTCCGGTAAGCTGTTCTCGTAGCCATTAAATATTTCTTCATGAACTGCATCAAATCCTTTAAAACCCTGAGACAAAGTGAGCTTTCCATGACCAGATTGCAGTAAGGACTTTTCTTGTATACCTAAAATTTTGTGGTAGTCAAAAATGTGGGGGGCAGCTGAGATAAGTGCTGGTTCAATTGTGGGAAGATCTACCACGCTAATTTGGCAGTTTTGTCCTTGTAATCCACGGGCTAAACCCACAGACGCCGACCAACCTATCGAACCACCGCCAATAACTACTATATTTTTAATGGGGTCATTGTTTTGAATGCTAGTATTGGCATAAGTCATTAAATCGATACCTTCGCTTCTTGGGCAATTTTAAGTCTGTCAGCTATAAACTCTTCTGCTGAAGGCATGTTGGCTAAAGCATGACTAATCTTTGATTTTGTTTGTTGCATATACTGCAATATTTCATCATTACCAAATGTATCGAGTCTTGAGTCGTAGTATTTAGGCCGCAAGTTTTGACCAATACACACCGCAGGCCAAACACCAAACTGACTAATATCTGTCCTACCTGATTCAGCAAATAAATCTAAACGATTTTTTAACTCCTCTGGAATGCACATGTTTTGACAATATCGCCAAAATTCTGAGTCGCTACGTTGATTTAGGTGAAAATGTAGAATAATAAAGTTACGAATAACTTCGTAAGAGTGGCTCAGGGCTTGGTTGTATTCGTCGATTATGGGTTGAGCACAATCTTTGTTGGGCAATAGCTCTAAAAATTTACTGATTCCTTGTTGAATTAAATAGATACTGGTGGATTCAAGGGGTTCTAAAAATCCGCTAGAAAGTCCAATTGATAGACAATTTTTGACCCAACTGCATTCTCTTCGACCTGGCTTATATCGAATGATCCTAGGTTCGCTTGTGGCTTTTCCTGTTAGTGACGACATAAGTTGATCCGTCGCTTGTTGATCATTTATATGTTTAGCGCTATAGGCGTATCCGTTACCCATTCGATGTTGTAACGGTATTTGCCATTGCCAGCCGGCTGATTGCGCGGAGGCGATAGTGTAGGGATGGAGCGGTATATTCCGCTCGCATTGCACAGCAACTGCACTATCGGTTAACAGCCACTCGCTCCAGTCTATAAACTTGCTATGCATTTGTTTTTCAATCAATAGTGCTCTAAAGCCACTACAATCAATAAAAAAGTCTGCTTCTATTGTTTGGCCATTTTCTAGTTCAACACTCCGCAAAAAACCATTTTGATGTTTGTGGGCATTGCTAACTTTACCTTCGATTCTGACGACACCTCTAGTTTCGCTATATTTTCGTAGAAACCGCGCGTAGCTGGTAGCGTCTATATGGTATGAATAATTGTAATCTGAAAACTGGGTTTGTTTGGCTTGGGTTGATACAGGAAATTTTCCATTAAGACCTGAAGTAGCCGCAATAGAATAGTCCGCTATGGAACTGCACTTGCCTAAGGCTTGTTCTTTAAGCCAATAATGATGGAACTCGATGCCCTTGGTTATTTCTCCATATTCACCGAATGGATGAAAATAGCTTTGGCCTATTTCTCCCCAATTATCAAATTTAATTCCTAGCTTTACCGTAGCATTTGTTGCTTTGATAAAGGTTGCTTCATCTATACCTAGGGTTTGATTAAATTGGCGTATATGCGGAATGGTGGACTCACCTACACCTACGGTGCCAATACTATCTGATTCGATCAGAGTGATTTTACAAAATGCTTTGGGTAAACGATTCGCCGATGCTGCCGCTGCCATCCAACCTGCGGTACCACCTCCAACAATGACAATGTGTTTAATTGGAGTAGATTGCACAGTACCTCCGATAACATTTAGTTTTAACATTTGCTTAAAATGGGCAGTGAACACCGCACCAAAAGCTCGGCGCTCTCGGTACAATGAACACTACCCCACACACAAAACTGAACTCTTTAGAAATTGCCTCTTAAAGATAAGGCATACCTTGTGTCATTTTGATGGTAGGCAGAGTAATGATCGCCGGCACCATTTTGACGCATGGTATTTTTAGTGATGGTATTGCTTAAGTTGTTGGCTTCAAGAGATACCGTAATGTTATCGTTAATGGCGTAGGAAATTGACCCATCTAGATAACCAGCGGCTTCATTAAATATGGGTAAACGCCAAGTACTATCTGCTCCTTCTGCGTCTGATGACCTGACAAAGCCTTCAGAGGAAATACGAGTGGTACCGTTGAAACCATTAGCGCCAATTGATGTTAAAAACTCACTTCGCCAATTGTAGGCTAAACGCATAGTAAGGGGACCTTTTTGATATATACCAACTAAGTTGTAGGCATTTTTTGACAGCCCTTTGTAGGGTTGAGTGCCATAGTTGCTGCCGTCTGTGTCAAGAGGGGCTCCGTCTGGTTCAATTTCAGTTGAGCTATCAACATAGGTGTAGTTTGCTTGTATGCCTAAGCCGTCGAAAGGCGCGGGTAAAGTAGTAAAGAAGTGGTTTAGACTCAGTTCAAAACCGCTGATATCGGCAGAGCCGCTACTCTCTGGTCGTTGAGTGACAAAATCAACTGGACCTACATCCGCTATATTTTGAGTTTCGTTGCCAAACTCAGTGACTTGATAACCTGTTATATCCTTTGTAAACAAAGCTAAATAAGCCGAACTACCTTCTTCGTAGTACCATTCTAACGATACATCAAATTGGGTCGATTCCATTGGATCTAACTTGGGATTAGTGGATGATGATGAGCTAAATTCAAAGTCGCTTAAGCCTATATTTGCACCATCAATAGGATTACCTTCAGGGTCCAATTTACTCCGTGATTCTTCTTTGAAGGTCACATCAAACACCGTTCGTGCTTGTAATGAACTAAAGTCTGGACGAGCCATGGCCTTAGCTGCTGCGAAGCGTAATAGTAGCGAGTCAGATAATTCTACCCGTACGTTTAAACTCGGTAATACGTTGTCGTATGAGTGCTCAGCATCGAATGGAATATTGGCGCCACCTGGTACCAATAAACTATCAACAAAGATTGCATGACCTTGGGCAACATTATCCGTTTTGACATAACGTACTCCCACATTACCATGTACTGGGTAAGCTAGATCTGCAAGACTAAAATCAACCATTGCATACACAGATTTGGTTTTTTCAGATTGATCGTTAAACCATTGGTCATCTTGAAGATTACGAGGTTGCCAAGTTGCGCCTTGAGCCCAATCAACATATTCGATTCTACTTTTCACTTCGGCATAACTATCTGGGAAACCTTCAGCATAGCTGCGTAGTGGTGCAAAAATATTCGCAGGGCTAGGCACATCACCAGAGAAAAAGTCTTTAAATTCATTAAGGTTTAAGTCAGAAGCTGAAGGGTTGGCACCACTAATAACCGCGCCGCCATCAATAAGCCAGTTTCCTATAGCCCCCCAATTATAACCGCTATCTAAGTTATCTGAGCTAGAGTCACTAAAACGAGCACCAAACCTAACGGTATGAAACACATCGTTATCTAGGAAGTAGTCAAAGTCAGCTTGAAATGCCGTCATATCAGCTTTGTTGTCTACTTGGTTATCCATTAGGAAATCCCAAAAATAGTTGTCTTCATTGGCTAAATGGGCCGCATTTGATGTAACCGTTGGTAAAGACCCAGTTAAATCTAAATCAATATAGGGAACTTTAACGGCAACAGCGACGGTTGAATCAAGTTTTTTGGTCGTCGCTTCGACTTTTTGTGCTTCAAAGCTAAAGTTAAATGCTTTGCCACTATATTTGTAAGTTAATGCAAAATCGGTGGTTTCGGACTCTTCTTTAGATACACGAATATCAGACCCCATATTGATACCATTTTCTTGGGTCAGTCTACCTACAGTCATCACACCATTAGCGTCATATTGAGGGTTTTGACTCGCATCTACTTGTAAAGCCGTGACATCGTTGCTAACAAAAATAGCATCTTCGTCCCACATCATTTCATAGTTACTGTTGAAGTAAGTCAATGTGAGTTCTTGATTTTCGCTAGGTTTCCACTGTAACGCCAAGTAATTACCTGTTCGTTCTCGATTAAAGTCCATGGAGCGCCAATCGGCTCCACGAGGAATATATACCGCGCTGCCTTCTTTTCCAGCAATATCATCGCGGGCGAAGAATGGGCGGACGTACATTGAATCATTTCTAGTAGAGAGTTCTGAATAGGCTACGTCAGCTAATAAACCAAATTTACCTAAGTCAGTATCCCAAGAATTACTATATAAAAATGAATATTCTGGGGTGGTATCTTGAACTTTGTCACCGTAGTTTGCTGATAAGTTAAAAGAAATTTGTTGCTTATCACTATGAAAAGGTAGACGCGTTTCTAAGTCAATAGTACCTGCCAATCCGCCTTCAATTTGGTCTGCTGATGGGCTTTTATATACATTCACTGCACTTAGTAGTTCAGGCGGCACATCACCAAAACTCAGTGTACGTCCACCGTTTGCACTGAAGGTACTACGGCCGTTTAATTCACTGCGAACCTGGGTTAATCCTCGAACAATTACACCATTGCCTTCCACTGAAAAGTGCTCAGGATCACCTTGGCTCATATAGCGGTCAATCGCTACCCCTGCCACTCGTTGTAATGTCTCGGTGACACTTCGGTCGGGTAACGCTCCTATATCATCTGCACTAATGCCATCCATAATTTTATCAGAGTTCATTTTGACTAATTGTGCTGAGACTATGCTAGAGCGAAGTCCCTTCACTTCAATGACTTCGGTGCTTTCTTCTTCAGCATTTTGTTCTTGGGTAAAAGCTATATTGGGGGTTAATAAACCCAAAGCGGCCAAAATGCTGATTTGCGCTTTAGAGCGTCTAAATATCGATTGGTTATTGACGTTAGTTGTTAGAATGTTTTTCATTTTTGTATTCTCACTTTGGTTTCTTAGTTTATTTGAGAGTGACTTTTAGTAGTGTACTTTCCTTAGGGGTTGGACTTAGTTGATTGACCAATACAAGGTATTCTTGGTTTGCTAAGGTACTAAAACTGACTTCATGTTTATTATTGATTTTGAACGGGATATTTTTGCCGTTTGATAACACTCTTAGGGCATCCGTAAAGTGACTGTTTTTCAGCTTGATTTCGCTGTTTTGCAAGGGTGTAATGCGCGCTTTTTGTAAGGCATTGTTATGCCACTTCATGGCCACTTGTACATTCCCTCTGGCTTTAAGTCCTTGGATTTTGCCGTTTGGCCAAGCTTGGGGGAGGGCTGGTAATAAATGAATTGTGTTTTGATGACTTTGTAACAACATCTCAGTCATACCGGATACTGCGCCAAAATTACCATCTATTTGAAATGGCGGATGACTGCTCCATAAATTGGCCAGAGTGGAAGAGTGTAATTGTTCTTGTAATAGTTTATAGGCGCGATTGCCATCAAACAGGCGCGCCCAGAAATTAATTTTCCACGCTTTACTCCAACCGGTTCCTCCATCACCTCTAGCGTTAAGTGAAGTGACTGCGGCTTTGGCTAATTCTGGAGTGTTGTTTTTGGAGATATAACTCCCCGGGTGTAGGGCGTATAGATGTGACACATGTCTATGTTTGTTGTCTTCCTTATCCCAATCTTGTGCCCATTCTTGCAATTGCCCCCAACTGCCAATCTTTAAACCCATATCGAGTTTCTCTAGGGCCGCGGATAATATATTCAGCATCTCCGTATCATTTAATAATTCTGCGCTTGCAAACGTTTTCATAAATAGGTCAAAAATAATTTGCTGAGACATAGCGGCTCCCGCAGAAAAATTCCCATTCTCCGGTGAATAACTTGGGTTGACTGCTAATTGTTTTGTTTTAGGGTGAGGTACTAAATTCTTTATCCAAAATTCACTGGCACTTTTTAGGATGGGATAGGCTTTGTCTGCTAAAAACGTTTTATCTAATGTGTACAGGTAATGGTCAAAATATTGATTTGCCATCCAAGCAGCGGCTTCGGGTTGCCAAAACGCTGTAGGCCATTTTATCAGCCCAATCGAGCCCCAAGGGTTACTATTTAAAAAGACGACCCATCCTGGAGAGTTAAATAATTGTTCAGCAGCTTGTTTGCCTGGAATCATTAAATTGTCTAGATAGTCAAACAAAGGAGGTAATGTCTCGGGTAAATTGGTCATATCTGCCAACCAATAATTCATTTGTAAATTAATATTTAAGTGGTAATCAGCGCTCCAAGGGGCTTGAATGTCTTGGTTCCATATTCCTTGCAAATTGGCGGGCAAGCTGCCTGCTCGTGAAGAGGCAATCAATAAATACCGCCCATACTGATAATAGATACGCTCTAAAGATTGATTTAATTTTGGATCTTCAAAAGGATACCCATTAACCATTTTATCCATCGCCATAGGCGCGGCTTGATTTAACTCGAAGCTTACTCGTGAGAATAATGTTTGATAATCAGATAAGTGACGCTGTTTAAATTCTGCATAGGAAAGATCCTTACTGGCATTTACGTTGTTTTTCACACGGCTAATAGCATCAGTACCGATGTAGTTAGGGTGGCGTAATTCGTAATTTGTCACCGCGCTTAACTGTAAAACTACTGAGTCGGCATTGGCGACTACAAACCGATCATCTTCCTGTTTTACATTGCCGTTTTCATGAGTGATTTTTAAGATTGCGGCATATTGCTGCTTATTATCTGTTAATTGCCCACTGGTTAATAATTCATTTTTATGCAGAAACTGTGTTTGACTGGTTCTATTTTTAGGTACGCTAATATGCGCTGCTAAATTAATGCTACCTGCTTTATCAGCGCTTATTTTAACCAACAAACTATTATCTGGATAACTGACGAAATATTCACGTAAGTACCGAATGTCATTGACCAAATAACTAACTGAGGCGATGGCTGTGTTTAAGTCTAATTGTCGCGTGTACTCAGTGTATTTAGCGTGAGTCGCATCAAAACTCAAATGTAAGTAACCAAAACTTTGGTAACTGCCGTAGTTCTTTAGATCATAACCCAACACCTCTGCAACTTGTTTGGGGGGCATACTACCGTTGATATTGATTTCTTGCTGTATAGTTGTTAAGCGGGATAAATAGTCTTCTGTTGAATAGGGAGGAAAACCATATCCGTCCCCTGTAGATGAATGAGGCCCACCCGTCCAGAGGGTTTTTTCATTAAACTGAATAGACTCCTTAACAACATGACCCAGAATAGTTGCACCGATTTTTCCATTACCTAATGGTAAAGAGTCATTTTCCCAATTATCACCTGGGTGTTGAAAAAATAGTTTCAGGCTACTATTAGTTTCAGTCGCCCATATCTGACTAGTGCTAATTAACATTAGGCAACAAGCGATAACACATTGATATGGTGCGTTAGAAAAAACTCGGTTCATTAATAAAGATTCACTTGTTTAGTATTGGTTGGAATAGAGCTAATACTAAATTTCAACTAAAGGTTAACGATAGGTTAAAATTATGTTGCGGAGACAGGTATGAAAATTGGCTGAAACTCTTATAAAATGCAGAAAGTAAAAGCTTTTCTTTGAATAGTGTAAGAAAAACTAGAATTTTTGGTCAAACTAAATGTTCGTTTTCTGTCCTGACTATTATTGTTAATAGTTTTTGAAAGTTGATAATCGACAAAATATGGTGAGGAAGAGTATTACCGTATTTAGCGCTTGTCTGGAGCGAAAATTGAGTGCCTTCAAATCGGGCGGTTCCATAAAAAATTCGAGTTGTTTGAGCTAATTGCGTAGAAACATGAAACCGATCTGTCAATAACGCATTAGATGATCGGCATGGATGTTAATGTGTAATTTTGACCGGCTGCTTACTTGTATTTGGGCAACGCAGGCGTTCGATTGCGGTAGGCCAATGTCCATTGATCGCTCAGTTAGTGTGAAAACTATTTTCAAGTTATTCTTTTAATAAAATGCGATGGGAATATGCGCTCTACATTAAAAAATGATCAAGTTTTCTAATAAATAAAACGTAAAATTTACCAAACTTTGAGTGAGGTATTTGACGGTTGGAGTTTTTGCAGGACCTGCTCATTGGCGACTATTAGGCTTAACTTCAGGAACTCCATTCCTGTTTACCTGCACATTTGTTGAGATACAAAAAAGCCGCTAAGTAAAATCAGGTTATCTGCTTTTCACATCACGGCTTATCTTAGGCACTACTCATTTTCAGGCAAAATATAAGCTGGCATAACTTCTGAATCTAGCGGTAAGCGAGACTGCACTTGCCACTGGGCATCCACGTCATTTACTCCAACGTTAATCGTGCCGTTGAGCCTTTCAAAATCGGCTTTTTCCATCCTTAACTCGATAAAGCTATTGCTGCTATTTGCTTCAATACTGATGGTTGTTTGTTGTTCCCAACTCCAATCTGGGCCCGTGGATTTATGTAAGTTAATCACGCCGTCTGTACCTTGTTGAATTAAATAGTCTGCGCCCGATAACGCCCAATTAAAAGATTGGAAACCTGTGGTGCTATCGCCGTCAGAATTAATAAATAGATCGAAGTAAGGTCCCATATCGTTACCCGTAATAGCGAGGTATAGATAGGTTTCATCAGCCACCACTTTTAAAGACGTCGTTTGTTGGTTTTCAGCACTAGCAAGTGTGGGAATGTTTTCCCAATCATCAGATGCACCATCAATTGATATATTTACAGAGACGGGCTCAGTTGGCTGCTCGGTCTTGGTTTCAATTAAAGGTGCTGTTGGCTCAGTGTTTTTATCTTCACCTGCAACAAAAGCCCCAACAGTAATGCTTTGGTTTAAGGTGTTATAACCGGTTTCAGCATCCCATGCGTCAATATTTGCTAACTGAATACTGTATTCGGGGCGGGTGGCTACTGCGCCATTATTTGACATATCTGCGATGTGTAATGATAAGTCGTAATGGCCTACGGCCAAATCTTCGGGTAATTTAATATATTCGCCCAGCTCAGTCGTGCCGGGATACCAAGTGCGTATATCATTGCGTTCCGTATCTAAAACTAAGGTCGTTTCTAAACCAGATGTTTGATGCTTGAAAATCAGGCGTAATTCCATTTGTGTTACTGGTGAGGTAAACCCATCGTTATCAATGGATAATAAAAATGGCACGTAATTTCCTGCGTTAGCTGCAGTGACTACAGTAGAGCGGGTCATAGCTAGGCGGTAGCCTAGTTTATTTTTGATCTCTTCCATGCAGGCGTCATCACCTTCAGTCCAATCATTGTTGACGGAGTTGTTATAATCACTATTTAAGAAACTATAGTTAAGCTCGTCCATAGTATTTACTATGTTATCACTGCAATCATTGGCATAGGGAACAGGCGGCGTTGCCCAACTTTCGTCTTTGCAGGTTTCCCCGCCTACAATCACAAACTGGCTGTCATTCTTGTGGTAGTTTTTAAATATACCAACTGCATTGCCCTCTTTTGGTCCGCCGGCAGTGCCATAATCCGCATAGGTGCCAGTATCAGAAGCGTCAGTTAAAAAACAATCATTATGAAAACCTACGCGGGCAATGGCTTGGCCACTAAAAGCGCCATCAGCCGTTAAACTCTCAGTTGTTCCATTTAGCCCTGAAGTGATAGGGGCTGCTGCGCCGTATATGAATTTTTGTTTCGCCTGTGGCGTTCTGACTTGCAGCATAGTGGGCTCGGCGGTGGCCGCTAGCAGAGCCTCAAGAATCTCATTTCTGTCTATCCAGTTTTGGTCGGTATAACTGGCTGTCACATCGCCGGCGGGGCTAAAATTGTCGGTATAGTACTGTTCACCCCATGCACCAATAAAACCTTGCTGAAGCGCTAATATAACATCTGCGTTAGCAGTCAAAATGGGGTTTAGTTGTTGAATATGGGCCAAAATAATATTTTTTTCAGGATCGCCGTAAGGTGCAGTGGTATTTTTATGATAATAAAAACGCACCACCAGTTTAACGCCTGCCTCTCTGGCAGTATCAAAATCGTTTTGAATGTTGGTCAAGGTATCATTAGACAAAACAGGGTTGCTCACATAGTTATCTAAAATAAAGGCTCGTAAAATAAGGGTGCTATTTACGCTATAACTCCCATCAGAGGCTCGATAATTGTGTCTATTTGCGATTAATTCGGCTTTGCTTAATGGACTAAAGGAACTCATTTGAGTTTCTGTGTGTTGATAAAAACCTCTGCCAGGGTTAGCAATCTCATCCTCAGATTTTATGTATTGCTTTTTAATCACGGTAAAGCCGGCTAGAAGTTCAGTTTCTGGCTCGGGAGTGGGTTCTGGTGTAGGAGCTATGGGCTGGTCAATCTCTGCTTTTTGTCCGCTACCGCCGCCGCAACCTACTAGAGTGGTAAGCAGTAAACCAAGAGCCAATATATTGTTAGAGTTTTTCATAAGTTATTGCTCTGCTGTGTCTTTGTCAGGCTCAACCTGAGTGCTGGAAATAATGTGGCGAGATTGCCAATGAGGCAGTTAGATAAAAAGCTAGATGTAGTGCGATAGAGGTTTCACCCCGTGTAGGCTAAATAAAAGTGATGCCTGTTAAAAGACACCACTTTAGTAAGTTAACCATTAAGGTGCGACTAGCTACTCAATTGTTTCTGAGTCAGCAGAGTATTCATACATCACCTCATTAGGAACTTGGTCTGTACCCCAGCCATTACCTGTGCCTACAAACATCATTTTGACAGTTGCTAGGTCAGCGGGATTACCAATTTCACTTAACGGGATAGTCATTACGGTGATGGCAGTATCACCACCTGTTGCTGTTGCTGCAGATTCAACATCACTCCAAGTACCGGCAGATACGTCTTGTTTATACACATTCCATCCTTCGCCAGTATACTCAAAGCTATAACCATACTCTGCCACTAGGCCAGTTAAGCTGGCAGCTCCACTAACCATAGGCGTAGTAGTGGTATCGCTATCATCCGTGTTTAAATATATTCGGATGGTGTGCCACGCGTCTTTGGGGCCTTTATGAGTTTGCGTGATGACTAAGTTTGTATCGTCTGCCGTGGCTAATACCGATTCAATATCGTTACCTGGCATACCGATATCATCTGTCTCTGATATTTCTATTACCGTGGGTTTGGTGAATTGAAACATTGCATCATTTGGCGCTTGGTCTGTTCCCCAGCCACTACCTGTACCTACAAACATGACTTTAAGTGCTGATACGTCTGCTGGCTCACCAATTTCACTTAGCGGGATGGTGATAGTTGTCAGTACGGTATCACCACCGGTAGCGGTTGCGAGTGATTCAGCATCAGCCCAAATGCCTTGATCCACGTATTTTTTATAGGTATTCCAGCCTTCACCAGTATACTCAAAAATATAACCATACTCAGCAACTAGACCTGTCAGACTTGGCGCGCCACCCCCCATAGGTGTAGTTGTTGTATCACTATCATCAGTGTTCAAATATACCCTTATGGTGTGCCAAGCGTCTTTAGGTGCTTTGTGGGCTTGTGATATCACTAAGTCGCTGCCGACTATTTTGTAAGATACATAATCTATATCATTACCAAGAGGGCTTATATCATCATCTGTTTCTGAGATTAGTGCTACATTAGCATTGGCTGCTGCTTCAGCTGCGGCCGCAGCGGCCGCTTCTGCTGCGGCAATTGCAGCGGCCTCGGCTGCAGCTTCGGCCTCTGCTTCGGCAGCTGCTTCTGCTGCAGCAACCGCTGCTACCAGGGCTTCATCTACAGGCTCTACATTGCTGTCTAAACTCTGCTCCCAACACCCCGTTAAAGTCGTAACCAATAAACTAAGTACAAATATATATTTTAAATTTTTCATAAGTTATTGCTCTGCTATATGTTTTTATTGGTGAATGCCTAATTCTTAATAATCTATAGACGCCTATTTTTTCTTGTTATTTTTAAACAGGTGTCATTAGTGTTGCTAATGGAATAGCTAAAACATCCGTCACCTAACTGCATTTGTTTCATTGAAACTTAAGGTGTCATATGAAACCTATTTATGTTTCGATTTTGATTCTAAGTGAAATATAATGGAATTAAAATAGCTAATTGTCAATTTTGGTAAGGTTTGTGAAATTTAAAACTGTTGAAGTATTTCGTTAGGCTTCATTTTTGTGTGAGTAAATAGTGTTCAATATACTTGTTGGAAAGAACAGAATTACACTCTTTAACTAGGCTTTTATCCAAATTTAGGCAACCCGGTATGCTTATCGTCACTGGGGCGCTCAGGAATTTATGGAAGGTTGTACTTATCAAAATGTGCGATTGCGTTAATGTGAATGGTATAACGGCCTTCGAAATAGACTTTAGAATGCATAGAATCGCTAAGTTATTGGATAATAGAAACAAGTTGTTGTGGTGAATCTCGCCGACTATATTCTGGTGCGGGGCGAATAGTGATTCAACCCTTTACGCAGCAAAAACTGTTTCAACACACTATCTATCACGTTAGTGTTGGCGTATTTGCTAATTCTTGATTAGAGACAAAAGTAAACGTCGACCTTTGCCAATGAAGTTCTAAAGTTGCTATTGATAATAGTATTAGGAGCTGTGCCAAATAGTGTCGCTAAGATTTGATCTTAAATTCGCTTATGGAGCTTTCAATATGCTGATAGATTAGTTCGAGTTTTTTCGAGGTTTCTTCCATAATTTCAGCTTCTTGCAATGACTGTGTATTCTGCAGCTCTATATTGTTTAGTGCTTCATCAATGGTATCGGTTTGCCCTAGCTGTCCGTCCATTTCTACTTCAATAACGCCATGTAAACGTCTAATTTGCATGATGATTTTGTGTAGCGAATCAATAAACTCTTGTGATTTTTCTGTTTGCGCTAAGCTAATTTCGGCTTGATCTTTACCTTGGGACATAGCTTGTACTGCGCTATCTGCTTCTTCTTGCAGCTTAGTAATATTGTCAGATATTTGTTTGGTTGATTCTTGAGTTTTAGTGGCTAAACTTCTGACTTCGTCCGCTACTACAGCAAAGCCTCGTCCGGACTCGCCTGCTCGCGCAGCTTCTATTGCTGCATTGAGTGCTAATAAATTGGTTTGGTCAGCTATACCGTTAATCACGTTAACGACATTTCCAATATTGTCGGTGTCGGTTTTTAAGTCAGCAATAATAAGTGAGGCGTGATTAGTGGCCTTAAGCATATTCTGACTTGTGGTTAAGTTATCTTTAAACATAGCTTGGCCCGCATCGGTTAGATCAGCACTATCATTTACTAAGGTGTTGGCTTCTGAAATAGCATCGCTTACTGAATTATTTGAGTCAGACAACTGTTGCATGTTGTCAGCAAGTCTTGAGGTTTCTTGGGTTTGCATGGTTAAACCCAATTTTACTTTTTCGAATGCCTTGAAAGTATTTTCAATAATATTTCCTAAACCTTTTATATCATTAACAATTTCCTTCAAAACGCGGCTTAGGCCTACCTGAATTTGTACAAAGTTTCTGGAAACTTGACCAATTTCGTCAGGGTTAGTGTTGTTGATGTCGTCAGTAAAGTCACCCTTGGCTATTTTTTGCGAGGCTAGGGTAATCGATTTAAGGGGAGAAATTATTCTGGTGTTCATGAACCAGCTGACCACTAACAAAATCAGAATAACTATGATCACAGTGCTGGCTTTTGTATATAAAAAGGTTGATTGAGCCCTAGACTGATTTGTTGTTTTGAGACTTAGGATACTTTTATTCATTGCATCTACGGCTAACACTAAGTTTTCTGTTGGTATCCTATCAATGCCTGAAACACTGCTATCAGCCTTTGTAATGTCTTGATTGGAGGCCATAAAAACATCATAGCCGTTGCGATAGGCGGATATCATCTCAGGGTAACTTTTTGCAAATTTTTGTATGTATTGTTTTGCAGCAGCATCATTAGGCATGGTCTGTAATAAATGCTCATAACTCGATTGTATTTTTGTGGCTGATTGATTAAAACGATCCCAATATTTACTAAGTTGTTGCGGATCATTTCCTCTGATTAAGGTATTTTTCCATTCCTGAACTTGGGTTTTAAACTGCACATTCAAATCAGCGACTTGTAACATGATTATCGCTTCTTCGTTAACGTTTTCGGAATAATCAGAAATGGCGTCTTTGATAGACGAAAAACCTAGAAACACTGTAATAACAATGCTCGACATCGCACAAATTAATAGCAGTAAAATTTTGTTTCTTATTTGTGAGCGAATTAATTGCATCTTTTATTTCCTTATACCGCACTGACTTATTTATAACGGCTGAAAGTAGTTTACTTTTAATGCCGGAGTGATTTTTCGAGTTTTGTGTCAGAACTGGTTTCCGAATATAGTGAGTTTTTATCTTTGAATCAAACATCACCTTCTAGTTTCAAGCCTAAGATCTTGCCGCAGCGCAATTAATTCAATTCACAGGTGATCCTCTTGGCTTTTTATGGGATAAGATAAACCACGAAATAAACCACTAGAGGTATTCGATGCAAACTACTACTCAGTCCACCGAAGTTTCTCCTACATCAGTTACTGATATTGCTCCTAAGATCCAAGCATTAAAAAACACGTTTTCCAAAGGCAGCACTAAAGCATTTGCATGGCGTGTAGCGCAGCTTCAACAAATCAAAAAGATGGTCATTGAAAACCAGGATGATATTTTTGCTGCGATGCAAAAAGACCTAGGTCGTTGTGATATGGAGTCGTGGACGGCTGAGCTAGGTGGTGTAGTAACTGAAGTGGAGCATTCAATCAAGCATCTAAAAAAGTGGATGAAACCGCGTAAAGTATCCACTCCTATAGTGGCACAGCCAGGTAAGAGTTATATGTTGCCAGAGCCGCTAGGTACAATTTTGATTATCGGTGCATGGAACTATCCATTGTTACTGGTTTTATCACCACTAGTCGCCGCTGTTTCGGCCGGCAATTGTGCACTGATTAAACCCTCTGAGTTGTCAGCGAACATGTCTAATTTAATCGCACAAATGGTTTCAGACTATTTAGATAACGATGCAATTAAAGTGGTGGAAGGTGCGGTAGAGGAAACCACTGAACTCTTAAAACATCAATTTGACCATATTATATATACCGGCGGGG
Source organism: Paraglaciecola sp. (assembly GCF_039964565.1). Lineage (GTDB taxonomy): Bacteria > Pseudomonadota > Gammaproteobacteria > Enterobacterales > Alteromonadaceae > Paraglaciecola. The sequence continues at coordinate 321,551 of NZ_JBDVXF010000044.1, forward strand.
ATGTAGTCGGCAAAATTGTGATGCGCGCCGCAGCAGAGTTTTTAACGCCAGTGACTCTAGAGCTGGGGGGCAAAAGCCCGTGCATTGTGGATAGTTCGACCGATTTAGATGTTACCGCATCTAGAATTGTGTGGAGTAAATGGATGAATGCAGGGCAAACCTGTGTGGCTCCTGATTATGTGCTAGTAGAAAAACCTTTTGCCGAACCATTAATCACGGCGATCAAAAACAAAATCACAGAATTTTACGGTGCTGATGTGGTGAATTCGAAGGACTACGGGCGAATAGTAAGCGAACGTCACTGCTCACGCATAATTAAGTATTTAGCGAACCAAGATATTGTGTTTGGTGGTAATCATGACTTAGCAAATAAATACATTGAGCCTACTTTGGTGTTAGACCCAAATGCCGACAGTCCACTTATGCAAGAAGAGATATTTGGTCCAATTTTACCGATCATCACCCTAGACAATATTAGTCAGGCTATTCCCTACGTAAACGAACGCGAAAAACCCTTAGCATTGTACTTGTTTACTAAAGACTGTAGCTTTGAACAACAAGTACTAACGTCTACCAGTGCTGGTATGGTCTGTGTTAACGACGGATTTATGTTTGCCGCTAACCCAAACTTACCATTTGGTGGCGTAGGTAATAGTGGCACTGGGGCTTATCATGGCAAAATTGGTTTCGACAACTTTAGTCACTTAAAAACCGTTATGAAACGCAGTTTTTGGTTTGATGTGCCGCTACGTTACCCTCCTTTCACTGATAAGAAGTTTAAGCTTCTTAAAAAGCTCATATAGAAGTCTATTATGCAACTGGCTCCATTTCACTTAGCGATTCCTGTCACCGATTTACGCTTAGCCGAGGGTTTTTATGGCGGGTTATTAGATTGTGAGAAAGGTCGCTATTGTGAACAATGGATTGACTGGAATTTCTTTGGGCATCAATTAGTCACGCATGTAGTCAATACTATGCCTAGTTTGCCGAGTCACAATCAAGTCGATAATCATGCAGTGCCGGTACCGCATTTTGGTGTGGTACTACCGTGGAAAGATTGGCAACAATTAGCCCAAACCCTCGAAGGCAATGCGATAGACTTCGTTATTGAGCCTCAAATACGCTTTAAAGGACAAACAGGTGAACAAGCAACCATGTTTTTCCAAGATCCTAGCGGCAACGCCTTGGAGTTTAAGGCCTTTAAGAACCTAGACCAGCTATTTGCCTCTTAATACAAAAAGATAATTTATTTGATGGATTTTGATTGGTTATATCGATTGTGGTGTTTATTAATCTTCATTAGCAATTAGATCGCAAACCACCTATTCTCTATGTTCAGTTTCAACTCAACAAGGGAAAATACAATGAGTAATATCAACATTGGTATCAATGAAAAAGACAGAGAAACTATCGCCCAAGGGCTGAAATGTTTGTTAGCTGATTCATATACCTTGTATCTACAAACCCACAATTTTCATTGGAATGTCACTGGTGCACAATTCAGAGAACTACATTTAATGTTTGAAGAGCATTATACCGAGTTGGCAGTGGCTGTTGATGATATCGCCGAGCGTATTCGCACTCTAGATGTAGCGGCTCCTGGCACTTATAAAGAATTCGCAAAACTGAGTTCTATCCAAGAAGTGGACGGGGTTCCTTCAGGAAAAGAAATGGTAAAAATATTACTAGCGGGCCATGAAGCAGTAGTGATGACTTGTCGTAAAGTGTTATCCAGCGCGCAACAAGCTGATGATGAGTCAACTGCAGCATTAGTCTCCGACAGAATGCGAATCCACGAGAAAACCGCTTGGATGTTACGGGCTTTAAGTTAGTCTCTTACACTCAATAGTGGTTAAACCAAAAGGCCAAAACATTCATTATGTTTTGGCCTTTTGTCATTAGAAACTGTTTGCTGGTTATTCAGTGATTTTTAGCAGTTCTTCTTCTAAAGTTGCATCTTTATTTTTCGGTTTTTTCGGCTCTAAATAAGCCTGATACCTACCAGGTTTATGATTGACCGCAATCAACAGATTCAATGTAATTGCACCTATCACAGATAAAATGACGATGTCGAAATTAAAAATAAACATTGAAGAACCTAAAATCATAGCATCGACCAATAACCCAAAATTGCCCGCTCGAATGTTAAATTTATTTTGCAAATAAAGGGCTAAAATTCCTAGGCCACCCAGGCTGGATTTATGCCTAAACATTATCAATAGCCCCACACCAATCAACAAACCACCTGCTACTGATGCAAATAATGGGTGAATGCTTTCAATATGAATCAAATGTCCTATTTGTTCTGTCATAACAGACACCATAGAAACTGAAATAAAGGTATTAATAGTGAAACGTTTACTTAGTTGCGTCCAAGCTATGTAATAAAAAGGGATGTTAACCAAAAAGAACATTAGCCCAAAGTTCATATCAACTAAGTGAGTACCAACAATCGCTATGCCCGCAGTGCCGCCGGTTAGTAAATCATGAGTACCAAATAACACTACTCCGAAGGATACAAGCACCCCGGCACAAAAAAGTGCTAAAACGTCTTCATAAAATCTGTGCGTAGGAAAATTCACTGCCATACCTCGTATGCAAATAATTGGCTAAAAATCACTCTGTTATCAAGGCGCGCATTCTACAGATTTAGGTTGATATTGTTAGGCCACCAAGCACTTCAGTTTGAGGCCGGATAAGGTGCGTAAGTAGCGTATTCTTTACGACTTGAGTCAGTTATGTAAACAAGCTGTAGGCGAGATGTTTAATGGTCGAATTGCGAATATTAAACATACACTATTATCCGTTTGCTTTAGACAAAGTAAGCGATGTTTTTATCCATAAATATATTCGTTGGATATTTGATCTTTGATACGGTTTTTAGACTAAGATGGTTGAGATTAAATTCACAGTACCCCGGAGAGCGCTTTATGTCCCATATTTCAGCAAACAAAATCCCTCAACAGGCCTTTGATTGGTATGACGATTATGCACATGGTGATATTGACCGTCGAACATTTTTGAGTCGGCTGGGCTCTCTCTCTGTGGCGGGTTTAACTTTTGGTGCTGTAACTAGTGCGTTGACGCCAAATTATGCTTTGGCAGAACAAGTATCCTTTAACGACCAAGATATTAAAGCCACCTATCAAGAGTTTGACTCTCCTAAGGGGCATGTTAAAGGTCAGGGATATTTAGTGGTACCTAATAATATCAGCAACGCAGCACCTTTGGTCTTAGTGGTGCATGAAAATCGAGGATTAAATCCTTATGTGAAAGATGTAGCAAGGCGTTTAGCAAAACAAGGGTTTATTGCATTTGCGCCAGATGCTTTGTATCCACTCGGAGGCTACCCAGGTAATGACGATCAGGGTCGCTCAATGCAGCGAAGTATGGACAGAGAAAAAATCGATCAAGATTTCATTGCCGCAGCGAACTATTTGAAAAAATACGCGTTAGGAAATGGCAAATTAGGTGTGGTTGGTTTTTGTTTTGGTGGCTATGTGAGCAACATGCTGGCAGCTACTATACCCAATCTTGTTAACGCAGCGGTGCCATTTTATGGCACACCTGCAAAAGGTGACTTAATTAAACAGGTCGAGGCACCGATAATGCTTCAATTTGCCGAAAACGATAAACGTGTGAATGATACTTGGCCTGACTATGAAGCGGCATTAAAAACCAATAAAGTTAATTACATCGCGCATTTTTACCCAAATACCCAACATGGCTTTCACAATGATTCCACTAGCCGCTATGATCCTAAAATGGCTGAGTTGGCTTGGTCGCGTACTTTAGCGTTTTTTAGACAACATTTAGTGTGACACCTTTATTATAAATATCGCTGATACTTAAAACATGGTGTGAACTAATTGTGCTGGCTTCTAGATAAATCTAGTTACACTTTTAGTCATGACTTAAGCCTTTGCTTGAGCCATGATTAATGTATTAATAAAAGGAATATAACGTGAATAAAGATATAAAAGGCTTGTGTTTGTTTTTGGGTATGATTGGTTTAGCCTATGCGGCGATACTGGTAATAACCATGGTTTTCACTGGTGTAAAAATCTTAAAGAGTATTGTGTTTATTTCCGCTTTTTCATCTTTCTTGGTTAGTTTAGGTCTTACCTCTCAAGTTAAACAACGATTAGTTTATTTAGTTAAACAAAAAGTCACTTCTTATAAGTAGATACCCACAAAGGCATCGAGCGTACAAGTTTGGGCTTGCTTTGATTAGTTTTTAACTCAAACCTGAATGACGATTGTTCCATACAAAAAAGGCATTACTTTAACCAAAGTAATGCCTTTTTAATTTGCAGTTTAGAGTGAGTTATACGCGCTCAAATACTGTTGCTATTCCTTGTCCTAAACCAATACACATGGTCGCTAAGCCAATTGATTTGTCATTAGCTTCCATCAGATTGATTAGGGTAGTAGAAATACGTGAGCCAGAACAGCCTAAAGGATGGCCAAGTGCGATTGCACCACCGTTTAAGTTGACTCTGTCGTCGTAGTTATCTATCCAACCCAATTGTTTGATACAAGATAACGCTTGGGCAGCAAAGGCTTCATTAAACTCAGCTAACTCTATATCAGCCATAGTCATACCTGCGCGTTTTAATGCCTTTTTAGTGGCAGGTACTGGACCGAATCCCATAATAGCTGCATCACAACCGGCTACTGCCATAGCGCGTATTTTCGCGCGAGGGGTGAGTCCCAATGCTTTGGCTTTGTCGGCAGACATAATCAACATAGCAGAGGCACCATCTGAAAGAGCAGAAGAGGTACCAGCCGTAACTGTGCCATTAACTGGGTCAAATACTGGTCGTAATGCTGCCATGGTTTCTACTGTTGAGTCAGGGCGAATCACTTCATCTACAGTAATAGATTTTAAAATACCATCTGCATCATGGCCTTGAGTAGCCACAATTTCACTTGCCCAGCGGCCTTCTAACGTTGCTTGATGGGCGCGTTGATGTGAACGGGCGCCAAATGCATCTTGCATCTCACGGGAGATGCCATTTTGACGGCCTAACAATTCCGCTGTCATACCCATGCTACCCGAAGCCTTAGCAGTATGTTTGGCTATGCCTGGGTGAAAATCTAAATTGAAATCCATAGGCACATGACCCATGTGTTCAACACCGCCTATCATGTAAACATCACCACGACCCGACATGATACCGCTGGTGGCGTCATGTAAGGCTTGCATCGATGAGCCACATAAACGGTTGACCGTTACAGCACCCGTTGAACGAGGAATGTCGGTTAACAATTGTGCATTTCGGGCAATGTTAAAGCCTTGTTCTTTGGTTTGCTGTACACAGCCCCAAATGATGTCTTCAATTTCGTTAGGATCTAGGTTGGGATTACGCTCAACTAACTTTGACATTAAGTGTGCGGATAAGGTTTCGGCGCGCACGTTGCGAAAAATACCGCCTTTAGAGCGACCCATAGGTGTGCGTATACAATCAACTACTACGACTTCTTTCATGATCTTCTCCTGATAATTTGTTACACAGACTGCGCAAAATAAGATTTGTTTGATGCGGCCATTTCGCGCACACCATCTGATATTTGATAAATAGGACCTAAGTCGGCGTATTTATCAGCCAAGGCTACAAAGTTGGCTAAGCCCATAGTTTCAATGTAACGGAAAATACCGCCCTTAAAAGGAGGGAAACCTAGTCCATAAAGCAAGGCCATATCAGCTTCTGCGGCGCTGGCAACAATGCCTTCTTCTAAACAACGAATCGCTTCATTTGCCATAGGAATCATTACCCGAGCAATAATTTCGTCTTTATCGAAATCACGCTTATCCGCGCAGTGCGGTGCGAACAATTCATACGCTTCTGGCGCTGCGACTTTGGCAGGGCGACCACGTTTGTCTAGACTGAAATTGTAGAAGCCTTTGCCGTTCTTTTGACCGAAACGTTCCGCTTTGTATAAAAGCGTCACAGGATCGTTGGCAATTTTTTGCATGCGTTGTGGAATACCATCCGACATTACACTTGATGCGTGGTCAGCTGTATCCATGCCTACTACATCAAGTAAAAATGCAGGGCCCATTGGCCAACCGAAGATTTTTTCCATGACTTTATCAACAGCCACAAAATCGGCGCCGTCCATCACCAATTTGCTGAATCCAGCGAAATACGGGAACAATACGCGGTTAACTAAAAAGCCAGGGCAATCGTTAACTACAATTGGGGTTTTACCCATTTTTAGAGTGGCTGCAACAACCGCAGAGATGGTGTCTTCACTCGTTTTTTCACCGCGAATAATTTCAACCAATGGCATTTTGTGCACAGGGTTAAAGAAGTGCATACCGCAGAATCGTTCAGGTTTTTGCAAACTCTCTGCTAATTGATTGATTGAAATCGTAGAAGTGTTAGAACAGATAATGGCATCGTCAGCAACATGTGTTTCGGTTTCGGCTAGCACTATGCCTTTAACTTTCGGGTTTTCAACCACCGCTTCAATCACAAGGTCTACATCTTTAATGGCTGAATATTCAAGTGTTGGGGTAATATTGTTGAGCGTGGTGGCCATTTTAGTGGCGTCCACTTTGCCACGCTGCATGCCTTTACCTAGAATGGTCGCCGCTTCTTTTAGGCCTAGGTCTAGCGCTGCCTGATTAATATCTTTCATGATGACAGGCGTGCCTTTTACAGCAGACTGATAGGCAATACCGCCACCCATAATTCCTGCACCTAAAACGGCAGTTTGTTTGATCGCTTTTTGGGCTGCTTTAGCTTGTTTTTTGCCTTTCCCTTTTACTAGTTGATCCGCTAAAAATATGCCGACCTGAGCCTTAGCTGCGTCGGTTTTAGCTAATATCGCAAAGCCTTGATTTTCTAGTTTAAGTGCACCGTCTCTATCTAAGCCTGCGGCTTTAGAAATCGTTTCTACCATCATATGTGGTGCTGGATAATGTTTGCCAGCTTGTGCTGCTACCATGGCTTTAGCCGTTGAGAAACTCATCATGGCTTCGTTTTGATTAAGTTGCAGAGGAGCCTTTTTTTCATCGCGGCGGGCTTGCCATGTCAAGTCACCTGAAATGGCGTCTTTTAACATGCTAATTGCTGCATCTGATAGTTTTTCTGGCGCGACAACAGCGTCAACTGCTCCTTCTTTAAGGGCTTTCGCAGCTTTACGGTCGCGTCCTGTTGTCATCCACTCTAATGCATTGTCGGCACCGATAAGACGAGGCAGACGTACTGTTCCGCCAAAACCAGGCATTAAACCTAGTTTCACTTCTGGTAAACCGATGCTGGCCGAGGTGTCTGCCACCCTCAGATCACAAGCTAAAGCCATTTCGCAACCGCCGCCTAGCGCAAAACCATTAACCGCTGCGATGGTAGGAAAAGGTAAATCCTCAAAACGGTCAAATACTTGGGATGTTTTCGCTACCCAAGTCAGTACTTCTTCATCTGGCAAATCAAACAAACCTGTAAATTCGGTAATATCAGCACCTACAATAAAGGTGGATTTTGCAGATCGAACTACTACACCTTTTACGTCTGAGTTGGCTGCTAAGGCCTGAGTCGCTGCATCTAAGTCTGCCACTGTTTGTTGATCAAACTTGTTAACCGAACCTGGGGCATCAAATACTAATTCAGCAATGCCATCTTGTAGTAAATTAACCTTGAGGCTTTTACCTTCGTATATCATCATCATCTCCTATGGCTATCGCCAAAGCGTGGGTTGGGAGCAGGCCATCGGCCTCCGAATGTAGTTCCTGTGAATTGTTGTTAAAACTAATTAAAAGAGCAACCTAGTTTTAACAACTTTCAACAAAATCAGTCATAGTCTTAACATGCGGGTAAATGTCGCTAATTCAACTGGTCATTCCAGTTAAAGTGGTAATTTATTTTAAATACTCGCATTTATCCGTAAACAAGTTTGCTAGTATCAGGTCTATCATCTTATCTAGCGTTTCTTTGATATAGTGGAATTTGTGACTATTCGTTATTTTCTTCATCTGGCAATTACTAGTATCTTGTTAACTCAAGTTGTACTGGCCGCACCTGCCCTTGACCGTGAGCAGCAACGAAAGCTTTTTGTTGAAGCTGAGAGGTTAGCGCACAATCCTAATAGCAGTGTATTTAAAAAATTAATGCAGCAACTCGACGGTTATCCTCTTAAACCTTATGTTGAATTAAAAACCTTAAAAAAATTTCCATTTATGGCGAACAAAAATCAAATACAGAGTTTTTTGTCCGAATATGAATCGACGCCATTAGATAGGCCTCTGCGCAAAAAATGGTTGCAGTATTTGAGCAAACAGCAGCAACCAGAACTCTTTAGGCATTTTTATCGATATATGGGCAACGCCGCTCTAGCCTGCAAGTACGCGGAAATACTGTTGCAGCAAGATCCGATAGATACTCAAGCATTTAATTTGGCTGAAGAGCTTTGGGTGGTGGGTAAATCGCAGCCTAAGGAATGCGATCTCTTATTTAGAAAATGGAGCAAAGCCGGTAAGCGCACACCGGAACTAGTATGGAAACGGTTGTCTTTAGCTGCTGATGGCGGCAATCACACACTTATCCCCTACTTAAAAACCTTAATGCCTAAAGAACAACAATACTTAGCCGATCTGTGGTTAAAAGTGCGACGGTCATCTAGCCAAGTTTCTCGGCTATCAAATTTCCCGGGAAAATTTCCAGAAAAAGAAACTGAGATACAAGTATACGGCTTAAAGCGTTTAATAAGCAGCAACAGAGATTTAGCATTGCGTAGTTGGGAAAAACTCTCTAGCAGGTTTATTTTTTCAGATTCACAACTAAAACAAATCACGCATCGCTTTGCTATTTTTTTAGCCCTCGCAGACCATGAAAAGGCTGAGGTTTGGTTAGAAAAGGCTATGGATTTTGAGCCTGATGCTGAATTAATGCGTTGGCATTTAGCCCATGTTTTACGGAAACGAAACTGGCAGCACGCCTTGGATGTCATTGATTTTGTCCCTAAAGATGTTTCCTATGAGAATGTGTTTCAATATTGGCAAGCCCGTGCTTACGCAAAAGTTGGAGCTAAAGAATTGTCCGATAAAGGATTAAAAACACTTGCTAAACAGCGTCATTACTATGGCTTTTTGGCAAGCGGACAGTTATCTGAAATGGCAAGCTTAAATGACAATCCTTTGCTGGTTGCCCAAGCAGACTTAGATGAAATGGCGGCAATGCCGGCAGCGCAAAGAGCTTTTGAATTTAGAAAGCTGGGTCGAAATCTTAGTGCCAGACGCGAATGGATTTTTTTGCAAAGCCAATTAACCCAACAGCAAAAAGCAACAGCCGCGGTGTTGGCTAGCCAGCAAAATTGGCACGACCAAGCTATTTTTGGTTTTTCTAAATCCGGTTATTTAGATGATTTGAGCAGGCGTTTTCCCATGGCATACGATAGTCAATTGCAAAGTAATGCCAAGAAAAACAATATCGATGTTGCATGGGCATACGCCATTGTAAGACGAGAAAGTTCTTTTATGCCAGATGCTGCTTCGCATGCGGGGGCACTAGGGTTAATGCAAATGATGCCTGGAACTGCTCACTATTTGGCAAAGAAAAAAATCAATAGAAATAGTTTGTTTAATCCTGGTATCAATGTCGAACTAGGTACCCAGTATATGCGTTACCTGATGAATAAAATGGACAATAATCCTATTCTAGCTACTGCGTCATATAATGCTGGTTGGCGCAGGGTGAAACAGTGGCTACCAGAAAAAGAGAGTGTACCTCTGGACTTATGGATAGAAACTATTCCCTATAAAGAAACTCGTAACTACGTCAAAGCAGTTTTAGCTTACCAACAAATATATCGTCAACAATTAGGAGGGAGCGAGAATTTGTTTAAAGATCTTGCCACTATGCAAATAGCGCCGAAGAGTTAGCAATATTTTGGCGCGATATCCAAACACAAGAGTTTTTAAGCTTATGTTATTCTATCGTTATATTATTTGATGAGTATCTGGCATGTCACTTCTAAACCAAATTGAACAAACCTATCCACAACATATTTTCGAGTTACAAAGTCGCACTCGTGAAGCCATTCAGCGAGAGAGTATTGACGGACTGATCATCCACTCTGGACAAAGTAAACGTTTGTTTTTAGACGACAACAATTATCCTTTTAAAGTGAACCCTCAGTTTAAGGCATGGCTGCCCGTAATTGATAACCCAAATTGTTGGTTGATAGTTAATGGAGTAGATAAACCCAAGTTAGTGTTCTATCGACCTAAAGATTTTTGGCACAAAGTTCCAGATGAACCCAATGAATTTTGGGCGCAGCAGTTTGATATTGTTTTGTTAACCCAAGCCGATGCAGTAGAGAAACACTTACCCTTTGATAAAACTAAGTACGCTTACATAGGTGAATACATAGAAGTGGCTAAGGCATTAGGTTTTGATTTAGTGAATCCAGATAGGGTAATGCATTACCTACATTACCAACGCGCTTACAAAACCGATTACGAATTAATTTGTATGCGACAAGCCAATAGCATTGCAGTTGATGGGCATCGCGCGGCTAAAATCGCATTTGAACAGGGCTTGAGTGAGTTTGATATTAATCTAGCTTACCTTTGCGCAGTTAGGCAGGGTGACAATCAAGTGCCTTACAACAATATCGTTGCGCTCAATGAAAATGCGTCGATTTTGCATTACACCAATGTTGCTACCGATGTGCCTGCGGATTCACGTTCATTTTTAATTGACGCAGGAGCCAACTTTAACGGTTATGCGGCTGATATCACCCGAACTTATGTTAGAGAGCCGGGTATGTTCGCAGATTTAATAGAATCGGTGCATCAAATTACCCTGCAATGTGTTGACGAGTTAAAACCTGGTGTGTCCTATGTGCAGATTCATTGCAGTGCGTTTAAGCAAATCGCCGCGCTGCTAAGCGATGCCGGTATTGTGAATTTGGCTGCGAGTGATGTTTTTGAGTCGGGAATAGTTAATACGTTTTTCCCTCATGGCATAGGGCATTTCTTGGGTTTACAGGTACATGACGTAGCTGGCCATGTTTCTGATGACAGAGGTACACCCAAGCCGAGTCCTGAGGCTCATCCATTTTTGCGAAATACTCGTACTATTGAGGCCAGACAAGTTTTTACCATTGAACCTGGATTATATTTTATTGATAGTTTGTTGGCCGATCTAAAAAGCAGTGAACAGTCCAAATACATCAATTGGAATATAGTCGATAAAATGCGTCCTTTTGGCGGTATACGAATTGAAGACAATGTAATAGTGCATCGTGACAGAAACGAAAACATGACTCGCGAGTTTAATTTGAACTAACTTTTATAGCTCAAATTTTTCTAGCTACAGAGGTAAGCGCTTGGTTTTAGATAAGCTGAAGAAGCTAGTTGATAACAGTGATAAAATCTTCAATCTTGTATTGTTGGTGGTCATCGCTGCTGTTTGTTTTGTTTGGGCCGTTGAGGAAACGCTAGAGGTTATTTTTGACTACGATCGTTATGGTTATATAACGAGTATTTTGGCTTTAGCGGCATGTTTTGGGTTGAGTACTTTTGCTAAAAAAGCGCGTATTGCTCGTATTGCTACTTTTATCTATCTAACGTCATACCTTCTTTTTCTTCTAGTCATCACGTTTTTGCAAGCGGCTAATACCGGCAATATATACACTATGGCTTCCACTTTGTTGTGGGTACCTCTTATTTATCTTGTCTCGTTTTTATTTTTGTCCAATAAGCAGGCAATCATAAGTGCGATATTCATTTATTGCTTAATGTTGGTTTTATTATATTTGGCTCATGCAGATGTATTTGAGCTCAAAAATACTGTGTTGCAAGCTTTATTGCTTAATGCCGCTTTATCACAGGGTGTATGTATTTTTTGTTTGTTTGGTGTGATCAAACTTAAAATGACCAAGGATGCATCAGACTTACATGCTCAAAAAATGGAGAAAGCCGCCAATATCGACGGATTATTGGGAATAGGTAACAGACGGATGTTACAACATCAGCTAAATACTGTGGTAACGAGCTACTCTGCGGTGTCGTTGTTATTGGTAGATGTGGATCATTTTAAGATCATTAATGACACTCATGGGCACTTGGTGGGTGACGATATTTTGCGGGAACTCACTGAATGTATTCAGAAAAGCTTGCGCCCTCAAGATACATTTGGCCGTTGGGGAGGTGAAGAATTTTTAGTTATTGCCAATGGAACTGAATTATCAAGCGCTGAAACCTTAGCCGAAAGAATAAGACACAAAGTAGAGCAGCATGACTTTACGACAGTGGGGCCTGTGACTGTGAGTATTGGTGTTGCACAATTCCATTGTGAAAGGTCGAGTAGTCATACCTTTGCAATTGCAGACCAAGCCTTATATGAAGCGAAACGTGCTGGTCGAAATCGGGTTGTTACTGCTTCGTCAGATTCAGATTGTATCGGGAGCTAGGAATAAAATGTAGCTCGTCTAAGTAACTCGTTATTTGAACGTATAAAGAAGATTTTGTTGCGTTATTAGACTACCCTTCTGCAAATTTTTGTCCAAAAACGCCAATTTGGATATCTAGCTGTTACTGGAACCTATTGTCAATGCCAAACTTATTGATTTGTCTGCTGCTGCTTATTGGCGGCGTAAATGTAGCGCTTGCTAAACAAAACAAGCCCAAGCCTCCTCATTTCGCTTTATTAGACATTCCCAACATAACTGCAGACATCAAAGTTGATGGGGAGCTTGACGAAGAACAATGGCAACAAGCAAAAGAACTAGAACTCAATTACGTAACTAGCCCATTTGAAAACACCCGTCCCCCGGTAACCACTAAAGTTAAAATGTTTGAAAATGGTCATACTCTTTTTGTGGCATTTATTGCGCAGGATCCAAAGGTAGAAAACATCAATGCGTTTTATAGAGATAGAGACGGGATCTGGAGTGATGATTTAGTTGGGATTAAGCTTGATACGTTTAACGATAGTCGCTTGGCATATCAGTTTTTTGTTAACCCATTAGGTATTCAAGCAGATTCAATTCAAAACGAAATGACTGGTAGTGAAAGCGACAGTTGGGACGGTATCTGGCAGTCTGCGGGTAAAATTGTAGCGACTGGATACCAAGTGGAAATTGCTATTCCGTTGCGTATTCTGAATTTTGAAGAGGGGAGCAAACACAAGGTTTGGGGGGCTGAATTGGTTCGTTTTTTTCCGAGAACAGATCGTTTACGTATTTCAAATATGCCTCTGGACAGAAACAATTCATGTGATTTGTGTCAGATGGGCGCGATTTCTGGCTTTAAAAAGGCTAAGCAAGGTAAAAATTTAGCATTGATCCCAACGTTAGTCTTGGGTAAAGGGCAGAGTCGTGAGCCAGAAGATAGTATGGTCTGGGAAGATTCAGACAATAAAGAGTTGGGTTTGGACCTGAAATGGGGAATTACTCCTGAAGTTTCCTTACAGGCAACCCTTAATCCTGATTTTTCCCAAGTCGAAGCTGATGTTGCTCAACTAAGTATCAATGATACCTTTGCACTGTTTTTTGACGAAAAGCGTACCTTTTTCTTAGAGAATTCTGACTATTTTTCAAGTAATTATGATTTGGTTTATACCCGCAATGTCGGCGCCCCAGACTATGGTGCCAAAGTAACCGGTCGAATTGACCAACATACTTTTGGTGTGTTTGTGGCTAACGACGAATCCACCACTTTTTTAGTGCCGGGTAACTTAGGTTCAAGTATTGCTTCTTTTGAAGAAGAGTCGACCAATGTCGCACTGCGTTATCGCTATGATTTATCTGAAAATTTGTCAGTAGGCTGGACTAGCACTCTGCGAGATGCACAGGATTATTACAACTACGTAAACGGTATTGACGCTAAATATCAATTGACAGACAAAGACACCTTTCGTGCCCAAATATTGAGGACTGACACCCAATACCCAATAGATTTATATAAAGAATTTTGTGACGATAACTGTGAACAGCCACAGGACTATTCAGAAACCGCGCTGCGCTTGAATAATAGCGAGGCTTTTAGTGGCAAAGCTTATACCGTTAGTTATGATCATGATGAGCGCAATTGGGATTTTTCTTTATATCGAAATAGCCGTGGAGCAGGCATTCGTACAGATTTAGGTTTTGGTTCTTTGGCGGATCGTCATCAATCGGTTATTGGTGGCGGGTACAATTGGTTTAGTGAAAATACTTGGTGGAACAAAATTCGACTCTCGGGTGATTGGGATATCAGCCATAATGATGATGGAGCGTTTCTTGAAAAAGAAGCGGAAGCTTATCTGAGTATGAACGGTCGAATGCAATCTTATTTTGAAATAGGATTGTTAAAGCGCGATAGGGTTGGTTTGCGGGACGATCCAAGCAAACTGAGTATTGTTAACAACACCAGCTTGTTTACTGAAAAAATGTTGAGTTTTTATTTTGAAATGCGCCCTACCTCAACTTGGTATCTAAGTACATTTTCTCGAATCGGCGATCAGATCGATTTTGATAATAATAGATTGGGTAAACTATTATTGGTGCGTCCAACCATCAATTGGAATTTAGGAAAAAGTTTACAGCTTAATCTTCGTCATACTTATCAAAATCTTGATGTGGATAATCAGCAACTATTTACTGCAAACCTTTCAGATTTTCGAGCTACTTACCAGTTTGACCAGCGTCAATTTTTGCGATTAATTTTGGTGTATTCTGATATTGAACGTAATCAACAAAACTATAGCTTTGATGTTGACGCTATCAGCAAAGGACTGGGCACGCAGCTTTTGTATTCCTATAAACTCAATCCTCTCACCAAGTTTTTTGTGGGTTATTCAGACTCCGCTTACCAAGATGATGTGTTAACAACTTTGACCAAAAATCAGCGTTCAGTATTTATGAAATTTAGTTACGCGTGGTTAAACTAGGGCGCCGATAAAGCTTGATAATTGTGTCCATAGGTCATATATCTTAACTTGCGGCAAGTTTAGCCGTGTCGAATAAGGAAGTCTGTTATGGAAGTATTACTCGATTACATTTTTACTGCACAAACATTGATCTTAGTATTTGTTGTGGTGTTACTTAAAACCTCTATTAAATTTGTTCCTCAAAACCGCGCTTATGTCATTGAACGATTTGGTAAATACCAGTCAAGTAAAGAAGCCGGCCTTAATTTTATTTTACCTTTTATCGACCGAATTTCTGCTGACCGCTCCTTGAAAGAGCAGGCTGTTGATGTGCCCGAACAAAGCGCTATTACTAAAGACAATATTTCTCTGCATGTCGACGGTGTATTATATTTCCGTGTACTTGACCCCTATAAAGCCACTTACGGGGTAGACGACTATGTGTTTGCGGTGACGCAACTTGCACAAACAACGATGCGTTCTGAGCTGGGGAAAATGGAACTTGATAAAACCTTTGAAGAAAGGGATATGCTTAACACTAATATTGTGACATCAATCAATGATGCCGCAGGTCCTTGGGGTATCCAAGTACTCCGTTATGAGATCAAAGATATCGTGCCGCCACAATCTGTGATGGAAGCCATGGAAGCGCAAATGAAGGCCGAAAGGGTGAAACGGGCGCAAATTTTAGAATCCGAAGGTGACAGACAAGCGGCGATAAACCGCGCTGAAGGTCAAAAAGCGTCGGTAGTGTTGGCCGCAGAAGCCGACAAAGAAGAACAAGTATTGCTTGCTGAAGGTGAGGCGAAAGCGATAGTGGCTGTAGCAACCGCTCAGGCAGAAGCATTGCGCCAAGTGGGTGAAGCTGCGGCAACCGAAGAAGGACAAAAAGCCATACAGCTTGACTTAGCAACTAAAGCAATTGAGGCAAAGCAGGCCATAGCGAAAGAATCTTCAGTTGTGTTGTTACCAGATAACGCTACCGAAGCATCTGGCGTGGTTGCACAGGCCATGACTATCATCAATCAGTTAAACAAGGGTTAGCGTATGGATTGGGCATTCAATAATTTAGCTGAAAGTTTGCTCATCCTTGGCATTCTTTTGTTGGTGATCGAAGTGGCAGTGTTAGGTTTCTCCACGTTTGTGCTGTTTTTTGTTGGTTGTGCAGCGGTGATTACCGCCGCTTTACTATATCTCGGTATCGTCCCTGACACTATGTTGGCGGCCATGCTAAGCACTGGTATTTTGACAGCATTATTAGCAGTGTTGTTATGGAAACCATTAAAGAGCATGCAAACCCAGGTAGATAACACCAAAGCCAAAGGTGATCTGGTGGGCCACAGTTTTGTATTGGTTGAAGATGTGGCGCCTGAATTAACGCCTATTTACCGGTATTCTGGTATTGACTGGAAACTAATAGCCACTGAACATTTAGTGTCTGGTACTAAGGTACAAGTAGTAGAAGCTGATGTCGGTAAATTTCATATAAAAGCATCGTAGTTTTAGGTGTTTACTATCGAAGTCGGGTACATCCCGACTTTTCTTTTTGTGACGCTAAGTGGTTACAATGCTTGTAATTTATTGTGCAACCTCATATAAATAATTAGTAATTGATAACACTAGACAAATTAGTAGACATTAATGGTTAAGCACAGGCCACTTTTTAGACATATTCGAGATCACAACGCGCTTTTTAGCGAGCTGGCTATGGCGCGAAATTCTTATGCGCAAAGTCTTGGCCTCAACGACTATGTGTATCACAAGACTCCAAAATTCATCACAGCTGATGGACGCAGACTAACCATTGAGCCTGAAAGAAGTTTGATAGTACAAAACTATCAATCCTTTGCAGGGGTTAAGAATGTGTTGCAGCGAGAAATTCCTGGGTTTTATATAGTGAATAATAGCGATATTGGATTTCGCTACCCTACCGCAGCTATAGCGAATTTAGATGCACCTTTCATTAAACGTTTTCGTTCAGAGTTTTTTCATAGAGATAATGAAGACAGAAGTATCTGCAGACCACGCAATCTCTCTTATGGCATTAAAAGTCGTGGTAAAGGCGACAACAGGCAAGAATATGAAGTTTGGGTGCCAGATGAAAATGTGCAATTAGATCCTACCCCGTTATTTATCGAAAAGTATGGTGAAGACTTACCTGATGAAGTGCGCCAATTCGCTAGTTTACCTCCAGTCGTTTATGGTTGGATGGGGGTAAAACGCGCAGCATTCGAAGCCATCTATTTAAGTAAAAAAGCTATTGGTGATATTGCCATCAATATAGGCTTGTCGGTTGATGCATATAATATAGGTGCTCGGCCGGATCTTTCATTTTCTCCCTTAGTTGACAGTTCCATAGCCAAGCATAATGCTGAGATAGAATGGGAAGTGATGGGTTATTATGCGCCAAAAGGTGAACACCCTAGTCATGATGAAATTTGGCGTGGCATTGATCACGCAATTGAGGCCGTTAGTGCGCCGCTAAATAACACCTATCACAATGTTGCGATTAATATCCAAGAAAGCAAAACCGAACGTATATTGAGTTGTATCGCGGAACAACAAATATCAAATCAGCAGATACTTGATTGGAATCTAAAACCTTGGGAGTTTTTACAAGACTCAAGCGATTCTAGGCGTAAATCTCATGATCCCAGTCGTGCTGTTAACTTGTTGGGTAGACTCAATCGATTGTTTTATCAAGAAACTTTTAGGTTGCCTTCATTAAAAGAAGTACATGAGTTGATCGCGCGGTCTTGAAGGTGAAATTATGTCAGTATTTTTAACAAGTTCAGATAAGTTAAATTGTTATTGTTATGTAACATTATGATTTAAAATGATTTTTAATGATGGCATGCATGTTGCTTTGTTTCATCTAAGCTGGCTTCGTTATTATCTATTTGACTTGGTAATAACACAACAGGTTGTAATTTAACGATGAATTAAATTGAAGCTAATCAATATTCAATTTTAGGTTTTATACTAATGTATAGTATCCAATACGGTAAGATGTTTTGTACAGTTATACATTACCAGTGATTTATCTGTTGTATTGTGATTAAAATTCGATAAGTATGTAAAATAACCAGTAAGCCAACTTTTAGTAAGACCACTATTTCGGTCAAATCCTTGTTAAACCGCAAGGTTAGTCGCATCACGAAGCGATGTTAATAATTGGAGAATGTTATGAGTAGTAAATTCTTAAAAGTGATTTTTGCAGTTGTCATGTCAATAGGGGCGTTTGGTCAAGCTAACGCAGGTTTGATTGTGGGTGAAAATTATTTAGACTCTGAAAATTTAATCTGGGAGTACGTAGGTAGTTATGACATGATTGATGGCCCTTCTTGGCCTTCTGATAGTCCTGCAGCGTACAATGGTTTAGAAGCCGCAGTTGCATCTGGAGTAACGAATCTACCTTTGGCAGATATCGCTATCGCAGCATTTGATATTGATTTTGATTTTGATTTGGTTTCAACCGGTGATCAACTAGTAAATCATATGGCTTGGTATGATGGGGCTGGAGTTGCTATTAGTATGTTTAGTGAAGACATAGTAGCAGATGGAAATGGTGATGGTTTTTATACTCAAGGTGTATTTGCTAATGGTCAAACTGACCGATCCGCTTGGGTAGATGACCGTGTTTTTTTCGCGGGTGATTACGTTAACTATGTATTCAAACGCGTTAGTGTATCCGAGCCAGCAACGCTTGCTATTTTTGCATTAGCGATTTTTGGCCTAGTTAGTGTTCGTCGACTTAAAAACTAAAATTCAGGCTTTTTAAATTCTACAAAGCCTTTCAAATATCCTTAAAGCCGATACTTATGTATAAGACAATATACCTTATATTGTCTTATACAGTCATATAGTACTAAAGATAATTCGGTTTTTTTGTTACTGTAATTCCGATAAATTAACATATTTAAATACTAAATTTAACGACTAGGCAGAGCCGGTTTGTGGCTGATGTAGTTTTAGTTGCTAAATCAAATAGTGACTCGCGCGAACCAGCGATGAAAGTAAATTACTAGGAATGTTATCTATGAAAAATTTTACTACCTCAAAAGATGCAAAAATAGTCGATATAACCGGACTCGTTCAAATTGAGTTGGCCGAAAGTGTAGGATTACAAATAGGCGACAATCTTACATCTGGTACCGTTTTATCTTTTTCTGAAGGTAGTGAAATCACTCTAATTTTTGCAGATGGTTCACAGCAAAAATTGAGCAGTGAATTTGGCGAGATACAGATTGCTGACGTTCAATCTATGCAACAAGATACGCTATCTGCGGTATCACAAGAGCAAAACCAAGTCTCAAATCAGGTGTCACCTGATAACGAGCAAGCTGATATCGATGCTATTCAAGCACTAATAGAATCAGGAGATGAGGTTGACGTGCCAGATACCGCAGCTGGTGGTTTAACCAATAACGAAGGAACAAGTTTTGTCACCTTAGCCAGAGATGGCAATCAATTATTGGCTGGCGCGGGTTACGATACAACTGAACTAGACAATGCGGCTGGTATTGCAGAAGTCCCTACATTGGTTGATCCAATTGACAATTCCAATGCATTGCCAGAGGCCGTTGATGATACTTTTTCTATGGATGAAAACACCCAGTTAACGGGCGCTCTTTTAGGTAATGATGACTTGGGCGACCAAGCAACAACAGTAACCGCATTTGATGGTACTTCTAGTAACGGTGGCGAAGTAGCAGTTGATGGTTCGGGTAACTTTACTTACACCCCTGTCGAAGATTTTGTAGGCACTGATACCTTTAGTTACACCATTACTGATGCTGATGGAGACGCCAGTACCGCAACTGTGACGGTGAATATTGCTAACGTTAATCAGTTGCCAGAGGCCGTGGATGATGAGTTTGCAATGGATGAAAATACGCAACTCGCTGGTACTCTTTTAGGTAACGATGATTTAGGCGACGAAGATACCACGGTAACCGATTTTGACAGCACTTCAGTAAATGGTGGGGCGGTAACTGTAGATGCCGAGGGTAATTTTACTTATACCCCAGTAACCGATTTTGTAGGTTCAGATAGCTTTACCTATACCATTACTGATGCCGACGGCGACACGAGTACAGCGACCGTGACTGTAAACATTGCAAACGTTAATCAGTTACCAGAGGCCGTTGATGATACTTTTGAAATGGAAGAAAACACCCAGTTAACGGGTACTCTTTTAGGTAATGATGATCTAGGTGACGAAGAGACCACAGTAACGGAATTTGACAGCACCTCAACAAATGGAGGTGCTGTAACAGTAGACGCAGAAGGTAATTTTACCTATACCCCAGTAACGGATTTTGTAGGTTCGGATACCTTTACCTACACCATTACCGATGCAGATGGCGACACAAGTACTGCCACTGTGACAGTGAATATCGCCAACGTAAATAACCTGCCAGAAGCTGTAGATGACGTCTTCGACATAAATGAAAATACTCCGCTAAGCGGCAGTCTACTAGGTAATGATGATCTAGGTGATGAAGCCACAACAGTAACGAGTTTTGACAGTACATCAACCAATGGTGGCACCGTAAGCGTTGACGCTGAGGGTAATTTTACTTACTCCCCAGTAACAGATTTCGTGGGGTCAGATACCTTCACTTATACCATTACCGATGCAGACGGCGACACTAGTACCGCCACCGTGACGGTCAATGTAGCTAACGTGAATTTACTGCCCGATGCGGTTAATGACAACTTTAGAATGGATGAGAACACCCAATTAACCGGAACTTTACTGGGTAATGATGACTTAGGTGATAACCCAACTACAGTAACGTCATTTGATAGCAACTCTGCCAATGGCGGTACGGTCAATGTTAACGGCTCTGGAAATTTTACCTATACCCCGGCTTCAAACTTTGTAGGTACAGATACCTTTACCTATACGATTACCGATGCAAATGGAGATAGCAGTACTGCAACAGTGAGTGTTGCTGTCCTCGGGGCTAACCTTAACGCCATACCCGATGCAGTCAACGACAGCTTCAATGTGGATGAAAATACCGAATTAACTGGCAGCGTGATAGGCAATGATGACTTAGGTGATAACCCAACCACAGTGACGGCCTTTGATGCGACATCAGTCAATGGTGGCACGGTCAATGTGAACCCAGACGGTAGCTTCAGTTATACGCCAGCGAGCAACTTTGTCGGTGCAGACACCTTCACTTATACCATTACTGATGCAGACGGCGACACAGATACCGCCACGGTGACAGTGAATGTGGCTAACGTGAACTTATTACCTGATGCGGTCAACGACAGCTTTAATGTCGATGAAAATACCGAATTAACTGGCAGCGTGATAGGCAATGATGACTTGGGTGATAACCCGACCACAGTGACGGCCTTTGATGCGACATCAGTCAATGGTGGCACGGTCAATGTGAACCCAGACGGTAGCTTTAGTTATACGCCAGCGAGCAATTTTGTGGGCGCCGACACCTTCACTTATACGATCACCGATGCAGACGGCGACACAGATACCGCCACGGTGACGGTCAATGTGGCAAACGTGAATGCACCACCTGTTGCTGAGGACGATATCTTCAGCGTGGATGAAGGTAACAGTGTAAGCGGTAATGTTATTACTCATAATGATGGTGATGGTGCAGTTGATACTGACGGTGGCGATGGCGGAGCTTTGAGTGTCACTCATGTTAATGGCGTCGCATTAGTGTTTGATGCGACGACAGGTGCCGCGACAGTGGCGATTAAAGACGGTACTTTATCGATCAAAGCAGATGGTAGTTTTACTTACAATAATAGTGGTTATGTGCTGGGTACAGCGCCCCCTAGTTTTAACTATACTTTAAGTGACGGTATCGATTCTGACATAGGTGAGGTTACAATTAACGTAATTGACTATGCACCTGATGCTATCGATGACGTAAATTATATTCAACTGACACAGCTAGGTGATACAGATACAGCTAATCGTAATGGCGTTAAAGGAAACGTAGTCACTACAGGTAGTACTGGTGATAATGCCGATACATCTGTTGATGGATTTGGAACTCCAATTATCACCCAAGTGGCATACAATGGAAGCACTTTTCAATTTAGTGATACTGTCAGTTCACATGCTATTGATACTGGTTTTGGAGTTCTAACAATCAACAGCTCTGGGGCATATAATTTTGTTACTCCGACAGGTATGCAAATACCTGATGCCGATATGAACTTAGTATTTACTTACACAATTCAAGATGGAGACGTAGTTAATCCAGAAGAAGATTCAGCGGATCTAACTATCAACATTAAAAAACCTGTTGCACCAGAACCATTATCCAATGAACTGGATTTAGATTTCCAACAAACAAGCACCACTATTGACACTACATTTGATGCAAAAGTGGCACTACAGGCTGACAAGCTTGCGTTTAAATTCTCACCAGACTTAGACGGCTTAAGCGATATTTTAACCGAAGCAAACACTGACGGACTTGAGACATATTTAGCTGCAATCGGAGAAGATAACAGTTCTAAAGCCAATATTGAGCTTAGCAGTTCACAAAAAGATTCGCCTTTGGATGACGCGAAGGTATTGGCAAAAGAGCACAGCGACCAAGAGTTCAGTTCTTCGGCAACAGTGACTAATGGGTTATTGGAGGGAGGCGGCACCATATTAAGTGATCACGCTGCAGCCACAAGCGCACCTATTGCTGAATTCGACTCGGCGGAATTGTTATAGTAGGATTCGCTTAGTGTGCAATTTTACATAACACAGTCATATCTTTATTGATTGTGTTATGTTTGCTGTGTTTTGTTTGAAGGAATATAAAACTAAGTGCAATCCTCGGTTCAAGCGACTACTCAGTGGACAATAAACGCGTCGCAGCGTTTAACCTCAGATCCTTTATTAGATAGTTTAGTGTTATTAACCGAACACTTTGGCAATCCTTGTTCTGCTGAAGCATTAACGGCTGGTCTTCCTCTAACTGGCAGTCATCTGACCCCCGAACTCCTACCTCAAGCCGCTTCTCGTGCTGGACTTAGCGCAAAGTTAGTGCGAAAAGGTTTAAACGAATTACCTTCGATGTTGTTGCCTTGTGTCTTGATGCTCAAAGACAAAAATGCCTGTGTATTACAGGAATTGGACCTCGAAGAAAACAAGGCCATTGTCACCTTGCCGGAAACTGGCGGCGAAGAACAGCTTACGATTGAAGAATTAGAATCCAGCTTTGTTGGTTATTTGTTTCTAATTAAGCAGCAATATCGTGGCGACAGAAATTTTGATGTACATATCAATGACTCCAAAAAACATTGGTTATGGCAACACGTTAAAAGTGCAACGCCAATATACCGAGACGTCATCATCGCTTCGATCATGGTAAATATTTTTGCTCTGGTTTCGCCACTTTTTGTGATGAATATTTACGATAAAGTTGTCCCTAACTTAGCTTTTGAGTCGCTGTGGGTATTGGCTATTGGTGCCGGCGTTGCCTACATTTTTGATTTTATTCTAAAACAATTACGTGGTTACTTAATTGATGTGGCCGGTAAAAAGGTGGATATAGAAGTTTCTTCGAAGTTATTTGCAAAGGTAATGGGAATTCCGTTAGAGAAACGTGCGCCAAGTATCGGTGGCATGGCCAAACAAATCACTGAGTTTGACAACGTCAGGGAGTTTTTCTCTTCGGCTACCATTACTGCATTGGTTGACTTGCCTTTTGCTTTGTTATTTATGTTTTGTATCTGGCTCGTCGCTGGTGATTTGGTTTTGTTCCCCATAGTTTCCTCCGTGCTCATTATTGGTTATACCATTTATACACAACCTAAACTTCGCGCTGCCATCGAGGAAAGTAATAAATTCTCAAGTCTTCGACATGGTCACCTAATTGAATGTTTGGGAGCCATTGAATCCATTAAGGCCAACGGTGCAGAAGGTGTGGTGCAAAATGCGTGGCAACAGATGATTGGACATACTTCCAGTTGGTTGCTTAAGTCTAAAATGATCACTAATTCGGTGATCAATTTCGCTAGTTTTATCGTGCAAATTTCAATCATAGGTGTTGTCGTGTTAGGTGTTTACCGAGTATCCGACAATTTAATTTCTATGGGGGGCATTATCGCCGCGGTGATGTTAACTGGTCGCGCGATTTCACCGGTAGCAAAATTAGCCGGTTTGATGACACGCTCAAATCAAACCGTTAGCGCCTTGAGACAACTCGATAGCTTAATGGAACAAGAGGGCGAATTTGAGGATAAAGGCCACCTTGCAAGTCGTCCTAAACTGTCTGGAAATATTAGTGCAGAAAGTATTAGTTTTACTTACCCAGATACAAAAAACAGTGCTTTACAATCTATGTCACTGGATATCAAAGCAGGTGAAAAAATAGCCATAATAGGGCGCAATGGTTCTGGTAAAACCACCTTAGCAAAATTACTACTGGGTCTATATCAGGCTACTTCTGGCAATCTTCGCTTTGATGGATTAAATCATCAGCAGATCCACCCTAGCGACTTGCGTCGAAATATAGGATATTTGCCTCAAGATATCATTTTGTTTCACGGTACTATCCGCGACAATATTTTGTTTGGCACCAAACAAGTGACTGAATATCAGCTCATTAGAGCGGTACAATTATCTGGTGTGAATGCTTTTACCGATCATGAAACTCAAGGTTTAGATCAACAGGTAGGCGAAAGTGGTAATAATCTATCTCGCGGACAACGCCAATCAATTGCATTAGCGCGGGCAATTTTGAATGCGCCACAAATTTTACTATTAGATGAACCCACAGCTAGTTTAGATGCCCGGGCCGAACAACAATTTATACAATCCATTAGTGCCACTTCGAGCGACAAAACTTTATTGTTAATTACCCATAAAATGGAATTACTGTCTTTAGTGGATAGGATCATCGTTTTAGAAAAAGGTAAGTTAATGATTGATGGCCCCAAAGATGAAGTTTTGCAAAAGCTTAAAGAAGGTAAAAACAAAGCGGCGGTTAAGCCATGAAAGTTAGCCAAAAAGATTTAGAAATGGCTGATGATGTATATGGGGCAATGTTAACTGAAGTCCCCAGTTTGCATCGTCTAATCATCTGGTCTATGGCAGGGTTACTGGTTAGTTTTATTGTTTGGGCTTATTTTTCTGCACTCGATCAAGTGACATCTGGAATCGGAAAAGTCATCCCTTCTTCTCAAGTGCAGATTATTCAAAGTCTAGATGGTGGAGTATTGCAACAATGGTTTGTACAGGAAGGTATGCCTGTTACTAAAGACCAACCTATCGCCAGAATTGATGACACGCGCTTTCGTTCAGATTTTGCAGAGCAAAAACAAGAGGTCGATAGCTTACGAGCCAATATTATTCGCTTAAGAGCAGAGATTTCCAGCATCTTGGTAGGTAATAGCGAAGATTGGAAGTTGCAAATTGAAATAACTAAAAAAGTGCCGATTTATCCTGACGATCTAAATCTTAATGCAGAATTTATGGTAAAGGAGCAGCAAGAAGAATACTCAGGCAGATTAGATAATTTAATCAATCAGCTAGCCATCCAAGGGCAACAAATACAACAAAAAGAGCAGGAAATAACCGAATTAGAGTCCAAGATTAAAACCCTTGGTATCAGCTTAGCTTTGGCTAAAAAAGAGTTAGCGTTAACTACGCCTCTTGCTGAAAAAGGCATAGTGTCAAAAATAGAGTTGTATAAATCAGAGCGCACAGTTAACGATCTTCAAGGTGAATTAGATGGTGTGCGGTTGTTAACCCCGCAATTAAAATCCGCGTTGCAAGAAGCCATACTTAATCGGCGTGAAACAGTATTGTCGTACCGAAATGAAGTAAGAGCCACGCTAAACGAACTGCAAAATAAACTCTCGCGTATTAACGAGTCTCAGGTCAGTGCTCAGGACAAAGTCACTAAGGCATTAATTTTGTCACCTGTTGTAGGAACTGTAAAAACTATACATGTCAACACTTTAGGTGGAGTAGTAAAACCAGGTCAAACTATTGCTGAGATTGTTCCAACGGAAGATCAGTTAATGGTAGAAGCCAAAATTAAACCTAGAGATATTGGTTTTATCTATCCAGGATTACCTGCAGTGGTTAAAATAACCGCGTATGATTTTGCCCGGTATGGTGGCTTAACTGGTACAGTAGAGCATATTAGTGCCGATACGACTCAAGACGAAGAAGGCAATAGCTTTTATTTGATTCGTGTGCGCACTGATGCCTCAAGTATTAAAAACAAAAACCAAGAAGAGATGCCAATTATACCGGGCATGATGACAAATGTTGATGTTATCACCGGTAAACGTACAATTTTGGAATATATATTAAATCCGTTGTTGCGCGCTAATGAAGCCGCACTTAGGGAACGATAACGTACAAGCAAATTACTAAAAAACAATAAGATGGAGTTTTTATGACTAAAGGTAAATCGTTATGCGCATAAATGCAGTTTTATTCTCATTATGCCTGCTTGCATTGTCCCCACAAGGACTAAATGCACAAAGTTTAGAACAAACAGTCGCCCTTTCATTGGATACTCACCCTGATATTCGTCAGGCGTTCGCCCGTTTCAAATCAAAAGAAGAAGATGTCAACCGTGCTTCGGCTGGATATTTACCAACAGTCGATGTTACGGCTGGTTATGGATACGAATACACTAATACTCCAGGAAATCGTTTATCGGATTTAGGGTTTGATGATGGTGAAACTGAACTTGGCAGAGGTGAGTTTGGCATCAGCATTAGCCAAATGCTGTTTGACGGCATGTTCACAAGTCACGAGGTTAAACGCACTAAATTTGAAGCCAGTGCAGAACAATGGACTTTGGTTAGCACAGCTGAAGATTTAGCCCTTTCAGTCAGCCAAGTGTATTTAAACTATTTAAAAACTCAGCAGTTGGTGACTTTATCTGAAAAAAATGTCGAGTCCCATAGAGAAATTTACGGTCAAATAAAAGAACGTACGGATTCAGGAATGGGAAGCATAGCGGACCTTTCTCAAGTAACAGGTCGTCTTGCCCGTGCTCAATCAAATTTAATTGCCGCACGCAATAATCATGAAGATGCCCGAGCGGAATTTATCAGTATCACCAACATTATGCCTGATGATTTAGTCATGCCAGTACCAGATGCGGATATGTTACCCGCCGACAGTGCCAGCGGATTAAATTTTGCTTTAGCACACCATCCTATAATCAAGTCTGCTCAGCAGGACATTCGAGCTGCTCGCGCTTACAGCGGCTCGGTAAAAGCAAACTATTATCCTAAATTGTCTCTTGAAGTGGCAGCTAATGCCGACAATGATATCGCTGGTGAAGATGGTTTTAACCGAACTGGTTTAGACGTGGGCGGGCATCGCAATGACTTAAGTGTCATGGTGCGTATGCGTTATAACCTCTATTCGGGTGGAAAAGATGTAGCGTTAGAAAGAGGTGCTGCCTATAAAACCACGGAAGCGCAGGAAATAAACTACCGCGCTCACCGTGAAGTCACGGAGAGCTTTCGCTTAGCATGGAATGCATATGAAATGTTGGGATTACAAAAACAATACCTGCAACAACACGTTGTTACATCAAAAGAAACTCAAGAAGCCTACTTACAGCAATTTAGTCTGGGGCAAAGAAATTTACTTGATTTGTTGGACACAGAAAACGAACTTTTTCAGGCTCGCAAAGATTATTTAGACGCTAATTTTGATGAGTTGATAGCCAGATATAGATTATTGAATGTAACCGGACAGTTACTTGATTCGTTGCGAGTGACGCGATCTTCAGCTTGGAAAGGGGAACATGAGTATGAGCATTAAGCCCACTATGAATCAAACGCAAGTTTTTGAGGTGTCTGCTGTGACAAAGTTATCTTTAGTGCTGTGTGGAGCTTTGTTGTTCGCTGGTTGTGCTAACAACAATATAGTTAAGCTAGAACCTAGTGTTAAGCAGTTGCAGGATCTGAATGATTACGACCGCGACGGGGTCATTGAGGCTAGAGATAAATGTGACAATACGGTTTTAGGTGCCATTATCGATAACTACGGCTGTGGCGCACAATCTACCCATATTGTTCCATTAAAAGTGGATATTAAGTTTGCTCATGATTCTTACATATTGCCGAATTCTGCCTTCCCAAAAATTCAGCAAGTCGCAGAAATACTTTCACAAGAACAGGATCTTAAAGTCTTGATTGAGGGGCACACCAGTAAAATTGGGAGCGCTGAGCACAATCAAATTTTATCAGAAAACCGTGCAAAAGCGGTTGAATCAGTTTTGGTCAAAGACTACAAAATATCTCCAGAGCGAGTTTCGTCTATTGGTTACAGTTATGAACGATTGGCTGATACAAGAGATACAGAAAAAGCTCACGAAACCAACAGGCGTATTGTGGCTGAATTAAGCAAAACAGTGAGTGAAGATGAAATGCGTTGGACTATTTATACGGTTGACCAAGTCCAATGATAATTAGTGAGTAATATGAGGAGCAGTCGTTGGATAACATCGAAGTTATTAAAGAAGCCAGTTCACATATTACTACTAAGTATGACCTTTTTGTCTGTGCTTTATGCCGATCAAATTACTGAACTCGATGGCCCCAATATTGTAAAGGCACTACAAAGTAGTTATGGCGAACGAGCAGCGAAACGTGGCGCGGCTTGGCTAAACTTAATGGTTCCAGAACCAGGCTCCTTAGAGCATGAAAACTTAAAAAAAGTGAATCGTTTTTTCAATACCTTTCATTTTATCGATGATATAGAGTTATGGGGCGTGAACAATTATTGGGCCACTCCAGTAGAGTTTATTGGGGTAAATGGGGGAGACTGCGAAGACTATTCAATAGCCAAGTATTTTACCTTGTTGGAGCTAGGTATAGCTGATGAAAAAATGAGAATTACCATGGTTAAAGCTATACATCTTAATCAATATCATATGGTGCTTGCCTACTACGAAACACCAGCCTCTATCCCCCTAATATTAGATAATATTGATGGCGTGATAAAACCAGCCAATGAACGTAACGATCTTATTCCTGTATTTAGCTTTAACGGTAGTCAGCTGTGGTTAAATAAAGAAAGAGGTAGCAGTGTTTTGAGTGGAAACTCTTCGCGTCTTAAACGATGGCAAGATTTGCGTCAACGCATAAACACCGCAAAACTCAAACAACCCAAGATAAAATTGGAGTTTTAAGTAATGACCCTTTTTAGACAAATAAACTCACTTCTGTTTGGACTCTTTTTGCTGGTGATGGTCAGTTTAGTTTATTTTCAGTTTACTCAAACCCGCGACTTTATGAATCAACAAATGCAGTCCGACTTGAACAACACTATGACATCTTTAGGGTTAATGCTGCAGCCTCATATAGAAACCGGTGATATGGTATCGGCGGAAACCCTGATCAATGTGATATTCGAAGGCGGGTTTTACCGTAAAGTGACCTTAACTTGGCTAGCAGATGATAAACAGCAAACTTGGGAAAATCCGGTCGTAATAGAAGGTGTACCTGAATGGCTGGTTAATCTAGAAGTGTTTGGTGTCCAGAAAAAAGAAAGCATCATCACGTCTGGTTGGATGCAATTGGCTACCCTCGAAGTGGAAGCACATCCAGCTCTAGGCTATCAGCAACTCTGGCGGATAATGAACGATACTGTGATGATTTTATCGCTGTTGTTTATTCTCAGCATCTTTATGCTGAGGTTTAGACTGAATCGTATACTAAAACCATTGCACGATATTGCATTGCAGGCGAAACAGTTAGGGCAGCGAAATTTTGAGCATGACCTAGTCTTGCCGCAAACCACAGAATTAAAAGACGTAGTCATTGCGATAAACTCCATGTCGGGGCAACTGAAACAGGTATTCCTTACTTTAGATAAAGAGGTAAGTGAATTAAAAGAAGACAAACTTGTAGACCACGTTTCTCAGTTACCTAACCGTCAGTACCTATCCGCACAAATCAATAATTGGTTAAATGAGCCAGGTTTTGGTGGGCTTATTTTAGCTAAGTTTGATTGGTTAGAAGACATACATAGTAAGTATGGTTACCAAGGACGCGATCAAATAATTAGGGTTGTGTCGCAAAGAATGATGACAGAATTACCACCTATTGCCGAAGGGGTCATTGCTAGGATAACTAACACTGAATTTGCGTTCTTACTGACTAAAGCTGAGCATCATCAAATTGAAAGTTATTTGCAAACTCTGATTAGAATCATCAATCAAGAAATTTCTAAGGCTGGATGTAACGCCAATAGCAAATTTGCATTGGGCGTAAGCCAACGTATCGATAACATGCAGCCTTCTGATTTGTTATCTCAATCAGACAACGCATTACAACAAGCCCTTAAAGCGGGCAAAGTTAGTCATTGGATTGATGAGCAGCAACCTCAGAAATACAACAGGGAACAATGGCGCGCTAAGCTGGTTAACGCTATCAATAACAATCACTTTTTATTCCAATGGCAGCAGGTAAGCGCTATGCGCTCTGAAGAGGTTATTCAACGTGAGCTCTACTGTCGTTTACGGATAGATGAAAAAACTGTTAGTGCAGCGGAGTTTATGCCTTTTATTGAGTTATTATCTTTAGGCGCACAGCTTGATCGGTGTTTGTTAGAAACCATTGAGCAACAGAAAATTTTGGAACAGTCCAAACAAGCCATCGCTATCAACTTAACACAGGATAGTGTTCACGATCCTGATTTTGCACCTTGGCTAACTCAGTTTTTGCAACAATCACAACACACAGATCATATCTTATTTGAAATGTCAGAATCTGCGTTAGTTAGCTCTTTTGAGCAATGCAAAAACCTCGCTGAAATAATACGTTTGGCAGGAGCAAAAATTGGTGTTGATCAGTGCGGGCGTCAAATGGGTTCACTTGATTATCTTCAAAAACTTCAACCTGATTATATTAAACTTGACCAATCCTTTGCCTTTTACGAAAAGCTAAATCAAAGCAATGAGATGTGTAGAGCGTTAATCAATGTTGCCAATGGATTAAATATCGCGGTAATTATTACCGGTATCGAAAATAAAGAGCAATTAAAGCAGTTTGCTTCATTACGAGCGGATGGATATCAAGGTTATATATCGGCACCAGAGGATATCTCTGTGTAATACTTGGTTAGCTTAATAACTCTCATGCTTATTGAGTCACAAGTGGTTAACAGGTAATCCACTAAGGCAACATAGGGTTGCCTTAGTGGAACTAGAATTTGATGAAAGTCTAAGCCTATTCGCCCGCGATCTGCATTTCTTCTATTAATATTGAGCCCGTTTGCACACTGCCGCGAGTTTCTTGCTCAGCCCCAACAGCCACAATATTCAGCAACATATCAGCTAAGTTACCCGCTATGGTAATTTCGTGAACTGGGTATTGAATAATTCCATTTTCTACCCAGAAACCCGCCGCACCCCTAGAGTAGTCGCCGGTGACAATATTAACACCTTGCCCCATAAGCTCTGTTACGTATAAACCTGTATCAAGTTTTTTGAGCATTGCTTTATCGGATTCACCGCTATGTTGAATAAACCAGTTATGAATGCCACCGGCGTGACCAGTAGTCTGCATCTTGAGTTTACGGGCCGAGTAGCTGGTAAGAAGGTAATGATTGAGAACCCCCTGACTGACAATCTCCATGTCTTGGGTGATGACCCCTTCATGATCAAAAGGGGAACTGGCTAGCCCTCTCAAAATATGGGGGCGTTCAATTATATTAAACCATTTAGGTAAAACTTGATGCCCGAGTTTATCTAATAAAAAGGAAGATTTTCGATACAAACTGCCACCGCTTATGGCACTGATAAAATGACCAAACAGCCCCGCAGCTATTTCGCGGTCAAACAACACTGGTACCTTGCAAGTTTTAATTTTCCTCGCACCTAGTCTATCTAAAGTAAATTTTGCTGCTTCGCGACCTACTTGTTCTGGGCTAGATAACTTGTCAAATTCACGAGCAACGGTATAGCTATAATCACGCTGCATATCACCGTCTTGCTCACCAATGACTACACAACTCATGCTAAAGCGACTGCTGTTATATCCGGCATTTATGCCATGGCTATTACCGTAAACCTTAGTGCCTAAATTGGCGTTGTATGAGGCTCCATCTGAATTGGTAATACGAGGGTCGACATCCAAGGCGCTAGTTTCGGCGGCAATGACTTGTTGTATGGCGTATTCCGTATCAAGTTCCACTGGATGATACAAATCTAAATCTGGGTAATCAAAGGCCATTAAGTTTTTGTCAGCTAGGCCCGAGCACTCATCATCGCTGGTATGCTTAGCTATTTCTATGGCTTTTTCAACGGTGAGAGCTAATGCTTGGGGCGACAAATCTGCTGTCGAAGCACTGCCTTTTTTCTTACCTTGGTATACGGTAATACCTAGGCCGCCATCGTTGGTAAATTCGACAGTTTCTACTTCTTTTA
Organism: Paraglaciecola sp.; assembly: GCF_039964565.1. GTDB lineage: Bacteria > Pseudomonadota > Gammaproteobacteria > Enterobacterales > Alteromonadaceae > Paraglaciecola. The sequence goes on from NZ_JBDVXF010000044.1 coordinate 353,817, forward strand.
ACCGTGAAGACACGGCAATGCCCTCTACTTTGGATAAGCTAGCCTCGGCTTGGGTCGCGCCTTTCTCCTTGGCTAATTTTAAAACATCTTCTACTATGCTCTGTATTTCAGCTAATTGTTGTTGCATAAGGCCTTCATTATTTGGCTACACTGTAGTTTATTATTTCGATGGGGGTTACAATCTCTATTAGTGTATCACTAAAGATAATCTCATGGTTGCCTCGAAAAAAAACAAAGATATAGAAGTTGAATTCGACGTCAGTGAAGACGACGAACAACTTAGTAAAACGCAAATTAAAGCACAAATGGTTGCGATGCAGAAATTAGGTGAGTCTTTAGTTCATCTTGGTCAATCCTCGTTAGCCAAAGTTCCTATGGACGAAGAGTTGCTAGAAGCCGTGATGCTCGCTAGAAAAATTTTGCGCAAAAAAGAAGGGTATCGTCGTCAATTGCAATTGATTGGCAAGATAATGCGAAATACTGATATCGTTCCAATAGAGCAGGCTTTGGCGAATATAAAGTCTGCCCATAAAAAAATAAATAATGCGTTTCATGAAATTGAAATTCTAAGAGACGAAATTTTGCAGCAGGGCGATAAAAAAATTGATCCCACGATTGCAGATTATCCCCTTCTTGACCGCCAAAAGTTGAGGCAATATGTACGTCAAGCAAATAAGCAGCAAGCTGAAAATAAGCCACCAAAAGCTTCTCGTGAGCTCTTTCAATATTTAAAACAAACCATAAACGGATGATTTTTATGCGAATGAATTTTATTTTTGTTTTTTTTGCTGTGCTTGTACTAAGCAGTTGTGGTGGAGTGTCAGGCGACAATGGCAGTGATCCCTTTGGTTCAGGTACAACATCAGATACCTATAGTCTTTCCTTAGCTATTCTCGATCAGCACTGCGACACTAAGGCTGTCGCTAGTTTTACTGCAGGTGAGACTGTATGTGTTCAAGCAACATTGAAACAAGGTTCAAAACTAGTTTCGGGAGAAATTGTTAGTTTTGCGACTGGGCTTGAACAGCTTTCTGAGCAATCTAAACTTACCGACAGTAATGGTGTTGCTGAGATATTCATAGAGAGTAGTAGCGGCGATGTTGGAGCTTTGACACTAGTCGCTAGTTTTGATGAGGTTAGTTCGCAAAAAAGTTATGAGTTTCTAGCAATTGATACACCTTATATACCTGAATTATCTATAGATCTCAGTATCCTTAAAAATGGTGAATCTGTTAACCGCTTTAAAGTGAACGAACAAGTTCAAATTCGCGCATATGTTAGCGATGAAAATGCACTACCAGTTGAGAATGTTATCGTAAGTTTTACAGTGGGAAGAGGTGGCCTGAGTACAGATAATGCCCTAACTGATTCCTCTGGTATCGCACAGGTAACGCTAACACCAGAGGACGCAGATATTGGTGCTGCTGAGGTAACAGCCCTCACAATAGTTGATGATGAAGAATTATTAACATCACTTAATTTCGAAATACAAGCATTGGATGTGACTAGCGAACAAATTGTTAGAGTGGGACATTTTGATTCTGACGGTGTGTTTGTAGAAAATCAATTAGGCATAAGCGCATCTGACGCAGTTGGCAATGTTGAAATTAGCGCAGGCGCAACCTTGGGTGTTTCCTTAGCACTAGTAGACGAAAACGATCAACGCATTTTGACACAAACTCCAATTACGTTTACTTCTAGTTGTGCCGAGGACGGTTTTGCCAATATTGATCAGCAAGTTAATACCGTAAATGGTGAAGCGTTTGCTACCTATGAAGACTTAAGCTGTGCTGGCGGAGACGGCAATGAGGATGTGATAGTTGCATCTCTTGTTGTAAACGAATCCACAGTTTCCATCACTCGCTCCATTTCCATACTTGCAGAATCAGTGGGCTCTATTACGTTTATTTCCGCAGAGCCCACGCAACTGGTATTACAAGGTACCGGTGGCCAAAATAGCCAAACAATTTCGACTTTAGTGTTTCAAGTTAATGGCACCTTGGGTAATCCACTTGCACAGCAGTATGTGGTCTTTTCACTGAATACTGAAACCGGTGGATTGAGTTTATCTCCTGTTACAGGCATAACCAATTCTCAGGGACAGGTAAGCACCAGAGTCACCTCTGGAAATGTGCCTACTTCAGTTAGAGTAACCGCTGAAGTTCAAACAGACACAGGTACAAATGTGCTGACTCAGTCAGACTTATTGGCAGTAAATACAGGTTTACCCGACCAAAACAGTTTTACACTTTCTGCAGATAACTTAAATCCAGAGGCTGACAGTATTAGTGGTCAAACTGTCAACGTGGTGGCTCGTTTAGCTGACACCTTTAATAATCCGGTGCCAGATGGTACTTCTGTGAGTTTCACTACTGAAGGTGGGTTTATTGAGCCTAGTTGCGTGACAACTAGCGGCACTTGCAGTGTAGTTTGGACCAGTGCTGAGCCACGAACAACAGATCATAGGATCACTATCTTAGCTACTGCCATAGGTCATGAAACCTTGTTTGATGCCAACGGCAATAATAGCTATGACGATGCAGATGGTTCAGCAATTAGAGATAATACTGATAGTGGATTTAGAACCAGTCAGGTTGTGCGCACTGGATTTGTGGACCATAGCGAAGCTTGGCGAGATGATAACGCGAATAATATTAGAGATTCATTTGAAATATTTTTAGACTATAACAGTAACGGTCAATTCGATGGTCCAGATGGCCTGTTTAATGGTCCGCAGTGTACGACCGCTAGTACTTGTGGTGAGGGGACTGCTAACACCCTACATGTGCGTCGTGCGATGGAGCTAGTCTCGGCTAGTTCAGAAGCATTTTTGGATATATTGAATCAAGGAAACTCGGTTATTTTCAGCAATCATCAGAGTGCTTCCCAGCCAACAATAGAACTAGATCGTGGCGAAATAATCAATTTAACATTGAGATTTTCAGATACAGCCAATCAACCTGTAGCCAGTAATTCGACTATTACTATTACCTCCAGCTCGGGTTTATTGGCAGGACAAATTAATTCGGTAATGAGATCTACAAATTCAAATAGTGCTTCTAGTGTTGATTTTACCCTAACCAATAATCTCAGTGAAACCACTGGAATAGCGACCACTGCAACAGTTAATGCTGAAGTGGTTTCGCCAAGTGGAATTGTTTCAGTGGTAACATTTGTTGTGACACTAAACTAGAAAAAAGTTAAGCGGTACCGCCAACAGTTAACTCATCTACTTTCAAGGTGGGTTGACCAACACCAACGGGCAAACTTTGCCCGTCTTTACCGCATACCCCAACGCCTCTATCTAAGGCCAAGTCATTACCTATCATGGATATTTTTTGCATCGCTTCTGGGCCATTGCCAATTAAGGTCGCGCCTTTGATTGGACTGGTGATTTTGCCTTTTTCGATTAGATAAGCTTCAGATGTGGAGAATACAAACTTGCCAGAGGTGATATCGACCTGACCACCACCAAAATTAGGTGCATAAATCCCTTTATCAATTGAAGCAATAATTTCTTCGGGTGAAGATTCTCCGCCTAACATATAAGTATTGGTCATTCTTGGCATAGGCAAATGGGCGTATGATTCACGGCGACCATTCCCTGTTGGGGCAACACCCATTAATCGAGCATTGAGTTTGTCTTGCATGTAACCTTTGAGAATACCGTCTTCAATTAACACATTGTATTGGGTAGGAGTGCCTTCATCATCAACACTGAGCGAGCCACGTCTATTTGCTAATGTGCCATCATCTACAACAGTACAACCTTTGGCTGCAACTCGTTCACCAATTCTTCCACTGAAAGTAGACGCACCTTTACGGTTAAAGTCGCCCTCTAATCCATGGCCTACTGCCTCATGTAACAATACACCCGGCCAACCATTACCAAGTACAACCGGCATTTGCCCTGCCGGTGCAGGAATAGCCTGCATATTTATTCTGGCCATATGAATCGCTTCATCAGCCACTTGTTGGTAGCGAGGTCTACCATCATCGTTGGCGACAAAATAATCATAGGCAAATCTTCCTCCGGCACCTGAGCTGCCTCTTTCACGACGGCCATCTTTCTCCATTAATACTGAACAATTAAAACGGATAAGCGGACGAATATCGGTACAAAATGTGCCATCTGTTGCTGCGATTAAAATCTCTTCGTACACACCACTGATGCTTATAACTACTTGGCTGAGGGCACTTTCTTGTTTTCGGATATATTCATCTGCGGCTCGTAACAGAGCGATCTTTTCTTGCTCTTGCATTCCCAAAAGTGGATTTTCGCTATGATAGCGACTAGCTGGGTGACTTTGCGTAAGCGCAGTGACTTTGTGTTTGCCACCTGAATTGGCGATGCTTCTTGAGGCTTTTGCTGCTTTGAGCAGTGCTTCAGGGGAAATATCATCAGAGTAGGCAAATCCTGTCTTTTCTCCACTGACCGCACGCACACCTACACCGCGCTCTATATTGTAGCTACCTTCTTTAATGATGCCGTCTTCTAGTACCCAGGTCTCATGTTGACTTGACTGAAAATACAAATCAGCGAAATCATTATCATGTTGATATATGGTACCTAGAGCTGTTTCTAATGTGGCTCGGGTTAGATTTGATGCATCTAGTAAGTTCTCTTCAACCAAATTAGACAAGGTGACTCCTGAATTTGTTGTGCTGATAAACTGGCATTTTAGTGCGAATTTCAGCGAGTAATGGGTGATCAATTTGAGCATGGATCATGCCGGTATCATGGGGTAACTCAACTAGTTTGTCGCCCCAAGGCGAGATGATACAGGAGTGACCATAAGTTTGTCGTTTATTGCTATGTTTGCCAGTTTGATTCGCGGCAACAATGTAACACTGATTTTCTAAAGCACGTGCCCGAAGCAAAGCATCCCAGTGCGCTTGGCCCGTTTGCTGTGTGAAGGCAGCAGGTAAAGCCAAGACGTCTAGTTGTGCTATTTGGTTCATTGCTAAAAACATACCCGCAAACCTTATATCATAACAAATAGCTAAGCCTAGAATGCCAAATGGAGTGTCAGCGACAATAAGTTTATTACCTGATTGGGTGTAGCGTGATTCTTGATAGGTCCCGGTATTGTCTGCTACTTGGACATCGAAGAGGTGTGTTTTTTGATACTCTTCGACTATTTCCCCTTGGTCACTAATCAACAAACTCGAAGCTGTGAACTTATTGGTCGTAGAACATAGAATTGGTAAGCTACCCGCTACTATCCAAACGCCGTATTGTTTAGCGAAGTCTTTTAGCTTAAGTTGTATTGGGCCATGATCTAAATCTTCCGCTATCTCTAGCATCAATTGGTCACCCCCGCCAAAACAAGCAAAACATTCAGGCAACACAACTAAACAGGGTCTTTGAGGAGGTAATTTTTGCAGCTGTTGCTCAACAAATTTTAGGTTTTCTTCGACTAAGGGTGAAGATGTCATCTGAATAGCGACAATATTAGGACGGACGTTATCCACTTTTTGCTCCCTCAACAGTTTCTTGGTTATTAACCTGAGGATCTAATTGCAAGTTAGATTGGTCAGGTTTTTGGGGTTCCACCTGCGGCGTTATGCTCGCAGGTAAAGAGACTTCTTTACTGTCTCGTCCTAACTCAGTGAGTTGAGGATCATCCAAAGAGCCAGTTAATGAGAATTTGATGTTTGAAATAACTTTGGCAGATGTCAGCATCTGATCTAGCGCAAGCGCTGCCAATGCGGTAGCAGGATTGATCATCCACGCCACGATTACTGGCAAGCTGGATGTGACATTTGGGGTGAATTCGATTTGGTAATTTAATTGTTGAGCATTCAGGTCGGTATAACCGTGCATAGAGATTTCTCCTGCTCCACCATCAACTAAAGTATCTTCAGTGTAAGCGATACCATTTTCTAGCTGAAAGCTGCCATTAATTTTATCGTAGAAAAAACCTTTGGCGAATATGTCTCTAAAATCAAGTTGCAGTTTACGCACCAATGAATCAAGACTTAGTAGACTAAATATTCGTGAACCTTGGTCACTTACTTCGGTTAAATAACCATCGCTCAAGCGCCATTCAATTTGGCCATTAAGGCTGTCGAAGTTAAATTCGTATGGAGCGCTTTTCCAACTCAAATCGAATTTGGAGCTGGTTTTCGAATCTTTGATCCCAGAATCTAAATCAAAACCTTTCAGGAATGCGCCAAAATCGGAGCTACTAAATTCTCCTTTTAATCGAGTGCTACTTTGACCATTATTTAAAAACCAATCGCCTGAACCGTAAAATAAACCATGATCATTATTTAAACGTACTTGATCGATTTTCATACCAGTGGCTGAGCGGGACAAACTAAAATCAATCTTTCCAAGATCATTTTCCATTAGACGGCACCGTTCACAAGAAAAGCTAATCGGAGGCAAAGTGTCAATATTGGCAGCAAATTCAATCGGTGTTTCAGATTGTATCTCATCGTTAGTAGGTTGAGTGCTTTGCCATTGTGTCAATTCGATAAAGTCAGCCTCAATATCGATTCCTTTATTTAGCCAATCTTTATATAAGGTCATTTCCATACGGGTTTCTTTGGCATTGATGTCAAACAGCCAGCTATCACTGGTATTTTTTGCCACCATCTCTAATCCAGTAAACCTCTGTGAAGCGATTAGTGCGCTATCTGCAGTGATGAAAATACGTTTTGGCGCCTCTATTAAGGGGGTTTTGTTATCGTCAGGGAGATCACCGATAAGGGCGTTGATTACGTTATACCAAGGAGTGGCATCTAACTCCTGCATATTTGCTGAGATACTAAAACCTAGGCCCATCCCTAGCATGTCTGATTGACCAATAGATAAATGTGCTCGAGAAAATTGCATATTGTTGTGAGGTAAATTGCCGTTAAATTCAACTTCCGATCCCAAGGTAGCTTTTATTGAAGAAGCTTGCTCATTTCCCTGACTAGTAATTAAAAGAGGTAAAGATTGTTTTGAGGTCTTAGCAAATGGGGAGGGTAAATCTGAGTCAATTTGGGTGAGGTCGCTAAATATTTGCGCTGAATATTCATAACCTTGGCCGGGTAGCGTCAGTGCGATATCCGCTGACCAGCTGCTGTTTCCCGAGAGATATTGAGTCAAGCCAGAAGAACATAATTCAAGTAACGGAGTGACCTCCCAGTTTCCTGTGATATTAATATCCGTTTGGTAACCATTGGTTTGCTGCACTCCGTTTACTTTGAATTTGATCGGTTGCTGTAACAATTGCGCCTGTAAATCGCTAGTATCTATTTTGCTGTTGACAAAACTGACTGTGCCACTGGTTTTTTCCAGCAAAATATTGAGGCTAGGTAACTCAACCTTGTTTTCGGTTAGTAGCACCTCTCCTTTGGCTACTAACTCTTTGCCTGAAAGGGGGATCATTAAATTCAATTGGGTTGTTAACGCGCCATTGACTTGCACTTGTTGTAGTGTTTTTCCGAGCGTATCAGCTAGATTACTTTGTAACATTAATTCTGTTACTTGTTTTCCACTGGCTTGGGCATTCGCATCGATAGTTAATACGGCGTTTGACGCGAGTTGCGGGATTTTGGCTGATAAGTTTGTTAGTTCTACATCTAATAGGCTGCCTTTTTGGCTAGTCATCGTGAGGCTTTTATTTTCGAAAAGTAAATTGACATCAAAGTTGTCTAGCGCTGGCCACTGTGGCGCAAATTTTAATTCCCCATTGTTTATTTTTACTTGCGCCTGAAATACGCCTTGCTTCTGTTCAAAGGGAAATTGCTTAATTTGGCCGTGCCACAATAATTGCGCATTTTCTATTTGACCTTGTTGCAACGCGTTGGTGAGATATTTTTTGGTGTCTTTCCCCATCAGTTCTGAAGGGTAAAGTAGGGGTAATTGCTTAACATCAACGGCTTCAATTTGGGTCGATAACGCTAAGTGTTGATTGTGACTACTATAGTAAAAGTGCGGGCTTAAACTAATTAGGTCGCTTTTAAAAAGGGCATTTTCAGAGCTAATATCGACGCCATGAGCATTGGTCTCAATAAATAAATCGGCATAAAAACGTTGGTATTCAATATCTTCTGGTAACAATCTATTAATTGAAAGTTGCCCCGACTTACTTTTTAAGTTTAAGCGTCCGTTACCATTGAACCAATTTAACTCAGTTGCCATACCTGACATACCGGGAATCGCCTTGGTTTGTCGCCAGGTTAAGTCGCTAATTGCGGCTTTAATTGCCACGTCACCATTTAATGTGCGATGAATATCTATCGAATCCAATATGGCTTGAGGTTGCAGTGATTCAATTAGCTCCGTTTGGCTTGCCTCCAATGCTAAGGCTAACATTGGCAACACAGTTGCCACTTGCAGTGGTTGCTTATGCTGTAACGACAAGGCGCCAGTTTTGTCTACTTTACCCAACCAATTTGAGACCAACACGTTATCATTTATTTGCATGGTCAAATTATTGAGATTAAATAGCCACTCATCATTCACAGGACTGGCATTTATTTGGCCACCCAGTACCGCCACTTTTGTGTTATTTTCTGAGTTATCTTGATTGGGATGTTGCCAGTCAAAACGGCTATTAGAGAGATCAAGCTGCACCGATTGAAGTGATTTTTCTCTAATGGTTGCCCACATAACAAAACTGCCACGACTCTCAAGTAATTCGTGTTTGCTGGGGACCCAATGTTCAATCCAAGGGGATAGGTCTACTTCTTCTCCTTTGGCGAAAAAGGTGCCAAATAGGGTTTCTTGATTGCCATATAAATCCAGAATAAATGACGAAGAATTCTTTGCAATTTCTTCAATTTGCATTTGCCCCACACCCTGATGGTGCTCGTCTTTATTGACCCATGACACTTGGTCAATCAGCACGACTTGTCGCTGATTGTTTGCTGTGTTGATTATTATTTTGCTTTGACTAATAGAAAACAGTTGTAGCTGTTGCAAAAACAACTTTTCTAAAGCATCGACTATGGGGTAATTGTTCTGTTTTTGGCTAATAGACGCTACATCAACGGTTAGCTCCATTTCCTGTAAATCAAACTTATTAGATTGAATTTGCCAGGCCAAAACAGATTGCCAAAAATCGATTTCAATGGATGTTTCGGCAATGGTAAGATTCAATGGCGATTGCTCATTTTGGATGAGTTGAATATCGCGTAGAACGATAGCGGGTCCTATACCTTGCCATCTTGCAGTTATTTCGCCAATTTTGATTTGAGCGCCCACTTGACCGGACAGCCAAAGCTCTAAATAATTTTTTTGTTCGTTCATATACGGCAAAGAATAACGTGCAACACTTAAAACCACCGCAACCACAACTAAACTCAAGGCAACCAGTGCCCAGAGTTTTTTGATCAAGTAGGCGACATAAAATGATGCGCCTTTGGTTTTGGTATTCACGGTTTTAATCTGCTCACATTATGACAATGTCGAAAGTCTGGGGGTCACTTTTATAAGCCGCTTACATCATAACAACATCAAATTTGTCTTGATTGTACAGTAGCTCAGTATGAACCTTAATTTGTTTGCTGACGAACACTTCAAGTTCAGCCAACATGTGTGACTCTTCTCCTAACAAAGCGTCCGCCACATCTTGTGACGCATAAACCACAAATTTATCTGCGTCGTATGCTCGATTAACCCTTACAATTTCGCGCATAATTTCGAAACACACTGTTTCGACGGTTTTAATAGAGCCGCGGCCTTTACATACTGGGCATTCGCCACATAAGACATGTTCTAGACTTTCACGGGTTCTTTTACGGGTCATTTCTATTAAACCTAACACAGTAAAACCGTGAATATTAATCTTTGCTCTATCTTTACTTGTGGCTAACTCAAGGCTATGCATTACTCTTCGTTTATGGTCTTCGACTGTCATATCGATAAAGTCAATTAGGATCATGCCACCTAGGTTACGAAGCCTAAGTTGTCGTGCAATCGCTTGAGTTGCTTCAATATTGGTATTAAAAATGGTTTCTTCTAAATTACGATGACCCACAAATGCGCCAGTATTAATGTCGATTGTAGTCATGGCTTCGGTTTGGTCGATAATCAAATATCCACCAGATTTTAGATCTACTCGTCTTTCTAATGAGCGCTGACATTCATTTTCAACATCGTACAAATCAAAAATGGGTCTTTCGCCAGGATAATATTCTAAGAGTTTATGCAGTTCCGGCACATACTCTTTGGTAAATTGTTGTAATTCTTGTAATGACAACTTTGAGTCAATTCTAATGCGATCTAATTTCGTTCCCACAAAGTCTCTGAGCACCCGACGTGCTAACGGCAAATCCTCATACAATATGTGGGATTTGTTTTTCATTCGTGAACGAATTTTTTGCCATAAACGTTTAAGAAAATCGGCATCTTGAGTCAGTTCTTGTTCTTTTACGCCCTCGGCTGCAGTACGTAAAATAAACCCTCCGTCTTCGCTACAAAAACCTTGGACTAGGGCTTTTAGTCGTTCTCTTTCTGCTTCTTCTTCAATTCGTTGCGATACACCAACGTGCTCTACACTTGGCATAAATACCAGATAGCGCGAGGGAATAGTAATATCAGTGGTCAGTCTTGCGCCTTTAGTGCCAATTTGATCTTTGACTACTTGAACGACAATATTTTGTCCGTCTCTAACTAATTCGCGTATATCTCGTTTTTCGATATGGTTAGGCGACACTTCTTCTTCAACTTCACTATGTATGGCAATGTCAGAGGCATGTAAAAACGCCGCTTTATCCAAGCCAATATCCACAAATGCAGCTTGCATTCCCGGTAGTACCCTACTGACTTTTCCTCGGTAAATATTGCCAACCAAGCCTCGTTTGGTGTGCCTTTCGATGTGGATTTCTTGTAATATTCCACTCTCTATCAAAGCTACACGAGATTCAGAAGGGGTAACATTAATTAATAATTCAGCACTCATTTACAACCCCAAATTCAGTTAGCATTATTTTAGTTTGGTATAAAGGTAGACCTACGACCGCGCTGTAACTTCCATTAATATGTTTCACAAATTGTCCTCCAAGACCTTGTATCCCGTAGCTTCCGGCTTTATCTTGCGGTTCACCACTTTGCCAATACCATGCTATTTGTTGTGTCGTTAGAGGGCCAAAACAAACTTGAGTTTCAACAAGCGCGCTTTTTTGTTGTTTAGCGCTAACAATGGTTACTGCAGTGAATACTTGGTGAGTGTTATCAGAGAGTATATTCAACATACGGGTAGCGTCGTTTTTGTGTTTCGGTTTACCTAAAATCTGTCCTTGGGCTACCACAATTGTGTCAGCTCCCAATACGATATTGTTGTTGTCAGCCTTTTGAAAACCCATAGAAGACTTTTCTTGAGCCATTCTTTGCACGTATTCTATGGGGGATTCGTTGGGGAGTACTGTTTCGTCAATATCTACCGGAAATTGAGTGAATGGAATCCCTATCTGTCGCAGTAATTCAGCTCGGCGGGGGGACTGTGAAGCAAGTAATAACATCATTAATGGAGACGTAGTTGACGTCGAACTTTACGCAATAACCAGAATAACCATGGCCAAATCACCATAGAGCTGGCTACGGGCCATAAGTAATCAAACAAAAAATAAATATCAGTGATTAAATGTTGTAACCAAAAAATCACCAAATTATACAATGCGGCCATAATGCCAATGATGATAGATTGTTGCCAAACAGAATAATTACGTAAGCGTTTATAATTCACTACCAAGACATAAATACATAGGCACATAGCGAAACTGTGCACACCCATACTCGTTCCCAATAATATATCTAGAATGAGACCTGTAAAAAATGCCACCCCTACATTAACTCTGTTAGGCAGTGCTAATGCCCAATAACTAAGGACTAGTAATACCCAATCGGGGCGGTACAAGTCAGCGATAGCTGGCATCGGCATAATCTGCAAAACTAATGCAATCACAATGCTTAGCGCAATCGAGTAATTGCGAATGCTCATTTTACTGTTCCCTGTGTATTTGTTTCTTCTTGAAGGGTGCGTTCTGACCAAAGTAATAATAGGTATTTTAAGCGATCAAGTTGTGCAACTGGTTTTGCTTTAATTTGCGAAAACGGCCGACTCTCATCTCGAATAATGGAGGTAATAGTGGCGACTGGATAACCTTCTGGATAGACATTGCCTAAGCCAGAAGACAATAATAGGTCGCCTTCTTTTAGGTCACTACTATGGGCTACATGCTGGATCAATAGTTCGTCTAAACTACCTGAACCAGAAACAATTAGGCGTACATTATTTCGGGCAACTCTAACCGGTATGGCGTGTGTGACGTCTGCAATAAGTAATACGCGGCTATTGGTTGAACTCACTTGCATGATTTGCCCTACAATACCGTTGTCATCTAAAACAGGCTGCCCTTCGAACACCCCATTTATAGCTCCCTTATTAATAACTATTTGATGGCTGTATGGGTTGTTATCAACAGCCATAAGTTCAGCCACAACTTTGCGAGTATTGTCTTGAACGGGTGAATTTAACAAGCTGCGTAGCCGGTCATTTTCCTCTCGCAAAAAAGTCAAACGTTGCAACTGGCCGTTCATTAACATGGCATCATGGGTTAGCTTTGCATTATCGTTTAGCAATTGTTCGTGGGAAACAAAGCGACTTGCACTAGCATTGAGTAATTGACCAGGTAAGTTAGCTAAATATTGCAACGGGCTTACCAGCGAATTGAGATAGACTCTGGTTGTGCCGAAACCATCAAATTTGTGATCAAAGACAATGAGTGACACTGAAAGTATAAGAGCCAGAGCTAACCTGTTAGGCAGGGAGGGGCCACTAGAAAACATCAAATTCATTATTGCCTGCCTAAAGGCGACATCGTGTCGCCTTGTTTACTATTAAATATCAAAACTACTACTCGTAGCTAAAGAGATCGCCTCCATGGATATCGATCATTTCGAAAGCTTTTCCGCCGCCTCTTGCAACACATGTGAGTGGATCATCAGCAATAACTACTGGGATCCCTGTTTCTTCCATCAAAAGACGCTCTAGATCTTTAAGTAAAGCTCCACCACCGGTCAAAACCATTCCTCGCTCAGAAATATCAGATGCTAATTCTGGAGGAGACTGCTCAAGGGCAACCATCACAGCAGATACTATACCGGTTAACGGCTCTTGTAAGGCTTCTAAAATTTCATTGCTATTGAGTGTAAAACCTCGTGGAACCCCTTCTGCTAGATTTCGGCCGCGTACTTCAATTTCTTTTACTTCTTCACCTGGATAGGCTGCACCGATTTCATGTTTAATGCGTTCAGCTGTAGCTTCGCCTATTAACGAACCAAAGTTACGTCTAATATAAGAAATAATCGCTTCATCAAACTTGTCGCCACCAATTCTAACTGAAGAAGAATATACGATGCCGTTAAGTGAGATAATCGCTACTTCTGTGGTGCCACCACCAATATCGACTACCATAGAGCCGGTTGCTTCTGAAACAGGTAGGCCTGCACCAATTGCAGCGGCCATCGGTTCATCAATCAAATACACTTCACGGGCTCCTGCGCCCAATGCAGATTCACGTATCGCTCGTCTCTCCACTTGTGTTGAACCACAAGGTACACAGACTAGAACCCGTGGGCTTGGACGTAAAAAATTATTGTCGTGAACTTGTTTGATAAAATGCTGCAACATTTTCTCTGTTACATAGAAGTCAGCAATTACACCGTCCTTCATGGGACGAATCGCTTTTATGTTTCCGGGAGTTCTACCCAACATTTGTTTGGCTTCACGCCCCACGGCAGCAACACTTTTGGGTCCTCCTGCGCGCTCTTGACGAATTGCAACAACAGAAGGTTCATTGAGAACAATGCCCTGATCCTTGATATAGATAAGTGTATTTGCAGTACCGAGGTCGATTGATAAATCGTTGGAAAACATTCCCCGTAGCTTTTTGAACATGTAAAAACCGCACTTTGGTTGATAAGAAAAATATTCCGCTAACTGTACCAATGCACCGTGAATTGGGCAAGTATAGAGCATCAACAAGGCCATAAAAATAACGGTTTCAACACATTTTTGTGAATTAAGTGTCAAAAGCAACTATAAAACACTATTTTTGGCTATAGTAAGCTGGCAATTTAAAATCGACGTACAAAGTATCGACATGAATGAAGAGAGACTAGAAAAGCGTTATCAATGTGAGCGACAAGCTCGTCAAGCGGCCGAAGCGCTATTAGAAAAAAAATCTCTTGAATTATTTCAGCGTAATCAAGAATTAGAAGAATTAAGAGAAAGCTTAGAAAAACAAATTTTAGAACGCACCCAAGAGGCTGAGAGAGCGAAATCTGAGGCTCGGGAGTCGAATCAGGCAAAATCACAATTCTTGGCTAATATGAGCCATGCCACATTGACACCTCTAACCGCTATTATTGGCTTTGCCGAAGTGCTGTTGCAAAATAGTGTCAGTCGCGAAGATAGCATTAAATATCTGAATACTATAGTTGGAAGTGGGCGTCACTTAACAACATTGTTAGGTGAAATTTTAGATATTAGTAAGATTGAAAATAAAAATTTAGAACTGCAACCAACAAGGTTTAATCTTCCTGATTTGCTGAAAGATATAGAACAAATATATCTTTTTAACTGTAAAAAAGAAACGTTAGAGTTTTCTTTGGAAATCGAATCCGATATCCCTGAATGGGTAGTAACCGATCCTACTCGGCTTAAGCAGGTGTTGCATAACTTACTTAACAATGCGCTTAAATTCACTAAACAAGGCAGTATTGGTGTACATGTTAAATTCCAGCCAAACTCTGGTACCTTGTTGATTGATGTGGTGGATACCGGTGAAGGTATTGCTGCTGAAAAACAAGCTTTGATTTTTGAGTATTTTCTTAATACTGATAGCAAATTTTCTAGCAATTTGGGCGGCACTGGATTGGGGCTTTTCATAACTAAAAGTTTGGTTGAATTAATGGGGGGAGACGTTGAGCTAAAATCTACTTTGGGAGAGGGGTCAAAATTTTCGGTTACTATCGCCTGTGAAGAATATGAGGGTAAATGCAACACTATTAAAGATAGAAAAACTGTTGACTTTCAACCATTTGGAGCTCCGTCATTAGTAGGTAGTATATTGTTGGTTGAAGACATCGAAGTAAATCGTCAACTAATCACCCTTAACCTGCAGCAAACTGGAGCCGAAATAGATTCGGCAGAAAATGGCTTGGAAGGCTTGCAAATGGCTCTATCAGGGGAATATGATCTAATCTTGATGGATATTCAAATGCCTGTAATGGGTGGAAAGGAAGCTGTGCAGTCGCTTCAACAATTGGGTATTAGCACCCCGATATATGCGCTAACGGCGAACGTTACGGCGGCTGACATACAAGAATATGAGTCACTTGGTTTTAATGGTGTGTTAAAAAAACCTCTCGAATTAAGCAAATTGTATGCGGTACTAAAACAACACTTGCGTGCTAAGAATGATGCCGTAGTTCAGAAAACACAAAGATCTGATTTATTTGCTCAAGACCCAAAGATAAAAGTTTTATTTTTTAAGGAGTTAACTAATCAAAATACAGATATAACCGAAAACATAAAGACGCTAAACTATGCAGGTTTAACCAACTCAGCGCATATTATTAAAGGATCTGCCGAGACTTTTGGTTACGACGCTTTAGCTAAGTTAGCTTCGCAGTCTTTGATATTATTAAGAAAAAAGCAGTATGACGAGGCTGTTCAACAATGTACCAATTTGAATCTGAAGTTAGCGGAAGTGTTAAATGAGTATAACGATTAATATATTATTAGTGGATGATGTCGAATACAGCAGAGAGTTATTACGCGCCGCTATTTTAGTTTGTATTCGTGAAAATAAAGCCGACATTGATGTGAATTTTTTTCATTCATCCACTGGCGAATTAATACCCGATAGGATCGCAATTCATGATATTAATTTGGTGTATTTAGATATTGAATTACCTCACACCAGTGGTCTTGAAGTACTGAACCAAATCCGAAAAGTGTATCCGGAAATGATGGTTGTAATGGTGTCCGGTGAAAGCTCATCAAAAAATGTTACTTCTGCAATTAAAAGTGGTGCCAATGGTTTTATTGTTAAACCTTTTAATTCTGGACGTATATTAGATACTTTACAAAACTACCTTAAAAAAATGAAAAAATCGTGAAAGGCATGGTTTTTCCATAATTCATGGATATGGTTGAAAGAATTCATTCGGCCGATGTTTTAGAGCATATGATAGAAAAAGCGACTTACCTAATGAGGGAGCATACACAGCTGTTGGCTTAATCAAGGGATGTTTAAAACATTTTAATGTGAAAGGTGAAGTACACAAGAGTGAGATAGAATATCAAGGTCAATAGGCGATAAAGATTAGTATCAATCTGCATTGAAGACTTAAAGCGAGTAGGATTATTGAGTCTAATTCTAACTCGCCGAGACTGTTATCGAGTTTTACTGTTCACGAACGACTCTAAAACCAATATAGTTTGAACGGAAGCTACTATCTAATTCCATTCGAGTTGACACTCGAGCCAAGCGTGGTGCAAAATTCCAAGCCCCGCCACGAACCACTGCAGTACCATCTGATTGTTTACTGGTAGTCCATTCCCAGACATTACCAACTGTATCAAATAAGCCAAAATCGTTTCGTTCAAAAGAGCCCACTGGTGCCGTACTAACATTAGACCACTGACTACCGCACCAACCACAGTTTGCGTTGTCTGTGCTTATACCTTCGCCCCACCAATAGTCTGTTTCCTTGCCCGCTCTTGCTGCATATTCCCAACGAGTTTCAGTGGGTAACTTATAAGCTTGATTGCTGGCTTGTGATATCCACTCTACGTAAGCTTTGGCATCGCGCATACTGACACACACTACTGGATTGTTTTCATTCTGGTTAAATCCTGGTGTACGCCAGTTTCGATCTTCTTTCCATACTGCTTGTCCATCTTCGTACGCAGCACATCCTTTTTGTTTTTCTGCATCAGTTACATAACTAGTGGAGTTTACAAAAGTTTCAAATGCCTTTACGCTAATTTCTGTTTCACTAATACCAAACGATTGTTTTAGGTCTTGGGTTTGCACTGGGCGTTCATTGTCTAGGCCAACACCCGTGATATCTCCCATGCGAAAACTGCCTGCCGGTATGACTACTAGGTCTGGTCCTGGTATGTCCCCCGCTAGAATATCCTGAATACGTTCGCCTTTGCTAAAAGTATACTGTGAACGATCCAATTCGACTTTAAGGGTTTGAGATTCAGATAAAGAAACTTTTTGACGGCTTGATTCATAACCACGTTTAACCACTTCAATATCATGTTCACCTGACGGTAACATAACCTGCAGCTTGGTAGAGCCGTAACTCACACCGTCTATGAATACTTCATCATCAAACACGTTAGAGCGGACCGTTAACTCGTACATTACCGACTCATCAGTCGCCATAGGCGAAACTTTCACCTTAGTGATTTTTGCATTGTCGTTAGCCTTAAAATTCACGCAATATCGTCTGTCTAATCCTAATAACTCGCAGCCCTCAGAACGTTTTAAGTTACCTTGTAATTCCAAATTCATTTTAACGTTAAAGTTACCTTGGCCACTAAAGTTACTATCAGCTACTTCGCTTCGTAAGACTTGCACTGAAGCATCTGACGTGGGTCTTCTTTTTTCAGCTTCATCTGATTCACTTAAACCTGCGTAAACACTGTCTAAAAATCGTTTTGAGGCTTTTTGCTTAGCTAAGGATTTACCGCGATTAATACATTTGGCTAATGTTTCGTCTTTATCACAAGCAATGTTATGACTGACTACTATGGCTTCCTTACGGTTAAACTCCTGGTATAAGCGATCGATACGTGCGCTGTTTAGTTGCTCTTTTAAACCTTCAATAGTGTTGAGCAGGCTGTGT
This sequence comes from Paraglaciecola sp., assembly GCF_039964565.1. Classification (GTDB taxonomy): domain Bacteria; phylum Pseudomonadota; class Gammaproteobacteria; order Enterobacterales; family Alteromonadaceae; genus Paraglaciecola. The sequence continues at coordinate 371,689 of NZ_JBDVXF010000044.1, forward strand.
TTCGAGATTTGCATCTGCTCCACTTCTTGTAACTCATTTTGCCACTGATTGTATTTATCAGTAATGGCGTCTTTGATAGCTTTATGAGTTCTTACTGCTTTAGCGTAGGTTTCGATAGTAGGCGATATATTTAACTCGGGATCATCAATGACCTTTTCGTATTGTAAGTTCATTTCAATCAAGGCAGATTGTCTATCTGCATCAGCTAGTGTGGCGTTTTGACGCAGATCACTCAGTTCTCTTTCTAAGCTCGCTGCATTGGCAATTTGAGCTTCGAGTGAACTGTTGTAATTATCGTATTCTGACTGTTTTACAGAAATTTTATTTTCAACTTCTGCAACCGATAAGTCGGCAGCCAAAAGGTTGTGACTAAACGAAAGGGCAATGATAATAGAAAATTGAGCTATACGGTTCATTATTCGGTTCCAAACGGGTTGCTTGATGGCAACTATTTTTATTGTCATGACATAAATCGGGCAGGGCTTACCAGATCATAAGATTACCAGATCACAACTTTGCGTAGCCTATGCTATTGAGTTACAACAAAAAGCGCAAGCTTGTTACGTGGGCAAACGTTATTTTATTCGCCTTACCCTATATAAATTAGCTTTAATTAAATACTTCTCGCCAATGAATGATCCTATCGTTACCTCGAAATAGACCAAATGTGACTGTAGCTTGAGGGAAGTCATCAGTATTGATGAAACCATCTCCACTCCAATCGTAATTAAGATAAGTCGGCCAAGTGACGTTTGTTGCAGTGGGGTCCAACCAAATATCTAACTCGCCGCTTGAATCTGGTGCTTCAAGGGTGAATTGGTTGCCCACAGCAACACCTTCAATTAATACTCCTGAACTATTAACACTATTAAGCGAGTTAGCAAAGGTGGTATCTGATAATTGAATCTCATTGTTGGCTTCGCTGAAATCGATACTAGTGCAATTGCTATCATCGGTATTTAATAACCACTGGTCAGCATTAAAATATTCAGATTTTATCGGTACGTTAAGTGATTCAGTTTCAGGTCCATAGGTACTCTCTAATACCAAGCGACCATAACGAATTTGGGTGCCTGTGACTTCTTCTATATCCCAACCTAAACAGTTTGTATCAGTATGACTGGCTTGATAACAAATACTGTCTTCATTGCCATTTTGATCAACAAAAGAACTGGTAAAAAAATCGCTGGTAAATGCCATAGTGAGTTGCGCGTCAAAAGGTGAAACCGGAGCAAAAACGCTATTGTCAGTCGGATTGACTTTGTTATATCTAAAACTAGCATTGTTAATGGTAACTGTTCCTGAACCATCATAATTACTATTGCTTGCAATGACAGGCAAGTCACCTAAATAAACCACACTGGCAGAGTTTACTGAGGCGTAGGTTGAGCTATCAACAAAACTTAACTCCGCTGCAGTGGGTTTTTCAGGCAAGTAGTTCCAATAAGTGTCACTATAATTAAAGGTTCTATCGCCAAGGGCGTTGTAGGCTGTTACCGTAAATTCTGGCGGCGTATCAAAATCAACCGTCTGACCTAAATAGCTAAATGTATTGTTACATGTATCAGCCAAAGTCGGTATCTCTGTTAAGGCAACATCAAAATAAGCAGGATAGAAATCTCCTAATACAAGCGTGTCGGCAACAGCAACTTCATTTCCAAGGTAATTAGCGTCTTTTACGTCTATTTCAATACGGCCCACTTCAGTGTAATGGGCCAATGGGTAACTATGTTCCCCATCACTAAATGTTAGACCTGTCGCATTGCTAAAGGCTGCACCTTCGCCTGAAATTGTTGTGCCTGAATCCGAATATTTAAAAATACCGTTTTCGCCGGAGCTAACAGGAGATACTCTTTCCACTTTTAATTCTGGGTTTTCAGCTTGATAATTTCGTAATAATTTATCATTGCTGCCATAAGCACCAATGACAAAAGTAAAGTTGTCTGCGGCCACATAGTTATTTTGGTTACCTGCACCAGCATATAATAATTCAGTTTCAGCAACACTCAATTTTAAGTAGCTAGGGTAAACGTCTACAGGTTCTTTATCAGAGTTTTCAAACGTGACACCATCAATTTCAGCGGCTACGCTCAGTGTTAATCTACCTGCATCTGGATAATTCAGCAGCCCTAGGTTCGCTACTCCTTGCGCATTAAACACTACTGCAATGTTGCCACTACTTTCACCTGTATCATCACCCACAATATTAATATCATTGAGTGGTGTGAGACATTGGTTCGGTGACTCGCAGTCATAAGATAACGTAATTTCCTGAGGGCCCTCTAACAACGCCTCACATACATTACCAACGCTGCGAACCGCCCTTACATTGACATTTTCGAAATTATTAGCGGCAATTTGATCTGGCAATGGGTCACCAATACTTGCGCCGTAAATTTCAAACCCATCATTTGAAAAAGTCATGTCACAGCTTTCAGTCGTACCATTAAAACAGTAAAGATCGGCCTCGGGATTAGCTGCGGTTTTTGCCATAGTAACAGTACTTTCATCGGTGATATTTAGGCTGGTGGTTAATTGCCCAGTAAAGACTAAAGTATCACCGCCTGACCAGCCAGAAGGTGCTAGAGTGATGGCGGTTTCTTGATCATACAAAGTGTCACAGTTTGCATTCGCGCAAGCTTTGATAGTTATACTTTCGGCTTCACAAGTAAAGCCTTGGCCATCATGTATTATTTCATAATGGTCTGGGGCGATGGCACCACATTGATGTCGTTCATTCATAACTTCGATGACTTGGGCTGTTGGTAAAATACCTTGGTATACTCTTACTTCGTCTATGAATCCGTGAAAGTCATAACTAGTATTTCTTGACCATCCGCCTACGCGCAGCTCGCTATCGACAACGGCTCGACTCTTATTGGGTGTTCCTTGTCTTTGTGTGAGTGTTTGTTTTACTCCATCTATATACAACTTATTGTTTGTAACGCTACCGTTAGTAAATTCTGCGGAGATATGATGCCAACCATTGGCTAACCCTGCACTCGATGTACCGTATACATCACTGGCCCCGGTGTTAAAGCCAATTGAACCATTAACTATCCATATATCGTGAATGTACCAGCCAATGGGCATTGTACTGTTGGTACCATCCCAATTCATCCAGAAGGTGACGGTAGTTTTAACGCCATCGGTTGTGGTATCTAAAGGCAACCCTGTGACTTGAACAGAACCATTATCCTGACTTGCATAACCACAGGTACCAAAGCTACCAGTTAAAGCTGGGGAAGCATTTTCGGGTGTAGAGTTTGTTCTAACCTTGCCATGGAAGTTATTGCCAGTACTGTCGAAAATTTCACCCTCGGTACCGTCCCAATTGTTTTCTTCAAAGCGGTATTCTGAAAGTAACACTGGTGGAGTTGGGCAAATTCGTGCACTTCCATCTAAATTCAGTCCTGCGTTTTGATTTTCGTAAAGAGTGGCAATTTCGTCAGATGACAGAGCGCCATTATAAATGATTAGCTCATCTAATAAGCCCTCATAGGCTTGCAGTGAATCGAAGTTACCGCCGACACTGTCCTGCTCCTGACCTAAAATTAAACTTTGGATATCAAGGGAAGCTGAGGATTGAGTAATGCAGCCTTTCAGTTCTTTATTTTGATAAAAGCAACTCCGGTCATCTTGTCTAGTCCAAACAAGATGTTGCCAGTTTTCGTCCGCTATGGAAGCGATTGGGATAGTGCCATTGCTTCTATCTTTTAAAAAAGGCCTAAATTCACTTTTGCTGTTAAACCACATGAGCAATTCATTATAGTTGCGCCCTGAGCCAGATAAAATAACTTGATTGGTTTGTTTATTGGTTTTGGCCCATACCGACACTGTGAAATCTATCTGACCAGTTAACACGTTTTCATCAAGAATAAGGTAGTCTTCAATGCCCGTAGCACTTAGGTCCAGCGCATTACATATTTTTCCGGCTATCGGTTGTGTCAATTTTGCTCGACCATCAAATCCGCCAATGCTATCTACTACTTCGCCCTCAACATCGCTGTATGAAAGTTCGTCTAATCGATACTCTGCAATAGGTTTGGTTTTACACGTATGTCGTTCAGCCATAGTCGTAGCAATTTGAGACGTGGTCAGGGAGAAGTCATATATACGCACTTCATCTATTAAACCGTGAAAGTCATATCCAGAATTAATTGCCCAGCCACCAATTCGAAATTCACTGTCTACAAAAGCTCGATTATTATTTGGAGTGCCTTGCCTTTGAGTAAGCACTTGTTCAATGCCATCAATATACATTCGATTGCTAGTTACGCTGCCATTTGTAAATTCAACGGCAATATGGTGCCAGCCATTGGCAAGGCCAGCACTAGATGTACCATATACATCACCACTTCCAGTATTAAAGCCAATTGAACCATTAATCAGCCAAATATCGTAGACATTCCAGCCGATGGGCATAGTGCTGTTGGTTCCATCCCAATTCATCCAAAAGGTGACGGTAGTTTTGACACCATTTGTTGTCGTATCTAAAGGTAAACCTGTTACTTGAATTGTCCCATCATCTAGGCTGGCATAACCACAAGTGCCTAATTTTCCAGTTAAGGCTGGCGAAATGTTTTCAGGTGTTGAGTTATACTTTACTTTACCATCATTGTTATTGTCAGTACTGTCGAGCACTTCTCCTTCGGAACCATCCCAATAGTCTTCTTCGAAACGATATTCTAGTAAAGCAGGGGGAGGGATAGGACAAGTTCGTGGACTACCATCGAAGTTTAGTCCAGCATTTTGATTATCAAATAGAGTACTAATATCACCAATAGAAAGTGCTTGCCTGTAGATCAATAGTTCATCTATTAGTCCGTTGTATGCCTGCGAGGAATCAAAGTTACCGCCAATACTGTCTTGTTCTTGGCCTAATATTAAGCTTTGTATATCAAGTGGTGCAGTAGATTGAGTTACACAGCCTTTCAATTCCTTATCTTGATAAATACAGCTTTTATCTCCTTGGCGAGTCCATACTAAGTGATGCCAATTCCCATCAGCAATGCTCGCGATAGGTATATCTCCATTACTCTGCTCTTTTATAAAGGGCCGAAACTCGACATGACTGCTGAACCACATAAGCATTTCGTTGAAGCTAGCACCTGAGCCTGACAAAATGCCTTGGTTAGTTTGTTTATTGGTTTTTGCCCAAACAGAAACGCTGAAATCTGTTTGTCCTGTCAGCACATTTTCATCTAAGACAACATAATCGTTGGTGCCACTTAGACTGAAATCAACGGCATTACATATTTTACCAGGAACAGGATGCGCCGATTGTGCGCGTCCATCAAATCCTCCAATATTGTCAATGACTTCATTTTCTCGATTACTGTACGAAAGTTCATCAAAACGATAGTTGGCAGTGGGCATTATCGCTGCAACAGCTGCGAAGGTTTTTAAAAATAATAATAATAAAAGTACTAGGGTAATAGTTACTCTCATAACGTTACCATCGCATCAATATACACTAAGCGGGTCACATTAATGTTACCCGCTGTGCATTGGCCAACGCTGGAAAAGGTCCAAAACGTAAAGGATTTGGCACCATCTTCAATCAATTTAGAGGTGGGAGTGACGCTGTAATTACAATTTTCTAATCCGCTTACTCCATTAAAGTCTTTTGATATTGGGTGGTTACAGCCTCCACCAAATTCCTCCGACACAGCGCATTCGATTCCTGCTCGAGCAGCATTTAGGGCTCTTTGCCCTAAGACTTCATGAATCACAGTTTCTGAAGATGATGATAATAATCGAGTGATCGTTAGCCCTAGCAGCGCCAAAACAATGATCACAAACAAAGCGATAACCAGCATGCTGCCCTTTTGGTTAGATAAACTAGCCAATGAAAATGGCTGACTGTATTTACGGTACATTGGGTACATGTATTTCACTACTGAAATTGATGATTTCTTCGTTACGCTCAAAGGCTAACAAAATATGCACTATGCTGTTACGAGTTAATGTCGCCTCATACACTCTAAAAGGTGTTTCATCGGGGTTATTAAAATCATTATTGAGGTTTTCAGCCATCAAAGTGCCTGAAGTATAAATAACCTGTTCCTCGCTGATATTTCCTTCATTACGATAAATACTGCGGCTATTTTGGTGAGCGCAGTAACTGATGGTTTTTCTGCCTATATACAGACGAGAAGCGGGTGAGTGATCTTCAAAAGCACCGCTGACAGTTAGCACTGCGGTTCCTCCAGGATCATCAGCCGTATCGCAACTCGTATCGGGCCCAGTATCCGTGCAGCTAGTTATTTCTTTGCGTTTGTTATTTGCCAAATGATATACGTCGTTGTTGTTTTCGAGGGTATTAGTTGGATAAACAATGGCGAAATCGCCAGAATTTAACTGAAAACCTATTGGATTATTTGCGTACTCTACTATAGTGGCTGAAGTCGATGTGTCAGGCTTTACTGACAAGCTAGTATAAAAACTCACCCATTCAGAAGGAATAAATTCAATACACACAATAGAGCCAGAGTTATTGGCCTTTACCCGCGCACTATTAGGGACCGCCATTCGGAGTTCTCGAGTAAGGCGCTCAACGGCAAAGCGACTGGCGCCTAATAATTGATCGCGCTCAGTGGAATCGTTATAAATGCCTACGCCAGTACGAATAAAGCCAGCAATACCTACAGACACAACCCCTAATACAATAATTACAGTTACCAATTCGACCAAGGTAAAACCTTTATTGGTCATAATATTCGAGCGATACACTAGTAATTACTCCGAAAAGTAGAAAAAATGATATTTTCATCACTAGGAGTGGTAACAGTAACGGTAATTAACTTAGTGTTGCTCACAACTGTATCAGCGACTCCGTCCATGTCAGCGTCGTAGACAACAGTAACACTAAGAGCAAAACCTTCATACAGGTTACTATTATCTATTGTTGTACTTTCACCTAAAGTATTTTTAATTGCAGCGCCTGATTCAGTGAGTCCATTATAATCGTCCACATCGTCAAAACTCGCTCGGGTCTCGCCGCCATCTGGACCTAAATTAACTGTGCCAATACATGCGGCATCACAAAAGTTTGTGCCGCCGGTGCGATCGGACTTTTCGTCAAAAGACTTACTGGTAATTTCGTTTAATATGGATTGCCCCAATTCAGTGGCTCTAACTTGATAGATGGGCTCTACGCTGCGTATAGCTTGAGGCACAATCAAGGAGGTAAATAAAACTAGTGCAATAGAAAACACTATTATTCCGATGACAAGTTCGATCAGTGTGAAGCCTGTAATTTTACTCGCAGGCATGAATATACCCCTGAGATTCAATGCACACCGACACTGCAGATTCACCGGTCATAGTAATTTTACAAGTGGCGCTGCAATTTCCGCTTTCTAATTGGGGACGGCCTAAATCATCAAAATCGATAGAGTTAAAACTGGGTGTTGTAGTTAATCCCACCCCTTCACTTGCCATCTCAGTTGAAGTAGTAGCAAGATAATCGGGATTATTAAAGTCGATATTACTAGAACAGGTTGCACTAATTGAGCTTGATGAGCCGCTGGTATAATCCAAAGTAGGAGGACCAAAAGCGGCTGTGCTGCTATCAAAATTGATTTTAAAACAATATCCACCGCGATTGTCATACATTGCACGGGTTTGCATATTACGCAGCGCGGATACAAGTCTAGCCTGATAGGTGTACTCAGCGTAACCCGAAGTCCCAGAAAAACGGCTGAATACTGATATAGATAAAATGCTAAGTAGAATAATCACTACTATTAGTTCTATTAAAGTAAAGCCGGCCGCTCTGTTACTAGGTATATGCTTGTTCAATATCATTCTCGCTAGAGCGTACAACGACTAACACTCGACTTGCGTAACTTAAATTTGGATTACAACTCCAAATTTAAGTTAGTTATAACACTAGCAACCACCTGTTTGAACAAGAATAGTGGGTGAGGCGTTTTGACTCGCCGCGTCAGTATAAGTAACTTGGCATTGATTCGCTGCAACAGTAGACGCTGCAGTACCGAGTGGAGTAATAGTAAATGAACCTGAGGCGGGAGAATCTTCTGTGAAAGTCCAATCTCCAGTTACAGCTGTTAAATTTAAATCTACCCAACGTTGTAACATTGTCGCGTCCATTGTGACAGCGCTTGGATAACCATAATTTGTATTAACATCCCCTCCGCTAATAGTTACTTTATTTTTATCCACACTGGGATCTGTTCCTACATTTTTTTGCTCACCAGCAATGGCTGATTTTGCATAAACCAACTGAGACCCACCTTGCAACGCTGCTTTTACACCTTTAAGAGTTGAGGCGGTTGCATCACCTTGTATATCTATAAATTTAGGCGCGGCGGTTACAGCCAAAATACCTAAAATCACGATTACAATAATTAATTCGATTAATGTAAAACCACGTTGTTGTTGCATGCTTTTTTGTCCTCAAAGGTTTTGCTAACTAAGTCCCTGAATCTATTAGATGTTTTATACCATTTAAACATCATTTTAACCAAATGATAGCGTTTTTCTAGTTATCTTTGTTTATACCTAAGTATATTTTTTGAGCGCATTGCTAAGGTTTATCACTACAGAAAACTATCGCTGTGACTAATTGTTACTAAAGACTATCACCTGGCCAATTCTTGGATCGTAGATAAATCCGTTTCCAGCCAAGTTATCGGTAGGCTCAGTTGTGCGATTTTTAACTGTTTGTGTTAGGTAATAATAACAAACATCATTACCACCTGAGCCTATGCCCGTTCTTACATTAGTAAAATATCTGAAGTTTTCAAATGGTCGATCATTCCAATCCGACGAAATAGTTGGGGCACTTTGCATAATTAAGTTGAAAATACTCTCGCAGTCCAATGTACTCATTTGGTCATCTTCAGAACTACTGTCGGTGTCTAATTGCCCTGTTGGGTAGCCCGTATCTTGATCGATGCCCACTTGAATGCTTTCAATTGTTACGAAGGTCGAATTGGTGCCATTATTTTCAGTTGGGCGGCCTTCTAATTCCCACTGAGCTCTGACTAAACCAACTCCAGTGGCAAAACCTCCCGCCACTCCATCTACTGTTGCATCCTCAGCATCTGCGGTCACATCTAATAGTCTAGGCAAAGCGGTTGCAGCCAATAAGCCTAAAATAACCACCACTATCACTAGTTCTATTAGGGTAAAACCCGAGGTGGCTTTTTTAGGGTAGCCATAGTGCCCGGTATTTAATTGCATATTTGTCTCAACTCTAGCGTTGCTGTTGCTCTTAATGTTGTTGGTCATAGCGGCGCTCCTACAAGGTTTTTCACTTGTGATTTTTTAAAAAAGGTAGTCATTCTTTAACGCTTAATACCTGACCCGAAAACACTTTGTATTCGAAGTATGGACCAGTAGATAATCGATATCGACACACAGAATCCAATGGATTATCGTTTAGTTTAATCCCGTCATAATATTCAGCAAAAATTTTAAAGCCGTCTATATTCATTGGCATATTGAGTAGCATTTTCCAAATGTTAGCACAGCCTTGTGACGTTGGTTCTGCTTTTGGCCAACCTAAATGACTCATAAATATAGGTTTTCTATCTGTTTCAATTAAAGTTTCATTCTCGCCCAGCTTATTGGCGTAGGTGATTAACAGGACTATTTCAGGGCGGCCTTCCCCTTGCCACTGCCAATGGGCATTACTAACACTAGTTGAAAACTGTTCAGCTAAATTTTCTAGCGCAAGTCGCCGTAAATTAGTAGAGCCGTTATTTAGATGAATCATAAAGCCCAACATTAAACTGATAAACACCACTACCACAGTGATATTAATAAAAAGGCTACGACTACGCTCATCGGCTGCTTGGTTTTTATCCATAATGTTAACCTTTTATGGCCCCCATCATGTCCCACATAGGAGTAAAAATACCTAGGGCGAGTATTAACACCATGCCCGCTACAATACTGATTAATATAGGTTCTATTTTCGAGGTGAGACTTTTTAAGTCGTAGTCGACTTCTCGCTCATAAAACTCAGCAACTTCTGCTAGTAACTCGTCTACGCGCCCTGTTTCTTCTCCCACACTTATCATCTGTAATACTAATGGTGTGAACAATTTACTGCTGCTGGCCACCCTAGATAAGCTTTCACCTTTTTCGATATTTTTACGCATGTTTAAAATACATTCGGCCATATATGCATTATTAACTGCCTCTGCTACTAAATTAAGCGCCGAGGTAAGCGGTACTCCAGATACCAACATCATAGAAAAGCTACGGGCAAATCGGCCTAACAAAGTGCGTTCAAAAATACTGCCAACAATAGGTAACTTTAACTTGGTTTTGTCCCACTTATAGCGGCCAGTTTCAGTTCGTAAGTACCTGACTAACAGGTAAATCCCTAGTGTGATCCCTACAACTAAGTAGGGCCATTTAGTGATAAAGAAGTTAGACGTTGCCAATAATATACGTGTCATTAGTGGCAACTCTGCACCAAAAGAAACAAACATTTCAGCAAAAATTGGGATCACTACCATGTTCATTATTACCATAGCTATAACTATGGCAATTAACACAAACATGGGGTATCGGGTTGCTGCTTTTATTTGTTTGCGGGTTTCTTGTTCGCGCTCAAGGTAAAATGACAATTGTAAAAAGGCTTCGTCCAATTTACCGGTATTTTCTCCTACGTGCACAATACTGACAAATAATCGCCCAAAAACGTGGTCGTGTTTGTTTAACGCTGTAGAAAGGGTGCGACCTCGTTCCAATTGATCAGCAACGTCCTCGAGTGCCATAGCCATTCGCTTCGAACCTGTAGTCTCAGCTAACCCTTTAACAGCCCGTAAAATAGGTATCCCTGACTTGGCCAACGAATACATTTGACGCGAAAATATCACTAAATCATCAAGCGTAACATTGGGTGTTAAAAAAGAGACTTGTGCCGATTCATCGATTTGTTCTTGGCTATTTTCGGTGATTTCAATAGGTGTAAAGTTTCGCCCAGCCAATATTTGAGCAACAGATGAATCATCTGTTGCTTCTAAAACACCAGAGGTCAGTTCACCGCTCGCATTTCGTGCCTTATAGCTAAACTGGGCCACCGTCGCCTCCTGGTGGTTTAGTTAATGGTTCAAGTTCAAATGAAAAGCCTGACGATTTAGGGGGCTCCTCTTTGGTTGCTTCATTTTCGCTTTGATCTTCTACCACTTGCGCTAATTCTTGTTCGATAACTTCATTATCATTGGGCTTAGAAATAGTTCGCTCATCTGCCACCATTTCTATCAATTTAAGAACTTCGTCGACTGTTGTAATGCCCATTTTGGCATACATTAACGCGACTTTAGCAAGAGGTACAAATCCAGGACTATTTTGCGCCGCTTGCGAAAAAGAAATGGTGTCATTTAATTTTAAGGCATTCATCATGTTTTCGGTCATTTCAAGTAATTCGAATACACCTATCCGCCCTTTATAACCGGTTCTATTACAGCTCTGGCAACCTATACCACGTTTGAAATTAATCGCTTCTAAATTGGTATCTAAATTGTTTAACCATAGTAATTCCTCGGCATTGAGGCGGTAATCTTCACTGCAATTATTACAAATTTTGCGCACTAACCTTTGTGCTACTACAGCACGTAAGGAACTGGCTACTAGATAACCAGGAGCGCCCATATCTAACAATCTTACGGCGCTGCTTATGGCGTCATTGGTATGTAGGGTAGAGAGCACTAAGTGCCCGGTTAACGCACCACGTAGTCCTATTTCGGCTGTTTCTTGATCGCGCATTTCGCCGACCATAATAATGTCTGGATCTTGGCGTAAGGTTGTACGTAATACGTTAGCAAAGCTTAAGCCAATCTTGTTATTGGTTTGTACTTGGTTGATTCTTGGCAGTCTATATTCAACTGGGTCTTCTACCGTAATAATTTTTGATGCTGCTTTGTTGAGTTCGCTTAGTGCCCCATATAACGTGGTCGTTTTACCTGAGCCTGTAGGGCCAGTTACCAAAATCATACCGTGTGGTCGGTGCAATAGGCTTCTAAAGCGAGTTAATAGATTATTTGGCATGCCCGTTTGATCAAGGGTCAATAGGCCAGCAGATTGATCCAGTAAACGCATCACTACCGATTCACCAGCTTGTACTGGCATGGTCGATACCCGCACATCAATTGAATGGCCTTTGATACGCATACTTGTTCGGCCATCTTGGGGAAGCCGTTTTTCAGATATATCCAATCCTGACATTAATTTGAGTCTAAGTACCAAGGCCGATGCAATGTTTTTTTCCTGAATGACATTCTCTTGCAGTACTCCATCAACCCGCATACGGATCCGTAATAATGCGTCATCGGGTTCAATATGAATATCTGATGCCTTGGCTTGAACTGCGTCTTCAAAAATTGATTGTAATAGCCTAGCTACCGCTGTGTCTTGTTCGTCACCAACGCCAGAGTCAAAATCGAATTCGGCTTCATCTTGATATTCTTCTGCAAGTTCTTGTGCAAATGAGGCTATTTCTTCAGTGCGGCGATAAAAATTGTCATAGGCTTGTATCAACTGGCTATCACTAACCACAGCCACATCTATAGGTTTAGGTAATAGTCGAGACAATACATCAATAGCGGCTAAATCCGCCGGGTCGCTCATCGCAACTAGAAGTCTATCGCCTTTGTCTTCAATCACCAAGGCGCGGTGCCGACGAGCTTGCACCTCAGGCAGCATATTGACTGCTGCTAGCTGCACATTGTGTTTGCTGATATCGACCAACGGCACCTTGAGATGTTGTGATAAAAATGACAGAAGCTGATTTTCGGTTACCAATCCCAGTTCTATCAGCATGAATCCCAATTTACGGCCCGACTCTTTTTGCGCCGCAAGTGCCTGCATCAACTGTTCTTCGCTGATAATTTCCTTTTGGACAAGTAAGTCGCCTAGGCGTATTTTGGCTTTAGGTTTCATTGATCGCCTGCTAATACTGAAATTCGTTGTTGGATAAAATCATGCACTGAATTATCTAATTGGGCCAGGGATTTGGCGTTTGTATAGGCCTGCACTGCTTGGTCTATTTCACCTAATTGATCTTTTGCTATACCTAAACCTAACCACCATTTTGCGTTGTTAGATTCGATTTGGGTTAAAGATTGATAATCTGACATGGCCATTTTTGTGTGTTTTAGTTGTTGCGCTAAAGCCGCCCGATAACCTAAGTATTCTACTTGGTTGCCTGTTATGGGTTGAAATTTCGCTAATATATCAATTGCTTGTGCCGGCTCTTTTTGAATCATTAACAGTCGAGCCAACATCAATCGTAAGTCACCTTGTGCTGGGTGTAGCGCAATGCCTTTCACAAGAAGTTGCTTAGCTTGTGCATAGTTACCTTGGGAAAATAGTAAGGATGCGAGTTTCTTGCGGGCCTTAATATTCGTAGGTTCAGTTTCTAGTAATTTGTAAAGTAATGATCTTGCCAAATCGAGATCATCTTCTTTAAGGCTTTCGACTATGCGCTGTTTTAAACTGTCGCCGCTATTTTCCTTGTTACTATTGGTTTTACTAAAACGAGAAGTGGGCTCTGCAGCTGTTGCGGTGATGATTTCTGGTGACCGAGAAGCCTTAGTCGCAACTTCTTGAGTATCTATCACTTGTATGGAGTTAATCTGGGCCTCAGTTGTATCGGATTGCTGTGGCGACCTTGGCTTTGCATCTGACAGCTCACTTGGCGTCTGTATTTTTGCAGAGGGAGCGGCAACTATATTGTCAGTTTTAGCTTTTTGAACTGTATTGTTTTGTGAAGTAACGGACTGTTGCTGTGATTCTTCTGAGACCATGGACATTTTTCGCGGGACATTAGATGCCAAGGTTTGCGTTTCGGTTGTTGCTAAACTCTGCTCGGTTTTGGTTTCAGAAAATAGCCAATGGATATCCGTTAGCGCAAAAATAATGGCGGCAATAGCCAAAATTAACAGTAATATAACTAACGGTTTTGATTGTTTTTTGGGTGGAGCTTGATAGTCAGCCTGTATCTCATCTGTTTGCGTTTTTCGGGCCTCTAAATCTTGTAGCATTTTGTTCACTACACTCATATTTCGAACCCCGACCAAGCAAAGTAGGCAATACTAAAAGACAGCATCATGACTAAAATTCCGATAGATGAAGCAAGTAAGATATTGCTTGTTTGGTTAGCAGCCTCAGTATCTCTTATTGATAGTTTAATATGTAATGGCGTGATTTTTTGCGTGCCTTCCCCGTATGCAAGCATCAAAGCTTTATGGCATAGCACATTGACTATTCTGGGGGTCCCCTTACTGGCTTTATACAGTAAGGAACAACATTTTCGGTCGAACAGATCCCCCCCTCGATAACCGGCTACATTCATCCGGTGTTTAACATATTGGTATACCTGATCGGCATCCATTATTTGCAAGGAATAAGAAAACGTGACCCTCTGTTTTAATTGCCTTAGTTCGGGTAAAGCCAATTTGTCGTTTAGTTCAGGCTGGCCAAACAATACCACTTGCAATAATTTACGGGATTCTGTTTCGAGGTTGGTAATTAGCCTAAGTGCTTCAATACTTTCTACCGGCAACGCTTGCGCTTCATCAATTATGAGTGCCACGCCTTTATTTTCATGGTGTATTTGAATCAGTCGTTGCTGTATGCGCTGCGTAAATTCTTGTTGGTCGGCATGGTCAGTGAGGACCACGTTCAATTCACTCGCTACTGCACGGCGCAGTTCTGAAGGGGTAAGATAAGGATTGGGAATGTAAGCTGCTACAAAATGCTGAGGTAATTCGTTTAACAGTTTACGACAAATCAGCGTTTTTCCCGTACCCACTTCACCTGTTACTTTAATAAAACCTTCACCTGTCCTAAGTGCAGTCAACAACACTTGAATGGCCTCTTTATGACTAGGCAGACCAAAAAAATAACTGGTGTTAGGTGTTAAAGTAAAAGGTAACTCTTTAATACCGAAGTGGTATAGATACATGATTTAGTCCACGTGCAGCCAGTCAGCCATTTGATCCCTGCTACGTCTTAGCTGCTGTTTCCATGTGTCTTTATCTATCACTGTAGGTTTAATCAAAATCACAAGTTCTTTCTTAATTTCACTATTACTTTTATTTTTGAATAGATTACCCAAATAGGGAATATCCCCCAGCAAAGGAGTTTTTGACTCTGATTCAGAAATAATAGATTGCATCAATCCGCCAATCACCACTATCTCACCCGACTTGGCACGTATAACAGTATCAGATTCGCGGATATTACTTTGCGCCAGCGGTAGCACGTACTGTTCTTCATTTAGCGTCACTACTTTTTCTTGTTCTTGGGTTTCGATAACCGAAGGGTGAACATGTAATAAAACCATACCTTCAGCATCAATTTGCGGTGTCACATCCAAGGCGATACCAGAAAAGAAAGGGGTTAACTCAATGTTAGGTACGACTGATGTAGTACTGCTAGAAATAGTGCTCTGACTCGACACATCGGTGACAAAATATTCATCATCACCAACTTTAATGACCGCTTTTTGATTATTGACGGCTGTCACTCGTGGACTAGACAAGACTTGTACATTTCCTTGAGTAGACAGTAACGATAACACGCCAGAAAAATCCTTATTAATAAAAGAAATACTGGTTATATTTCCCAGCGCTGCACTTACACTATTGCCTAAAGTGCCAGCAGTGTTAGAGAATTGGAAATCGGTCGAGCCACCATTGGCTAAAATTTGGCCCCAATTAATGCCCTGCTGGTATCCATCATCTAATGATACCTCAAGAATTCTGGCTTCGAGTATCACTTGCCTTTGGATAATTTCTTCTGACACATCTAAAAATGCTTTCACTGCTCTAATTTCTTTTGGTAAAGCTCGTACTGTCACCAGGCCTGCCTGAGGAGTAACCATGACACTTTTTCCATCTCCTTCACCAATCATTGACTCTAAAGTTTCTAGAAGTTCAGTCCAAAAATCTGTTTCTGTGCGTGTCGAAATATTAGTACCGTTACTATTAGTATTTGTGCCATAACTGCTGCTACTTCCAGAGTTACTTGAATTTCCACTGTATCCATTTTGAGCGTTGTTATTACTATTATTGTTACCAGTATTTTGCGTCACACCTCCTGAGGTGATACTGGTTTGAGTTGAACCATCACGAGTCATCATTAAATAGTTGATGGCAAAGGTTTCAGTGCGCATACCTGAAGGATAAATACGATAGATGTTGCGCTTACGCTCGACTTCGTACCCGTAAATTTCCGAGACTAAATCAAACACCTCTTGCAATGTCACTTGTTTTAAATCCAGTGAGATTTCACCGGTTACTTCTGGATGAATTGCAACGCTGAAGGGGGTATCTTTCACTATGCTACTAAAAAATGCTGCAGCATCTACCTTTTGGGCATTGATGTCGTACTTTGATTCCCCAAATAATTGGTTGGAAGAGTCGCTAGGTTTAGGGAGTAATGCTTGATTAATTTCATCCGGTACTATGTCTAAAGGTTGTCGTTGTGGCGCTGCTTTAGATTCGTTTTCATACTCAGCAATTGCAGAGTCCAAAGAATGAGAAACAGCTGCTTTTTTCTGTGGGCTTTGGCATGAACAAATAGCCACCATTAGGCTAATTAGTAGTAATTTGTTAGAAACCATTATTCGAGTCTTTTTTAATGTTGTTGTTATTGACATAGAGTGTTTGTGGACCATCTGAACCTTCTAATAAAACGTGATTTTCACTGATCAATAGCACCTTGTAATCTTGAACTATTTGTCCCTGAATAACGCTCTTCCCATTTATAATAGCTTGTCTATTGTGATTGGTTTTAATGATGGCGGTTAATTTTAAGGCCTCTGGCAGCATTGCGTCTGAATCTTGTCCCATAACCAAGGATTTATCAGGGTTAGGCTTAGTTGGATCCTGCAGTGTACTGGCATGTGCACTGGCGAAACTAAAAATTACCAATATTAATAGGTGTTGCATTTGCGTTTATACCCCTATGAAAGCTTTGTTGGTGCTAAGAGTGTAGATTTCTAACTCAACACTTGCGGTTGGGTAATCGCCCACTAAATAATCAAATTTTTTCCAGTAGAATTGCCATGGTAATGATTCCAGTTTTTGTAAATATTCTTGAATATCAAAATATTTCCCCTCGAAGATAAGTGTAACACCATGGCGATAAAGTCCAGCCTTGGATTCTTCTCCTTCTTTGGCGGGTTCCAGCAATATAGGAACCGGTGCTATTGATTGTAACTCAATTAACTTTAACCCTTTGCTACCAGCCAGCACACTTTCCAACATTCCTGCCATTTTATTAGCAGGTACTAAGTTGTTAGTTTTTGTCTCTAACTGAAGCGTAATATTTTGAATTTCACGTTCTAAATCTGCAATTCTTGTATTAACCGGTTCATTAGGATCAAGATTTAGCTTTTCGGATAATTGCGCGACTTGAACTTCTAAAGTCGATATTTCTTTTTGGGCATTAACACGGTTTTGTTGTAACTTTTCGGAATCCTCTAAAAGAGGCTCAAATAAAAAGGTATACATCAATAGTAATATTACAACTAAACCACAAATCAGAATTAGGCACTGTTCACGGGAACTTGTGCTGTGGAATTTATTTGATAACTTTTGGTACTCTGCTTCTAGGGCAAGTTGTTGTTTCATATTTTACCTGACCCTCTTAAGCTATTCATTGCTAGTCCCAGCTTCTGGATTAGACTCTTCTGCTGACGAAACAACAAACTTGAGTTGTTTATCTGAGTCCAAATATAGCCTAGTATCCGCGAATTCCTGCCCATTAAAATAATCAGTTTGCCCTAAAGAGCTAAGCCATTTAGGTACGAGGGCAGAATCTGTTGTTGCACCTTGAAGCTCGACTTTGGCGCCATTTAAATTTATGTGGGTTAACCACAATCCTGTTTGATTATGACTAGCGAGATCTATCATTAAGTTGGAGTAACCTTGTGTTGTTGACTGTTCCCGTCCAGACAACTCATCTAAAACACGTTTCTTAAGGTTAACTAGCTGCTGATTATTTTCAACTTTTTGAAGTAGAACCGGATCAATTTTAAGGCTGTCTACCGCGATTTGTAATTCTGTCACTAATATTTTTTGCTGCTGCTTATCACGTTCTAAAATACCTATCTCCGCTTGAAAATTTTGCTGTTCAGTTGCGAAATAAAAGTACAGAAAGCCGCATAAAATCGCCGTGAGCACCCAGCTTGCGATAACAATAGTCAGAGAAAGCAAACGTAACTTGGGGTGAAACTCTGGGTGGTAAAGGTTAATTCTATTTTTCATTAGCCAATCAAACTCGCGTTATCCACTGCGGCGCCTAAGCTTGCTAGGCTTGATGGTGCTATTGGCATTTCAGTATTTTTTGAGATGTTGGGAATAAAGGATTCCACTGACACAAAAATAACCTCTTTTATAAACTCTGCTAGCGCATCCTGATGAATGGTATCCAAAGAAAGATAAACTTTTTTAACCGGGGCTTGGCGTAATTGGCTCTCAAAATAATCCATGGAACGTTGAATTTCTAAACTCAAGTTATCAACGACGCCCATTTTTAATTCTTCTGGTGAAAAATTAGCTAAATTTTCATAGCCACGTAATCGTCGTGAAAAATACAACTCGTTGCGTTTAACAATATTTAGGCTCAGCTGCCCACCTTCTTCTTGCTTTAAGGTAATAATGGCATCGTCACTAGGCACAACTAAATTACATGTTGCGAGTTCTTCAATGCCAATAATATTCAGTGCCAACCCTGCTTTTAACACACCATTTCGAACTTCTTTCACTTCTTGCTTACTGATGGCAACAACATTTAATTTTTTGAGGTTTGCTGCCTCAGTTGGCGTATCGAAATAATCAATGGCGAGTTCATCGTCACTAAATAACTGTTCCTTGACTGACCATTGCAGCGCTTGGAGTAGTTCTCCTTCTTCAACGTCTGGTCTATCTAGCTGTAACATTTGATACTTTGAAATAGAGAACGCGACGTTACACTGAGTGTTCGAGAGACTATTTTTGTCGACGTAGGTTTTAAGTGAGCTTTGCCAACTTTCAATTGGGAGAGTGTCTTGCTTTACCCAGCTAATTTCACCTTTAATCTTTTGTAGGGTAGAAACATGAAATTCGTCTACGCCAATTTCGATCCCAACGGAGTGAAATTTTGAGGCCTTACTAAAACGTCTTTTAATAAACTCTCGCCAACCTATTTGCATGTCACAGACTATGTTTCTTAATAACTAAGCTCCATTACAGCAAAAAACAACGTAAAGCGCTAGTTTTATATAGACTTTTAATATGGGCAGTTTATGTAATAAATCCAATGATTTATCGTCAAAAACTAGTTGAATAAAAGGCAATCATAGAGTTATTTTATGAGTACAATTATGTACTCTACCAAGGTCAGCCTAAAAACAAATCAACGGGTGTTTTCTTAGATTTTTTGTCAATGACTTGATTTGGCTAAAAATAAAAAATATCTATTTATTTCAAGAGATTAGTTCTTTGGGGTGTGCCGTCACTGACTATCAAATAACGCGTTTTTTTGTTTCGGTATGCAACAACACTATCAAGAGACTAAGTTGCGAAGCGTTATACTGCGCTTAGATACAGCATCAGGACGAAATGCCTTAGTAACAAGTTTAATGCAAAGGCGAATAGTGTCACATATCAAATAGAATGCCGCGATATCTAGCACCCTTTAGTTTGATGATTGAGCGTTGTGCGTTTTAGTTAAAGACATAAGTTAGTCAACACTCGGGAAAATTCATTTTTTCTTAATGAACTATTTATCTATAACGGTAAGTAGTTTAGGCAGTGTTGTACTTACTACTCGATAAGAAATTGAGGTATGCAGCTAGTAGTTTGCAACGTACAATAACGAATGTTTTTAACGTCATGCCACATAAAATAGGTGTTTTGGGAGATTTTTTGGACTACGTGAATCGTTTTTTTAGTCTGTTGTTTTTGATTGTTCCAGTCGCAGGTTTAGCCCAAGTACAACCTATTGACAATATTACAGTAACTGCCACTCGAACGACGAGTAATGTGTTCGATATAGGTAGTAACATCAGTTGGTTGGATGAAGAAACTTTGCAGTTGATTGAACAACAACATATTAATCAAGCTTTAGTCAGGACTCCTGGTACTTGGATTAGCCGAGGAAATGGACAAGAGCATTTAACGGCTATTCGGTCTCCTGTGTTAACCGGCACTGGGGGATGTGGCGCATTTTTTACCGCACAGGACGGTATCTCATTACGTGCACCAGGATTTTGTAACGTTAATCAATTGTTTGATGCCAATACCGAACAGGCATCTTCTGTCGAAGTTTTACGTGGTCCTGCAAGTACTATGTATGGCTCTAATGCTGTGCATGGCGTCATTAACATTCTGACTCCCAATCCCTTTGAAGTAGAACAATCACATTTATCTTTGAGTGTTGGCCCTCATGACTATTCTCGTGGCATGTTTAGTTTATCCAACACTGGTGACCAACATGGTGTGCTGTTTTACGGCAATATCACCAAAGATGGTGGATACTTGCAGGACAGTGGTTTCGAGCAGCAAAAATTTAATTTGATTCACCAATACCAAGAGGGTAAGTGGCAAATTAAAAATGTACTAGCAGCAACCAATTTAAATCAAGAAACTGCTGGTTTTATAAGTGGTTTGGATGCTTATAAAGATGCGGCTCTTAAAACTCAGAATCCCAACCCAGAAGCGTTTCGAGATAGCCAGTCGATGCGCTTCTACAGTCAAATTAAGTATATTGAAAACGATACTGCCAGTCTTACCTTTACACCTTATGTTAGGTGGGCTGATATGCAGTTTTTGCAACACTACCTAATTTGGCAACCTCTAGAAGAAAACAATCAATCTAGTATTGGCGCACAACTACAATTCCAGAAAATTTACGGTAAATTAACATGGTTGAGTGGTTTTGAAGTTGACCTGACTAAAGGGCAATTGACCGAGACGCAATCCGAAGATTTTTCACCTACTATCCCAGCTGGCACACACTATGATTATGAAGTGGATGCAACTGTATATTCTCCATTTACGCAATTACAATGGGCCGCTAGCGAGCAGCTGGATCTTAGCACTGGCGTGAGGTATGAACGCACTAAGTATGACTATAACAATCGCCTAACTGCGGGCAGTGCTTGTGCTGATGGTGTAGAAAATTGCCGGTTTACTCGCCCTGGGGATCAAGTGGCCAATTATGAAGAATGGTCATATCAAATAAATGCAAATTATGCAGTAAACAATCAGAATCGACTTTATGCTCAATATTCAACAGGCTATCGCGCACCTCAAGCCGCCGAGTTATTTAGACTTCAAGCTGGACAAACACTCGCCGAGCTTGAAGCTGAAAATGTAGATTCCATCGAATTCGGTCTAAGGGGGCAGACCCAAGGTTTTTTCTACGACCTGACCTTGTTTACGATGCATAAGAACAACTTTATTTTCCAAGATACCAATAGACAAAATATTAGCAATGGTGAAACCTCTCATCAAGGCATCGAGTTAGCAATAAACTACCAGTGGCAACAGTTCTATGTCTCTGCCAATGGCACTTTTGCGAAACACCAATACGCTGCAAACCTCACGCTAAGCCAAGTTAATATCAATAACAATGAAATAGATACTGCCCCAGAACATACGGGCAGTTTGCAATTTGGATGGCGAGCTGATTCTGGCAGCTTTATGGAATTAGAGTGGGTACATCAAGGTAATTATTATCTTAATCCAGAAAATACCGCTGAATACAGCGGTCATAATTTACTCAACTTGAGAACAGGCTGGGCGTTAACGGATAAATTGGATATTAGTGTAAGAATCACTAACTTGGGCGATGAAGATTACGCCGAAAGAGCTGACTTTGGTTTTGGGAGTTATCGATATTTCGTAGGTGAGCCAAGGTCGGTTTATTCCACGCTTAGACTTAAGTTTTAACTTAAATTACTGATGGGTTCTGGTTCATGAAACAGCGAACCTTGGGCGTGTTTTATCCCAAGTTCAATTAAGTTATCGGCCGCTGCTTCATGTTCAATATGTTTAGCAATCAGCGCTTTGCCAGATAACTTGGCTATTTTCGTTAGTGTTTCGCAAAGTAGAGCGTTGCTCGGGTTATCTGAATAGCCGCGAATCACCGCGCTATCTATTTTCAGGTAGTCTAGTTTTAATACATTTAGATACTGAATCAGAGAAGTTTGCTCACCAAAATCATCTAGACAAGTTTTACATCCTATTTTTTTTAGGTGAGATAAAAACGTACTAGCCCTCTCAATTGTGAATAATGCGTCAGACTCAGAAATTATGAAACACAATAGATCGGGTTTTATTGACTTTTCTACCAGTATATTTTCGAGCGTTATCAGAAACATAGGGTTAGTTATGGTTTCTGATGAAAGATTGATTGAAACATGACTAAATTGGCTATGTAAGTGTTGATTGTCCTGTAACCAATTTAGGGTGGCTTGTAGCACCCAAAAATCAATTTTCCTATTGATTGGGTTGAGCTTAGAAACTTCAATGCTCTCCTTGTCCAGTTTCAATTGACTAACGTTTTCACCATTAAGCCTTAATAACATTTCGATAGTAGGTAATTGCTCCTCTTGTGTTTGCAAAGGGGTAACTTGCTGATAAAAAAGTGAGAATCCGTTTGATTTTAACGCTGACTCAACACGGTCGACTAAGTCATTATCTGTTTCTATCGCTAACTGTTTTACATTTTTATTTTGATAACTGACAATAGATCCTAAGCCCTCTTTCTTAGCTTGAACCGATGCGCGAATAGCCTTCGAAGTGATTGTTCTGGCACTCGTTTCATCATCATTGACTACGCAAAAGCCGATACATACATCAGCTTGGATTTTCTGACCCTTAAAGGTAAAAGGAAAGCTATTTAAACAATCGACTAAACCTCTTGCGACTACAGCAGCGGTTGTGACAGAGGTATGCTTTAAAAACACCGCAAATTGGTATCCACCCAGCCTACCTAATACAGCGGAGTCACCTAATTGTGATTGTAATAAATTGCTAACGTTACAAAGAACATAGTCGCCTGCGTCCCATCCAAAACATTGATTGATAACTTCAAACCCTACAAGTTCCAAAAATAATAGCGCCCCATCGGATTCAGCAAGACCACGATCATCTAGATAGCATTGCAAGGTGTTCTCAAAGCTAACTCCACTAGGCAGCTTCGTCAAAAGGTCAGTGCCTTGCGCGAGTTGTAAGCGATTATTAAGCAACCTTGACTCAACGATAGCTTGCTTAAGTTTTTGATTAGAATCAGCTAAATCGCGGTGGTGTTGTTGGACTTTACTTTCTAACCTAAGGTTAGTTTGCTGAGCTTGATTTACTAAACGTTTCATTTTTAAGTGAAACTGAGTTCTTACTATTAATTCTTGACTATTCAAGGGCTTTAACAAGTAATCTACACCGCCTACTTCAAAGCCTTGCTGCAATTCGGCTGCTGTAGCGGTTAAAAACATTATTGGAATTGTTGATAGCTGTTCATCTGATTTAAACTTTTGACAGGTTAACAAACCGTTCCAACCTCCCGGCATGTTGATATCTAATATGACTAATTCAGGGCAAAAACGACATGCCAACTGATAGGCTTGTTCTCCACTGGTGGCTGTTGCGACGTTATAGTCTTTTTTCTCTAAAACAAGGCGAACACTTCTTAAAACCTCAGGATCATCATCTACTACCAGAATATTATCTTGCTTTTGGTTTGGTTCATGCTTCGAGTAAAATAATTGCCGTAGCTCACCGTTCATATGAAACTAATTTCAACTTGTGTTCGAGATGGAAGACGATACATTCTTGTAACATATTCAGCAATGCTATCGTCAAAATTTATCATAAAATATTCTATATATTTTTATTTTTGGGAATAAAGGTGCGATTTAAGGGACGAAAAGTCAACTTGGCGCTTATTTTGTTTGGTGTATATTATTGTCGAAAATTGATGCTTGAAATAGTAATCTAGTTTTTTTTCCGTTGATTAGGTGTATGTAATTGGGATACCTCTACTATGTTGTTTTGATTAGAAATATTTGCTGATGAAACACTCTCAACCTTCTTTAGT
This sequence comes from Paraglaciecola sp., assembly GCF_039964565.1. Lineage (GTDB taxonomy): Bacteria > Pseudomonadota > Gammaproteobacteria > Enterobacterales > Alteromonadaceae > Paraglaciecola. The sequence goes on from NZ_JBDVXF010000044.1 coordinate 395,764, forward strand.
ACTCACAGCGGCTGTCAATCGTTTATTGAGCGAGAGGGACTTACCTGCATCCTTAACCATTGAACAATGCGCCTGTGCATTGTCTATAAGCATGACCTCGTTTAGGCGTAAACTGGCCCAAGAAGAAACCAGTTATAAACTTATTCAAAGTAAATTTTTAAATGAACTTTGCGTAAAAGCCTTGTTAACAAAACAAACTAAGATTGAAGATTTGGCTATTAGGCTTGGTTATTCAGAACGGGCAACCTTTGAACGCGCCTTTCGGCAAAAATTTGGCGTCACGCCATCACAGTTTAGATATTTGTCATTGGCTAACAGTGTGCATAGTAACGCTGTAAAACTGACAGAAATTGCCGAAAATATGCCACCCATGCCTCGCAGTTGTCAGCAACTTTTGCTTGAGAAACATCGAGACCATCTTAATCTGCAAAGAGTGATTGAGATTGTGAGTAATGATGTCATTTTTTCAGGCCGTATTCTGGGGCAAGCCAGTTTGAAATGCTCGCCTGTCTGCATGGCGTTTACCGTACTTCATTGCCATCTTAGACTCCTCTGTCCACCCCATTAACTTTCTTCTATCGCTTTCTGTTTTTGCTTCTGTAGACTCTCCTCGTCTTATAATGTCATCTGCAATCTCGCTGAAGTCGTCATTCCAAGAGTGTCTGAAAGAGTGTGGATTTACTTTAAATCCTACGACCTTGGTAAGTTGAGAGCAGATCTTGTTTATAGAACTTAATGAAAGTGCTATTCCTTTTGACTTACTCGCGCGATGTGGAACAAGAAGATAGTCGATTCTTTCAACACCAGAGATTTTTGATCGATACTTAACGATACAGTCCTCAAGAAGCAGAGCTAACTCTGACGTAATCGGAATAATACGACCCAACGTTTTAGCTTTGGGTCTATCAAGACGCTTGTCTTTTTTATCTTCACGTTTTCTTATTCTAAGATATTTCCTTCCATTTTTTTTGGAACGAATGATGTCATTAATGCGAATTCTAGCGAGTTCTCCGCGTCTGACTCCAGTTGCGTCAAGTAAATGAAAAGTAAGCTGATTTCTAACCCTAACGCTTTCGCCCCACGGATTATCAGACGAATCAGGGCGAAGTACGTCCATCACTCTGATTCTTTGGCTTTTTGTTAAGGAATGATAAGCATTAAGCTCAAGCGTTTCCCCCATCTGTTTAATGTTGTCGCCTCGGGATGGCTCATCTAAACAGTCAATTACGAGCATTGCATGCTCATCAATATCATCAACATTACTAAATTTTTTTGGACGCAAAGTTTTGAGTGTTTCTTCTGCGTTACCTTGTTTTGAAGAAAAACAATATAATTCAAGCCAGCCAATGTAGCGGGCGAATGTTGTAATCCTATTGAAGTGAGTATGCGGGGATATGTGTCCTGAGCCTTCGATGACGATGTTTGCTCGCGCAGACTCTAGTTTTGTTATTTTAGGTATCACATTTCCTGCCATAAATTTTTTATTTTTGGCAACATGGTTCCGAAATGACTTAACTGTCCTGCCTGCCCACTTTACCAACCAATTCATTTCAGCTTTTTTCAGGAATTCGCCTTTGAGGCATTTTTGCTCCAAATCAATGCACAAGTATTGGCAAATCTCGTATAGGTATCTGATGTGCCGAACTTCTTTGTCAATAGTAGTAAATGCATCTGTACTATTGCGATGATTTACAGTTACGAACAAACTTGGATAAGCCATTGGAAGGCCATCGTCGCCGATCAAAGAACAGTATTGTTCGCCAGTAGCAAACTCAAAAATTTTAGTGTTCATTTTGGTGGTTTCACTTCTTATCGGTCAGTCGATATGATTTAAAGTGTTGCCTATAGGGATTGAGGAATCAAGAATGATTTTTTGTAAATCATTGATTTATAAATAAATAATTGACAAAAATCATCATAATTATAATGCGGAGTTAAAATACTATGTGCTATTGTAGGGGCAGAACGCTGAAACTTTTGTATGAAAAAATAGTTGATTGAATGAGTTTTTATAAGATTCATAACTATTCGAAATTCTTCTCAAAGAAAAAGCGAAATATACTGTCACACAGGCGAAGAATATAGATGTTCAAGACAGCTCAATTCTCTATTTAACAACTCTGATTAGGGCTTATTATTTATGACACCATCCATCGTGCACGACGTTAGAGAAATATTAATCGCTAAAGGATTAGACGATTCTTATGTCGCGGAAAAAATGTCGCTATTTGAAAACATCAAAACAAACTTTGAGGTTCTAGCTATGGCCAGCTTTCTTGACGATGAGGGCAGAGTTTTTCTTGCTGAGAAAACAGGTTTCTCCTTAAGTGACCTAAACACATTTTTCCAAGTATCTAAGGTATATTACCCAATTATGGCATCGTTAGTCATATAAGCTGTGCCAAGATCCACATTAGTCGAACTACTCGTTGATAGGCTCAAAATAACAGAAAGGGGTTGTAGCTATTTTCGTCAAATACTTCCGGTTTGGCGATTTGCAGACATTGACTATATTTTTATTGAATAACTGATGTTGGCCAAAAAGCGGGCAGTGTGGTAAATGTCTGATAGTTTTTAAAAGTTAGAGTTTAAGCAACTTGATAGGGATTTGTTTGCTCTTTGTCGACATATATAGGAATATTTTAAAGTTACCATATTAGCGAAATCAGTTTAATAAAAGTAGCATAGCAATGTTATCAACAAGGAAGGTTAGTTTTGTCACAAAAGTCCATTTCAAAGAACAAAAGCGACCAAACACCTGATTTTAAATATCAACTTGAACAGGCAATCGCTAATAAAGAAGATGATGTTACTCTAAATCTAAAAGGACTCGCACGCATCCCTGATAGCATTCATCTGTTGCCTTTCGCGAAATCTCTCCATTTTTATAATTGCAATGCTCTTTCAAATATCACTGAATTTGATAATGCTGAACTTCCTCTACTAGAGTCATTATCCATTCTTGACAGCAATTTCTATAACGAAGGCACGTTAATTGATACTTCTAACTTGGATTGTTTAATGATCCAGCTTCAAAACTTTCTTCCAAATCCTCAGCCCTGTATCGATTTATCACCTTTGGCAAATTTAAAGAATCTTAAAAAGCTAGTAATCAAAACAAATATCAATTTTAATTTTTCATCATTGTCTAAACTAGTTGGACTCCTCAGCCTAGAAGTTATTAATGCTCGTTCAATTGATTTCTCAAATATCCAATTTTTAAGTGCGTTACGTGAGTTAACTATCTGTTGTAGCACTTCTCTTAGTAACTTAGATTTCTTGACTGTATTGATTGATTTGGAAGTATTCCGTTCCGCATGGTGCTATCAACTAAATGATATATCGGCACTGTCTCAGTTAAGCCAACTGAAAGAGATAACTATCATTCAATGCGCGCTCAAAGAACTAAAGGTATCTAAATCCAACACTAATTTGGAAAAAATAGAACTAGTTGGAAACGCCTATTTACATGAAATTCATGGGCTAAATGGTCTTCAAAGATTGAAAACTGCTTTCATCGATAGTTGTGACTCGATAACATGTTTTCCAGCGATCAATGATCTTCCATCTTTAAAAAGCCTAACAATTACTAGTTGTAAAATGTTGGAGAGCGTGGGAAATATCTTTGGAGCATTTTTCTTACAGGATTTAGATCTATCAAATAATATATTGCTTAAACATTTTCCAAACGTGGATAATTCCAAAAAATTAAAAAACATTCGTTTGAGTGGCAATAAAAAACTAAAGTCACTTCCAAAATTCGCTTGTTTCCAATTTATCGAACTTATAGATCTTGATCAGTGTGAAAGCATTGAATCTCTTCCCTCAATAAAGAATTTGCGCAACTTAAAATATCTTAAGATTAGTTTTGCTAAAATATCATCAATTGACTCATTCGAAGGATTGAGTTCAATTAGAGTTCTCATTTTAAACCATTTATATAGACTTATAAAAATCCCTACTCTGGAGTCAATTCAAACATTGGAAGTAATTGATCTGAATCTCTGTACTTTTTTAACTCAAGTCACCCTTCCCCTCAAAGCTGACAAATTGAAGATACTAATTCTGTCGTCATGCGAAAGAATTATAAAAATATCATGCCTCTCAAAGTACAAAGCGCTTGAAATTATTGATTTAACTTATTGCCATAAACTTGAAGAAATACCAAGCTTGGTTGATATGAAAAAATTAAAAGAGTTAATTATCAAGAAGTGCGATGACGTAAACCGCATTGGAAAAATGGAGAATTTACCTGAATTATTAGAACTACGGATTCAAGACAGCTACAAGTTAGCCTCAACTCCGGACCTCGTTAACCTGCCGGCACTAACAGATATTATTGTAACTGGCGCACCAATAATGAGAGAAATAGGCGCGCTCAAACGGTTGCCTTCTCTTCGATCACTGTCACTTCCAAGTAGCGAGGAATTGACGGATCTTTCTCCGTTGTCTGAATTAAAAAGTTTAACAACGCTAAGTCTTAATTACTGTCGAAACTTAAGTGATATTAGCCCAATATCAAAACTTACCTCACTTAAAAAACTTATTATGCATAATTGTGAGAAAGTCAAAGACTTGTCACCTCTGTCTGCACTAATAAAACTACAAGAACTTGATGTTCGATTTACCACTGCTTTAGACGTTAATCCAGGAGCAAATCCTTTTTCTTGCCTAACATCACTGAATTGTTTATTTGCGGACAAGTTACTCGGTGCTCCTCAAGAACTTGGCTCAGCCAAAGAAAAGGATATTTTGCCGGCTATCCAAGCTTGGGGAAAAGACCTGAATTTAGCAGAGGTTTCCGAGAGTGTAATTAAGGTGTTTATCTTAGGTAACGGCACAGTGGGCAAAACACAACTCGCTCGCAGACTTCAAGGAATGAACTATGACGAATCAGTAGAATCCACACACGGCATTGAGTTGGGGGAATTTCAACTATCTGCTCAAGAGGATGAGTATGTCGGTATCAATGCTAAGATATGGGATTTTGGAGGACAAGATATATATTTAAGCACTCACTCAATTTTTTTAGATGAACGTGCCATTTTTATAATTGCTTGGAATCCCAAATACGAAAATACAGATGTTTATGAGGAAAATAATGTTCCTATGCGAAATCGACCCTTGCAGTATTGGTTAGAGTACGTCACTAGCTACGCAGGGAACCAAGCTCCTATAATTATTGTTCAAACTCAATGCGATAAACAGATAGATACATTAAAACCTCCAATTTTAGGGCGTAAAAGCAATATAAATACCGCCGTCGCTTCATCTTCAAAACGATCCAGTGGTTTAGACTCACTCAAAGTAGCTTTAAAAAATGTCGCTACGCTTCAGTTAGAGAAATTTGGAAAAGTTAGAATGCCCATCAATTGGCTTAAGCTTTCTGAGTGCCTCCGGGACTTGCGTAAAGACAAGATTATCACGCAAATAAAATTCGACAGTCTATGCCAAAAACTCAGCATCGCCGATCCCTCTTATGCTAAAGAATATTTACACAACTCAGGCGAAATATTTTGGGTGAATTCATTGTTTGGTGGAAAAATAGTACTCGATATGTCATGGATGTTGGAAGGTGTTTATACGTTATTTAGACGAAATGGAGTACTCCCAATAATTACCAGTCAAGGTGGTCACTTCTCTGAATCATTACTGGAAACAATTGTATGGAAAGGTCGGAGCCCCGCTGAAAGAGGCCTCTTTATTGAAATCATGAAAAGCTGTGAAGCAATTATTGAAATCTCACCTAGCAATTATATCGCGCCTTCACTACTACCCTCTGAAAAAGAATCCCATTGCGAGATCAATACAATTTGGCAAAGCAGAGCGTCAGATAACAAAATTTGTTTGAAGTATTCATTCCTCCATGAAGGGATTCTAAGGAGAATACTTATTGAAATTTGTCAAGAGGCTGGCTACCGAGCAGTTTATTGGGCATATGGTATTTGTTTTTTCGATATAGGTCACAATACGGTTGTCAAAATTTCGTCGAGGTTGCCAAATATCGAAAACAATTCGTTTAGTGGAGAAATATATATCGAGGGTATGCCTTCCAGTCCGACAGAAGATAGAAGTATTGAGATAGCACGCTCATTCATCGAAAAGTTAAGCGATGCAATACGTCGAATTAAGATAGGTGAGCAACCTTCAGTCAAAATACTTTATTCCGAGAATAGAAACTATTTCAAAAATACCGAGAATGAAAGCTTGAAAAATATCCCGAACTCAGGTGTTTCAGTTCGAAAGAGAGAAGACTTAATTCCAGTATATATTTCATATGCTTGGTCAGAAAAAAGTATTGAGATGGTTAACGCCCTTGAGGAGGCTTTACCTGATTACATTGAATTAAGGCGAGATACTAAAATTCTAAAGTCTGGAGAGTCAATTGTTGAATTTATGAAACAATTGGGTCGTGGAGCTTACATATTTGTCGTGCTCAGTGATGACTATCTACATCGCGTTAATTGCATGTTTGAAATGTTGTGTATGTTTCGGTTTTCACAAGACGATAAAAACCATATGCTGAGTCGAGTGATCCCCCTATTCGTTGAAGAAACAAACTCATATTCAAGAGCTAAAGAAAGGGATAACGTAGTTCAGTTTTGGCAAAAAGAATATAATCAGCTTTATTCTATGCTCGACAAGCGAGGCTTTTTCTCTATTAGTCAAGCTGATAGAAATGAGCTAATCATGATTCAAGATTTTCTTCATTACGTTTCTGATATTACTTCTTGGTTCAGTGATGTACTTATGCCAAGAGGAACCGCGGGTATAGATGAAGCAGTAGAGTTACTTTGCGAGAGAATTGCAGAAGAGAGGAGCAAGCTCCGAACCTTACGCTGAGAATACTTAGTTAACTAAGAGCGAATTGGACTTTCGAATTTAAATCAGCATTAGACCCAATTATTTACTGATTTCAAATATAAAATGCACTTTTCTAGATGTCCCAATAGGACTTCTGCCCAAGTCGCTCTTGCATGAACTTCACAAAATTAAGAAGTAACTGAACAACAAAAACTGCATTATGTTTTTTTAAGTCGTGAATTGATTTTTCAATGTGATAAATCTAATTGAAGCGATATGTGACATTAGGAAGCACGAATCTAATTCTTTACAAATATTGTAAGGTACAGCATAACCACTAAACAGGCGAAAAAAAAGTTTACAGGAAATGCCACTTTCAACTGTAAACTCTTTTTATCTATATGTTATTAAATAGCTTTTTATTAAACGTTACAAAAAGTGGTCTCAGTTCCGCCTCAAAACGGAATATCATCGTCAAAATCAAAATCTGGTTCTGCCATAGGTGCTGGTTGACCTTGCTGCGGTGCTTGATTGAAACCTTGATTGGATTGTTGAGGGTTACCTTGGGCTGGTGGCTTTTGGTATTGTTGATTCTGCTGAGGCGACTGTTGATAGCCTTGCTGTGGCGCTTGCTGGTAACCTTGATTAGGTTGTTGCGCTGGACGTTGTTGACCTTGGAAACCCCCTTCAGATTGACTGCCACCGCGTCCACCTAACATTTGCATGACGCCATTAAATGGGTCTAAAACAATCTCTGTGGTGTATTGGTCTTGCCCTTCTTTATTCTGCCATTTGCGAGTTTGAAGTTTACCTTCAATATAAACTTGGCTGCCTTTACGCAAATATTCGCCAGCGATTTCGGCAAGTTTTCCGAACATGGAGACTCGGTGCCATTCTGTTTTTTCTTGCATCTGACCACTTTGATCTTTCCAACTTTCTGAAGTGGCTAAGGTTAGATTGGCCACTGCCTTACCATTAGGGGTATATCTTACTTCAGGATCTTTACCTAAATTACCCACTAAAATTACTTTATTTACACCTTTACTCGCCATGTTTCCTCCTAATTACTCTTTTAAATTCAGTACAAGTCGAGCTTGTTGAATATCGAAATGTTGTTCTGCCTTTATGTACATAACTTGTTCATTTGGAACAACTGTTATATCAACCAAGCCTTTTAATGCAGAAAGCTGCTGTAAAGTCAGATCTGTTATTATTTCATTTGTGTTAAGTGTATACCTTTTTAGCCTTTGCGTCCCGTTGATCCCCTTAACCAAAAGTAACCATATAACACATAAAATACTGGCTAATATAAACACCCACTGAATGCCTAAAAGCGTGCCAATACTGCCAGACAACACACCACCAATAAATGCACCAAAAAACTGAAAACTAGCATACACACCCATGGCTGAGCCTTTTTTACCAGCAGGGGATATATTCGAAACCATCGCCGGAAAATTTGCTTCTAGATAATTGAAACAAGTGAAAAATAGGCTTACCAAAATCATCAAATAAATAATTGAATGTTGCCCAAAAACAAACAGTCCAAATATAATCGCCATGCCAGCAACGCTAAATTGCATGACTGCTTGTTTGCTTTTAGCGGCTAGCGCCATAAGTACGACAAGGCCAATAACTGAAGCAAATAGTACCACTGAATAGACTTGCCAGTGTGTGGAAAGGGGCCATTTTAAATCAACTAGAAACACCGGAATTTGTACAAATAACAGGGTGATCAGCATGTGTAGTAATAAAACACTGATATTTAAGCGTAGTAATTGAGGGTGCCTAAATAGATTGAAAAGGTCCTCGTAAATGGGCAACGTATCACCCTTTGGTGCAATGTTTTTTGCATTAGGTACTACAAATAATACTAAAAATACGCATAAAGATGCGAGTACACCTGTCATCAGGAAAATACCGCTCAATCCAAATTGACTGGCAATAATAGGGCCTAAAAGTAATGCTAGGTAAAACGAAAAACCAATAGAAATACCTATGATGGCCATAACTTTGGGTCGTTGTCTTTCGCGGCTTAAATCACCGGCCAAGGCCATAATCGCACCAGCAATTGCGCCAGCCCCTTGCAGAAAGCGTCCTACAACAACCCAAACTAAACTATCAGCCGTTGCTGCAACAAGACTACCAACAGCAAATATGATTAATCCCCCAGCAATTACTGGTTTGCGCCCAATTTTATCGGATAAAACCCCCATGGGAATCTGCAATAATGCTTGTGTGAGTCCATATCCACCTATGGCTAAGCCAACCAAAAACGCTGAATAATCGGGATATTCTTGGGCGCTTACGGCAATAACAGGCATAACCATAAACAGGCCAAGCATGCGTAATACATACACAAAGGCAAGAGAAAAAGCGCTGCGAAGTTCGGTAGAATTCAAGGTTTAATCTATTATCAAAAAATCAAAAAGGTGGATGTCAAAATAGCCGACTAGTCTAGCATAGATTCCATTTTCACAAACAATTTAAACAACATTTTTGATTAGCTGCAATGTGCCTTAAAAAAGATAATCAGAGTTGCCGTAGAGCTAGTTTCAAGAGTATGTAATACTTCTTCTTTTGCATTTGATAAAAGTTAAAAATGGATAGAATTGAAGTACGCGGTGCTCGAACCCACAATCTAAAAAACATCAATCTAGATATTCCCAGAGACAAATTAACTGTTATCACAGGTTTGTCTGGTTCGGGTAAATCTTCCCTGGCTTTTGATACCTTGTATGCCGAAGGACAAAGGCGTTATGTCGAGTCTTTGTCGGCTTACGCTAGGCAGTTTCTGTCTATGATGGAAAAGCCTGATGTGGATCATATCGAAGGTTTATCACCCGCTATTTCGATCGAACAAAAATCGACCTCGCATAATCCCCGTTCTACCGTGGGAACTATCACAGAAATTTACGATTATTTGCGTTTGTTATATGCAAGAGTGGGCGAGCCCCGTTGCCCTGAGCATCATGTGGCGTTAGACGCGCAAACAATTAGTCAAATGGTTGACCGCGTTTTGGAGATGCCAGCTGATATCAAACTGATGTTGCTTGCTCCTGTTATCCAAGGCCGCAAAGGTGAGCATCTTAAAACCTTAGAAAACCTCGCGGCTCAAGGTTTTATTCGGGCGCGAATTGACGGTAACGTGTGTGATTTGTCTGATCCCCCTGATTTGGATTTACACAAAAAACACACGATTGAAGTAGTAATTGACCGCTTCAAGGTGCGCGAAGATTTAAAACTTCGTTTGGCAGAGTCATTTGAAACCGCCTTAAATTTGTCTGGGGGCACAGCTACAGTCGCTTTTATGGATGAGCCCGATAAGGCAGAGTTGGTGTTTTCTTCTAATTTTGCTTGCCCACATTGTGGTTACAGTATGGCTGAATTGGAGCCACGTTTATTTTCCTTTAACAACCCTGCCGGAGCATGCCAAAGTTGCGATGGATTGGGCACTAGGCAATTTTTTGATCCCCATCGAATTATTGCAAATGAAGAAATAAGCTTGTCTGGTGGAGCTATTCGAGGATGGGACAAACGCAGCTATTATTATTTTCAGATGTTGCAAGCCGTGGCCGACCACTATAAGTTTGACTTGGCAGTGCCTTTTTCAGAGCTAGATGAAAAAGCCAAGGATATCGTGTTATATGGTAGTAAAGGCACATCACTGAAGTTCAAATATATCAATGACCGTGGCGATATCATGGAGCGAAAACATCCATTTGAAGGGATTATTCCCAATATGGAACGCCGCTACAAAGAAACTGAGTCAAATGCGGTTAGGGAAGAGCTTTCTAAATACTTGAGTCAACAACCTTGTTCTAGTTGCTCTGGTACTCGCTTGAGACTAGAAGCCAGAAACGTATTTGTAGGCGAAACACCATTAAATATTATTACCGATATGTCGATTGCCGAAGCATTAGCGTTTTTCGCGAACCTAACGCTAACCGGTAAACGACTAAAAATAGCTGAAAAAATATTCAAAGAAATTAATGACAGACTGTCATTTTTAGTCAACGTAGGTCTCAATTATCTGTCTTTGTCGCGCAGTGCCGATACCTTGTCTGGAGGTGAGGCTCAGAGAATTAGGTTAGCCAGTCAAATAGGAGCTGGTTTAGTGGGGGTGATGTATGTGCTCGACGAACCCTCAATTGGATTACATCAACGGGATAATGAAAGGTTACTTGATACACTGATTCATTTACGAGACTTAGGCAACACAGTTATTGTGGTTGAACATGACGAAGATGCTATCAGAACTGCCGACTTTGTTTTGGATATTGGCCCAGGTGCAGGTGTACATGGTGGCGAAATAGTCGCCCAAGGGACGATTGAAGATATTAAGAAAAGTGAGCATTCACTAACTGGTAAATACCTTTCGGGGCGTGAAAAAATTGAAGTCCCGGCTAAACGAACTGAAATCGACCAAGATAAGTGGGTGGAGTTGACAGGCGCCACTGGCAACAATCTTCAAAACGTTACTTTTAGAGCGCCTATAGGTTTGATGACATGCGTTACTGGTGTGTCTGGTTCGGGCAAATCTACCTTGATAAACGACACCTTTTATCGAATTGCCCACAGAGAATTGAATGGAGCGACCACGGGAGAGCCAGCACCCTATAAAAGTATTTCGGGTATGGAGTTTATGGACAAGGTCGTGGATATTGACCAAAGTCCTATTGGCAGAACACCACGATCCAACCCTGCTACTTATGCCGGAATTTTTACACCGGTGCGTGAATTATTTGCGGGTACTCAAGAGGCTAGATCCCGAGGTTATAAACCCGGACGTTTTAGTTTTAATGTCAAAGGGGGGCGTTGTGAAGCCTGTCAAGGAGATGGGGTAATCAAAGTAGAGATGCATTTTTTACCAGATGTATATGTGCCTTGTGATATATGCAAAGGCAAACGCTATAATCGCGAAACTTTGGAAATACAGTATAAAGGAAAGAATATTCATCAAGTATTAGATATGACAGTAGAAGAAGCCCGTCCTTTCTTTGATGTTATCCCCGCTATTGCCCGTAAGTTACAAACTTTGATGGACGTAGGTCTGTCTTATGTGCGTTTAGGCCAAGCGGCTACTACCTTATCGGGTGGAGAGGCGCAGCGTGTTAAGTTGGCTAAGGAGTTATCAAAGCGCGATACTGGGCAAACACTGTATATCTTAGACGAACCAACTACTGGCTTGCATTTCCACGATATTAAACAGTTGTTGGAAGTGCTGCATCGATTACGTGATCACGGTAATACTGTTGTTGTAATTGAACATAATTTAGATGTAATAAAAACCGCAGATTGGGTAGTCGATCTGGGACCCGAAGGCGGTTCAGGTGGCGGTCAAATCGTGGCACAAGGTACTCCCGAAGATATTTGTAAGACAGAAATTTCACATACTGCGCGGTTCCTTAAGCCTTTGCTACAAAAGTAAGGATCTAATGATATGTTTGTCGAAGAATTTAATGTACGTTTTTACGAGACCGATGCCTTAGCTCATGTGAGTAATACTGCTTTAGTGGGCTGGTTTGAAAGTGGCCGCGATCCTATTTTTAAACTTTTTAATCCTGAGTTGGATTTGCAAAACTGGCCGCTAATTTTAGCGAGTTACAAAGTGGACTTTTTAGAGCAGATTTATTACGGTCACAAAGTACAAGTGAGAACTTATATTAGCCGCATTGGTACGAGTTCTTTTGATGTTTATCAAGAGTTGTGGCAGAAGCAAAATAAATGTGCCACAGGTATAACAACGCTAGTACATTTTGATTTTAATACAAAACAGTCAGTGGCGATTAAAGACGAAATAAAAGCCACACTTTCGGCAAATTTTTATGCGCTTGATTAGGCCATAAAAACCCAAATGTAGGTTTTTACAGCCTAACGCTATACTTTAAATTGTTTGGCTATGCCCTCTAAATGCTGCGCTAATTTGGCTAGCTCGGAACTCACCGATGCTAACTCTCTGGAACTGCTTGCCGTTTCTTCAGTACGACTATGAATTTCATCGACACTGCTACTGATGGTTTTGGCTACGTTCTGCTGCTCGCCAGTAGACTGCGCAATTTGATCGTTCATGTTGGTAATACGACTAATAGTATCGGTAATGACTGATAAACTAGCACCAGCTTTATTTGCTGTTTCTACACTATTACTCGCTTGTTCTGTTCCTTTTGCCATAACACTTACTGCGGAACGTGCTGCGTTTTGAAGTTGTTCTATGGTTTGTTGAATTTGCTCTGTAGATTGTTGTGTTCTTGACGCTAAGGTACGCACTTCATCGGCGACTACCGCAAACCCTCGACCCTGTTCACCAGCTCTAGCGGCTTCAATGGCCGCATTAAGCGCTAAAAGGTTGGTCTGTTCTGCAATACCTTTGATTACATCAAGTACCACACCTACTTGGTTTGAATCGGCCTCTAATTTTCTGATGACTTCTGAAGAATCTTCAACATTTGCGGCTAATACCTGGATACTATGTACAGTGTCATTAACAACCGCTTGTCCATCGCTCGCTGCATTCGATGCATCACTGGCGGCGTTGGCTGCTTCTGCCGCGCTCTCAGCTACCGCGATCACGCTGTGTCTCATTGCGTCTACTGCATTTTTAGCTTGTCCTGCAGAGCGCTGTTGTACGTCAATCGTCTTATTGGTGTCGTCTGTTAGCTGGTTTAAATTTTGTGCTAATTTTGATAAAGGCAAAGAGGCATTAACAATGTCTTTGACCACTCCCTGAAGTTTTTCCATAAACTGATTAAACCAATGGACTAAATCACCAATTTCATCCTTGTTTTTTGACTGGATCCTGACTGTCAGATCGCCATCTTCTTGGGCGATATCTTTTAGTGAATTGACTACTTGAACAATACTGCCTTTAATGCCGTTAACAATAGGGATCGCAGTGGCAAATAATAAAATGATAGTTAACAGAGCCATTGCTCCACCGATAAAAATGGTAGATTGGCCACTGTCGCTCGCTTCTTGTATATCTGTTTGGAACGCTTTAGTGCGCGTTTCTTTAAAATGACTTAAGTTTTCAAAGGCGTTGTCGTAATTATCATTCATGGTGCCGGATAATTCACCCAATTTTGAATAGTCAGCCGTACCATCTATCATTGATTTAGATACATCAAAAGCCAAGTTGTAGTAATTATTGAAGGATTGCAAAATGCTATTTATATCGGTACTTAGGTCGGGATCAATTGCTTTAATTTTTTGCAATAAATTTTGAGTTTCTTTGGCGTGATTAAGGGCATTCTCTAAGGACTCTTCATCACCCGTGGTAACGGCACTGCTTAGGGTTTCTTTGACCTTTTCCATTTTAACTAGGGCATTTTTGGTCACATCTAATGCCGGATATTGGACTTCTATAACGTTTTCTAATAAATCGACGTTTTTTAATGCAGTATAAGTGGTGATGCCTAAATATAATAAGAATCCAACAGTTCCAATGATTGGAATAAGAAATAACTTTTGCGCAATAGACAGTTTCGTCAAAAAATTCATTAAATCACCTTATCATCCAGTTTGCATTTAGTGCCTGATACTCTGCATTTTGAGCTAACCAGTCACCTACGAAAAAATCACCTCTAAAATCAGTATAGACAAATTATGGTTCAACAAAAGTTTCTTAGGGCCAGCTTCATTTGTAAAATTTTGCTATCCTTCATAAGGACTTACGCTAATGCCTACTAGAGAATATCCTACGGTTGCAAGGTCACCTTCCCAGCCTCGAGTACTTAATGTACCTGTTACCCATACTGCATCGTTTAATCTGTCTATCGGCACGGCCTTAGAAAACTTCACATAAACGATTTGGTTTGCGGGTGGTGGTGGCACATGAATACAGGCTCCGAAATAAGGCACCAACAAAAATTCACTGGTGTTTTTGTTGGTGCCCTCTAAAGGAACAACAAATCCAGGTATTTTTACCAATTTGCCATCGAGGTTTTCGACTATTGGGGCATCAATTCCTAATTGCATCATGCTGCCGTCATGGCTCAATGGGGTGTCGGGTGCTTGATAATTGGGTGGCACCATATCTTCCCAATATAATTCTAGAGGCTCGTTTGCAAAGGTCGTTTGCGTAAATAAAGCTAATATTAAGCAAGTTGCATGAACAATTTTAATCATGTGTTTTTATTGGCCTGTATTTGATTTGCTCTAAAAAATGGGTTTTTCACTACTTCATTACCTTGACTGGGGGTGTTCGGTATATTCAACGCTAGCAACAAGGAGCAAATGGCAAAACCTGAACCGATATAGAACACTAAACTGGGTGACGTTAACCATACGATACCTAATAACGCTGGGATCACAACCGCCGCAATGTGGTTGATAGTGAAACTGACACCAGCAGTGGAGGCAAAATCTTTTTGGTCGGCAATCTTTTGGAAGTAAGTTTTCACGGCGATGGCCATCGCAAAAAATAGGTGATCAATAATATATAAAGCGGCAGCAATTCGCCCATCTGTTACCAACGCATAACTGATAAACACAATGAGCAATCCCATGTATTCTATTGTTAGCGCGCGGCGCTCTCCAATACGGCTGATCCATTTTCCGATTTTAGGTGCGAAAAGTAGATTGATAACATAGTTGATAATAAAAAGTAGGCTAATATCACCAACTGAATAGCCAAATTTTTCAACCATCATAAAGGAAGCAAATACCATAAATATTTGCCTTCTCGCGCCACTAAAAAACACTAAGGCATAATACAACCAATAACGCCTGCGTAAAAACATATGTTTATGTTGAGGTGAGCCATGAGAAAACGAGTCAAAATTTGTCCATAGTAAATACACAATTAGCAGACCCACTCCTCCAGCTAACATGTAGACTGAACTATAGGTAACCTCAAACCATTCCATCAATACCCATATCGATGCATATGCCAACAAGGATGCGAAACTCTTAACCGCCAATTGTATACCCATAAAATGAGCCGTTTTGTCTTTGTGTATCCACTGCAATGTTAACGATTGATTGATGGTTTCGAAGTAGTGAAATCCAATCGACATAAGCACAGTAGTGCAATACAACCCTATTTCAAATGGTAACCATCCGGTTATCGCTACACCAATACACATTACAGCCAGTGCAACTAACGCTAGGGTTTGTTCTTTTATAACCAATAATAAAAAAACAGCAGTAAAAGCTAAAAATCCGGGGACTTCTCGAAAGCTTTGTAATAGACCAATTTCTGCACCGCTGAATTGTGCTTTTTCCACTACAAAATTGTTGAGTAAAGCATTCCACACAGAAAATACGAGCGGCATTACGAAGGCCATTGCGAGCAATAGAAATTGCGGGTTTTTGCGAATGTCAGACAAAGGGGAAAATGAATTAAAGTGCAAATTATGTGACCTATCGTTTGCTGAGTTTTAATTGTCGCACAATAAATTTTATCCACCCAAATAAAAAAGCCGATTACAAAATCGGCTCAGTAATGCATTTATTTTCGGGGAAATTAGAATGCGGGTTTTTCTTCGCTTGCTTCGTACAACTTAACACTGTTGACTAGTTCAGCTTTCGCTGCGGCTGCGTTTTCCCAACCTTCAATTTTTACCCATTTATTTGGCTCTAGATCTTTGTAATGCTCAAAGAAATGCTGAATTTGATGTTTAGTTAGCTCTGGAATTTGATCAATATCAGTAATGCCGCGGTAAATTGTTGATAACTTATCAGCTGGTACCGCAAGAATTTTTGCATCAATACCTGATTCGTCTGTCATTTTTAATACGCCCACTGGACGACAACGGATAACAGAGCCTGCTAATAATGGGAAAGGTGTCAACACTAATACATCAGCTGGATCACCATCTTCAGATAATGTGTGTGGCACATAGCCATAGTTAGTAGGATAGTGCATACAAGTTGCCATAAAGCGGTCAACAAATATGGCTCCTGAATCTTTGTCTACTTCATATTTGACAGGATCAGAGTGAGCAGGGATTTCGATTATTACGTTGATTTCTTCTGGTAAATTTTTACCAGCGGGTACGGCATTAAGGCTCATAGTATTACCTAAGGTGATTGAATTCTAATGAGCAAGATTATAGTGCTTACAGGTACAAGAAGAAACTCATCAAAGTGATTAAAATGCAGTCTAAGTACAATTAATGATTAAAACTTGAACTAAAGGTAAATATCTCGTTATAGTTGTAAATAAATTGTAAATAAAACAACATAATAGCCATATACTCATGAATGATGTAGGCAATGAGGGATTGGCGTGAAAGTATCACAAAGTAAAATTGGTTTGGCAGTTTGTATTTAGCTTTAAACCAAAAACGGTTTGCTTTGTGTCTTAGCTAAATTAACTCTGGGAACTTTTATGACTGAATTATTCTACATGCCACCTGTTCTAGGAATCGCTGGTTTAATCTGTGCCTTTATTATTTATCTGATGATCAAAAATTCACCGGTTTCAGATCCTGCCATATCTAAAATAGGTGATGCTATTCATTCCGGTGCCATGGTGTTTATGCTTCGCGAGTATAAAATGTTATTTCTTTTTGCCTTAGTGGTGGGTATTGCTTTGTATTTTTCTTTAGGACAATACACCACTCTCGCTTTTGTTGCGGGCGCGGTGTGTTCTGCCTTTGCTGGTTATATGGGCATGTTTACGGCGACTAAAGCAAATGTACGTACTACTCAAGCAGCTCACGATAAAGGGCCAGCAGCGGCGCTAACAGTTGCTTTTATGGGCGGCTCTGTCAT
Organism: Paraglaciecola sp.; assembly: GCF_039964565.1. Classification (GTDB taxonomy): domain Bacteria; phylum Pseudomonadota; class Gammaproteobacteria; order Enterobacterales; family Alteromonadaceae; genus Paraglaciecola. Next base: position 413,287 of record NZ_JBDVXF010000044.1, read on the forward strand.
GGGGTTGTGTGTTGCCGCTATGGGGCTTTTAGGTTTAGGTTCACTATATTGGTTTTTTGGTGGCGACCCAAGCACTGCCCATGTGATCCATGGGTTTGGAATGGGGGCATCTATAGTTGCGTTGTTCTCTCGTGTAGGTGGTGGGATTTTCACTAAAAGCGCTGATGTGGGTGCTGATTTAGTGGGTAAAATCGAAGCGGGCATTCCCGAGGACGATCCACGAAACCCTGGTGTCATTGCGGATAATGTGGGGGATAACGTGGGTGATGTTGCTGGCATGGGATCAGATATATTTGAATCATATTGTGGTTCTATGATTGCCACCATTGCCATTGCTTCTACTATGGCTTTAGGTGTTTTAGGTAGCCGAGAGTCCTTAATGTTTCTGCCTTTAGTTTTGGCCTCGACTGGATTGTTATGTTCGGTTGCTGGCATTGTTTTAGTTAAGTTGTTATCCGCCAGTAAACCAGAGGTGGCTTTACGCGCTGGTACTATGTCAGCGGCCGGCATTTTTATCGTTGTAGCGTATTTTGTGGTTGCCAAACTTGGCGTGAATGACCATGTATGGTGGGCAGTTGTTGCTGGAGCGGTAGGGGGGATTATTATTGGTCTAGTAACGGAATATTACACCGCTTCCACACCTGTACGTAAAATAGCTGAAGCCGGAGAAACGGGCTCTGCTACGGTAATGATCACGGGGTTGGCTGTCGGTATGCAATCTGTTGTGATTCCCGTGCTAACTATTTGCGCAATTATTTTTGCGTCAACTCAATTAGCGGGCTTATACGGTGTAGGTATTGCTGCAGTGGGTATGTTGGCGACTGTGGGTATTACTATGGCTATCGATGCTTATGGCCCAGTGGCTGACAATGCTGGGGGCATAGCTGAGATGGCGGGGTTAGGAAAGGAAACTCGCGATATTACCGATTCCTTAGATGAATTGGGTAATACCACCGCTGCTATAGGTAAAGGTTTTGCTATTGGCGCAGCGGCCCTTGCTGCTCTTGCTATTATTGCAGCATTTATAGAAACCTTGGTGAATAAATACCCCGATTTTACTCTTAATTTGGGTAATCCCATGGTGTTGATAGGTCTCTTTATTGGCGGGTTATTACCTTTTCTAATCGCCTCAATTACGATGACAGCTGTTGGGGATGCAGCATTTGAAATGATCCAAGAGATCCGCCGCCAGTTTAGAGAAATAGACGGTTTGATGGAAGGTACCGCCGAGCCTGACAATGCACGTTGTGTTGATATTGCTACGCAAGCAGCATTGAAGAAAATGATATTACCAGGGGTAATAGCCGTTGGCGTTCCACCATTAGTTGGTTTTGGCTTAGGTGCTTATGCATTAGGCGGAATGTTGGGGGGGGCATTACTAGGTTGTGTGTTGCTTGCGTTAATGATGGCTAATGCTGGTGGTGCTTGGGACAATGCTAAAAAGTATGTAGAAAAAGGTAACCTAGGTGGTAAAGGTTCTGATACGCATGCCGCAGTAGTAGTTGGAGATACCGTGGGCGACCCATTTAAAGATACATCAGGCCCATCTATGAACATCCTTATCAATGTAATGGCTATAGTGAGTTTGGTCATCGCCCCGTTATTGTAATAAGTCCTACTAACCGGAAACCTAAAAACGCCTCATCTGAGGCGTTTTTAGGTTTATTTATGACTAATAAAGTCTATTTGTTGTAGCTTAAACATGCTTCAACTTCATCCTTTGAGCCAATCAAAACAGGGACCCGTTGGTGAATTTCAGTTGGCATTACTTCCATGATTCGACCTGAACCGGTTTCAGCTAAGCCCCCAGCTTGTTCAACGAGGAAGGCCATAGGGTTGGCTTCATATAATAAACGTAATTTACCCGCTTTATTAGGATCTCGCTTGTCGTAGGGGTACATAAAAATTCCACCTCTGCACAATACTCTGTGGATATCTCCTACCATTGCAGCTACCCAACGCATGTTATAGTCCTTCTCTCTAGGCCCATCAGTTCCCGCTAACAAATCGCTAACATAGTCTTGAATAGGCGCTTCCCAATGACGTTGGTTCGATGCGTTAATTGAGAATTCTGATGTTTGCTCTGGCACTTTGACATTCGGAGTGGTTAATAAGAAACCGCCATGGGTTTTATCTAAGGTATACAGATGTGTACCACGTCCCGTAGTTAAAGCGAGCATTGCAGATGGGCCATATAATACGTAACCTGCGGCAACTATTTGTGTACCTGGTTGCAGAAACGCCGAAGGGTCATCGGGGTCCATCCATTGTGGTGCATGTGTAATTGAGAAAATCGTACCGATGAGGCTATTAATATCGGTATTGGATGAACCATCAAGGGGATCAAAACTAACCAAGTAATTACCATTTGGATTGCAAGGTACGACTTCGTCCTCTTCTTCAGAAGAGATCGCTTTAACGTAACCAGACTCACTAAGAATATCTTTGAGAATTTGATTAGAAATAATGTCTAACTTCTTTTGGGTTTCACCTTGAACATTTTCACTCAGTGTTGACCCTAATACACCAGCCAATGCGCCTTGACTGACCCTAAATGAAATTTCTTTACAGCCTGCTAATAATGTTCTTAGTAGCAGTATTAGCTCCATAGGAGCGCCATCTTCTTGAAGTTGCGAGTTAAGTCTTTTCATTACGTGTAAATACCTTTTAGTTGTAGGGTGATGCAGCAAGATTGTTATTATTGTTAATACTGCTTCAATAATTATACCCACAAAAAATCATAAACTCAGTAACCTAAACGTATTCTTTATAACCAATACCGATACGGCGTTAAAACTTAGCTGCAGCAACAATGTAAAATTTTTACATTGTTAATTGGGTTACGGATATTTGTTCTGGTAATCTACCCTTCTTAGACTTTTTAAATGGCAATCTATGCATCTACATATTTTAGGTATCTGTGGCACTTTTATGGGAGGAATTGCCGCTATTGCAAAAGAGTTAGGGCACAAAGTGACTGGTTCTGACGCTAATGTTTATCCGCCTATGAGCACACAATTAGAGTCTTTAGGTATTGAGTTGTTTGAAGGATACGACACGAAACAATTTAAGAATGAACCAGATATAGTGGTAATCGGTAACGCGCTATCTCGGGGTAATGAGGCAGTGGAATACGTCTTAGAAAGAAACTTGCCTTACACCAGTGGCCCGCAGTGGCTGTTAGAAAATGTACTCAAAGATCGTTGGGTAATAGCCGTTTCTGGTACCCATGGGAAGACCAGTACCTCCAGTATGGTGGCTTGGATATTAGAATATACGGGGTTAAAGCCGGGTTTCTTAATAGGTGGTATTCCACAAAACTTTGATGTTTCGGCACGTTTGGGCGAAACCCCATTTTTTGTGATTGAAGCAGATGAATACGATAGTGCCTTTTTTGATAAACGTTCCAAATTTGTTCATTATCGACCTCGTACATTGGTCATGAATAACCTTGAATTCGATCATGCAGATATTTTTACGAACTTAGGTGATATTCAAAAACAGTTTAACCATTTATTACGAATGGTACCCAATAACGGACTGGTTCTTTTACCGAAATCAGACAACAACTTACGCAAAGTCTTAGATATGGGATGTTGGACGCCAGTGCAATTTACTGGCGGTGATTGGCAGGTACAAAATAATAACCCCGAGTGCAGTGAGTTTGATGTGTTGTTTAAAGGACAAAATCAAGGAAAAGTGCATTGGGATTTAATGGGCGAACACAATCTAAATAACGGTTTGATGGCCATCGCTGCTGCAAAACATTGTGGTGTAAAAAGTGAGCTGGCAGTGGCGGCTTTAGGTCAATTTGTCAATGTAAAACGCCGCATGGAAGTTAAAGCTAAGGTCAATGACATTACAATTTATGATGATTTTGCTCATCACCCAACTGCCATTGCTTTCACTATCGACGGATTAAGATCAAAAGTGGGAGACGGGCGTATTTTGGCTGTATTGGAGCCTCGCTCTAACACCATGAAAATGGGCATTCACAAAGATACACTTGCCGCGTCATGGTCAAAAGCTAACCAGGTGTTTATTCTTGAGCCTGCTAATTTAAGCTGGTCGATGGATGCACTACTGGCGCAGAGTGACGTCACCGCAATGTTATATAAAGACTTGCAACTGTTGGTCAAATCTATTGTTTCTTATGCTAAACCCGGAGATCACATTCTGGTAATGAGTAATGGTAGTTTTGGTGGTATCCATGATTTGTTAAAAGAACAATTAGCAACAATATAATTAATAAATACAAGAGCGTTAACATGAAGTTAAAAAAATTAGTAATAGGTACCATTGCCGCGGCGATGAGTTTTCAAGCGTTAAGTTGGGGCCAGATTGGTCATAGGGTAACCGGTGCAATAGCGGAGCAATATTTAACTCCACAAGCACAACTAGCGATTGAGCAGTTGTTAGTGAATGAAGACCTAGCAGAAGCGTCGACTTATGCTGACGAAATGCGTGCCGATCCTAGTGAATTTTGGCAAAAAACAGCCAACCCTTGGCACTATGTAGACGTTTACGCAGGGAAAACGTATTCAGATGTTGCCCCGCCGCCTGAAGGCAATGCGGTCACAGCATTGGAATTGTTTACAAACCAACTAAAAAGCAAACAAACTAGCATTGCAAAAAAACAGCTCGCTCTAAGATTTATCGTGCATATTATTGGGGATTTACACCAACCTTTTCATGCAGGAAACGGTCTCGATAGAGGCGGCAACGATGTTAAATTGAAATTCTTTTGGGAAGACTCTAATTTACACCGAGTCTGGGACTCAGGTTTAATTGATAGGCAACAATTGTCTTATACAGAATGGTCCAACATATTAAGCCGTAAAATTTCTGAACAACAAATTCAAGATTGGAAGGAGCTGGATCCTAAGGTTTGGATAGCTGAAAGCGCCAAGTTACGAGCGACTCTTTATCCAGAAAAAGACAAGTTATCTTGGGATTATCAATTTCAAAACTTGCCTATTGTGAAGCAGCGTTTGCAAATGGCTGGCGTTCGAATCGCAGCCTATCTCAATTCTGTGTTTGAATAACCACGCGTTTAAGTATTTTGTCTAAAAATACCGCTGCTTTATTGCCAAAAATACTCGCCGGCCCTATTGTTCGGCGAGCGAATGCTAATCAAGTTTGTTTTTGGCTGATAACCAGTCAAGCATTTGATTTTTCAGTAACCTTGTTCAATCAAAAAGAGCAAAGTACCTGGTTTGATGCTCGGCTAGATGCGGATCAGTTGAGTCAAGTTCAAGTGGGTAGTCACGCTTTTGTGAATATAATCACTCTTGAACCGAATACTGAAATTCCATGTGGCAGTCGAGTGAGTTATGACATCAGTTTACAAGATCAGTATGGAGCCAGTAGTTTCTTATCCGAGTTGCTGCCCTCTTTGCTTTATTCAGGTGAGGCGTACCCTAGCTTCTTGATCCGTAGACAAATCGGGCATATGTTGCATGGCTCTTGTCGTAAACCTCATCATGAAAGTGGCGATGGTTTAGTTATAGTCGACCAACAAATAGAAAAAGGTGTAAACGGACAAAGTGAGTTGCCAGACTTATTAATGATGTCCGGAGACCAGGTTTATACCGATGACGTTGCGGGACCAACACTTCTTGTAATTGAGCAAACAATAGATCTTTTGGGTCTGTTTCATGAAGAGCTTGAAGGTGCAACAATTAAAAATAGCCAAGAGTTATTTAAACACCCAAATTGTTTTTATCAACGACCCGAACTATTACCAGACGACCCTAGTACTGAGAATACGTATAGCCAGTTTTTTGCTGCCAAACGCAAACCTATTTTTACTTCGGTCAATGCGAGTAACCACTTAATTTCTTTTGCTGAAGTTATGGCTATGTATATTCTTACCTGGTCCCCTGAAATGTGGCATTTGACAGAGATCACTGACACGTCAATCCCTGAACCCTTCAAACAAAAATTTAGAGAAGAACAGGTCATAATCGAACACTTCGTTGCTGGACTAGATAAAGTCCGGCGTGCCTTAGCTCATGTGCGGGTATACATGATTTTTGATGACCACGATATTACTGATGATTGGAATTTAACCCGAGGTTGGGAAGAAGCGGTATACGGTAACTTATTTGCGAAACGCATAGTAGGCAACGCGCTAATAGGGTATTGGTTGTGTCAAGGTTGGGGCAATGACCCTACAAAATTGCGGCCCTTATTCGAGTCGTGTAGAGAATATTTTACTGAAAGTGGCATCCAGCAACATGACAAACTTGTGCACATAATGCTTGAATGGGAACAATGGCATTATTGCTTGCAAACTTCTCCGAAGCTGGTGGTATTAGATACACGTACCCAACGTTGGCGTTCAGAGTCGAGTTTAAGTAAACCTTCTGGATTGATGGATTGGGAAGCCCTGTGTGAATTACAGCAGGAACTCATTGGTCAAGAATCTGTGATCATGGTGTCTGCAGCACCCATTTTTGGTGTGAAACTCATTGAGACTATACAGCGTATTTTTACCTTTTTTGGCAAAGCACTGACTGTTGACGCTGAAAACTGGATGGCTCACAAAGGCACCGCCAGTGTGATGTTAAATATTTTTCGTAATCGCAAAACACCTCCTAATTTTGTGATTCTGTCAGGTGATGTGCATTACTCTTTTGTGTATGACGTCACGTTAAGATTCAGAAATAACAGTCCAAATATCACGCAAATCACCAGTAGCGGAATCAAAAATGAATTTCCAGATAAGTTGTTAAAGTGGTTCGACAAACTTAATCGTATTTTATATAGCAAATATTCGCCGCTTAATTGGTTCACCCAGAGACGTAATATGCTGGTTAGGCATCGCAATCCCAATGACCATAAATTAACGACACTCTCGAACGGCGCTGGTATAGGTTTACTTAAAATGAATCAAGCCTGCAGTAAAGTTGAAGCACAGCAGCTTTGTGCTTCAGGTGAGGTAGTCACTTTTACTAAGCAAGAGTAGGCTTATTGCCTATATTTAATCGAAATTAAAAGGGCAGTTGATGAATCGTAGAAACTTTGTAAAAACAGCATCTTCGCTGGTGGCAATGTCCGTTATGCCTAACTTGCATGCTTCCCCACTAAAAACTAACAGATTGTTTGATATCGCCTTGAGTCAGTGGTCTTTTCATCGGGCTATTTTTGGTGATGGTCGTGATAATTATGAGTGGTTTATCAAAACCTTACATTCAGACCCTGACTCGGTTTTAAAGGGGGATATGGATCCTCGAGACATTGTTACTATCGCTAGGAAGTTAGGCGTCGAAATGGTGGATTTAGCCAACGTGCTTTGGTTTGGACATGCGCAAGATAAACCTTGGCTGAAGCAATTCAAGGCAATGGCGAATGACCAAGGTGTTGGTTTTACCTGCTTATTATGTGATGAATTAGGGTATTTGGGGAGTCCATCTAAAAATAAACGAGACCTGGCAATTGAAAAACACAAACCATGGATAGACGCTGCATTGGAGTTGGGATGTTCACAACTTAGAGTGAATGCCTATGGAGAGGGGACATACCTTGAACAGCTTGAACAAAACGCTGAAAGCCTAGCTGAGTTGGCGGCTTATACTCAACAGTTAGGTTTGGAATTATTAGTTGAAAATCATGGTCACCCTTCTAGTAACGGTGCTTGGTTGGCTATGTTAATGGAAAAAGTGAAGCATCCTAATTTAGGCGTTTACACGGATTTAGATAATTTTTTTATGGGGGGCTGGAATCACTCACCACAGAGACGTTATGACACTATTCAGGGGTTACATGATCTGGCTCCTTATACTCGAGGTGTCAGTGCCAAAACATATGGTTTTGAATCCAATGGTCAAGAGTCAAAAATCAATTATTTACAATGTATGAAAATACTCACCGCCGCTGGGTTCACTGGATATGCATGCGCAGAATTTGAAGGTGAAGGGATGAGCGAAATGGCCGGCAGTATTGCGACCATTTCATTACTCAAGCAAACTAGAGACATGCTTTCAAAAGCATAGCGTACTCGTTATTGATGAAAAGGTTTACTTAATTTGTGAACCGCATCAATGAATATTTTGGCATTCTCTGGTGGTACATCTAAGTGAATGCCATGGCCAAGGTTAAATACATGGCCATTACCTTTACCAAAACCGTCCAAAATTAGTTGTACTTCTTGTTCAATACGAGCGGCTGGCGCATATAACATAGAAGGGTCCATGTTACCCTGCAGTGCAACTTTGTCGCCTATACGTGCCTTAGCGTCGGCCATATCAACTGTCCAGTCCAATCCAACTGCATCGCAACCTGTTGCTGCAATGGATTCTAACCACAATCCCGCATTTTTTGTGAACAAAGTAACAGGCACTTTTCGCCCATCATTTTCCCGTGTAAGGCCATCCACAATTTTATGCATATATTGTAGGGAAAACTCTTGATAATCGCGACCAGAAAGCACGCCGCCCCATGTATCAAATACCATTACTGATTGCGCTCCGGCTGCAATTTGCGCATTAAGATACAAAATAACTGAATCAGCTAACTTATCCAGTAACAAGTGCAGCGCTTGTGGATCACTAAAGGCCATTTTTTTGATTTTAGTGAAAGCTTTACTAGAGCCACCTTCAATCATGTATGTAGCTAGCGTCCAAGGGCTGCCGGAAAAACCAATTAATGGCACACTACCTTGCAAATTTTTGCGAATAGTGCGAACCGCATTCATTACATAACCTAGTTCAACTTCAGGATCTAATACGGGTAATTTTTGAATATCAGCCATACAAGTCAAAGGGTTTTGAAACTTTGGACCTTCACCAGTCTCAAAATATAGACCCAATCCCATGGCGTCTGGAATAGTTAAAATATCGGAGAATAAGATGGCGGCATCCAAGTCAAATCTACGTAACGGTTGAAGTGTTACTTCGCAGGCTAACTCGGCGTTTTTACATAGCGACATAAAATCGCCAGCTTGTGCTCTGGTGGCTTTATACTCTGGCAAATACCGACCTGCTTGGCGCATCATCCATACTGGTGTTGTGTCGACTGGTTGGCGGAGCAATGCTCGTAAATATCGGTCGTTCTGCAATGGCTGCATTGATTTCCTCAAACTGGAATTATTTACCTAAAATTTGGGTGATAGGCTTAAAGGGCTGTATTGTAGCGATTTTAGCCGCTGAAAAAAGGATAAACTGGAGTATATTTAACAAAAACTTGCAATCACAGAGATTTGTCTGCTATAACACTGATGCGAAAGCAAACATAAATCAAGAAGCTCGATAACGAGACCAAGACGCTAAAATATTTAAACCCCACTTTACGTGGGGTTTTTTATATCTAGCGATTACGCTATACCTCGCTATTTTTGTTGACTAATCTCTTCAATAGTCTTTTGGATCAGTTGTCCCGCAATGGATAATTTGGGTGGGATATTGGGTAGTTTCTCAGGGTCAAACCAGTGTGCTTCGAGAATTTCTTTGCCATCTACTTTTATTTCTCCTGAATCGAAGTCAGCTAAAAAACCTACCATTAACGAGTGAGGAAAAGGCCAAGGCTGGCTTGAAAAGTAGCGTAAGTTCTTAACTTTAATCCCCACTTCTTCAAAGACTTCTCTGTGAACCGCTTGTTCAAGTTGTTCACCACTTTCTACAAAACCGGCTAAAGTCGAAAACATTTGTCGAGAACGTTGCGGTTTTCCTTGAGCCAGTAATATCTTGTCCTTATTACGTATAGACACAATAATGCACGGCGAAATTCTTGGATAACAGCGGTGAAGACAACGTGAACACTGCATTGCCATCTCCCAATCAATTTGTTGCATCGTGCTGCCACATTGACCACAAAATCTATGGGTACGCATAAATAATGCTATCTGCCATGCTCGTGAAGCGACACCAAAAAAGCTGGTTTGGTTTTGCATAAGCAACGCGCGCATACTGACTAGTGATAGTGCATCATGCTCGATATGTTCGTTCCCCATATCGATCAAGAAACAAGGTAAATCTTCATGATTCCCTATTTTGACGATTTGATCTTGGTAGGCATGGGCAAAACTGAGCTGTTCCCAAGTGTCTATTATCAACCCTGAATTTTCAGTGAATTGAAAAATTTTTTCACCGCTAAAAATTAACCAAATGCCTCTTGTGTCAGCTTTTACCTGTATACCTTGTTCAATCATATTAATACCAAAATCACTCATTTTTCATAAGTTAACACAGTAAAACCGCTCGCTGAAATATACTTTCAAAATTGCATATCTATTTATTAAGTCGCTCAACCTGTTCACAGTTAACAAACTAAAAATGTTTAAAATACGCAACACATTAGAATTAGTGTTAATATCTAACGGTTTGTTTTGAAGGAATAAATGCGATTAATACCGGCGGGTATTTAGTTGATATTTGGATGGATAAAGGGTGACAGTTTTGGGAAGCAATGGCGCTAGGTTTGCAAAGTTTGGAGACATTATGTGCTACTGCCAGAGTTACGCGCTTATGAATTATTAGTGGTACTTAGACTAACAGTGTCTAGCGCGGAGCGTGGTAAAGTTTAGAGTAGGCTAGATTTTATCTTATAGGGTGCGTTAATACCTAAAATTGAATCCACTAATGTATTCGTTGTCTGTCACCGAAGCGATTACGTTAACTTATTTAATTTTTGATTCCGATGGCGATGTAAAAGAAACCCAATCAGTAGGTTTTGACGTAGTAAGCCGAACAATTGAAGCTCTTGGTATTTGCGCAGCTTGCCAATGAGCGAACTTTAAGAAGGAAAAGTGAATATAATGAATGCTGAGTTTATTAACCCTTTTATTGCCGCTTTACTAAATGTGATGAAAACCATGGCACAAATTCAGCTAGTGCCAGGTAAACCTAAAAAGAAAAGTGACAATCAAGCCAGGGGAGACATATCTGGACTGATTGGTATGGTGGGTGAAAATATTCAAGGCTCAATGTCAATTTCCTTAGACGAAGGACTAGTATTAGAAATAATGCAAAAAATGTTGGGGGAAAAGCCTGATAGTTTAGATTCTGACGTACAAGATATGGTGGGTGAAATTACTAATATGATTTGCGGTGGAGCCAAAAACGAACTTGGGGAAAAAGGTTATGATTTTGGTATGGCTACACCGGTAGTTGTTTCAGGTGTCAATCACTCGATTAAACATCAAGTCGATGGGAAAAAAATGGTTATGCCTTTTTCTCACGAGTCTGGAAAACTATATTTAGAAATGTGTTTTAATAAGTAATAGGCCTGCAATTATATGTGGATGCAACAATCTATTATTTTATCCCCTAAGACCAGAGGATATCACTTAGTCACTGACGAAGTCAGCGCACAGCTAAAAGGTCTAAAAAACGTTAAAAAGGGTTTGCTGCACTTATTTATCCAACATACCAGTGCTAGTATAACGATTAATGAAAATGCCGATCCTACTGTGCGTCAAGATTTAGAAACGCATATCAATAAGATGGTGCCCGATAATATGGCGTATTACGTGCATAACTATGAAGGTGCGGATGATATGCCTGCTCATATTAAAGCTAGCTTAATGGGGAACAGTTTGACTATTCCCATTGTTGACGGAGAACTAGGCTTAGGGACATGGCAAGGAATAATATTAGGAGAACATCGAGTAAGAGCTGCAAATCGTCGCTTAATTGCGACTATTTGTGGGGAATGATAACCTAATTATAATAAAGTAGTTGCGATAAAGGTATACATCTATATATGATCCTGTAAATAGTGTGCCAATTAAATTTGAAATGAACAATAAGGGACAAGTTAAGATGAAAAAATTATTAGTTGTAAGTGCAATAGCTGCTGCGTTAAGTACAGGTGTATTTGCACAAGAGCAGCCAAAAGAAAACGATAAGTGGGTTGCTGGGTTTGGCGAATTTTATTCGGGCAATGATGATAGCCCGGATTTCCTAGGAGACGGTTTTGGAGTGGGTGGTGAATTTGGTTTTAAATTTACTCCGGAGTGGGCAGTTAGGATTGAAGCATCTTACTTAGAACTTGACGTAGCCAATGAATTCCTTGATGACGACGGTACTCGCGTAGGTGTTGACCTTTTATACTTCTTCCCAGATAGCAATGATTTTTATCTTTTTGGTGGCCTTAAAAGAACCCAAATTGCTGATAACGATTCAATGGTCAATATTGGTTTAGGTAAGCACTGGACTTTAGGTGAAAGCTGGGATTTAGGACAGTATTGGGATACAGCTAAGGACTGGGATTTAGGTAATCGCCTTAAAGTTATTACTGAAATGGCTGCGTATCAAACTATCGCTAGTGGTAGTAGTGAAACCAGTGACAATGGTGATAAACACCTAAGCTTTAAATTAGGTTTAGCCTACGCCTTCGGTGGCTCAACCGCTCCTTCAATGCCTAAAGACAGTGACAATGATGGCGTAGTTGATAGCCAAGACCAGTGTGCAAATACTCCAGCAGGTATCGCAGTAGATAGTATGGGTTGTGTTTTGGATTTAGACGGCGACGGTGTTATTAACCGTTTAGACAACTGCCCAGAAACACCAGCTGGAACTGTGGTAGATAGCTACGGTTGTAAGAACGACCTTGATGATGATGGTATTCCTAACAACATAGATATGTGTCCAAATACTGCACCTGGTACTCAGGTAGGTGCTAAAGGTTGTAGTTTAGTATTAGATACTGACCAAGATGGCGTATTAGATGATGTAGATAATTGTGCTGATACACCGCTAACGGATAAAGTCGACGCTAAAGGGTGTAGCGTATTTACTGAAGAAGAAGTGTCTATCAATGTGAAAGTATTGTTTGCCAACAATAGTTCAGTTATTGGAAACTCTAGTGCTTCTCAGTTCCAAGAAGTTGCAGATTTCATGAACCGTTATCCTGCAACCGATGCTGTAATTGAAGGTCATGCTTCTGCTCCAGGTTCTGACGATTACAACCTGATGTTATCTCAAAAGCGTGCAAATGCAGTGAGAACTCTATTAATCCAGAAATATGGTATTAATGCAGAGCGTTTGACCGCTATCGGTTTTGGTGAAACTCAGTTGTTAGATACTTCAAACACGGCTAAAGCAAATCAAGTTAACCGTCGTATCGTAGTTAAAGTATCAACTAGTACTAGAGTTAAAGTACAACGATAACGATAGTTATTCAAAAAAAAGAGATGCAATTGCATCTCTTTTTTTTACCTTTTATTCAGTGATTTAGCTCAGTCAACTCGAGACACTTTTCAAATTATGAATATTGATTTGTGTATCAATATTCATCCTCTACAGCTGGACCCGCATAGTTATCAAAACGAGAAAACTGTCCTTGGAAGGTTAACCTAGACGTACCAATAGGGCCATTACGCTGTTTACCTATAATTATTTCAGCCACACCTTGATCAGTACTTTGTTCGTTATAAACTTCATCTCGATAAATAAACATAATTAAATCGGCATCTTGCTCAATAGAGCCTGATTCACGTAAATCAGAGTTGATTGGTCTTTTATCACTACGTTGCTCAAGACTACGGTTTAACTGTGATAACGCCACCACTGGGACTTCCAACTCTTTGGCGAGTGATTTAAGTGAGCGTGAAATTTCAGCGATTTCTAGGGTTCGGTTATCGCTTAAACCAGGAACTTGCATTAATTGTAAATAATCTATCATGATTAGGCTAATTCCGCCTTTATCTCGAGCTAATTTTCGTGCTCGAGTACGCACGTCCATAGGAGTCAAACCAGAAGAATCGTCAATAAACAGATTATCTTTGTCTTTCAACATTGCCATAGTATTAGACATTCTCGCCCAATCTTCATCATCAAGCTGTGCGGTACGGATTTTAGTTTGATCTACGCGGCTTAGGGATGCCAGCATCCTCATCATAATTTGTTCAGAGGGCATTTCTAAACTGAATACTAATACCGGCTTTTCCTCTAATAACATGGCATTTTCGCACAAATTCATGGCAAAAGTAGTTTTACCCATTGAAGGTCTAGCGGCGACAATTATTAGATCTGACGGTTGTAAACCACTCGTTTTCTTATCTAAATCTGTATAACCGGTCGAGACCCCAGTCACTTCTTTATTACTTTTAACTAATACTTCAAGGCGATCGATAGTTTTAGTTAATACCGATTCGACATCTTTTGGACCTTCGTCTTTTCCGGTGCGCTTCTCGGCAATTTCAAATACCCTACTCTCGGCCATATCGAGAATTTCGCCACTATTGCGTCCCTCAGGGTTGTACCCAGTATCCGCAATTTCGTGTGCCACACCAATCAACTCACGCACTACGGCGCGTTCTTTGATTATTTGCGCGTAAGCTGCCACATTAGCTGAACTGGGAGTGTTCTTTGCTAGTTCTCCTAAGTAAGCGAAACCACCCGCTGCTTCTAGCTCATCTAGGCCTTCAAGATCTTCAGAAACAGTAATTAAATCAATTGGGTGACTTTGGGAAAGGAGGCGAATAATCGCACGGAAAATGATTTGATGTGAGCGATTGTAAAAATCTTCTTCTACCACAAGTTCAGCGACTTTATCCCAAGATTCAGGGGAAATAAGCATACTACCCAATACCGATTGCTCGGCTTCAATTGAGTGTGGCGGAACCTTCAGCTTTTCAACTTTTTCGTCCGCTTTTTTTTGTGGTATGGCTTTTACAGGCATGGATATTATCAGCTCAAATACGGCCGATAAGTATGCGCTAAATTGGTCTGAAAAGTAAACCTTTTGGAGAAAAACTCAAGCATATAGGTTGGCATTTTAGGCGCGAATTAAATGCTTAGAAATAGCGGCGATAAAACGCTCTCCATAACGTTCGAGTTTAGTTTGCCCGACACCATGGATATCTAGGAAGTCAAATTCAGTTTCTGGGCATTTATCGGCCATGTCAGCCAAGGTTGCATCGCTAAATACAACAAAAGGGGGAACATCATCTTGCTCTGCAATCCTTTTACGAAGATGTTTGAGTTTGGCGAATAACGCTCTGTCATAATCTAGTGCTGCTATGGGTGACTTTTTACCTAAATCTAGACTCAATCTTGGCACCGCAAGCTGAAGCTTTTGGGCTTGTTGTAAAATTGGTCTGGCTTCCTCTGTTAGTTTTAAGACTGCATTCTGGGTGATATCTACCCGCAGAAATCCTCGGTGGATCAGTTGATTGATAACGTTATGCCAATAGGCATCAGATTTTTCTTTGCCAATGGAAAAGGTGCTTAGTTTATCGTGGCCGTTTTCAAGAATACGTTTTAGCTGTTTTCCTCTGAGTACATCGATCAAATATTGACTGGCTACAGATTGTTTTAATCTAAAAACACAAGATAGTACCTTTTGCGCATCTACCGTACCATCAAATGCTTTTGGTGGATCGAGACAAATATCGCAGTTGCCACAATGGCCGGCTGAATACTCGGCGAAATAGTTGAGCAATACTTGGCGCCGACAAGTTTGCGCTTCACCAAAGGCCTCCATCGCTGCAAATTTCTGCAGTTCTACATTATTTCTTTGGACGTTTTCGCCTGTTGAGATCCACTGGCGAATTCGGGCTGCATCTTTTTCATCAAATAATAATAACGCTTCAGCAGGCATACCATCTCTGCCGGCCCTACCTATCTCTTGGTAATAGGATTCAATGCTTCGTGGCAGATCGAAGTGCAAAACAAATCGTACATTTGATTTGTCTATGCCCATTCCAAACGCGACGGTTGCCACTATGACGTCTATTTTATCTTGTATAAAATCACGTTGAATTTTGTCGCGAATTTCGCCTTCGAGACCGGCGTGATAACCCGCGCAATTTACGCCACTTTTGGCTAAGGCGATGCTGAGGTCATCCACTTTCTTACGACTATTACAATAAATAATACCGCTGCCATCTTGTTGCTTAACAAAAGCAATCGCTTGGTCAGTGGCCTTATATTTAGTCACTTGATTATAACGGATATTGGGTCGGTCAAAACTACCTTTGAAAATAAACGGCTGCTGTAAATTAAGCTGTTGAGTTATATCCGCACGGGTGGCCAAGTCAGCAGTCGCCGTTAATCCCATAATTGGAACATGGGGAAAGGTCGCCTTTAGTTGCCCAAGAAGCCTGTAGTCCTTTCTAAAGTCATGCCCCCAATGAGATACGCAGTGGGCTTCGTCAACAGCTATAAGGCTTAAAGAGAGTCCCTGTAGGCGATGGATAAATTCCAACTGCATAAGCCGTTCAGGCGCAACGTATATGAGCCGATATTTGCCATCTTGCATACCCCTGTATATGTTCAACATTTCTTGGGCAGATAAGTTGGAATTGATATAAGCGGCATTAATACCATAGGTTAACAGTGCATCGACTTGATCTTTCATCAAGGATATCAGAGGTGATATAACGATTGTCAAACCGGGCAGCAGCATCGCAGGAATTTGATAACACAACGACTTACCGCCGCCAGTAGGCATAAGTACTAACACATCTTTTTGCTGCAGGACTTGGGCAATGACTTGAGCTTGGCCGTCTCTAAAATGGTCATAACCAAAGGTGTGTTTTAATATTTTCTGCGCGTCGGTGATTGCTAGCGGAGATGGTTCTGGGTGATCTGACAACTGAAACTCAAAAAGATTAAAATAAAGCCTAAGTTTACTTGTTTTTATCTATAGGTTCACTTGCTTACGGGGATTAAATTGATCGCTACACTAAAAGTTTAACGATTGGGGACGTCTCCTCGCTTACAATGGATACAGTGTTCTAATTCAATATAGGGATAACCTTGGGCATAAAAAATAATTAATTAAACGCTACGTTCGACAAGTCGTGAAATTTAATCATATAGTCGCAAATTTAATACTATTATTACTCGCAATATTGACAATAAAGTGCTTTATTAGTGGTTAAGGTTTAAACATGATTGAGCTTCTTCTAGGGGCAATTAACTTAAATCATATTTAGTTAGTAGCTAGTAGCAGTATTTTGCAGGGATGTTATGACGGCTTTTCGGCATCAACTTACATTACTCATAATTGACGATGATGTTGTCAGCATATCCACACTCACCTCGCTTTTTGCTAAAACCTTCAACATCGAAATAGCACAAGACGGCAAATCTGCATTACAAAGCATAATGCTCAAAGATATCGATTTGGTTTTAAGCGTCGTTAATTCACCTATTATTTCGGGTCAAGAATTGTGTACTTTTGTAAAGAACAGTCAACTCACTGCACATATACCTGTTATGTTTTTGGCCGAAGCCCCCAATCTCGATGAAGAGGACGAGTGTTTACAGATGGGAGCTGTTGACTATATAGATAAAAAGATTCGGCCAAGTATTCTGATTTCTCGGGTGACTAATCAAATGACGATGGTAGCGCAACAGAAAAAGCTTGCCCAAGTCTCATGTACCGACGGGTTGACCGGTTTAGCTAATAGAATGCAATTGGATACTATGTTAAACAAGGAATGGTATGCCGCCGTAAGAGGCAGTCATTCTATTGCAGCATTAATGATAGATATTGATCACTTTAAGCTATTTAACGATGAGTTTGGTCATCTCGAAGGAGATGCATGTTTGAAGATAATTGCCTCGATAATTGCCTCAAGCAAACGAAGAGAACGAGATCTCGCAGCAAGATATGGTGGTGAAGAATTTGTACTTTTACTACCCTTTACCGATCTCAAAGGGGCGAAACAAGTAGCACAAAATTTAATCGAAAATGTCAAAAATCGAAATATTAAATCAGCAAAACAGGCTTCTTATCCAATAGTTACAGTGAGTATTGGCATTTCTGTTTTTAGCCCTACCCTTAAAAATAACGCCGCGTCCAATTCAATTGACCTTATTGATAAGGCCGATATCAATTTGTTTAAAGCAAAACAAGCGGGTCGTAATCAATATTCTGCTTCGACCTAACTTTCACTTGGAGTGAGTAAGCGCTGCTAACATGTGACACTAGGCAATTAATTCGGTTTTGATATGACTTGATAACAATTTAGTCGTACAAAAGATGGTTGTTGATAACCTAAGCATGTTTCATAACTCGTAAAACTAAACATTAAAAATATCATTAACAATCACTAACAAATATCGCTGGTTTGCTTCATATATTTACCCATCCCAAATAAGGGATTAGATTGCATTTGACAATCGCTTCACTCACACTGCAATCCCATTTCAAGCATTGACGATTTTAGGCTAAATAGTTGAACGATAAATCAGTAAAAGCAGGTGTTATTTTTGCGTTAGCCGCTTACTTTATGTGGGGTATCGCGCCCATGTATTTTAAGTTACTGACGAGTGTGCCAGCTTTAGAGATTGTTATGCACAGAATTGTTTGGTCAGTATTAGTACTGTGTGTATTGTTGTTGATACGAAAAAAGTTTAAGCAAATATTTACAGCAATCCGTGATCCAAAAGTGATGATTATTTTGGCAATTAGTGGGGCGTTGTTGGCACTAAACTGGTTAACCTTTATCTGGGCTGTAAACAACAATTATTTGCTCGAGGCCAGTCTAGGATATTTTATTAATCCTCTGTTTAACGTTTTTCTTGCGCGATTTTTTTTCCGAGAAACGCTGTCGCGATTGCAATTTTTAGCGGTGTTAGTGGCGCTTACTGGCGTTATGTACTTGATTTTCACTCACGGACAGATCCCTTGGGTTGCTTTGGCGTTAGCGATTACTTTTAGCGTATACGGACTATTACGAAAAAAAGTTAGTGTGGAATCGATGCCCGGTTTGTTTATCGAAAGCTGTATTATGTTGCCGTTCGCCTTGCTCTATTGGGTCGTCATGGAACCTTCAAGTGGCAATATGTTATCAAACACGACAGATCTAAATATTAAGCTAGTGCTTGCTGGCGTGGTCACAACCGCTCCATTATTATGTTTTACCGCCGCCGCTAAACGGATACGTTTTACCACCTTAGGGTTCTTTCAATATGTTGGCCCAAGTCTAATGTTTCTATTGGCCGTGGTGTATTACCAGGAACCATTAGACAGCGCTAGAGTTGTTACCTTTATCTTCGTATGGAGCGGACTGCTCATCTATGTTTATGATTCGTTGAGAATTTATAGAAAATCGAGATTGGGAAATTACAAATAGTCTTGGATAGTTTTCGACTAGTCCGATATTACCCTATTTCTACCCTCCGTTTTGGCACAATACAGGTGTTTGTCTGCGATGCGCAGCATAGTGTTGATGCCACCTTTACTTTTGTGGGTGACACCTATACTCACAGTGCATGACAATGTTTGTTTTTCAAATGTGAGAACTTTGTTTTCAATTGCATCACGAAAGTTTTCCATTATATCTATCACTTTTTCTGGAGCAACATTAGAAAAGAATACACAAAACTCTTCACCGCCAAATCTTGCCGCTGTGAAATCAGCAAAAAATTCTGCTACTAACTTTGCTAACTCCTTCAGAGTGTAATCACCACAGTCATGGCCAAAAGTGTCATTAACTGCTTTGAAGTGGTCGATATCTATAATTGCTAAACTTTGGTCATGAGGAGTTGTTTTCTGATTAGCTGCGACTCTATCAAAGAAATGCCGCCTGTTGGGTAGGCCTGTTAAATAGTCCAAATTCGCAACACGTCTAATTGTGGCAATATTTTCCAAACGTTCGACATTTTGCATAATTCTGCAGAAAAATTCCTCATGACAAAACGGGGTATGTAAGTAATCCGTAGCACCACTTTTGATAAACCTTGCAGACAAGCCTGATGTCGTATCTGAAGAGACCCCAATGATACCGAGGTCTTCTTTGGAATAGAGCTTACGAAGCTCAGAAATCATCTCAATTCCAGATATATTGTCGTCTATAATCGCCAACTTGATATTCGAGTTGCTGCGCAGGATCTCCATGCCTTGAGCGGCATCGGTCGCTTCAAAAGTAATAAAATTATGGCGTCTAAGTAAAGCCGTCATCGAATGCCGAGAGATACGTGATCCATCGACCACTAACACCGCTATTTTTTTATTTTTAGCTAGGCGGTTTAACAACCGTGTTAAGTATTCATAAACTTGAGCATTCTCTTTGGGGATGTAGTCCACCACATTTTTATTAAGAATAGTGGTTCTAGTCGATTCATCGAGTGAACCTGTGACGACTATTGTGGGTAAAAATGATTCGATCGCAAAGTCTATCGCTTCGCCATTTGGTGCGTCTGGCAAATCAAAGTCTACTACTGCACAAAGGTAGTCTTCTGGAGCTGAACTGGAAAAAACATGTTTGGCTTCCACTAAACTGGTAGTGCAAATCGGGCGCAACTTAGCCTTTGATATAAGTTTACGCATCAGGTTCATGCTACTTTTACTGTCTTCGACTATTAGTACTTTGCGTTGCATGATGTCAATTTTGCCGTAAAAATTTAATTTAGTAGATTAAAATATTTCAAGCTCTTGAAATATCAGACTTTTGTTAATTTTGCGAATGACATAACCAACCATTTGCTGCCAAACTCGTCAAAATTGACTTGTACTCTAGCGTGTTCGCCACTGCCCTCATAATTTAAAACAGTGCCTTCAGCAAATTTGGGGTGAGACACCCTTTCTCCCAACTGAAACCCAGTAGATTCGAATGCAGTATGCCCGGTTACTGGAGTGAACCTATTTTGAACTGGACGTGAAATACTGGTACGTAAACGGACCTCTTCAATACAATCACTTGGGATTTCTTTGATGAAGCGTGAAGGAGTATGGTATTTGTCCTGACCGTATACTCGTCTATTTTCAGCGTAAGTAATATATAACTTTTGCATGGCTCGCGTCATACCCACATAACAAAGGCGACGTTCTTCTTCGATTTTCCCTGGTTCTTCGTTACTCATTTGACTCGGGAACATGCCTTCTTCTACACCCGCCATAAAGACTAATGGAAATTCCAGCCCTTTTGCGGTGTGTATAGTCATCATTTGTACTGCGTCTTGATGGCTTTCAGCTTGGTTGTCACCTGCTTCAAGAGAGGCATGGGCCAAAAACGCGGACATAGGTGTCATGGTATCCGCTTCTTCGGGTACGACATATTGTTTACAAGCCGTGACTAATTCCTCTAAGTTTTCGATTCTGGCTTGGGCTTTTTCACCTTTTGCTGCCTTATACATCGCAAATAAGCCAGAGTGTTTGATTACGTGATCGGCTTGTTGCTCTAAAGGGAGATCCTTAATATCTTGGGCGAGTTGTGTTAATAGTTTTGTAAATGCAATGAGCGCATTTGCAGCGCGACCTGTAAGTCGTTTTTCTGCAAGTATTTGCGTGCTGGCATCCCACATGGATAATTCTCGGTCTCGAGCTAACTCGCGAATTTGCGATAGAGTTTTATCACCAAGACCTCGCGTGGGCGTATTCACAATGCGTTCAAAGGCAGCGTCATCTATGTTCTGATTAATCAAACGTAAGTAACCTAAAGCGTCACGAATCTCTTGACGTTCAAAAAATCGTAAACCTCCGTAAATTCGGTAGGCGATGGACTCTTGTAATAACGCTTCTTCTAAAACCCGTGATTGCGCGTTATTGCGGTATAAAATTGCACAATCTGCCAAGGCATTACCATTATCGCGCCATTCTTTTATTCGTGAAATATTGAACCTAGCCTCATCTAACTCATTAAATCCGGCATAAAGTGAAATGGGTTCGCCTTGGCTATCTTCTGTCCACAGTTTTTTACCCAATCTTCCTTGGTTGTTGTCAATCACGGCATTGGCTGCTTTTAATATATTGCCAGTGGAGCGGTAGTTTTGTTCCAACCTGATGGTTTTTGCGCCTTTAAAATCTCTTAAGAAATGTTGAATGTTTTCAACATTTGCGCCGCGCCAGCCGTAGATAGACTGGTCATCGTCACCGACAATAATCATATTATTACTAGGAGCTGCAAGTAGACGTAACCATGCATATTGGATGTTATTGGTGTCTTGAAATTCGTCTACTAAAATGGCTCTAAAACGTTTTTGATAATGTTGTAGTACTGTTGGATTATTTAGCCATAGTTCGTGTGCTCTGAGTAATAATTCAGCAAAATCAACTAAACCGGCACGATCGCATGTTTGTTGATATGTTTGATAAATTTCCCGCATTTTTTGTTGGGTAGCATCACCATATGTTTCGATATGTTGCGGACGTAGTCCCTCGTCTTTATTGCCATTGATATACCATTGCACATGTTTTGGAGCCCAGTGTTTCTCGTCAAGATTCAGACTCTTAAGAACTCGTCGAATTAAGCGATATTGGTCGTCCGAGTCTAATATAGTGAAGTTTTCAGGTAGCTTTGCTTCGTCATGATGAGTGCGTAGCAATCGGTGGGCAATACCATGAAACGTACCGATCCACATGCTATTCAGTGCGCTACCTTGCAATTGTTCTATACGGCCGCGCATTTCTTTGGCTGCTTTGTTGGTAAAAGTTACAGCTAAAATGCCGTATGGAGCAATACCCTCAACTTCCATCAACCATGCAATTCGATGCACTAAAACTCGGGTTTTACCGCTGCCTGCGCCCGCTAAAATTAGCATGTCAGATGCAGGGGCCGCTACTGCATCGCGTTGTTCGTCGTTTAACTGGTCAAGAAGTCGAGATACATCCATTGCACAAAGAATACGTTAGAAAAATATTTTCTAAGTATATCAGTAACACTGTATTTAAATACACTAAACTAAACCCTATATACAACTGATATCGCGTAAATTAGACAGCAGAGAAATTATGAGTATTGAATTCTGGCAACAATTAAAAGATGAAGCTGAACATTTGGTTGAAAAAGAACCGCTATTGTCTAGTTATGTGCATACTTGTATTTTGGCGCATCACAACTTTGAAACCGCCTTGAGTTTTATTTTGTCCAATAAATTGGCAGATGACGTGGTGAGTACTTTGTCTGTGAAAGAAATGTTTGAGCATTGCTACCTGCTACACCCCGAAGTAGTAGAAGCGGCTATTGCAGATATTCAAGCCGTATTTAGCCGCGATCCAGCAGTACATTCATTTCTTACTGTATTACTAAACTTTAAAGGGTTTCACGCTATTCAAGTGCATCGATTAGCGCATCAGCTTTGGTTAGAGGATCGTAAGGATTTAGCGCTATTTATTCAAAGCCGTAACTCTGAAGCTTTCTCGGTAGATATTCATCCTGCAGCAAAAATCGGGCAGGCTGTCATGTTTGATCATGCAACTGGAATAGTGGTCGGCGAAACGGCTGTTATTGAGAATAATGTTTCTATTATGCAATCAGTAACACTTGGTGGAACCGGTAATGAAGCAGGTGACCGTCATCCTAAAGTTCGAGAAGGAGTGATGATCGGAGCGGGTGCCAAAATTTTGGGTAATATTTCTATAGGAAAGGGCGCCAAAGTAGGCGCGGGAAGTGTTGTACTTAGTCACGTACCTCCACATGTTACCGTGGCTGGTATTCCTGCTAAAATTGTCGGGAAACCTACCTGCCGAAAACCCTGTGAAACTATGCGTCAAAATATACTGGAAGATTAAGTCTTAGTTTAACGATTAGATCAAATCTAACAGTTGGCTCAACCGGCTCAGTTGTATATGGGGTAAAAGCTGTAATTGTTCATTACGAATAAACATACCCCTATCTTCAGCATACCAAGCCGCTTGATAGCCCGCTTTAAGTGCCCCATAGACGTCTTTAGATAAATTATCTCCTACATGCAAAATGTTCTCATGAGGAATATTCAAAAAATTCTGCGCTGCATCAAACATAGCGATATGTGGTTTCATTGGGAACGCTAAACTGGCTTTAAAACTACCACTAAAATACTTACTAATACCAATCTGTTCTAGGTCGACATTACCATTGGTGATCGCCACCAAAGGTATTTTTTGGGCTAACGTTTTTAATAAAGAATGAATATTTCTATTTAAAGTAAAGTTACTTCGCTGAAAATAAAAATGCTTAAAGCTCTTTTCTGTAGCGGCATTCAGCTCATCACCAACTAGACCTATTGCCGAAAAACCGGACGTTAGAGTTAAGCGTCGCAATTCACTTATGTCATTTTTGATAGTTGGATTTGCTAAAATATGTGTTTGTTGTTGAGTTCGCCAAAACGTATTGTCTAAGGTTTTTGTCGCTGGATATTGTTCATGCATAAATTCAATCAAAGAACGTTGGGCTTTGACAATTACACTAGTGTTTTCATATAGGGTATCGTCTAGGTCGAATGTAATTGCTTGAATTGGTTTAAGTTTTTTATAAAATATCATTTAGGACTATATGTTCTTTTTTAATCAGTTAGTTACTTAGATTTTTTAGCTCTGGGATGTGCACTGTCATACACATGGGCCAAATGTTGAAAGTTTAGGTGTGTATATACTTGAGTCGTAGATAAGTTAGCATGCCCCAACAATTCTTGTACGCCTCTTAAGTCAGAGCTTGATTCCAATACGTGAGTAGCAAAACTATGGCGGAGTTTGTGTGGGTTAACTGACTGCCCTAAATTTTGTCGCTTAGCCCACAGTTTCATACGTTTAGCTATTTGACGTGTACCTAGCCTTTTTTGACGCATGCTTACAAACAATGCGGGTTCATCACTGCTAGCTAATTGTGGCCTAATTTTTAGCCATACCACTAAGGCTTCTGCGGCAATTTTTCCAATTGGAAGCAAACGTTCTTTGCTACCTTTACCGATGACCCTTAGCTGATTGTCTACTTGAATGCTTTTGAGATTAA
The DNA here is from genome assembly GCF_039964565.1 of Paraglaciecola sp. Lineage (GTDB taxonomy): Bacteria > Pseudomonadota > Gammaproteobacteria > Enterobacterales > Alteromonadaceae > Paraglaciecola. Next base: position 437,894 of record NZ_JBDVXF010000044.1, read on the forward strand.
GGTCGGCTAGTTCTGACAATCGTAGGCCGCAACCATACATTAGCTCCATCATGGCTTTATCTCGTATTGCTAGAAGCCCATCTTCTTGTATATCCAACAATTGAGTCATTTCGTCGACGTTCAATTGTTTAGGCAGAGGTTTGTCTTGTTTGGGGGCTTGGATTGATGACGCTGGATTTTGAGCGAGTTGCTGCTGTTGAATTAAATAACTGCAAAACCCGCGGATAGCTGACAGACGTAACGCAATTGATCGAGAACTTAAGTTATTCCTCCTGGCCTCATTCAGGATGTGTCGCACATCTGATACCTTGAACATTGACCAAGAATCAATCTCAAGTTTGTCGAATGCAGCAGTCAGTTGTCTTTGATAATTTTCAATTGAAGTACTCGCCAGATTTTTTTCGTACTTAAGATAGGCTAGATATTTTTCTAACCAAGAGTATAAGCTTGGCGATAACATTTGTGACTAGTAGGTTAGCAATTTGGGTAACAAAATACCTAAAAATTGCTGCAATTGAGTGATGAGTAAGGTGTCCATATCTGGATTAAAGTGCCCAGCATCTTTACTACCAATAGCCAATATTCCGAGTTCTCCTAAGTCACCGATAAGCAATAAGGCGACTGAATTAGCTTCTTGATCATTAAATAACAACTTACGCTCATGTTCACTTAAGCGACCGAAGAAAAATCGGTGTCGTTTAAATCGTTTTTCGATTAGCAAGCGTTGCTGGATCTCTGGTAAAGCATGCGCCCCTTTAAAAGGTTTGAGAGTTACTGATGCTAATTGTAGGTTTTCTTGAATAACTTCTTCTAGGATAAATTTCAGGTCATCCATATTAGTGCATTTTAGAATGCGCAAATTTAAATCTGCATAGATGCGATAAATGGCTTCGTTTTGTTTGGCTATGGTAATGAGTTGATTTAATTTATGACTTAACACTCTGACCTTTTTACGCAACTGCTCACTTTGCAGTTCTACCAGAGAAATACTGCCTTTGTGAGCATGGGGAATACTAAGTTTTTCTACAAGATGTGGAAATTGCGCAAAAAAATTAGGATTTTCAAGTAGAAAAGCAGCTACTTGTTCAGCGTCTATTAATTCTTCAGATTCATATGCAGTCGTTATATCCATTTTATTTTTGCGACTCTTTACTCATAAGTTTATATATCCATCAAAAATATGTTCTGCAGCGCCAGTCATTTTTAATACGTTGTCTTTACCTTGCCAACGTATTTTTAAACTGCCCCCTGGTAAATCAACTCTTACGTCTTTACTTAACCTGTTTTGCAATTGTCCCACAGCGACTGCTGCGCAAGCGCCACTTCCACAGGCAAGTGTTTCACCCGCGCCTCGTTCATAAACACGCAATTTGATATGGCTGGGGTTAATAATCTGCATAAAACCCACGTTGGCACCCTCAGTAAAACGTTCGTGTTTTTCAAGCAAAGGGCCCATTGTTGCAACATCTGCGGTTTGCACGTCATCGACTAACAATACACAATGTGGATTTCCCATGGATACAGCACCACAGAAAAACGTCTGTTCTTGCGCTCTTAATATGTAAATTTTTTCACGTTTGTTAGCTTTTATCGGCACCAAGCTTGGCTCAAACTCAGGTACACCCATATTCACTGTTACTTGTCCATCTTTCTCAAGATATAGAACCATTTTTCCAGCTTTAGTGCTGACCACAATTTTATTGCGGTTGGTTAAACCTTTCATTTTTACGAAACGAGCAAAACATCGCGCTCCGTTACCGCACTGGGATACCTCGCTACCATCTGCGTTAAATATTCTGTAATGAAAATCTTGGTCAGGATCATAAGGTGGCTCAACCATCAAAAGTTGATCGAATCCTATACCAAAATTTCTGTCTGAGAGTTGTTGTATCTTCTCTTTAGAAAAAAATACGTTTTGTGTTACGTTATCAATAACTACAAAATCATTTCCCAGACCATGCATCTTTGAAAACTGGATTTGCATTGCGACTACTTAGCTAAAATTTTTGTCAACACGCATTACAAGCGACGTGATTGATATTATGAAATTAGTTATATCATTTCAGAGAAAGACTGACTATGTCTTTAACTAACAACGGGCTAAATAATCGCAAAATGAATAACATTTTGAACAGTAAGTTATCACTATACTTAAGTTGGTATGTGCTCACTTTCAAATAACTGCTCTAATTTCTCACGTTCTCTCACCAGGTGCATATTGCCACCATCAATTAACACTTCCGCGGCTCTACAGCGACTGTTGTAGTTCGAGGCCATAACAAAACCATAGGCTCCGGCACTGCGCACCGCTAGATAGTCATCAGGTGCAATCGCTAGTTCACGACCTTTACCAATAAAATCGCCGGTTTCACAAATGGGACCGACTACATCATAAACCGCTTTAGGCCTTTTAGCTGAGGTGTTAAGTGGAATAATACTTTGCCATGCCGAGTAAAGAGCGGGGCGAAGCAGGTCGTTCATTGCGGCATCAACAATTGCAAAGTTTTTCTCAGCGCCTTGTTTTAAAAATTCCACCTTGGTTAATAACACACCGGCATTGGCCATAATTGCACGGCCCGGTTCAAAGATAAGCAATAGCTGCTCTCGACCGACTAATCGTTCAGCGATGGCTTGTGTATACTGGTCCGGATGCGGCGGTTTTTCATCATCATAGGTCACACCTAATCCACCGCCTACGTCAAGGTGTTGTATATGGATTCCGTGTGTAGCCAATTCATCAATCAAGGCTAACAAAATGTCTAACGCATCAATAAAAGGCGTTAAATCGGTTAGCTGAGAGCCAATGTGGCAATCAATACCTACTACATTTAAGAAGGGCAAGCTGTTGGCATATTGGTAAATTTCGATAGCTTGTTGGCGTTCGACCCCAAATTTATTGTCTTTGAGACCTGTAGAAATATAGGGGTGAGTTTTAGCGTCGACATCAGGATTGACCCGAATAGAAATTGGCGCTTTTTTGCCTGCTTGCTCAGCCACTTCGTTAATACGTGCTAACTCACTACGAGACTCAACGTTAAAACACTTAATATCGTGTTGTAACCCTAAGGAAATTTCTTCATGGGTCTTACCCACTCCTGAAAAGACTATTTTACTAGGATCCCCACCAGCTTTTAGTACTCGCGTAAGCTCACCACCAGACACGATATCAAAGCCAGAACCGAGTTTAGCTAAAACATTTAATACCGCTAAATTTGAGTTAGCTTTGACTGCATAACAAACTAAGTGTGGTTGACTGCCTGCTGCTTTATTAAACGCAAGCCAATGCCGTTCAATTGTCGCCTTTGAATAGACATAACAAGGTGTACCGTATTGTTGAGCAACACTTTCTAGGGATACGTCTTCCGCGAACAGTTGTTGATTTTTATAGGCAAAGTAGTCCAATCAATCTTCTCCTTTTTCGGTAGACTCAGTTAATGGTTTTGAGTCTTGTGAGCTGCTGTTTGTAGTGGGTTCTTCAGGCAAATATAAAGCACGTTTTTGGCCGCAGGCAGTCAGTACCAAAACTGCCAATAATGTTACGCCCATTGCTTTGAATTTAGCTTTGTTGGTCATAGCAACAACTCAATTAATTTTTAGGGTGCAATAATGTCATTACCTAGGTTAAAAACAAAGAGATCTCGGGAGAGAATTGCATAATTTATGTAATATGGCATAACAAGTAGGAGCCGCCTTCAAATTCTTGGTACTGCAGAAAACACTATTACCCCTATGAAAGTATCTTGCATGGCAGAAATACAGGATGTATGGGCACCGTTGATTTTGACTAGATGCACATTCAAATGAAACAGGGCGAGTCGAGAGACTCGTTATCTAGATATGAGTCGCAATTTAAGTGAAATTTTATATTAAAACTAAAGCACGACATAAAATATGTTTACGCTGGATTTGCTGCACGCTAGCAGTATACTAAAACCTCACTAATCTAAATTTGGAACAAACATGGATTACAATACTTCTACTCTTTGTGATGTTTTTGCCGACAGTGTTGACGTGGTTGAACCCATGTTTGTGAGTTTTGGCGGACGATCTTCTTACGGTGGCGAAATTACTACCATCAAGTGTTTTGAAGATAAGGGATTAGTCCTAAAAGCCTTAGAGCAGCCTGGTTTAGGCAAAGTGTTGTTGATAGACGGTGGTGGCTCTATGCGCAGGGCGTTAATTGATTCGAGTACAGCGCAATTAGCATTTGATAATGGTTGGGAAGGCATTGTGTGTTACGGCAGCGTGCGTGAAGTAGAAGATCTAGAAGATATTAATATTGGTATTCATGCTATTGCATCCATTCCGGTGAGTGCCGATGATCAAGAATTCGGTGAAATAGACGTAGCGGTTAACTTTGGTGGTGTGACATTTTTACCAGAAGACCATCTATACGCAGATACTACAGGGATAATACTTTCGCCAGAACCACTTGATCTTGAGTGATTTTTATTTTTTTGATTGCCTTTACAAAAGCATCTAGCTTAAAGTTTGTAATCGATTTTAAAATAAAAAAAGGCCGCTAATCATATGACTAGCGGCCTTTTAATTAATTGTTAATTTAATGCTTTTAGTTAGCCACTAAAACCGAAACGTTTGCTATACCGGCTTTTTTCACTTCATTGATAACTTCAGTGACATCACCGTGCTTAGCTTTTGGATGAGCCTGAACAGCGGCAGAATCTTGGTTATTTTCTGCCAAGAAGCTTTGAATATTGGCTTCAACGCGGCGTATATCTACTTGGCGACCATTAACAACAATAGTGCCATCTTCTTCCACTCGAATAGCTAACGATCTAACATTAGTTGGTGGTGGAGGCGTATTAGAATCTTTAGGACGATTAACTTCTATACCCCTCTCTTTCACAAAAGAAGTGGTAACAATAAAGAAGATAAGCATGATGAACACTATGTCCAACATGGGAGTCATATCAATTGCAGCTTCGTCGTCAGAACTGCCGTGCTTTTTTCTTTTCATCGGTATAAATCGCCAATTGGGTTAAAACGAGACTGCCTAGTATAAAGGCAGTTAGACTGTAGAGCATCTATTAATTAGCTTTAAATTAACAAAATACTCTTATTTAATGTTTTTCGACTTCGCCATAGCGTGCCCCAAATGATAAAAATAATCCAGTAGGTTTTTAGAAAAAATTATTCTGAGTCCTTTATCAGGGTAGATACCCATCTTAGCTTCGGGACTCTGTTTAGTGCCTTGCACCAAAAATGCATTTTTAATGTGATGGTCTTGAATACAGGCTTCAAAGGCACGTGCAACAAGCTCCTGGGGACGGGCGTAATAAAATATTTTTAAAATTTTGTCTGCTTGAGCGCTGCGGTTTACAAATTCATTTGGTTGGCATTTATTCGTAGAAAGAAAAATACTTTCAAAACACAGACTGAGTTTTTCATTTAACAAATGCGGGATTTGTTGCTTGTCTTGTAACCAACATTGTGAAGCAAATTGCATAGAGGTAGTCTGAGTAAACAGCTTGTCACAAATGTAATGATCAAACGCATGAAACCATTCGTGAGCTAATGCACCTCCCCCAGCATTTTTCGCTAGGGCTAACTTTTTAGTCGTAGACTCATAGTGAGCACTACTATGTTTTCTCCCTCCGCTGCCAAAGGCCAGTGATAGACTACCATTAAGTGAAATGACTGCTTCTGGAACTTGTAATATTTCCATTAAATCACACAAAGCATCAAAAAATAGGTTGGCTGCAATTTGCTGTTCTTCAGTGGTGACCCATTTACCAATAGTGACAGTTCGAAAACCAAAAATTTTCACAATATCTTGAAAACTCACATCGGCTCCATCACGATGAGAAGGGCCGTTTCGATAGTAAGGTTTGTGAAGTCGCGACTCTGAACTTTGCAAAGTATGCTTCTACAGTAGTTTTATTTCAGTGATTAACTGATTGCACCAATTGTTGATACGTTCATCGGTTAGTTCATATTGATTTTCGTCATCTAGGCATAAACCAACAAAAAAGGCATTGTCTTCTGTCAGCGCTTTTGAGGCGATAAATTCATATCCTTGATTAGGCCAATATCCTATCACGTCACAATCGAGTACTAGCAGTTCGTCGTGCAGCATGCCTACCGCGTCCTGGAACCATTCAGCATAACCAAGTTGGTCACCCAAACCAAAAATGGCTACGGTTTTGCCTGCCAAATTTAGGCCTTTTATATCTTGCCAAGTTGCTTCCCAGTCTTCTTGAAGCTCTCCAAAATCCCAAGTAGAAATGCCAAAAATAAGAACCTCAAACTGCTCAGTTTTGGATAATTCAGTATCTTTGATATTAAATAATTCAACGCAGCTATCACTCGCTAAATGGTGAAGCTGCGCTTGTATTTTTTCGGCGGCCATCTCGGTGTAACAGGTGGTTGAGCCGTAAAATAGGCCAATTTTTAGTTCTTTGTTATTCATTAGATATTAATCGGTGTTTTAGCATTTGAGAAAGTCATTGTTGGCAGGCTGTGGCCGCATAATAGGTGACTGATTGAATTAGGCTTTGTTTCAGTTGATATATAGATAAGGCACATTGAGAGCTTACCCCGTCATGGGAAAATGCCTCCTCTATAACTGCAACCGTGTTGCCAAGTGTCAGTGAGCTTTTGATCTGTGAGCGGGCATTGGGTTGTTGCTTAAAATGCGCAACCATTGCAGTACGTAGCGCATCTTTGCTGTCTGTTTCTATCAATATTTTGTCATTTATATTGTACAACCATTTCACTTCTTGAGTGGTTAATTCAAGCATTTTGTGTATATCGTGCTGGTTGTACGCAGCGATAAATCGTTCTACTTGTATTGTCGGCGAAGCTGCGACAGATAAGGACCAGCCTATTAACACTATGAACCAAATGACTTTCATTGAATTAGATACTCCTCAAATGCGCGTTGCTACTGAGACATTATACAAAAAATATTTTGTGTCGCGGCTTTTTATATCAAATCAAAATAAGCAACCGGCAATCCCCCACGTAATTTAATGACCAAATGGTTAGTTTTATATTTCTTCATGAATTGGGGTAGGGTAAACTAATTTGCTTGAATAATCGTTTGCAACAGTGAGACTAGACCGTATATGAGAGCATATGTGGGTTTTATCATAGGGATTGGCAGTTTATTAATTAGTAGCTGCGGAAAGGGCCCAGAATTGAACAGTCCGGTAAAGCACCATTCGGATAATAAAGCAGAGCAAAGTTTGCAAGTTAATGGTCATTGGATCGTGGAACAAAATGGGCAAGTCATGCTTAATCCTCAGACATCAGGTCTAGTTAAGTGGCGTGATGGTTTGTTGACGTTAAGTGATCGAAGCGCTGACCTCTCACAGCGTTTGAGATTACGCGCTATATTAGCGGATAATGCTTTGTTAAATGGTCCTGATTTTCCAATGGTGTTATCTGAAACGTTAAAATCAAGCTGCTTCGCCCCTTACATTTCTAACAATCCAGATTTAGAGTCTTTGGTGGTTGATCCTGATGATGATGAAGTATTCTATATCATTACCGAAGATGGCTCTTATGCAGAACCCATGTCGCAGGCATGCCAACAAAAATACTTAAATTCGGGCTCGACACAATATCCCAAACTGCTCGTTAGGCTTGAATTACAAGTAAATAACACAGTGTTGATGACTCACGTGCGTCCGATTCAGTTTACTGCTGATATGCAGATTGGAGATTTCCCGAACGACGGTGTCGAAGCGCTCGCATTTGGCCAAGATAGAACTTTGTATCTTGGGGTTGAAAAAGATTCCAAGAAACAGGCGAGAGTGCTTTCGTTAATTATGGATGACGAATTTTGGCAAACTGATGAATTTGCTATAGTCACCAAATTTAGTTTAAAGCTACCTACTTTTGAGTCGGGAAATCACCCTATAAATGGTATGGACTATTATCAAACACCAGATGGTAGAGAGTTTTTACTTGCGGCTGCCAGAAATGATGAAGCGTTATGGGTAGTGGACTTATCTGGCGAGCAAGACACCGTCATTATCCCTATGACTTTTTTTGCTGAGGTTCAGGGAAACAACCAAGAGTGTGGAAATTATGAAATCATGGATAACGCTTCAATAGAAGGTGTTGCGGTGATCGATGATACTCTCTGGTTAATTAATGATCCTTGGAAGGCTATGTACTTAAACAATGTTAAGTGTGAACAAAATCGCTCTCATTACGAAATGTTTGCTCCACTGTTATTTAGTGTGCCCATACAAACCAGTTGGTTCGATTAGTTCGAGCCTTTGATTGTTCATAACAACAGATAGCATTTGCCGTTGTTCATTTTTCCCAAAATAATATCTGAATAACGGTTTGCCATTAATCATTAACATTTACACCTGAGATTGATTGAACGTTTTTTGATTGCTAATTAATGCGCCTGTTTCCTCTCATTTTTCGTTTCTTAAGTTCCATAGGTCACTCAATCATTGTGTTATTGATCATCTATATTATTAGCGTCTATGACTTATGGCATAAAAATAGTAAGTTTCTTTTAGAAAGTGTCTGAATACGCTTGGCTGTTTCGACGTTATAGTGAGAGACATTTTTTGTTTCTTACTTTTATTCAATTATAAGGAAAAATATATGCAATTTTTAGCTTTGATTTATGCGGGTGAAGACCAAGATGACGTGGATATGGAAACCTTGATAACTCAATATCAAGAATTCGAAGATCAGCTTGACTCGGCTGGTATTATGCACGGTGGCCACGCTTTAGAGGCCGTTAGTACTGCCACCTCTGTTAGGGTACGAAATGGTCAACCTGAATTGACCGATGGCCCTTTTGCAGAAACCAAAGAACAGCTTGGTGGATACTATTTGTTGGAATGCAAAGATTTGGATGAGGCCCTCGAATGGGCGGCAAAAATCCCTAGTGCACGATATGGGACCATAGAAGTCAGACCGGTGATGGTATTTGAACAGTAAAAGTACCTAAACCGTGCTCGCGATTCAAAAGTCAGGGGCTTTTGTCAATGGATAATCTAGCGCGAATTTTTCGCGCTGAATCTGGCCAAGTGTTAGCCTCGCTGGTGTATTGGTCTCGAGATTTGCAGTTAGCCGAAGATGCTCTGCAAGACGCTTGTGAACAGGCTAGCAATAAATGGCCGATTCAAGGTATTCCAACAAATACTGGCGCTTGGCTACACTTAGTCGCTAAGCGCAAACTCATCGATAAATTGCGGCACCAGCAATTTCAAAAAAATGACCAAAAGCTACAGTTAATTGAAGAATCTTTATATGCACAACCAGATTTAAAGCCAGAAACAGAATATGAAGTGCCCGATGAGAGGTTGAGATTAATTTTTACTTGTTGTCATCCCGCGTTAAAAGAGGAGGCTCAAGTGGCACTGACGCTGCGTACTTTATGTGGTTTGGAAGTGCGCGAAATTGCTCGAGCTTACCTTACTTCCGAAGCTGCTATTGGTCAGCGTATTACCCGTGCTAAAAAGAAGATAAGAGATGCTGGGATAAGCTATGAAGTTCCTAGTTCAGAGCAACTTTCCAATAGATTGCCATCGGTATTAAAAGTCATTTATTTGATCTATAACGAATCCTACACAGCGTATCAAGGTCAGTCCCTAACAAGACTCGACTTGGCAGACGAAGCCGTAAGGTTGAGCCTGTTAATGGTCAAATTGATATCCAACCCAGAGGTATTGGGTTTAGCTGCGTTAGTGTTATTTCATAACTCGCGGCGCTTGTCTCGTAGCACACAATTAGATCCCTATATTCCTTTAGAGCAGCAAAATAGAGCTTTATGGGATCACGAGCAGATTGAACAGGCTAATCAATTTATTCAGCAAGCTTTGCAATTTAAGCAGCGCGGCTCTTACCAAATTCAGGCTGCAATCAGTGCGTTACATGCAAAAGCAACGAGTTGGGAAACCACTGACTGGCAGCAAATTCAATTATTATATAGGAGTTTATTGCAACTGCACCCTTCGCCTGTTGTTGCACTAAATCTTAGTATTGCTAAAGCGAATGCTGGGCAATTGCAGCAAGCCTATGCAGATGTTTTACGTCTAGGTGAGGCATTGCAGCACTATCAACCGTATCACGCTGCCTGTAGTGAATTAGAAAGCCAATTGAACTTGCCCGAAAAAGCTTACAGATCGATAACTAAGGCAATAAATCTTACTAAAAATAATATCGAGAGGGACTTCCTAATAAAAAAACAAGGCCTGTTAGTGCGAAAAGGTTGAGTCAAAGTAAACCACTCGCCATTTTTCTTCGTACCTGTAAGCAAATCGAACTAACTAAACTTAAGCAAACTTAAGCAAAGGTGCAAATTCATTAAATGCAGCCACACTCGTCCCTTACTCTTTTTTATGATGGTTATTGCCCATTATGTTTGTTGGAAATGAACAAACTTAAGCAGTTGGATAAACAACACACTATCACTTTTGTCGACATTCAAGCGCCTTGTTTTGCAGAGGAATATCCGCAACTTGACTGGCATGCGCTAAACGCTCGTATACACGGTTATTTACCAAATGGAAAATTGATCAGTGGATTAGATGTGACTTACTTAGCTTGGCGCTTAGTAGGAAAAGGGTGGGTGTACGCACCACTGCGCTGGCCGGTGATAAGTTGGTTTGCAGACAGAGCCTACAATATATTCGCCAAAAATCGCTACCGCATATCTTATCTCTTAACGGGCAAAAAAACTTGTCGAACTTGCGAAATTAAACGAGGAACACCTGATGTTTAAGGGCAATGCTTTGGTTATAGGAGCTTCAGGCGGCATAGGCAAAACATTGGTTAGGCACCTTAGCGAATCGACGGTTTATGGAAATGTTTTTGCGGTTTCTCGCAATGCTCCTTCAGAACCAATTAAAGGTGTAAACTACTATAGTCTTGACTCTGAAAACGAAACATTAGTTTCTGAATATTGCCAACAACTCAAAAATTCTGGGATACAGTTTACGCTGGTGATATGTTGCATCGGCGCATTACAAACTCACGGCCCTAATAATATCAAACCTGAAAAACGCCTAGAAGATATTCAATCGCAACAACTTAATTATTATTTCACCGTGAATAGCATTTTACCTGCACTGTGGTTAAAACATGTGGAAGCACTACTCAAAGGGCCGCAACCGGCTACGTTGGTATTTTTTAGTGCACGGGTCGCAAGTATTGAAGATAACGAATTGGGTGGCTGGTATGGATATCGCGCCAGTAAAGCCGCTCTGAATATGTTGATAAAATGTGCACAAATCGAATGTCAAAGACGGGCAAAAAATCTCTGCCTTGTGAGTTACCATCCAGGCACAGTTGCCACAGATTTATCACAACCTTTTCAATCAAACGTGCCAGCAGGTAAGCTATTCACCGCAGATTTCACTGCCACACAGTTACTTAAAATTATTCCTAGCCTAAGTCCAGAGGACGGCCCGCACTATATTGATTGGCAGGGCCGTTATATCCCTTGGTAAGTCCTGAAAACTAGCTGTAAAGATTTTTTACTACTTTTTATGTTTAATGCGTTGGTAACATAAAAGACTTTCTGAAAATCTGCTGTTAATATCTAACAAAATTATAAAAATAAAAAGGATAGGTTATGAGCGCACCTCGCGAACAGTTTGGTTCACGTTTAGGTTTTATTCTAGCTGCAGCGGGTTCGGCTGTAGGCATCGGTAACATGGTAGGTTTCCCCGTCGCAGCGACTAAAAATGGTGGCGGCGCATTTTTGTTAATTTACGCCGTTTTTGTGGCTTTTATTTGCTTGCCCGTGATGTTGGCTGAAATGTCTGTGGGTAGAAATAGTCGTAAAGATCCATTGGGTGCCTATTCAACCATGACAAACGGTCATAAAGGCTGGAAATTGGCTGGTTGGTTGTCGATTATTACGCCTTTCATGATTGCGGTTTTTTATTTAGTCATTACGGTTTGGATCTTCGGTTATTTGTTTCATTCTTTAACGGGTAACCTTGAGATGCTAGCGGACCCCAATACTTTTGGCTCCTTTATTAATGGTTTTGATCTGTTTTATTATATGGTTGCAGTATTAGCGATTATTTATCTCATTCTTCAAGGCGGTGTAAAACAAGGTATAGAAAAAGCTGCGAAGTTTATGATGCCTACCTTGTTTATTATGTTAGTCGCCCTAGTCATTTTTGTTTTGACCTTGGACAATGCATTTGAAGGTGTGAAATATTACGTGATCCCTGACTTCAGCAAAATTAACGCTGCCGTGGTCAACGGTGCCTTATCTCAGGCATTCTTTTCATTATCTTTGGGTATGGGGATCATGATCACTTATGGCTCGTATTTAGATAGTAAGACCGATGTGCCGGGTTCAGCAAAAATGGTGGCCTTGTTAGATACCGCTGTTGCGTTTATCGCAGGTTTATTGATTCTGCCAGCGGTGTTTTCTTTTAACCCCGATATCAACACGAACGATTTAAGTGACTCGTCGGTGGGCATGATATTTACATTTTTACCTAAAATATTTTTAGCATTACAAGCCACTATTGGTTATGTAGGGGCTAGCGCTGTTGCTAGTTTTTTCTTTTTATTAGTATTTTTTGCTGCGATTACCTCCATCGTTTCAATATTTGAGGTACCAGTGGCGGCATTAATGGAAGAGAAAAAATTCAGCCGCCGCAAAGCCCTTGGTTGGATGGGGGCATTGCTGGTTATTTTTTCACTAATGGCTGCAACATCATTCGGGATATTGGATTTTTTCACTGGGTTTATCAGTTACGCAGGCCAATCCAAATCGTTCTTTGATGTGATAATTGACGTGTTTTACGACACCATCTTGCCATTGAATGGTTTGTTGATTTGTATTTTCGTTATTTACCGTTGGAAGAAAGCAAATTTCAATAAAGAACTAGATCAAGGGTCACCCGACTATGAACATAGTTGGTTTGAACGTTATGTCGATTTCTCGGTAGGGACTTTTATTCCGGTTATTTTGTTGCTGGTGCTTATCAATACCATAGCCTTAAAATATTTTGGTGCGGCACTTATTGGTTAATACCCGAATGAGTTGCAGTTAGAACAATTAAAGCCAAACCTTAACGGGTTTGGCTTTTTTGTTCTAACTTGGAAGCAGAGTCTAACGGTTGGTATGGGTTAAGTTTAAGTGGTTACCAATGAGCGACTTTACTGGTATTAACGAAAGTAACTTTGATTAACCTAAATTGCCTCTAGCCTAACTCATAGGGTGAGTTTTAATCACTAAACTGTACCGGTTTTGCATTGCTTTCTTTTCTCAAGGAAATCATATGATAGTGGATATTTAAGATCTTCTGATAAAATTTCTGAAACGATTTCACCGGTATCGACTTCTTGGATTCACAGAAATGCTTTACGTTTAACTATTTTTCTATTTAGCATATAACTTTTATCAGCTTGTAAATTCACATCGAAATTTACTACTGCAACCTTATAGCTAATAGGAATATCGCGCTGGTAAGTTTCAACCATCACCCAGAGGTTATGCTCGCCACTCTCATATTGTTTGGGCTGCTCCCAACCAATCGGCTTTTTATGGGAACACATCAAATAAACAAACTCTAAATCGTCACCTACATCTCTCTTAAAATTTTCGAATCTAAAGTGATTTTCCTTAATAGCTGTTTCGAAAGGAAATAGACTGCAACCAGTTAAACTCAGTATCAATATTAAAGACAAATTAAATTTAAACATCTCTTAACCCCTTGTTAATTTTTAAAGGTGACTAAATCCCTTACATTGAGTAAAACGCCATTTCACGGGTGATTTTTGCTGCTGGTGTAATGGTGAAAATACAATTGCGGTAATTAAATTACACTGCGTTATCACTTTAGATAAGATATGGTTGAGTGTCAATTAAGGCTTTGGAGCACAGTGCAACTAAAACGCTAATTTTAGAAAATATTCAATCCAAAAATATCTTTAACATTAAAAAGTACTTCTGCTGTTTTTTCTCTAGAGATTTGACTTCCCTTGGCTAAAGTATCCACTAGTTGAGCCTTATCATTTAAAAACTCGATTCTTCTCTCTCTTATAGGCCGGAGCATGTCCTGCAAACACTGTTCCAGTAGTTTTTTCGTAGTACCGTCACCAAGACCCCCACGTCGATAGTGCTCTTTTAATTGGCTGATATACTCTTCATCAGGATGAAAGGCATCAAGATAGGTAAACACAACATTTCCTTCTACCTTACCGGGATCGTCAACCCTTAAGTGGTTAGGGTCGGTATACATTGATTTCACAGCGGCGGAGATCTCTTTTTCAGTAGCACCAAGGTTAATGGCGTTGCCCATCGACTTAGACATCTTATTTTTTCCATCTGTACTAGGAAGCCGCGATGCATTACTGAGTAAAGGCCGACACTCACTCAAAACAATACGTCCTGCTAGTGAGTTAACCTTTCTCACTATTTCGTTAGTTTGTTCAAGCATGGGTAACTGGTCATCTCCAACAGGCACTAATGACGCATTGAACCCTGTTATATCTGCGGCTTGCGATATAGGGTAGGTTAGAAAACCAGCTGGGATAGAGCGCTCAAATCCTTTGTTTTGGATTTCACTTTTAACTGTCGGATTTCGCTCTAACCGACTGATGGTGACGAGGTTGCTGTAATACATAGTCAACTCAGCAAGGGCGGGGAGTTGAGATTGAAGGCAAATAGTTGTTTTCGACGGGTCGATACCAACAGCTAGATAATCAGCAACAACGTTAAGAATGTTGGATGACACTTTTTTCGGATTGTGAGCATTGTCAGTAAGACCTTGCATATCAGCCACAAGAATTGTTTGCTCATGAATTGCCTGCAAAGCTACACGTTGCTTTAAAGAGCCAACATAATGACCGAGATGTAATGGGCCTGTAGCTCTATCTCCGGTTAGAATAATTTCTGGTTTATCAACATTTTGTTTTGTGTTCATGGGGATATCTCCTAGTTAAAATAGATCGCTACTGGAGATACAAAAGAAATGACAGTCTTAGCTACCTACCAGCAGCTTAAGAATGTAAGAATTCCGTGCCGCTCTAAATAGAGCGCCACCAGAAAAAGAATGATGTGGGCGTTGAAATGTATTTCATGCAGACAATTTAACGATAATCCGGTCGAAATTCAACACCGAGCAGTGGATTGCTAATAGAAAAACTGATGTAAAAACATTGTTGTTAGGCAAGGCAATCAAAATGCTCTAAATCGTACAGGGGTAAAATCGAGTTATCCCTAACGCAGGATTTTCGCTCAGGTTATGTGAAAACTTAAACGCACAAATTAAATAGATATTGCTGTAAACACTATCTAGAAAGCACAGAAATTTCATAACTCCAACCACCATGAACTCTCTACTAGGATATCCCCTGAAGATACCCCTAATCGAATGGGCGTGTAGTCAATGCTGCCAGAGGGCTCGCTAGTAACGTTTAGCCTGCTAATTACATGTCATGTAGTCTTTGTAAACGAGCTATAAAATTGGCGCAGATCTTGTGATTCACAACATATCATAAGGGCTAGGGTATTGAAGTGTTATATCCAGTAGGCGTATGCTCGCCGCTGCATTGATTATCTTGCCGTCAGATGCTTCTAATTCGTCAATAAATTGTGGTATTGCTAATTTGAGGCGCTTAGCAGCCCAAGTATAATAGTTTTGTCTGGTAGGGTGTTCGGCGGCACTTAACAACAAGGTTTGCCCCCAAATTTCATTTCTAATGATACTTTCAATGCTTTGAATGACGTCTACTTGGTGCACTAAATTAACGCGGGTATTAGGTGCTGCTAATGCGGTTTTTCCTGCCAAATAGATGACTGGATGCCTATCCTCTCCCACTAGCCCAGAAAGTCTCATTGTGGTGGCATTTGAGGAAAAATATTCTTGTACTAACTGTTCAATTTGTAGGTTTATTTGGCCAGATTGAGTATTGGGAGAGGTCGCGGAATGTTCAGATAGCTCACCTTTTTGGGCGCCATATACTGAAGTTGTACTAACAAAAACCACTCTTTTAACTGTGCTTGTGACAAGGCGTTTTAATAAGTCGTTTATATTGGCAAGGAAGGTCCCATTTGCATTGCTTTTTCGCCCGACAGGAATATTTAAAATTAATAAATCAGAGTTAAAAATTGCTTCAAGGTTGTTAGTTGAAAGTTTGTCACCGAGATTGAACTGTAACCCTTTAAACCCCAATGTATTTAGTTTTGCGCAGCCAGTTTCAGAACGATTAGTGGCCACAATATTGTGGCCACTTTTTTGTAAACTTAAACCTAAGGGTTGTCCTAACCAACCACATCCTACAATTGCAATTTGCATGAATATTTTTCGTCTAACAGTATGGTAACCCTAAGTTATCACATTGCCTGATAATCATGGCTAACTTGAATGACGTCAAGACCAGAAAGTTGTTTGATGTGCATTTGTAATTGGTTTTCTGCGTTGTCAACTCTAGCAAGGGTAGTGCATAGTTGTTCGGCTTGTTCTTCTAGTGCTTCGGCTTGGTATTCTATTTTTTGTTCCATTTGTTCGCCAAAACGTTCCATTTTTTGTTCGAACCTATCCATATCGCCACCGTTAAATATAAGCTGGGTACCTATGGCCACCATTATGTGTCCAATTGATTCCGTGACAAGGCTTTCGATTGCATTTTCAAACTGAGCTTCCCATTGGTGCCCAAAAAACTCACCATTTTCAAATGAATCAGAATGCAATCGAATGTCACCATTTTCTGAATAAAAGTTGTATTGGATTTGTTGATCTAGATCCCGCAACTTATCGGACAAATCTGCCAGTGAGGTGTTATCAGAGCCCAATAGTTCGGTAAATACTTCGTTTAAAGCGGTACTCGCCAAAGCGACTGCTTCTGTAGCGATTGCCGCAGCTTGTGGTGCCGCTTGATTGATACCGTCATAATAACTATCTACCCAACGTTGTTGTTGCGTATCCAAAGTTAGTGCAACACCATCAACATACAAAGTCTTATCTTCAGCAATAGTAAGCTGGGTTTTGTTGTCCAAAGTGACGGCCAACACATTGTTTTCTAGTTGCATGTTGCCGCTAAACTCAACGTTACACTGATTCGCTAATGCTGGAACTGAACAGCACGTTAACGCTGCTGCAAAAATCGTGGTACGCATAATATTCTCCTAAATGGGTCAGATTGACTCAGTAAATAGAGCAAAGCTTAGGCCATAAAATAAAACTTATATAAAACAACTGTTTACGTTTTTTTCGATATGCAGTCTGACAAAAAATGAGGCGAAGTTAGTGAATATCACTAATAAATGAGATTTTGTGCCACTAGCCTTGGAACTTAAAACGAGGAGATTTTATTTTTATGTCTTTTGGGATCCGCATGTTTTGGTGCATAATATACGCAGTTTTATATACATAGGAATTAACTAATGAGCAATTGGCATGAACCCATTTTATTTGGCTTTACTTTAATTACCTTTGTTCTAGGTATTAGCAGTCTCATTATGAGCTTTTTACCTACACCAGAAGGTCATAACGTCATGCAGTCTAAAGTTGAATATAGCTTTTTTGGTGTGGCTGCTTTGGCTTTATTCGCGGTGTTCGTTTATGCCCTAGCCACAGCCTAGGGTTAGATTTAGAAAATTAGGGTCTATCACTCACACGTTGATAGGCTCTTAGTCTGAAAGCTGGCAAAATGGCCAATAAGTGATCAAAAATATCGCTTTGAATTCCTTCGTAAGCCACCCAGTTTTTATTACTACAAAAACAGTAGATTTCTAGAGGGACCCCTAATTCAGTTGGAGGTCTTTGACGAACCATAAGTGTCATGTCTTTGTTGATGTCGGGGTGATTTTCTAAATAGGATTGCATATAGGCGCGCAGCGTCCCGATATTGGTAAGCCTGCGGCTATTGACTAAATCTGTGGTGTCTATGTGTTGTTCACTATGAAAGCGTTGTAATTTTTCAAGTTTGGCTTGAATATAACTTTTTATATAACGAATTTTTCCAAATTCATCTAACATATCCTGATCGCAAAAACGGATACTTTGAATATCAATATTTAACGAACGTTTGATACGGCGGCCGCCACTTTCTGTCATGCCGCGCCAGTTTTTTACGGAATCCGTTATCAAAGTGTAAGTGGGAATGGTTGAAACTGTTTTATCCCAATTTTGTACTTTTACCGTAGTCAGACCCACTTGCAACACTTCGCCATCAGCACCAAAATTCGGCATTTCAATCCAGTCGCCGGTATTCACCATGCGATTTGCTGCTATTTGAATGCCTGCTACAAAGCCCAGTATTGTATCTCTGAAAAGTAACAGCAGGATCGCAGTTAATGCACCTAGTCCCGACAACAGTAGCAATGGGGACTTATCCATTAAGTTTGAAATTATTAATAAACCAGCGATGATCACTACAAACAATTTACCCACTTGAATAAAACCAGTTATTGGCGCTTTTTTGGCTAAACTTGATGCGTTGTAAGTATCTTCAACCGTATTGAGTAATGCACTGACAGCCATGACGGTAGAAACAAGCAAGTAGATAATCGAGGATTTCTGTAAGAAGGCCAGTAAAGACGGGTTCTCAATTAATAGTTGGCTAAGTAGATAAATAACTAAGGCAGGAATGATATGCCCGATTCGCCTAAAAAAGCCATGTTCATGAAGCTCGTCGTCGAATCCGTTTTTACTCTTACTGACTAACTTTCTGAGACTGCTGTTAAGTATACGTTTAGTTATCCAACTACTTAATCCAGCGAAAATTAATATTCCAGTCAACGCAACACTTTGAAAAATCCAATCTTCAGGCGTTGTTTTTACCCCTAGTTGCGCTAAAGCGGAAATTAGACTGTCAGTAAGAAATTGATTGTTAAGCACTTAGTTTGTCTCTTTTAATTTAGATATTAGTTTATCTTTGTTGTGCCAAACCGAGTTTAGCCAGTTTTGAAAACCTTGTTTAAAGCATTCATCGTTAAAATAATCACCCACAATTTCATCAGTTACTGGATGCACATGGACTCTCACAATAACTTTTCTAAGACGGCCGCTTAACATTGCATGCATTGGGCTGCCTTTTGTATCGGGATAGATTACCGTAACGTCTAGTACGCTTGTGAATAATTCTCCCATGGTGGCAAGCGTAAATGCAATTCCCCCAGCCTTGGGTGGTAACAAGTTTGTGAATGGGCCTTGTTTTAGCTTTTGTTTTTCGGGAGTGAAACGATTGCCTTCAACAAAGTTGATTACTGTTGTAGGTAGCTGCCGAAATTTTTCACAAGATTTTTTGGTGGTCGCTATGTCTTTTCCACGCAAATGTGGATTCTTTTGCAAGAAAGCCTTGTTATACCTTTGCATAAAAGGCATATCTAGGGCCCAAGCCCCAAGTCCAACAAAAGGAAGCCAAATTAACTCTTTTTTAAGAAAAAACTTTGGCGCAGGTATTTTTCCAGCAGCAAAATCTGTCAACAAAATAATATCTAGCCAGCTTAGGTGATTTGAAATGATGAGGTACCATTCTTGTTGACTAAGTTGTCCGTCAACAACATAGTCAAATTCCACCTTGTTCATCAATTTTATTAGTGTCACGCTGCAAAAACCAAACGCGCACATCATGAAGTTGAGAACAATATTGATCGGTTTAGACACAAATGAGAAAGGCAGTAAAAACTTAATGAAACCGAGCAAAATAATGTTTATCGCCCAAAACGCTAGGCTTAACATTTGCAATGTTAAATGCAGGGGATAGACGATAAAACTTGGTAACACACTAAACATTTTGAGATTTTTGTTCAGAAAGTGCCTGCAAATCTCGGTCTTTTCGCTCCCATAACTCGGTAAGCCAACGCTGAAATTTGACCCTTTGTTTGTGGTCATCAAAATAATCTGCTCCAAAGGTATCGTTACTGATTAAGTCTTGAATAGACAATACTTTAACTTGTACCTGCACTTTTTTAACTTTTCCGCACACAAAGTCCCAGAACGTTGGTGTGCCTTCAGGATAGTGAATAGTCACATCTAGAAGTTTATGTAATTGTTCTCCCATAGCGCCTAAAACAAAAGCCATGCCTCCCGCCTTAGGTTTAAGTAAGTGCTGAAACGCAGCGCCTTGGCGAGTTCGTTTATGTTCAGTTAAACGGGTGCCCTCTACAAAATTCATAATACTGACGGGTTTAAAAACAAACTTTTCGCAAGCTTTTCTAGTGTTTTCTAAGTCTTTACCTTTTAGATGAGGTTTTTTGGCTAACAAGGCTTTGCTGTATCTATGCATAAAAGGAAAATCTAAAGCCCACCAAGCCAAACCAAGAAAGGGTACCCAAATCAGTTCTTTTTTGAGAAAAAATTTCAGGAAAGGAATCTTGTGATTAAAAACCCGCTGTAGTACCAAAATATCAACCCATGATTGATGGTTAGATATTACTAAATACCAATCCTTAGGGCTTAACCCTTCTAGTCCTGTTGCTTCAAATTGAGTACGGCTAAATAAATTTTGATTGGCGCTATTGACTGAAATCCAAAAGGTTGCGCACCCATCTAACAAATACGACATAAACGTCTGCCATATTTTAATAGGGATTAATTTAAAAAATGAACAAATTAAAATGGGTATCAACCAAAATAGGGTATTAAAGAAATATCCTAATATAGAAATTGCACCAAATAAGGAGGAAATAATTGTCGAAAACATACAGCAAAACACCACTACTACTCTTAATACTGCGACAAGTTTAAACTAAAACAGCACATGAAATGTAGTAGTTATTAATTTCAACTCATATAGAAAAATTGTCACCCTACTTAAAGCACCCAAACAATGGTTCAGAGCCGCTTCCGCTATCGATGGAAACACAGACTCAAATAGTGATTCGAGATTTTTGAATCTGGAGTGTGTATTATCTCAGCCCTTCAAGTTATGTCATCATCGCATTTAATGAGTAAAAAACGGGTAAAGCATTTTTATGAAAAAACAAACTCTACTCATCGCAAGTATTTCGGCTTTATTTTGCCTGTCTGCTTGTGATGTAAACAATTCTCAGACACAAGTCAGTCACCTTGATACTGAGCAACCGCAATCCAAGGGAATACCTCAGGGCTTTAAAAAAATTACCAGTGTTGAGAAAAAAGACGCTGCAATTAGTATCCCGTTTTCTAAGTATCAGCTCGACAACGGGCTAACCGTTATTTTACATTCTGACAATTCAGACCCACTAGTGCATGTTGATGTGACTTATCATGTCGGCTCTGGGCGTGAGGAGCCGGGCAGATCCGGTTTTGCACATTTTTTCGAACACATGATGTTTCAAGGCTCTGAAAATGTTGCAGATGAACAACATTTTGGATTGATCACAGAATCTGGTGGCACCCTAAACGGCTCCACCAATCAAGATCGCACCAATTATTATGAAACCGTTCCTTCTAACCAATTGGAACGTATGCTGTGGTTAGAGGCAGATCGTATGGGGTTTTTTCTTGATGCGGTGACTAAAGAAAAATTTGAAAACCAACGTGAAACGGTTAAAAACGAACGTGGTCAAAATTACGATAATCGACCCTATGGACTGTTACGAGAAAGAGTCAACGAAGCACTATTCCCTGAAGGGCATCCTTACTCTTGGTCCACTATTGGATATATTGAAGACCTAAATCGCGCCAACCTTAACGACTTAAAAAAATTCTTTCTACGCTGGTATGGGCCTAACAACGCCACTTTGACCATTGGCGGCGACTTGGATGAAGCGCAAACTTTAGCCTGGGTAAAAAAATATTTTGGCGGTATACCCCGCGGCCCTGAAGTGGCTAATCCAATATATCACCCCGTTACTTTGAACAAAGATCGTTATATTTCTATGCAAGACAATGTGTCATTGCCTTTGATGTATATGTCTTATCCTACTGTTCATCTCAATCATTCAGACGAAGCGCCACTTGACGTACTGATGTATATATTAGGAACGGGGAAAACCTCGTTGTTGTACAAAAATATGGTTAAAAATGGCAAGGCGGTGCAAGCCAATGCAAGTCATGGCTGTGCAGAACTCAGTTGCCAATTCAGTATTTTTGCATTGCCTACTCCAGGAACGACTTTAGCGGAACTAGAAACGATTACTCGAGCTTCATTGGATGAGTTTGAAAGTCGTGGTGGTGCTAAGTTGGATGACATTCAGCGTGTAAAAGCCGACATCGTCTCCGGTCTCATTTATGGTTTGGAAAGTGTCTCTGGCAAAGTGGCTCAATTGGCAAGTTACCAAACGTTTAGAGACAATCCTGATGCTATTGGTGAAGACGTGGCTCGTTATGAAAACGTCAGCCAAGATGATGTAATGCGCGTCTATAAAAAATATATTAAGGGTAATCATGGTGTGATCATGAGCATAGTGCCTAATGGTCAATCACAACAAATAATCAAGCCGGATACATGGCAACGTTATGACAGAATCATTCCAGAAAGTGCAGAAGACGAGTCACTCGTGTTGCGCCCTGGTACTTCTGATTTTGACCGTTCGGCGATCCCTACTTCGGGGAAAAACCCTAGTGTCAGTGTGCCGGATATTTACCAGTTAAGCACTCAGACCGGCATCAAAGTGTTAGGCGCAGTTAATGACGAAGTGCCAACCACTACCATAAGAATTCGGGTTCCAGCCGGGCAAACAAGGGAGTCAATAGACAAACTTGGACTCGCTTCGCTAACCGCGGCAATGATGGAAGAGGCAACCAAACAATCCACTGCTGAAGACCTATCCAACCAATTACAGAAGTTGGGCTCAACCGTGAGCTTTTCAGCTAATAATAAGTTTACAACAGTTAATATACGAACACTCACTAAAAACCTGGAGCCAACACTTGCCGTAGCTATCGAGCAATTAACCCAGCCTAAATTCGACCCTGCTGATTTTTTACGGCTTCAAAAGCAACAAATTGAAGGTTTGAAACGAGCGAAAAAAGATGCATCAACAACCGCAACAGAGGTATTTAATAAGTTGGTTTTTGGTGCCAACAATAGTTTTGCTTATGCTAACAACGGCACAATTTCTACTGTCGAAAAACTGTCTTTAAAGGACGTAACTGAGTTCTACGAAGCTAATTTCGGCCCTGCGAATGCAGACGTTATTGTAGTAAGCAATTTGGGTGAAAAAGAAATTAGTCAGGCACTTAAAACTTTGGATGTTTGGCAAGGCAAAAGTAGCCCAATGCCGGCAATCAAGCCTTTTCCAGAACTGCAAACCGGAACCCTATACTTTATCGACAAGCCTGAAGCGGCACAATCAGAAATTCGTATTGGAAAACGTGCGCTTAAGTATGACTCGGTTGGTGAATATTACCGCGCAGATTTAATGAATTACAACCTTGGCGGTGCGTTTAACAGTAGAATTAACCTCAATCTTAGGGAAGATAAAGGGTATACCTACGGCGCCAGATCTTTCTTTTATGGAGATGACATTCACGGTTTCTATCGAGCTCAAGCCGGGGTGCGTGCCGACACCACTGCTGATTCTATTGTGCAATTTAGAAAAGAAATATCAGCCTTTCAAGCTCAAGGGTTAACTGTCGATGAATTGGAATTTGTAAAAAATGCCATTGGGCAACGTGATGCCCGTAGCTATGAAACCCCTCGGCAAAAACTGAATTTTTTATCTGAAATCATCACCTATAATTTGGATAAAGGTTTTGTGGATAAACAAAATAAGATTCTGGCGAATGTGGGCATTGAAGAACTTAATGGTTTGGCTAAAAAACATCTTAAATTAGATGATATGATTACTGTTGTTGTGGGTGACAAAGCCACAATCATGGAAAGCTTGAAACCTATGTTTAAGAAGATTGTTGAAATTGATGAGGAAGGCAAACCTTTATAAGGGTCTTTTAAAACAATCTTTTTGAATAAACTTAAAAGCCACTATTGATACCAATAGTGGCGACTTTGTTGTCAATTCAATCCTTCAAGTCGCCTTAGAGAACCATCGTTCTACGAGAGCAGCAAGGAAGAGCCCTAGTGATTAATCAAGCAAGCATTATTTTAAAAAACGTTTTTGGATTTGATCAGTTTCGCGAATCCCAAGAAGCAATTATTGATAACGTTTTACATCGACGTAATACGCTGGCAATTATGCCAACTGGTGGTGGTAAATCTTTGTGTTATCAGATCCCCGGAGGTGTTTTTGATGGTTTAACTATTGTAATCTCACCACTGATTTCGTTGATGCAAGATCAAGTCAGACAATTAAACGAACTTGCTATTCCCGCTTGTGTACTAAATAGTTCTCTTTCCGATAGCGATTATCAAAACAACCTAGATGCTCTTAAACAGCAGCAAATCAAATTGTTGTTTCTGGCACCAGAAACTGCCTTACAAAGTAATATTCTAGACTTGCTCACAAATTGTGATGTGGCTTGTATTGCTATTGATGAAGCACACTGTATTTCTGAATGGGGGCACGATTTTCGACCCGAATATCGACAGCTTAATCGCCTTATTGAGTGTTTCCCTAGAGCTGTATGTATTGCCTTAACGGCAACTGCTACGCCCAGAGTGCGAGACGATATTAAGCGTCAACTTAATATCGTCGACAGTAGTGAGTTTATTTCCAGTTTTGATCGCCCCAATTTGTTTATTGGTGTTGTTCCCAAAGATAATCCTTATCTGCAGTGTAAAAAGTTTGTTGAGCAACACCCAGAACAGTCGGGGATCATTTATTGCCAGTCACGTAAAGGCGTTGATGAACTCACAAGTAGGCTGCAGCAAGATGGTTTTTCAGCGTTGCCTTATCATGCGGGCCTAAGCAGTATTAAACGCAGTGAATACCAAGAACGTTTTATACGTGATGATGTAAATATAATCGTGGCAACTATTGCGTTTGGCATGGGAATTAACAAACCCGATGTACGTTATGTATTACATTATGACCTACCAAAAAATATTGAAGGTTATTACCAACAAATTGGCCGGGCTGGTCGTGACGGTTTAGACGCCGATTGTTTACTGTTATTTGGTTATGGTGACACAGGTAAAATTCGTTTCTTTATTGATCAGATGAGCAACGAGCAAGAAAAACGTTTAGCTAATGTGCACCTTAATCAAATGTTAGCTTTGGCTGAGGCCGAAGATTGTAGACGCACGCCATTACTCGCATATTTTGGCGAACAATCAGCCAGAGAAAATTGCGCTAACTGTGATAACTGCACCGGAGAAAGCAAAGAAAAGTCTGATTTAACCGTGCCAGCCCAAAAGTTTTTATCTTGTGTACATCGCACCGGTCAGCGTTTTGGATCGAGTCATATAATTGATGTGTTACGTGGCTCTAGTGCCGAAAAAGTGCTGCAAAACCAACATAACCTGCTTTCAACTTACAATATTGGTAATGAGTACAACAAAAAACAGTGGATGACGTTAGCCCGGCAATTAATTCAAAAAGGACTGCTGAACCAAGAAGAGCAATTTGGAGGTTTAAAACTCACCCAAAAAGCCGGTGACGTATTAAAAGGTAAAGTGCCATTTTTTGCTTTGTTACAACAACCTGTGGCTACTACTAGTCATACATCTAAAACTCTTGCTAATCCTGGAGATCAACAACTTGTCGCTATATTAAAAGCTGACCGCAAACGTTTAGCCGATGAAGCAAACCTGCCACCCTACGCGATTTTTTCTGATCGAACACTTAACGAAATGGCTTATTATTTTCCCCATTCTGAAGAAAGCTTGTTACGCATTCATGGAGTCGGGCAAGCTAAACTAGAAAAATATGGTACGCATTTCTTAAACTTAATCACCGATTATTGCCAGCAACATGATCTACAAGAAATCAGTAATAACCAATCCATGAGTCAGGTTAACGCCAGCAAAACCACTAAACCTACTACGAGCGCAAAAAGTATCGAAATAGCGCAAGCATTTGAAAATGGACAATCTGTGATGGCTTTGGCAGAAACATTCAAGGTTAAGCCAAATACCATTAACAATCATCTTTATCGATATGTACAACAAGGCCAACGTTTTACCCGTCCGGATTTTTTATTAGAGCAAACCCAACTCGAGCGGGACAAAATTGACCAAGCGTTAAATGCATTTGAACAACACACCGCAGAACGTTTAAAACCCGTTTATGATGCTCTAAACGAACAGGTCAGTTATGACCAATTACATTTGTTGCGGGTCTATTTTATCCATACCAAAGCTAATGCTTAAGAAAATCTATTCGCGTGTTTTGGCAATTTGACCTGAGGCGCGACTTTTTTGATAGCGGCATAAAGTTTAGTACGACTAAAGTGATAATTTTGCGTTAACTGATATGTGCCAGCTGTTTTAGTGTGCACCTTTATACGATTATGTTTTGTATGCATGTCATAGTCATGGCGAATTTCAGTGATAGTGTTAAGTGGCAGTTCCCAGCTAAAGTCTGAAAATAAAGGATCGATGACTTTCAATTTTGCGTGAGTTAATTCAATTTCAAAACTTTTATTCTTAAACCAAAACCAAAACCAAAACCAACTAGCCATTACTAATAACAACATACAAACAATGGGAACGACCAGATTAATCCAATAAAGTAGTTCTTCAACTTGCTGACCAAACTGAGCTGGCGTTAAATATTTCCGTGCAACAAGCCACATTACCAATAGCACCGTTACATTGAGCAATAAGGTAACATAACAGCGGAACGACGCTGGGTTCTTTTATAATAAAAATGTTTCATAGAGCTAGAATAAGCATCAAACATCCGATGTTCAAGATTAGTCTTAGCTATGTTTACACTATAGTTGATGAGCTAACTTAGCCTCTCGATTCACTACCGATCTGTTATTTGACTAATAATGGTCAATCTTTTGTTTTAATCACAATTCAATGGCCATTGCTTATTCACCCTGCTCATAAAATCAGCTAGAATGCGCGCCCTTATTTTTCTCATTGGCGAACAATTTATGCCCGACGTTATCAATCGCACAATTTCTGTGGCGCCAATGCTGGATTGGACTGATAAACACTGCCGGTATTTCCTTAGACAAATTTCACAGCACGCGCTTTTGTATACTGAAATGGTCACCACTGGCGCGATTATTTTTGGTAAGGGTGATTATCTTGCATACAACCAAGAAGAGCACCCCGTTGCATTGCAGTTGGGAGGTTCTAATTCAGTTGATATGGCACGTTGTGCAGGTGAGGCCCAAAAATACGGTTATGATGAAGTTAATATCAATGTAGGCTGCCCGTCTGATCGCGTACAAAATGGCAGGTTTGGTGCCTGTTTAATGGCAGAGCCTGAAACCGTGGCTGATTGTATTAAAAGCATGCAGGCAGAGGTTGATATCCCCGTCACAGTCAAATCGCGGATCGGTATTGATGATATGGACGAATACGAAGACCTAACCCGCTTTATTGAAGTGGTTGCCGCATCTGGATGCAATACTTTTATTGTGCATGCTCGTAAAGCTTGGCTGAAAGGCTTAAGTCCTAAACAAAATCGTGATGTCCCACCATTGATGTATGAGCGTGTTTATCAGTTAAAACAACAGTTTCCAGATTTACACATCAGTCTAAATGGTGGTGTTAAAACCTTAGATGATGTGGAACTTCATTTGAATCATTTAGATGGGGTGATGATAGGCCGTGAGGTTTATAGTAATCCCTTTATTTTAGCTGAAGTGGATAGACGTTTTTATAATGGTGATAGCACTAGTAAAACACGAGCTGAAGTGGTGATGGCAATGCTGCCATACGTTGAGCAACAAATTTCTCAAGGGGCTAGGCCATGGAGCGTTGCTAGGCATATGTTAGGTCTGTTTCAAGGTCAACCAGGTGGACGTATTTGGCGCCGATATTTAAGTCAAAATGGCACCAAAGCTAATGCAGGTGTAGAGCTGCTCAGTGATGCTTTAGAAGTCCTGTTAGAAGCGCAGCTTAAAGCTAAACAATTTCAATCTGAAGTGATTGGCTAATTTGACCAAGGCAATGGTAAAAAAAACCACATTTTAGGTTTGTCGATTATCTTACCTTTTTCAATATCGTAGAGGTAAAATTAAAACTTAATATAAATCAATGACATAAAAAATATTTCATGATTGGCACAACTATCGCTAAGGATACTGCGACTTATATAGTAACTGCTTTAAACCAGTTATTAACACATTAAACTAAAAGGATATATCATGTTTACTAAATCTAAAATTGCTGCCATTGCCCTAACTTCTTCTTTCGCTTTTGCTTCCACAGCGCAGGCTGAAAATGTCTCACTAGAAAGATATGTAACCAGTATGGTTAACCAAGCGATGGAAGTTGCGCAACAAGAAGTTAAAAACAATGTTCGTTCAGCTGTCCTGACAGTAGCTAACAACATTAGTTTCGATGAGGCAAAAACTTACACTGCTAAAGTGACGATTACAGATCTCGAAAGTGTTGAGGTAACTAAAGAACAAACTGAATAAGGAATGGTTTATGTTTAATCAAATATCTTTATTCATCATGTTGTTGGCGCCAGTATTCGCCTATGCGGCAGGAGCGCTAATCTTTAGTTTTGTTGAATGCTTACGTAAAAGTTCAGTACAAACTAAATGTCATAATATTATCAGTTGTAGAAACGGTCTCTAATAGTTGTATTGACCGTTTTTCTTCGCTTAATAACATTTGTTTTCCCACTCTAAAAAATAAACCACCACTCACTCTTACATTCTTTGTTGTCCTCTTGAACTTTTTTGTTAAATTGAATGATTCAATATTCATAATTTGCGATAAATAAATTTGTACAACTGATACTTTTAAGCACTGGTTAGTAAATCTAGATCTCGACGATTCAAGTACATGCCGAATTCACTAATTAACATGTTGATATAGTGACGCGGAACCTTGTCGCAGTATTGAAGTTTTTTTATGGATGATAAGCGGCATCCCAAACGTTGGGCGAAACAACTAGCAGGAATTCCTCTATGGGCAAGAAAAGTTAAAAAACGTTTACCGGTCATTTTACTACCTCTATAACTAACCGCATTTCTCGAATTTCTTTGACGGGCAAAACATACAAAAGTTCCTTCATTTTTTGTGTTTTGTTGCTTAGCTAAACCACGCTTGGACTTTTAACTTAAGTTGGGAAATACCTGACTAAAACCCTATCGATTGTGATTTCCCTAATAATTTGGTCGATTTGACCAAATTATTAGGGTTGAGCTAAAACTACATGGTAGCCAGTTTTGTGGGTTTTATGAAAAGTGCATATAAAACAGTGCTTTAACGGTTTTTATTAGATTGGCATAACACTTGTAATAATGTTAGTAGTGCTGGAACGGCCAGCAGTAATACTTACTAATACTATTGGAGAAATCAAAATGGGTATGTTTACGAGAATGTCAGACATAGTGCAAGCCAATATCAACGCCATCTTGGACAAGGCTGAGAATCCGGCCAAAGTAATTAAATTATTAATCCAAGAAATGGAAGAAACCTTGGTGGAATTACGGTCAGTTGCAGCGACAAATTTGGCCGAGAAGAAACAGCTTCAGCGCCAAGAAGACAAATTGCAGCAACAAATTAATTCGTGGCAGGCAAAAGCAACGCTAGCAGTAGAAAAAGATCGAGAAGATTTGGCTAGAGCAGCATTAGCTGAAAAACACTTATGTCAGCAAAGCCTGACCACCTTAGTGGCCGAGCAAACGGCTGTGGACGAGTCGCTATCTAAATTGCAAACGGACATGGGTAAGCTGCAAGACAAGATAATTGAAGCGAGAGCTAAACAAAAATCGCTAATTGTAAGAGAGCGTTCGGTCGCCGTGCGAATGACGGCAAAGAATAAAACTCACTCAGTCAAAATCGATGATGCGATCGTTAGATTTGAGCAATATGAACGACGCATTGATGACTTAGAGTCACAAGTCGACGCTTACGATCTGGTAAACGAATCACAAGGCCTAAACGCGCAATTTAGCCAACTTGAAGCAGAAAGTCAGATTGAACAAGAACTAGAAGCTTTGCGTAAAAAGGTAGCATAGATTGGGTGATTCAATTTGTTAGTGGTAGCGAAATGTTGCCACTAGCATTCGAGTTTTATGGATATAGGAGAACGATATGAGACGTTATTTTGACGTAAATAGATTATACAAAGACTTGACCCATCGTAAAATTTCTGGGGTTTGTGCTGGCTTGGCAAAACATTGGGGCGTGCCTAGATTGGCGATTCGAATAGCTGCAATCGTCTGTTTAATAACATTACCTACAGTTACGGCTATTGCTTACATCACTGCAACACTCCTGATACCAAGTAGATAAGGAGAAAATCATGTTCAGAAACATTATTCTGGCTGTATTGATAGCGATAGTATTAACTTATAGCCTAGGCCACTTAGCATCCCAGTGGTTAGATTTACATTTTACTTTTGCCGAACATGATTTTGAGCCAGTAACTTCAATTCTTACGGTCACAGGCATAGTGGCCATCTTAGTGATAGTGGGCTTTATTATTGCTTTTAGTATATTTGCCGCGATTGCTTTTGCCATAATAGCTGCAGGCATTGGTTTGTTTGTTGTGGGAGTGAGTGTGTTTTGGCCAGTTATCTTGTTTACTCTGGTGATTTTTCTATTAGTAAGAGATAGGCAATCTCCGGCATACTGATTTTGATTGCTGTGGCCAAAGTTTTCAGTTTAATGGTTGGCATGTTAATTCGAATTGCTGAATAATTGCTGACATATATATTAACTGTAGGTAGTTTATGCTCCGACTAATAGTGTTTTTCTGTAGTTTTGTAATGGGTGTGCTTCATGCCGAAGTGATAATCAGCGACGCAACGGTAAGATTATTACCACCTGGAGTGCCCAATACCGCAGCCTACTTTTCAATTGAAAACCGTTCTGAACGCAATCAAGTTCTGGTAGCGGCTTCTGCAGACTTTGCTACCAAAGCTGAAATACATAATCATGTTATGGTGAATAATATGATGAGTATGCAGCAGCAATCTGAAGTGGTGATTAAATCTGGTGAAAGTGTACAATTTTCCCCCGGAGGTCTACATATTATGTTGTTTGGATTGAAACAGCCTTTACATGAGGGCCAGGCATTAACCTTCACATTGCTCACTAAAACAGGTGATCCCATCACCATTAAGGCTAACGTCTCTAGTGTCATTCAGCCTTCTGAACATAAACATCACTAGGAGGAAGTATGAAACAGTATTTTACCCCAAAATGGCTACTTAGCTCGATTGCTCTTATTATTTTCTTGTTATGGATCTTGTCAGTTTACTGGAGTTTTGAGCCTGATTTATTTGAACCTAAAGTGCTTGCGCAACAACAAGCTAGCCAAAAAAATGAGTCAGTAGTTGCGGGTTATACGATCACTACTAGTTTAATAAGAGTCAGTGAGACACTATTGGATAAACCTGGAGGGTATTTGTCAAATGACGTTTTGCCACCCAGCGTGATGATGGACAATATGCCGAGTTGGGAATTTGGTGCGTTGGAAATGACACGAGATTTGGCCTTGGCAATGCGCCAAGACTTTAGTCGTTCACAAAGCCAATCCTTAGAAAACCCTTTTCTAACCAAGGCCCAGCCGCAATTTAATATAGATAATTTAAGCTGGATGTTGCCCTCTGCTGAATCGAAATATCAAGAAGGTATTGATAATTTATACGCTTACAGAAGCAGTTTAGCGGATAGTAGCCAAAAACAGGGGCAATTCTATGCAAGGGCAGATAACTTAAGAGATTGGCTTAAACAGATAGAAAAACGATTAGGGAGTTTTTCGCAACGTTTAAGTGCTAGTGTAGGTCAGGAACGTCTTGATACAAATTTGGCAGGTGATGCACAAGCGATGCAATCTACCCCAACGGCAAATAGCTTGGCTGAAAAAACTAGCTGGTGGAAATTAGATGATAACTTTTACGAAGCCAGAGGGGCAAGTTGGGCGTTGATACATTTCTTAAAGGCTGTAGAAGTAGATTTTGCCGATGTACTAGCGAAGAAAAACGCCACGGTCAGTCTTCAACAAATTATTCGCGAGCTAGAAGCTACGCAAGAGTCTCTTTGGAGTCCAATGATATTAAACGGCAGTGGTTTTGGAACCTTAGCCAATCATTCACTGGTGATGGCGAACTATATTTCTCGAGCAAATGCTGCTCTAATCGAACTTAGTGAATTATTAAATCAAGGTTAAATTATGAAAAAGACTGCTCTAACTTTAGGCTTAATCGTCTCGAGCGCTAGCTTTACGGTACAAGCTGATACTTTACTTGGCCTTTATGTTGGTGCTCAAGGCTGGAATATGCAAACCTCAGGCGGCTTTTCAAGTGATGGAACCAACGCAAATTTCGATTTTGAAGATCAAACCAACACAAATTTGTATGCAGCGTTTGAACATCCGGTGCCACTAATCCCTAATATTAAGATACAACGCACTGTAATGGACACTTCTGGAGAAACAACGTTAAATTCTCAATATACCTTTGGTGATGAAGTGTACGCTGACAATACTGATGTGCTTGCTGACGTGCAATTAACCACAACAGATTTTATTTTGTATTACGAATTGTTTGATAACGATTTAATTAGTTTTGATGTGGGTATCAACGCTAAACAAATTGAAGGAGAGCTGCTTGTCACAGAAAAGGATAATACCTCTACCTCTTCAAGAGAATCATTTTCTGGGCCGGTGCCAATGGTCTATTCTCGTTTGGCTATAGGTATTCCGTTTAGTGGCTTTGGTGCGTTTGTAGAAGGAAGCTTTTTGAATATTGATGATCATACTTTGTCTGATTATCAAGCCGCATTAACTTATAGTTTAATGGAAAATTTGGCGGTAGATGTAACTTTTCAACTAGGTTATCGTGCAGTTGAATTAGAGTTAGATGATTTAGACGATATATATTCAAACCTCGAATTTAAAGGTGTATACGCAGGTTTAGAGGTACATTTTTAATTTCATCTGATTTGGTTATAAAAAATTAGTTTTTATTCTTTCCGGTTATGTCCTTATATCGCTAATCTATAGTTGTATTAATAACGGTTAGCGATTCTATGTCTTCAGTAATAAATCAAGCCAACGGGCTTGCCGCAGGTCTAAATGAAAACCAGTGGTCACAAATCAATCAGGCTACGGCCGCGCTCAATTCACAACAACTGACTTGGTTGAGTGGTTATTTGGCGGGTTTGGCACAAAATGGTCAATCTGCCGGTTTACCCACAGCCGATAGTGAGCCTACAAAATTTTTGACTATTTTGTATGGTTCGCAAACCGGAAACGCCAAGTCGGTTGCTCAGGAATACAAAGCCAAATTAGATGCGCTAAATATTCCAGCTAAAATTGCTAGTATGGCCGATTATAAGCAAAAGCAACTCAAAACCGAAACTCATGTGGTAGTCATTGTTAGTACTCACGGTGAAGGAGAAGCACCTGATGATGCGGTTGCACTGCACAGTTTTTTAGGTGGCAAAAAAGCACCTAAACTCAACGATTTGAAATTTGCTGTTTTGGGGTTAGGGGATACTAGCTACGAATACTTCTGCCAAACAGCTAAAGATTTCGACAAACGTTTACAGGATCTTGGTGCAACTCGCATTACAGATCGTGTTGACTGTGATGTAGATTATG
This sequence comes from Paraglaciecola sp., assembly GCF_039964565.1. GTDB lineage: Bacteria > Pseudomonadota > Gammaproteobacteria > Enterobacterales > Alteromonadaceae > Paraglaciecola. The sequence goes on from NZ_JBDVXF010000044.1 coordinate 471,384, forward strand.
ACGCCGCTGCTACGACCTGGTTTGACACTGTGACTCACCAAGTGAAAGACGAGTTAAGTGCAAAGAATTCTCGCTCTGTTGCGCCATCGTTGACGATGAATTCTAGTGCTGCCGTTGCCAGTCAATTTACGAAAAAATCGCCTTATACTGCAACCTTGCTTGAAAGTCAGAAGATAACAGGTCGAGATTCAGTGAAGGATATCCGTCATATTGAAATATCCCTTGAAGATTCAGGTATTCAATATCGACCTGGTGATGCGTTAGGTGTGTGGTTCAAAAATGATGAAGCGCTAGTCGCTGAGTTAATCGCTGCACTCGATTTAAAAGCTGATGCCTTGGTTAACTGGTCAGGTGATGAATACAGTATTAATGATGTTTTGGTGAATCAATTAGAGCTAACCCAAAGTTATCCAACTTTTGTCAGCAAATATGCAGAATACGCCAAAAGTGTCGAACTTAATGCTTTATTAGATGATAAGTCGGTGTTACGAGAATTTTTAGCGCAACGCCAAATCATCGATATCATTCGTCAATTTCCTGCAAAGTTAAGCGCTCAGGAGCTGGTTGACGCGTTGCGAGGCATGACTCCGCGACTTTACTCGATCGCTTCAAGTCAAGCCGAAGTAGAAGATGAAGTGCACCTTACCGTTGCCTTAGTTGAATACGACGCCCATGGCCATGCCCACCAAGGTGGTGCTTCGAGCTTTTTGTCTACCAGATTAGATGAAGGTGGTGAGGTCAATGTGTTTGTTGAAACAAATGACAATTTCCGGTTACCAGATGACGGTAATACACCTGTTATTATGATAGGCCCAGGTACAGGTATTGCGCCCTTTAGAGCGTTTATGCAACAACGAGAAGCTGAAGAGTCAAGTGGTGAGAATTGGTTGTTCTTTGGTAATCCCAATTATACTCAGGATTTCTTGTATCAAACCGAGTGGCAACGTTTCGTTAAAGACGGTGTAGTCAACAAAATTAGTTTGGCATTCTCCAGAGATCAAGAGCAAAAAGTTTATGTGCAACATCGGATGCTTGAGCAAGGTGCAGAATTGTATCGATGGCTTGAGCAAGGCGCCCACCTTTATGTGTGTGGTGACGCTAACCATATGGCCAAAGATGTACAAGACGCTTTAGTGCAAATTGTGATTGAACATGGCGCTAAAAGCGAGGAGCAAGCTGAGCAATATATTTCTGACTTACGCCGTGCAAAACGTTACCAGAAGGACGTTTATTAATGAGTACTGATAAAACAAATTTCGTTGTAGAAGGCAAATTAGCTGACAACGAACGCCTAAAAGGCCAGAGCAATTTCTTGCGTGGAACCATTGCTGACGATTTAAATAATGATTTAACTGGGGCATTTGTTGGTGATAATTTCCAGCTTATCCGCTTTCATGGTATGTATCAGCAGGATGACCGTGATATTCGAGCTGAGCGCGCTAAACAAAAATTAGAGCCGCTACAAAATGTGATGTTAAGAGCGCGTTTGCCTGGCGGAATTATTACTACTGATCAGTGGTTGGCCATTGACAAATTTGCTGAAGAAAAAAGCATCTATGGAAGTATTCGTTTAACTACCCGTCAAACGTTTCAGTTTCATGGCGTGTTGAAGCCAAACGTCAAACCAATGCATCAAATGTTAAATCAAGTAGGTGTTGATTCTATTGCCACTGCGGGTGACGTCAACCGAAATGTGTTGTGTACCTCTAATCCAGTTGAGTCTGAATTACACCAAGAAGCCTACGAGTGGGCTAAAAAAATCAGTGAGCATTTGTTACCTAAAACACGTGCCTACGCGGAAATTTGGTTGGATGGTGAAAAAACCGAAACGACTGATAAAGAGCCTATTTTAGGAAGTCACTACCTTCCTCGTAAATTTAAAACGACAGTCGTTATTCCGCCGCAAAATGACGTCGATGTACATGCTAACGATTTGAATTTTGTGGCTATAGCTGAGAACGGAAAGTTAATCGGTTTTAATGTTTTGGTGGGTGGTGGACTGGCCATGACTCATGGTGACACAGCGACTTTCCCACGGAAAGCCGATGATTTTGGTTTTATTAGCAAAGAGCACACTTTAGCTGTCGCTGAAGCTGTCGTAACTACCCAGCGAGACTGGGGAAACCGTGTTAATCGTAAAAATGCCAAAACTAAATACACACTGGAACGAGTAGGTGTTGATAACTTCAAAGCAGAAGTAGAAAAACGTTCAGGCGCTACTTTTGCAGCTAGCCGACCTTTTGAATTTACTTCTCGAGGTGATCGTATCGGTTGGGTTGAAGGAATAGATGGCAAACATCATCTTACCTTGTTTATTGAAAATGGCCGTATTTTGGATTATCCGGGTAAAACCCTTAAAACTGGCTGTGCAGAAATTGCAAAAATTCATGGTGGCGATTTTCGTCTTACTGCCAATCAGAATTTGATCGTGGCGGGTGTACCTAAAGAACAGAAAGCTCAGATTGAAAAGCTGGCCCGTGAACATGGACTGATGTCAGATGAAGTCAGTTTGCAACGTAAAGATTCAATGGCTTGTGTGTCTTTACCAACCTGTCCTTTAGCGATGGCAGAGGCCGAGCGGTATTTGCCCGATGCAGTCACTCAAATTGAGGGAATTTTGGCAAAACATGGTATGTCTGACGAAAGCATTATATATCGTGTGACTGGTTGCCCTAATGGCTGCGGCCGTGCCATGTTGGCAGAAGTGGGATTAGTGGGTAAAGGCCCAGGAAAGTACAATTTTCATTTAGGCGGCGATCGTCAAGGAACGCGAATTCCTAGAATGTATCGTGAAAATATTGATGAAAAAGAAATAATGAGTGAGTTAGATACTTTAATTGGCCGTTGGTCAAAAGAACGTGATACTGGCGAAGCTTTTGGAGATTTTCTTATTAGAGTGAAAGTCGTTAAACCAGTAATCGACTCAGCCAAGGACTTTTATGATGACCCAAGCTATTCAATCTAATACAGCTGATAGTGTAAAGTTCAGTCTTTCTGATGATGAGTTGGCGCAAACTAACCTAGCTCTAGAAAAACAATCTGCTGTGCAGCGTGTTACTTGGGCGTTAGAAAATTTACCGCAGAATTTTATGCTGTCATCAAGTTTTGGTGCTCAAGCTGCAGTGATGTTGCATATGGTCACGCAACAACACCCTAATATTCCAGTTGTACTCACGGATACGGGCTATTTATTTGCTGAAACCTACCAATTTGTTGATGAGTTAACTGAACGTCTCAAGCTAAACCTTAAGGTGTATCGGTCCGAAATTTCGTCTGCGTGGCAAGAAGCTCGGATGGGGAAAATGTGGGAGCAAGGGATAGAGGGTATTGAAAAATACAACGCTTTAAATAAAGTTGAACCTATGCAAAAAGCGTTACAGGAATTGCAAGTGAAAAGCTGGTTTGCTGGATTACGTCGCAGCCAGTCTGATATGCGCGAAACCTTACCTGTAGTGCAACGGTTGAAAAATCAATATAAAATTTACCCCATAATTGATTGGTCTAACAAAGATGTTCATATGTATTTGAAAGAACATGATCTTCCGTATCACCCTTTATGGGAAAAGGGCTATGTGTCTATTGGAGACTGGCATAGCACACGTTCGTTGGAAGAAGGCATGAGTGAACAAGATACCCGTTTCTTTGGATTAAAAAGAGAGTGTGGTCTACATGAATTTGGTGATGGAATTTAGCGAATTCCTTCACTAGCCTTCTAGCAATGGTTTAGGTGATATCAAAAGCGATTCCTAAAGTGGCTTTGAGAGACTTTAAGTAAAAATCTTGTCTTTTTTGCGGCACCAATTTACATAATTCAGCGCCTGTAGTCGTAAATTTATAATACACCAAAGTTGTGCCGCTGCGTTTCGCTTGTAGATCCACTGTTTGGCCTGCACAACGCCATTCTATAGACTCTCCAATTGGTAACTCTCCAGATTCAATTTCGCTTTTGTGTATTAACCCCAAGTCCACAAGTGATAGAATATCTGGGTAGCCTAAGCCAAAGTTTGCCAAATTAAGTTGATGTTCATTATGTGAACTAAAAAATGACCAGAGACTGGTTTTTTGATAATAACCAAGTAACAGTTTAGGGGTTGCTTCACCTTTACGGCGACTAGCTAGATTAACAGCATGACGAAAAATTTGTGCATCTTTCTGGGTAAGTTGTTTCAAAACTCCAAGGGTCTTTAAAGAGAAACTACCAGGTCTTGCAGTCTCAACCGCAAAGATCTTACCCCACAGTTCCTGCATCGCCGGAGAAAAAATTTCCTCAGCCATTTTTATAAAACTAAAAAACCAATCGGGATCTAAATCTTCTTCTCGTCCGTCATCTAGGCAAAAATCTAGTGCCTTCCCTAGAATATTTTCTAGGTTTCTAAATTTTTTTTGCGCTAATAATTCATTTTTGCGTCTTATTTTTTCACTGGTGTTTACCGTTTTAAAAGTACTACCTTGTTCTTGAATTCCTGCTTGTGAGAACCAATGCAAAATACGTTTTTGAGTAGTTTGCCTGTTTAATCTATTATCAGGTTGAACTTTGGCCTCGCTTGTTTTGACATCTACTTTTTGTGAATGCACCGGTTGTAATCGGTTTGTGGCGGGTGGGGAATTAGACTCTATTTTCATGAGACTTAATAAGCTGCCTTAATTTTGAATTTGTTACTTTGTATATTGCGTTAATTCATGTTACATGAGCAAATAAAAATGTTAACTTTAGCAAATATTGATTAATAAGTTGATACTCCAATTAATTTTTGTGATTTATTGGGTGGTACGTAATTGAATGCCAAACATATGAACTGATTGCAGCAGCGACATATAGAAGGATCTCAAACTTGATGGAATGTACATGAGCTCAAGCAAATACGAAAACGATGAATTAATTTTCTTATCAGAAGATATCCATCCGTTCACCCCAGAGATCAACGGTGTTTGGAATGTGTTAGTGGTCGATGACGACGAAGAGATACATTCTGTCACTAGGCTTGCACTGTCTGATTTGGTTGTAAACGAAAAAGCTCTGCGTTTTATTCATGCTTATTCTGGCGTTGAGGCTCTAGAAATTATTAAAGAAATGGGGCCATCAATTGCCATAATTTTATTAGATGTGGTGATGGAGTCAGATGATGCGGGCCTTAATGTTGCAAAAATAATGCGCGAAGAGTTGAAGGTTATGGAACCTCGCATTATTTTAAGAACAGGGCAACCTGGTTATGCACCTGAAGAACAAGTCATTAAAGATTACGATATCAATGACTACAAAACAAAAACAGAACTAACTCGCAGTAAATTAGTGACCACCATTATTGCTTCTTTGCGTTCGTACCAACAAATATTGACCATTAATCAAAGTCGTCTTGGCTTACAGCAAATTATCGTGTCTGCTGCAAACCTAATGGAAGAGCATTCCGTTAAAAGTTTTTGCGAAGGTGTGGTTACACAAATTAGTTCACTTATCGGTTTAGAGGCGGGTGGGGTTGTGTGTGCCAGAGCCGGTTCTGTATTAGATAAAGACGACGACGGCGTATATATTCTCGGCGCCGCAGGTGAATTCGCATCCTATATAAATGAAAGTTTAGATAGTCTACATAACGCTCGAATTGTGAAATTTGTAAATTGCTGTTTGCAGCTTAAAGAGCATATTTTTGAAAAAGAATTCTCAGTACTGTATCTAAATAGTTCGGGATACGAGGCCGCAGTCTATTTGCAAATTGGCAAAGAAATTAATTCCATTGACCAACAATTACTTGAAGTATTTTTGTCTAGTATCTCTGTTGGGTATGAAAACGTGAATCTATTTCACCAACTTCGAACTGCCGCTTTTAGAGATTGGTTAACAAAGCTGCCTAATCGTAGTGAATTTATCAATATGTTGGATGACTGTGTTGTTGCTAGAAACAAAGCTGACAATCCTGTAGTGGCGCTTATTGATATTAACCATTTTGCTGATATCAATGATGGCTTAGGTCAAGATGCCGGTAACAGCACCTTGCTAGCCGTCACTAACCGGTTGCAAGAAACTTTTTTAGATAAAGTCAGAATAGGACGCATTGGCTCAGATGTTTTTGGCTTAATAGGAGTAGAGTTTTTTGTTAATCCACAAACATTACATGAAATTTTTGTGGCTCCCTTTAAAGCTGGAGAACATACTTTACCGCTTTCTGCTAGTTTTGGCTTTTGTCGGCTAGATGGAAAACCTCAAAGCGGTATTAATATTCTTAAACATAGCAACATTGCATTAAATAAAGCTAAGAAAAATCTCAATACTAATTTCGAGTACTATGCGCCTGAGATGGAAGAAGAAACCACTTGGCGCTTGGACATGATCAGGCAGTTAACCAGAGATTTTCAAGGGAAGAAGTTACAACTTTGGTATCAACCCCAAGTGGACTTAGTAACCGAACAAATCGTCGGGATGGAAGCATTATTACGCTGGCCTACCTCTGATGGTGGATTCGTTTCTCCGGCAGTATTTGTTCCATTAGCTGAATATTCAGGTCTCATCATTGATATTGGGATATGGGTATTGGAAGAGTCATGTAAGAAACTAAGAGCATTGTTTGACCAAGGTCACACTGGATTACGAATGGCGGTTAATATTTCAATGCCACAGTTTAGGGATCCAAACTTTGTTGAGTCGGTAAAAAATATAATCACCGAATTTGGTATTCAGCCCGATAGAATAGAGTTAGAAATTACTGAAAGCGTGGTGATGGATGAACCACAAATAGTGATTGAAGCCTTGCAAGAACTCAAATTGTTTGGAGTAAAAGTTGCTATCGATGATTTTGGTACCGGGTTCTCTTCTATGAGCTACCTACAACAATTGCCTCTGGACCGTTTAAAAGTTGATAGGTCGTTTGTGAATGAAATTCATCCCGGTAAATCTGCGTTTATTGCAGAAACTATCGTGACACTTGGTAATAAACTTGGCTTGTCTACAATTGCGGAAGGAGTTGAGAAAAGAGAACAAGCGAGCTATATGCTGAAATTAGGGTGTGATGAAGCCCAGGGGTATTTGTTCGCGAAACCCATGCCATATGAACAGCTTTTAGAATTTTTAGCCTCAAAAAAACACTACTAAGGAGCAACTAAAAAGCAAGTTTATGGGATGTTTTAGGTTTAAAGGCTTCGGAGTGATTTCAATAATTTGTTGCTCTTGTTGTCACCTGCGCTAAACACTTTTTAATTTGCGTTTGAGAGTCACCATGTTTTTTAGTCTTGCAACTTCGCCCTAATCTTAGCAAGCATCTGTGGCATGACTTCTTCTTCAAACCACCTATTGCTTTTTAACCAGATATTATTTCGTGGTGAAGGATGAGGTATTGGTAGATACTTAGGTTGATAGTCGCGCCAATTTTTAATTCGTTCGGTCAGTGTTTTTTTGTCTTTTAAATAATAGTCTTGCGCGTATTTTCCTACTAGAAGGATAAGTTTGTTTGAGTAAGACTCAAGCAAATAGGGATGCCATTTGGGGGCGCACTCTTTTCTAGGAGGTAAATCACCAGACTTACCTTTTCCAGGATAGCAAAAGCCCATGGGTACAATAGATAAGGAATGTTTGTCGTAGAATTGTTGTTCTGGCATATCAAGCCATTTTCGTAACCTATCTCCTGAGGCGTCTTTCCATGGAGTATTGGTTTGGTGAGCTTTGAGACCTGGGGCTTGACCAATAAGAACAATTTTTGCATTTTTTGAGTATTGCAAAATTGGTTTGGGTGCAAAAGGTAAAGAATGAGCACAATGGTTACAATCATGTATTTTAGATATGATGTTTATTTTATTAGTCGCCCTGTTCTTTACTTTAGAGTCCACATTTTAAAAAGGCCTCAAAATTAGACCTCTCGCTATGAATTCCTACGTATTTAATTTGCCATAGTTGGTAAAAACTCAAACTGATTTAGCTGTAACCATTTTTGCTTTTGTAGGGCTAAACTTTGTTTTAACTCTTTATATCTGTAATGCATTTCAAGGTTTTCATAGCTGCGTTTGAGACTTTGTTTCTTAATAGCCATTAGTTGTTTTTTGGCGGCGTAATATTCTGTCATGCGTTGAGCTAGGAGTTCATACTCAAATTGTACTTTAGCTAATATTTCATCTGCATTAGGTAATTTAGATACTTTTTCCTGGGCTAACTTTAGTTGCATTGCGACTTTAGCTTTTTCTATTCTTTCTTCCGGACAGCGCCTAAGATTGCTAGCCCAGCCGACAACAGATAACCCTTTGATTAGCCATTTTGTGGGATCAAACTGCCACCATTTAATCCCATTTCTATAGTCATACTCAAATATATGGTGGAAGTTATGGTAGCCCTCACCAAAGGTAAAAAAAGCTAAAATATCGTTATCTCTAGCGGAGTTTTTGTCGGTATATGGCTGTTTTCCCCATATATGCGCTAAGGAGTTAATGAAAAAAGTTACATGATGAACCACAACTAGGCGGAAAACGCCGGCTAATAATAACATGCCCCAAATGTCGCCGTTTAACCAACCAAGTAATAATGGCAGGCCAAAGTTAGCGCTTAGCATAACCTTCAAATAGTGCTTATGTTGCCACATTACTATTGCATCTTTTTGCAGATCTCTGCAGTTACTATAATCATCGTAACGGTGAATTTGATACTCTCTCAACATCCAACCAATATGAGAGTACCAAAACCCTTTTTTTGCGGAATAGGGATCTTGATCATTGTCATCAACATGTTTGTGGTGAATTCGATGATCTGAACACCAGTGCAGAATACTGTTTTGTAGTGACATTGCCCCACCAATTGCCAATACAATTCTGACGAATACATTCGCCTGATACGCCTTATGTGACCATAAACGGTGATAACCGGCAGTAATTGACATGCCTGAAAAGTAAATTAACACTAAACACGCGATAATTTCGACGCTATCGAAACCGTTGGTTAATGCTTCAAGAGGTACCAACACCGCTGCTATTAATGCGGTTATGGAAAAGACCAAAACATTGGTGAGTATCAGGCGGGGTTTTTTCATTTAAAAATTTTAATTCAGCTTACATCTGTACGCTATTTTACGTTGCCCTCGTCGTTTCGCAAGTCATATATGAGCAAAGAGTTAAATTTCTTGGGTATGTGTTTTACTTTTTTCACGTTAGAATTACATAAATATTGACTTGATCACTAACCGCAGGTTGTAACTATTGAGCCGTCAAGAGCAAAAATTACGAACACGTCGTTCCATTATTGAAGCAGCGTTTTTACTATTGGATGAGCAGAGAAGCTTATCAAGTATCAGTCTAAGGGAGGTTGCGCGAGCTGCAGGTATAGCCCCCACCTCTTTTTACCGGCACTTTAAAGATATTGATGAATTAGGGCTAACCTTAGTTGATGAAGCGGGTTTAGCTTTGCGTCAATTGATGCGGCAAGCTAGGGCGAGAATTGCTTCAGGTGGAGGAGTAATCAACACTTCTGTGGATACTTTTATGGAATTTATTACCGCCAACAATAACGTTTTTCGATTATTGTTGCGGGAGCATACCGGTACATCAATGGCTTTTAGGGCGGCGGTATTGCGAGAAATTAAGCACTTCAACGTAGAACTGACTGATTACACCATTTCTACAACTGGTTTACCGTATAATATTGCAAATTTGCAAGCAGAGGCCATGGTTAAGTTAGTTTTTAGTGCTGGCGCCGAGGCACTAGATGCGTCGGAAGAGCAGAAACTAAATGTGGCTGAAAGAGTGAAGCTTCAACTAAGGTTCGTAGTAAATGGAGCTTTGCAGGCTAAAGCAGAACAAGCTAATAATTAGTTACTTTTTTTGTAGATATACCCCACATTCTACATGATGGGTATACGGGAACTGGTCAAACAACGCGAACCTAGTGATGCTATGTGTGAGTAATAATGTGTCTAAATTGAGTTTTAGCGTGTCCGGATTACACGAAATATACACTATATTTTCATACTGGCTTACCATCTCGACTGTAGTATCGTCTAAGCCAGCACGAGGTGGATCAACTAATACGGTTTGGCACTGGTAGTCAGTTAAATTTACTCCCTCTAAACGTCGAAACTCTCTAACACCTTGTTGTGCTTGGACAAACTCCTCACTCGACATTCGGATGATTTTTAGATTGGTTATATTGTTTTGCTGAATATTTTGTTGCGCTGCTGATACAGAGGTTTTGGATATTTCAGTGGCTAACACTTTTTCAAAATTTTGTGCTAGCGGCACAGAAAAATTTCCGGAACCGCAATATAGTTCGAGTAAATCTCCTTGGCTATTTTGAGTAATATCCAACGCCCACTCGATCATTTTGACGTTGACCCGTGCATTGGGTTGAGTAAAACTGTTTTCGATTTGTTTGAAGGTGTAATTACGTTGGTCTATTGTCAACTCTTCGGTGACATAATCTTTGTCTAGAATCACTTTTTGTTTTTTTGCTCGGCCGATAATATCAATTTTGTATTTCTGGCTTAACAACGAACGAATATTTCTCATTTCCGTAGACCACTGCTCGTCCAAGGCTTTGTGATAGAGCAAAGACACAATGATTTCACCACTTAGTGTGGCTAGATAATCTATTTGGAATAATTTCCGGCGTGCAGCCTCATTGACTTTAATTAATGCAATTAAATCAACCATAACTTCATTAATAAGAAGGCTAGCGGGAGGGAAACTATGTACTTGGTATTTTTGTTTAGTCGTTTGATCGAACATGACGTGATGTAACTCATCACCTTCATGCCAAAGTCTAAACTCGGCTCTTAACCTATAATTTAGTGGTTCGGATGCAAACACTTCCAATTCGGGGGCGGCATACTGAGCAAAACTTTCTTTTATAAGTTTCGTTTTATTTTTCAACTGTTCATCGTAATGGTCAGCTTGAATTTCAGTTGGCCGCATATATTGCCTCAATCTTTTAGACGGTAAAAACGCGCAAGGTAAAGTGTTTTTAGCCATTCTGCAATATATTCGAAAGCTAAAATTTATAAAACGTATAATTTTTGGACAAGTTTAGCTAAAGTATTAACGGGTAGCGGCCGATATGGTTAGTTGAGGATAGTGAGGTATCTGCCATGAACATTAGTCAATTAAAAGCCTTTTTAGGTGATAATCCCCAACATCTGGGGAGCGACAACAGTATCAAAAATCAACTCCGTGATGAGGGGTTAAAACAAGCGATAAGTGGACAAAGTAACCATTTAACGCAGAGTGTGGCGCAATTTAGCTCTAGCACTTCATTGGGTGTAAAGATATATACAAATTCGTTAAGTAATAATCTTGAAATTGATAGGCACAAACCTAATTTTTCTGTGCCTGACTCAAAAGAGTCTGAAGCTTTGTCATTTGATTTTGAAGAAATAGCTAAGAACGTACTCAGTTTTATCGGTGGTGCGATTAAAAACGCCCAAAGTCGAGGGGCAGATGACGGTGAACTTGAAGATCTATTCGAACAAGCTTCAACCGGCGTGTTAAAAGGCATTAAATTAGCAGAGCAAGATTTAGCAGGTTTCTTAAATGAAGAAATTACTAATGGCATAGGGCAAAGTAAGAGTTTAATAGAAGAGGGTATTGCAAATCTTAAGCGCGAGGTTTTTAACTCTGACGCAGTCGATTTGCAAAATACAAATCAGGCTATTGTTGAATCTTCCAGTGTCTCTTATGCAAAACAAGAATCAGGTGAACTAAGTATTCGCACCAGAGATGGCGATACAGTTAAAATTACTTTTGAAGATTTAGAGCAATTTGAACTCAGTCAACGACAGGTGCAGCAACAAATACAAAATTCAGAATCAAATGAAAACCCCATTGATTCCGAACAAAGTGACGATAACACTGTAACTCAAGTGGATACTAAGACAGAGGTACCGGAAACCAACTCCGCATTAGAAACTAATAACGTTATAGAACAGCAACAACCTACTACTGAAGTAATTGAACAAAATGCGGTGTTCTACCAAGAAAGTTCATTTTCGTTTTCGGTTAGAGGCGAGTTAGATGAGGATGAACTCAAAGCTATTGGTCAATTAGTGTCTGATGCTAATGATCTTGCTGAAGAGTTTTTTAATGGCGATATTGAAACCGCTTTTAATCAAGCTTTAGAACTTGGGTTTGATGAACAAGAATTATCCAGTTTTGCTTTACAGTTGACGAAGGTTGAAAACACTCAGGTGATCAAAGCGTACGAAACGGTTTCTCGATTTGATGGAGATAGTGTAGATAGCAATCCAGCAAAATCAGTAAAGCCTGTCGCTGACTATCTTGATAAATTACTTAATGTGCTAGAAGGATCGAGACTTCAATTAGAAGATAGCGAATCGTACGAAAACATGGTGAATGAATTGATTAACAATTTAGGAAGTGATGTAGCCACTCCAGATCTAATATCTGCGATTAATCGTTTCAACGAATTCAATCAAAAACTTGTGGACAATTTGCCGAAAGGTTATCAACCAGAATAATACTGATAGCTACTAAATATACATAAGTAATCAAGCCAGCTTAATACTGGCTTTATTACTTATAGGTAACTATTCGTCTTCAACTTTCTCTTTCGCTAAGCGAACTTTTAAAGTCCGTTCTTGGAAAGTCGAATCGTTTAGATTTTTAATTGCCTTAGCCGCTCCCTTCGCATTCATCTCAACAAAGCCGTATCCCTTCCTTTTACCAGTTCGGCGATCTTTCATTAGTCGTACAGAAACAACATTACCTTGTTGTTCGAAATGTGCTTGTACCGCTTCTTCATCCGCACGATAAGGCAGGTTTCCTACATAAAGTGTAGATACAGTTGATGAATCACCTTTATCACCAGATGAACTTGTTGATGAAGACAGCCTTACTAAGCCAGGTACTAACAAGCCACCTAATAAGACTCCGAGAGCCGCAGCTAGGTTATTGGGCATTTCTGACGCTATCATGGGTAAAATGACATATATAACAATAGCGATAATCGCTGTAATAATAATATTCAAAATAAAAGATGGATTCATGTGACGCTACCTAAAAAGATTTTATGGTTATAAGAATATAAAGCGCACTTATGGTACCCATTTATAGGGTTTTCGCAAACAGTAACGCTAAGTATCCACAATCCTATGACCTTAACTAGGCAATAAAGCGTGAATTTTCTACTTTTTGTATGCTTCTTGACCACTTAAACATTTATTTTAAATAAGTGCTTGCATGGATATCTGTTATCTCTATAATGCGCCCTCGCTTCAAGGGAGACCACTTAGGACTCTGGCAACGAGTTAGAATTTCTAAGTAGTTGCTAATTAGCCAAGGCTATGT
>NZ_JBDVXF010000045.1:0-390623 GCF_039964565.1 Paraglaciecola sp.
ACAATTAAGGTTTAAAAAACCTTAATCAATAAATACTGCTTGATACATTAAACAGTACACATTGATTAAGGTTACTTAATCTTATTAAAACCAAGAGCTTCAATTTTCGCTATGCGAAATTGGTAGGCTTGGGCAGACTTGAACTGCCGACCTCACCCTTATCAGGGGTGCGCTCTAACCAGCTGAGCTACAAGCCTATTATTGCGCAAGCAATTTGGTGGAGCTAAGCAGGATCGAACTGCTGACCTCCTGCGTGCAAGGCAGGCGCTCTCCCAGCTGAGCTATAGCCCCGTTCTTACTTCGTTTTTTCGTCCTATGCTGCGTCTTCGTCGTCGCTCATTCAGTCATGTACTGATGTACACTCCTTCACTCGCTTCTCCTGCGACTTGCCTAGAACAAAAAATCTCGTAATAACGAAATCTCTCGGTTCTCTTCATCAAAACAAAACAATCTGTGTGAACACTCAACGAAGCAAACGTTCGCCGTAATAGTAAGGAGGTGATCCAACCCCAGGTTCCCCTAGGGTTACCTTGTTACGACTTCACCCCAGTCATGAATCACAAAGTGGTAACCGTCCTCCCGAAGGTTAGACTAGCTACTTCTTTTGCAACCCACTCCCATGGTGTGACGGGCGGTGTGTACAAGGCCCGGGAACGTATTCACCGCAACATTCTGATTTGCGATTACTAGCGATTCCGACTTCATGGAGTCGAGTTGCAGACTCCAATCCGGACTACGACGAGCTTTAAGGGATCCGCTTACCCTCGCAGGTTCGCTTCCCTCTGTACTCGCCATTGTAGCACGTGTGTAGCCCTACTCGTAAGGGCCATGATGACTTGACGTCGTCCCCACCTTCCTCCGGTTTGTCACCGGCAGTCTCCTTAGAGTGCCCAACTTAAGGCTGGCAACTAAGGACAAGGGTTGCGCTCGTTGCGGGACTTAACCCAACATCTCACGACACGAGCTGACGACAGCCATGCAGCACCTGTATCAGAGTTCCCGAAGGCACCAATTCATCTCTGAAAAGTTCTCTGTATGTCAAGAGTAGGTAAGGTTCTTCGCGTTGCATCGAATTAAACCACATGCTCCACCGCTTGTGCGGGCCCCCGTCAATTCATTTGAGTTTTAACCTTGCGGCCGTACTCCCCAGGCGGTCTACTTATCGCGTTAGCTGCGCTACTCACGGATTAAATCCACAAACAGCTAGTAGACAGCGTTTACGGTGTGGACTACCAGGGTATCTAATCCTGTTCGCTACCCACACTTTCGCACATGAGCGTCAGTCTTTGGCCAGGGAGTCGCCTTCGCCACTGATGTTCCTTCTGATATCTACGCATTTCACCGCTACACCAGAAATTCCACTCCCCTCTCCAAGACTCTAGTCTGCCAGTTCTAAATGCTATTCCCAGGTTGAGCCCGGGGCTTTCACATCTAGCTTAACAAACCGCCTGCGTGCGCTTTACGCCCAGTAATTCCGATTAACGCTCGGACCCTCCGTATTACCGCGGCTGCTGGCACGGAGTTAGCCGGTCCTTCTTCTGTTGTTAACGTCACATCTAATGGGTATTAACCATCAAACTTTCCTCACAACTGAAAGTGCTTTACAACCCGAAGGCCTTCTTCACACACGCGGCATGGCTGCATCAGGGTTTCCCCCATTGTGCAATATTCCCCACTGCTGCCTCCCGTAGGAGTCTGGACCGTGTCTCAGTTCCAGTGTGGCTGATCTTCCTCTCAGAACAGCTAGAGATCGTCGCCTTGGTGAGCCTTTACCACACCAACTAGCTAATCTCGCTTAGGCCACTCTCTGGGCGGGAGCCGAAGCCCCCTTTGGTCCGTAGACGTCATGCGGTATTAGCTATCGTTTCCAATAGTTATCCCCCACCCAAAGGCATGTTCCTAAGTATTACTCACCCGTCCGCCACTCGACATCATCTAGCAAGCTAGACATGTTTCCGTTCGACTTGCATGTGTTAGGCCTGCCGCCAGCGTTCAATCTGAGCCATGATCAAACTCTTCAATTAAATATATAAATATGAATTTTTTTGGTGAACGCTCACTTCGTGAGTGTCCACACAGATTGTCTTGTTCTAATTGTTAAAGAGCATGCTAACTTCGTTAGCGGCTTAAGATGTTGTCCGTAGACCCTCTTAAGCGGGAGGCGCATATTACGCTATCTCCATTTGATGTCAACAATTTATTTAAAATAATTTCAAATTAAATCTCGCTGCATCCCGCATCAAACATAGCCTTGGCTAATTAGCAACTACTTAGAAATTCTAACTCGTTGCCAGAGTCCTAAGTGGTCTCCCTTGAAGCGAGGGCGCATTATAGAGATAACAGATATCCATGCAAGCTTTTTTTGAAAATTAATTGTTTTTTTGTATTAACTGACTATTTTTGCGTCTAGGTGCTTAAAGTGCATTCAATTATGTTAGATTGAATTATATATTGGCGATGATGTCTTAGATTATTGTTTAGCAAAGTTCTGATGTTGTAAACATGGGCGAGATAAAGATGAAAAATATTGTCGGGTTAGCGTTATCATTTAGTTCATTTGTTCTGATAGATAGTGCCTTAGCGAGTACCAGTACAGATGTGAAGGGATCCGCAAACATTCCTAATGAAATGAATGAAAGGTTTCTTCAAGTACAAGTAGAACAAAATGTCACCATTGGTAGAGCGATTAAAGCCATAGTGGGCCACTATCCGCAAAAAGCAGCGTCGATAGTAGATACAGCATTAGATTTGTATCCACAAAAATATAAGGAAATTATACACGCAGCGATATCTGCCCAGCCCACTTTAGCTGAAGAAGTGGTAAAGCTTGCATTAAATAAAGGAATAAGTAGTTGTACAAGCATAGTGGAAACAGCCATTAATGCCGACCCGAGTTATATTGACTTTGTGGTGACAGCCGCAGCCGATTCAACACCTGAAGAATTAAATGAAATAGTCAGGATTGCGGTGATTACCGAACCAGACTCGGCAGACTATATTGTACAATCCCTAGCGAAAGCACATCCCAGTAAGATCGTGGAAATATTGCAATCTGCAATAGGAGCAGTCCCTTTTGTTGGAGAGTATGTAGTTGAAGCACTACTAGCAGTATTTCCCAACGATGCTGAAACAGTTATCACTGCAGCAGTTCGAGAATCAAGTACAGAAAGAGAGCAAATAAGAAAAATAATCGAAACTGCACAAAACTCAGGTGTCAGCATAGAAGATTTAGAAACGTACGCGATAAATGGCGGAGCCACTACGGAAGAGCTTTCTCAAGCATTAGAAAACAAATAATAATTTTGTTTTAAAAATAAAAAAGCCAGACTTGTGTCTGGCTTTTTTAATTCAGTACGGTTGTTTATTCCGCTTCTGTCTCTTCAATCTCTTCGACTGCTTCAACTTCAGGGCGATCAACCAATTCAACATAAGCCATAGGTGCTTTATCACCAGTACGGAATCCACACTTCAAAATGCGGATATAGCCACCTGGACGCTCTTCATAGCGAGGTCCAAGTTCGTTGAACAATTTACCAACAACTTCTTTATCACCAGTACGAGCCATTGCCAAACGGCGATTAGCTACACTGTCTTGCTTAGCAAGTGTGATTAGAGGTTCAATTACGCGACGCAATTCTTTCGCCTTTGGTAGAGTTGTTTTAATTAACTCATGTTTTACCAAAGAACCAGCCATGTTTTTAAACATAGCTTGACGATGACTGCTGTTACGATTTAACTGACGACCACTTTTACGATGGCGCATAGTTTTATCCTTCTTTACAAATCAGGTTTAAAAAACCTAATTAATCTTTTTCAGCGATTGACTCTGGTGGCCAGTTTTCTAGACGCATGCCTAGAGACAGTCCACGAGAAGCTAGCACATCTTTAATCTCTGTAAGAGACTTTTTACCTAAGTTAGGAGTTTTTAACAACTCAACTTCAGTACGTTGTACTAGGTCACCAATATATTGAATGGCTTCGGCTTTCAAACAGTTAGCTGAACGTACAGTTAGCTCAAGGTCATCAACTGGACGAAGTAAAATCGGATCAAATTCCGGTTTTTCTTCTTTTTCAACTGGCTCAGAAATATCACGCAATTCCACAAATGCGTCTAACTGCTCAGCTAAAATAGTAGCTGCGCGACGAATTGCTTCTTCCGGATCAATTGTGCCATTTGTTTCCATATCGATGATCAACTTATCAAGGTCAGTTCGTTGCTCAACTCGAGCAGACTCAACATTGTAAGATATACGATCAACAGGGCTGTATGAAGCATCCACTAATAAACGACCAATAGGACGATCATCTTCTTCTGAAGAGCGACGAGTTGATGCAGGAACATAACCTCGACCCATTTCTACTTTAATACGCATGCTAAGTTCAGCTTCGCCAGTTAAAGTACAAACCACATGGTCAGGGTTAACAATTTCCACATCGCCATCATGCTGGATATCACCAGCTAATACTGGGCCCGCACCGGATTTCACTAAAGTTAGTGTTGCTTCAGTTTTGCCTTCAAGACGCACGGCTAAACCTTTAAGGTTAAGCAATATCTCAATAACATCTTCCTGAACGCCTTCTTTGGTGCTGTATTCATGCAACACACCATCGATTTCAACTTCTGTTACAGCACATCCTGGCATTGAAGACAATAAGATGCGACGCAACGCGTTACCTAGCGTATGGCCAAACCCACGTTCTAAAGGTTCAAGTGTGACCTTTGCGCGAGTTGACGAGACGTTATCAATTTCAACTAATCTTGGTTTTAAGAATTCAGTTACAGAACCCGACATTGTTTCCTCTCTTCTTTAAGCTTTACTTAGAGTAAAGTTCGACGATCAACTGTTCGTTAATATCTGCAGACAAATCAGTTCTTTCAGGAACACGTTTAAATGTGCCTTCCATCTTTTTATTGTCTACTTCAATCCAAGTTGGTTTTTCTCTCTGATCTGCTAGTTCCAATGCAGCAACAATACGTGCTTGCTTTTTCGCTTTCTCACGAACTGAAACAACATCATCAGCAGAAACGTTAAAAGAAGGAACGTTAACAACTTTACCGTTAACCAAAATGGCTTTATGGCTCACTAGTTGACGTGCTTCTGCACGAGTACTAGCAAATCCAATACGGTATACTACATTGTCTAGACGCTGCTCTAAAAGCTGTAACAAGTTTTCACCTGTATTGCCTTTTAAGCGTGCTGCTTCTTTATAATAGTTACGGAATTGCTTTTCCAATACACCGTACATACGACGTACTTTTTGCTTTTCACGTAACTGAACACCGTAATCAGACAAACGGCCACGACGGGCGCCATGTTGACCAGGTGCGGTATCTATTTTACATTTCGATTCGATTGCTCGAACGCCGCTTTTAAGGAATAAATCTGTTCCTTCGCGACGGCTAAGTTTGAGTTTTGGACCCAAATATCTTGCCATGATCTTTCTCCAACTGTCCGTCGATTAAACGCGACGTTTTTTCGGTGGACGACAACCGTTGTGAGGAATAGGTGTCACATCGGTAATATTAGTGATTTTATAACCAGCAGCGTTCAAAGCTCGGATCGCAGATTCACGACCTGGACCTGGGCCCTTAACGAACACTTCTATGTTTTTCAAACCGTAATCCTGAGCGGCTATTCCAGCGCGTTCAGCAGCTACTTGCGCAGCAAAAGGGGTAGATTTACGTGAACCACGGAAACCAGAACCACCTGATGTTGCCCATGACAGAGCGTTGCCCTGACGGTCAGTAATAGTCACTATTGTATTGTTGAAAGAGGCATGAATATGAGCCATACCATCAGCAACTTGACGTTTTACGCGCTTACGCGTTTTGGTTGGTGCTTTAGCCATAATATCCCCCGCTTATCGTTTTATTGCTTTGCGAGGACCTTTACGGGTACGCGCATTAGTTTTAGTGCGCTGACCACGTAGAGGAAGACTACGACGGTGGCGAATACCACGGAAGCAACCTAAGTCCATCAAACGTTTAATACTCATTGATACTTCACGGCGAAGGTCACCTTCAACTGTGAACTTAGCGACTTCATCACGAAGCTTATCAATCTGTTCTTCATCAAGATCTTTAATCTTGGTTGTCTCTGCAACACCAGCAGCTACACAAATGCTTTTCGCACGTGTAGAGCCAACACCGTAAATTGCTGATAAAGCAATTACTGTATGTTTGTGCTCAGGGATGTTAATGCCAGCGATACGGGCCATTAACAGTACTCCTCATATTTAATAGTCATCAGCCTAAAAAGCCCGATAGGATACTTACCCAACGACTAAATTGCAATTAAGGATTGAGGCGCTAGAGTATCTAGACGACCCCCAATCCAGTCGATTAACCTTGCCTTTGCTTATGCTTAAGGTCAGAACTGCAAATCACACGCACAACACCGTTGCGCTTAACGACTTTACAGTTACGGCAAATCCGCTTGACGGATGCACGAACTTTCATTTCATCACTCCGTAAATCGCTAACTTATCGACTAGGTCTAACGACCGTAGCCTTTAAGATTAGCTTTTTTAAGAACAGACTCATATTGATTAGACATCAAATGGGTCTGCACCTGCGCCATGAAATCCATGATTACCACTACCATAATTAGCAATGATGTACCGCCAAAATAGAACGGAACGTTCCAAGCGATTAACATGAACTCAGGCACTAAACATATAAAGGTTATGTAAAGTGCACCAGCCAAAGTTAGGCGTGTCATCACTTTATCAACATATTTAGATGTTTGTTCACCTGGACGAATACCTGGAACAAAAGCGCCAGATTTCTTTAAGTTATCTGCTGTTTCGCGAGGGTTAAATACCAACGCAGTATAGAAGAAACAAAAGAAAATAATCGTCGCAGCATACAACATCACATACAAAGGTTGTCCAGGGGACAACTGCAGCGCTACGTCTTGTAACCAAGACAACGACTCATTCTGACCAAACCAATTTGCAATAGTGCCCGGAAACAAAATAATACTTGATGCAAAAATTGGAGGAATAACACCTGCCATGTTCACTTTCAAAGGTAAATGCGTGCTTTGTGCAGCAAAAACCTTACGACCTTGTTGACGCTTAGCATAATTAACAACAATTCGTCGTTGACCACGCTCTACAAACACCACAAAGTAAGTAACGGCAATAATAATTACGCCTACTAACATCAAGAACAATAAGTTCAGTTCACCTTGTCTTGCTTGCTCAGCAACATTACCTAATGCTGAGGGCAAACCAGAAACAATACCGGCAAAAATCAGAATAGAGATACCGTTACCAATACCTCTCTCTGTAATTTGTTCACCTAACCACATTAAGAACATAGTTCCCGTGACTAAGCTTATCCATGCTGTAAAGTAAAAACCAAAACCAGGGTTAATCACCAAACCTTGTATAAGATTTGGCAAATTCGTCGCGATCCCAACTGCTTGGAAAGAAGCCAACACCAACGTGAAATAACGTGTGTATTGACTAATTTTACGACGTCCGGCTTCGCCTTCCTTTTTCAGCTCCATCATCGGTGGATGCATATGAGACATCAACTGAATAATAATTGAAGCTGTAATATAAGGCATGATGCCTAGGGCTAGAACTGACGCGCGTTCAAGAGCACCACCGGAGAACATGTTAAACATTTCTACGATTGTACCTTTCTGTTGCTCGAATAACTGAGCTAACACCGCAGCGTCAATACCAGGAATAGGTACGTAAGAACCCAACCTAAATACTATGATCGCACCAAGTACGAACAACAATCTTGATTTAAGCTCGCTCAAGCCGCCTTTAGCGCTTGAATCCTGTCCTGGTTTAGCCATCTAGCCTATTCCTCTACTTTACCGCCAGCTGCCTTGATTGACTCAAGAGCGCCTTTTGATACCTTTAAACCACTAACCGTTACGGCACGTGAAATTTCACCACTTTTCATCACTTTAACGAACAACATTTCTTTTTTAACAAGACCTGCTGCTTTTAAAGTTTCAAGTGAAACCACATCGCCTTCTACTTTTGCAATTTCGCTCAACGTAACTTGGTCAGAAACCATAGATTTACGAGAAGTGAAACCGAACTTAGGAAGTCGACGTTGGATTGGCATTTGCCCGCCTTCAAAACCAGGTTTTACAGAACCGCCTGAGCGAGACTTTTGACCTTTGTGACCACGGCCACCAGTTTTTCCAAGACCAGAGCCCATACCACGGCCCACACGTTTACCAGAATTTTTTGCTCCAGGTGCAGGAGCCAAAGTATTTAAATACATCTCTTACTCCTCCACTACTTCAACCATGTAAAATACACGGTTGATCATGCCACGGACAGAAGGGGTATCTTCTAATTCACGAACATGACCGATTTTGCGTAGACCTAAACCTGTAAGCGTTGCTTTATGTTTAGGTAGACGACCGATAGAGCTTTTTGTTTGCTTTACTTTAATCATCTTTGCCATGTTCATTTACCCCAAAATTTCTGATACAGACAATCCACGTTTAGCAGCAACTGATTCAGGCGAATTCATTTCTGTCAACGCATTAATAGTTGCACGCACAACGTTAATTGGATTGGTAGATCCGTAACATTTTGAAAGTACGTTTTGTACACCCGACACTTCAAGTACTGCACGCATCGCACCACCGGCGATAATACCAGTACCTTCAGATGCTGGCTGCATGTAAACTTTAGAGCCTGAGTGACGACCTTTTATTGGGTGCTGTAGCGTGTTGCCATTAAGATCAACAGTCACAATATTGCGACGTGCTTTTTCCATAGCTTTTTGAATCGCAGCAGGCACTTCACGTGCTTTACCGTAACCAAAACCTACACGACCATTTCCGTCACCTACTACTGTCAAAGCAGTAAAGCTAAAGATACGACCACCCTTAACTACTTTAGATACACGGTTGACGGCAATTAGCTTTTCTAACAGATCACCACCGTTTTGAACTTCTACTTTAGCCATAATTAACTCCTAGAACTGAAGACCAGCTTCGCGAGCTGCATCAGCCAATGCTTTAACACGACCGTGATATTTAAACCCACTACGGTCAAAAGCAACTGATTTGATGCCTTTTTCAATAGCGCGTTCTGCGATCGCTTTGCCAATAGCTGCTGCTGCCGCTGAATTACCTGTGCCTTTAAGGCTACCAGCTAGTTCAGTTTCAACTGTTGAAGCCGACGCCAATACTTCAGAACCACTTGGAGCGATTAACTGAGCATATATGTGACGCGGTGTGCGATTAACAACCAAGCGATGCGCAGCCAATTCACTAATTTTTTTACGTGCACGAGTAGCGCGACGTAAACGAGCTGATTTTTTATCCATCGTACTAACTCCTTACTTCTTCTTAGCTTCTTTACGACGCACAACTTCATCAGCGTAACGAACACCTTTACCTTTATAAGGCTCTGGCGGACGGTATGCGCGGATGTTAGCTGCAACCTGACCTATCAACTGCTTATCAACGCCTTTAACGATGATTTCAGTTTGACTAGGAGTTTCAACAGAAATACCTTCAGGCATTTCGTATGCTACAGGGTGTGAGAAACCTAGCGTCAAATTTAGTTTTTTACCTTGTGCTTGCGCACGGTAACCAACACCGTTTAACAACAATTTCTTCTCAAAACCTTCAGCAACACCAACAATCATGTTGTTCAACAAAGAGCGAGCGGTACCAGCTTGAGCCCAACCATTTACTGCACCTTCACGAGGTTTAGCAACCAATTGGTTTTCTTCTTGTACTACTTCAACCGCTTCGTTAAACACACGAGTAAGTGTGCCATTTTTACCTTTAACTGTGATTTCTTGACCGGCAATAGAAATTTCTACACCAGACAACACATCAACAGGAGCTTTTGCTATACGTGACATTTGATTCCCCTTACGCTACGTAGCCGATGATCTCACCACCCATACCCGCTTTACGCGCTGCACGGTCAGTCATCACACCTTTAGAGGTAGACACGATAGCTACACCTAAACCACCCATTACTTTTGGCAACTCATCTTTTTTCTTATAGATGCGTAGACCAGGGCGACTTACGCGCTCAATGCTCTCGATTACTTTTTTGCCTTCGAAGTACTTTAACGTTACTTCTAATACCGGCTTTACGTCACCAGACACAGCAAAATCAGAAACATAACCTTCTTCTTTAAGCACTGCTGCAATAGCAACTCGTACTTTAGATGAAGGCATAGTGACAGAAACCTTGCTAGCCATCTGGCCATTACGTACGCGGGTAAACATATCCGCGATAGGATCTTGCATACTCATATTAGCTACCCCTTACCAACTGGCTTTTTTCAAGCCAGGCACTTCACCGCGCATCGCTGCTTCACGCAACTTGATACGACTCATGCCAAACTTGCGTAGGAAACCATGTGGACGACCTGTAATGTTGCAGCGATTACGCTTACGACTTACAGATGAATCACGTGGCAGTTGTTGTAGCTTAAGAACAGCGTCCCAACGTTCTTCGTCAGAAGAGTTGACATCGCTGATAGTTGCTTTAAGTGCTGCGCGTTTTGCTGCGAACTTAACAACTAGCTTCGCACGTTTTACTTCGCGCGCTTTCATTGATTCTTTTGCCATAACCCTACACCTTACTTTTTAAACGGGAAGTTAAACGCGCTTAATAAAGCGTGTGCTTCCGCATCGGTTTGTGCGCTGGTAGTGATAGTAATATCCATACCGCGTATCTTATCCACTTTATCGAAGTCGATTTCAGGGAAGATAATTTGCTCACGAACGCCCATGCTATAGTTACCACGACCATCGAATGACTTAGGATTTAAGCCACGGAAATCGCGGATACGAGGAATTGCTATTGAAACTAAACGTTCAAAGAATTCCCACATACGTTCACCACGTAGGGTTACTTTACAGCCAATCGGATAACCTTCACGGATTTTAAAACCCGCTACAGATTTGCGAGCAACAGTTACAATAGGCTTTTGACCTGCAATTGCTTGCATGTCAGCCGTGGCATTTTCTAATACCTTCTTGTCCGCTACCGCTTCACCTAAACCCATGTTTAAAGTGATTTTATCAATCCGAGGGACTTGCATGACGCTTTTGTAGTTGAACTGCTTAGCAAGTTCCGCTACAACTGTGTCTTTATAGTAATCATGCAGTTTCGCCATCGTACTCTCCAATTTTTTAAACTAGTTCGCCGTCTGATTTGAAGAAACGTACTTTCTTCTCACCTTCAAGACGGAAACCCACACGATCTGCTTTACCCGTTTTCGAGTTGTAGATCGCTACATTTGATACGTGAATCGATGCTTCTTTCTCAACAATACCACCCGCTTCACCCAATTGAGGGTTAGGCTTTGTGTGTTTCTTGATAATGTTCACACCTTCAACGATTAGACGGTTAGCCGCAGGAATAACTTTAAGCACTTTGCCTTGTTTTCCTTTGTCTTTACCTGCCAAAACGATGATTTCATCATCACGACGAATTTTATTAGCCATATCGTGACTCCTTATAATACCTCAGGGGCTAGCGAGACAATTTTCATGTTATTCACACGAAGTTCTCGAGTAACCGGACCAAAGATACGCGTACCAATCGGTTGCTTGTTTGCATTAAGCAAAACAGCTGCGTTGCTGTCGAAACGGATCGAAGATCCATCAGGACGACGAACGCCTTTTCTAGTACGCACCACCACTGCAGTTAGTACATCACCTTTTTTTACTTTACCGCGAGGAATTGCTTCCTTTACAGTAACTTTAATGATGTCACCAATATGTGCATAACGGCGATGCGAGCCACCAAGAACCTTAATACACTGAACCCTGCGAGCGCCAGAATTATCGGCAACATCCAGGTTAGTTTGCATTTGGATCATGTTAGTGCTCCGCTATTAAAATTAAGACTCTCCCGAGTCGTTTCACTGCAAAAAAACAGCACTTAGCTGCTTTTTTATACATACCCCAGTTAAAAGGGCGCGAAATACTAACAGAAAACACTATGCAGCGATAGTGCAATATTCAAAAAATACTAATAAAGATGGCGTTTTGTCTCTCAGGGCGTCATTTAACCAAAGAGTGTGTATGCAGGACGGATAATTCAAGGCTATGTACTTTTTATTAAATAAAAAAAAAGCCTCCGAAGAGGCCCTTTTACGCTAAGTTAAGATCATTTGAGTATAGAAATCTTGAAACCTGTAGCCGAGTCATCTGTTTTTTCAACTGTGATGATATAGTTAACTTCTTCATTAATACCTAACAATTCAGTTCTATCGAGAAGTATCTGAGTATCATTGCTATCATCAAATACCGCAATCAATTCATAGAAGTCGCTAGGTAAAATAATACTTCTACTTTCTTCGAAGTCCAAACCAGCAACTTGGTACTCAGCACTTTCAATGGTTTCGTCTTGACGGACAAAATAGAAATCAATGTCAAAATAATCAGGTACTAAGTTTACTATTTGTAATTGATGATCGAACACTTGTGGCAAGTTACTCTCTTTAAATGAAATTGAGTTGAGCTGAGCGTCTTCATCTCGATACAGGATGATGGCCTTACTCTCACCTTGATTCAAGGTTACTAATCGATTGTTGAATGCTTCGTCATCTAGCGTAGCTGTTAGTCGATAGTCGCCAAATTCAACTTCATTAAAAGCGCTTACAGTATTTGCACTCAGCGTGGTATCAACACTGGTACCGTCGTTTCCGGCTAGACTTAGACTGACGGCTGTTTCGTCATCTAAACTGTTGTATATGCGGTATTGGCCGGTGGCGTCTTCATCTGCGTAATTGGCTACAGCAGAAGAGTTTATAATTAAATCTACCACTACGTTATCTTGAATTGCACCAGAAGTGGTTCGTAGTACTAGTACATATTCGGTGTCGAAGGCAAAACTAATAGTCGCGCTTTCATAAAACGGTTCATTTGAACCCGGTTCTGTTAGATAGAGAATATATTCACCTTCTTCAAAATAATCACTATCTGAATCTGGGTCCCAATAATCTAACTCATCAAACTGTTGGTAGTTGATAGTACCTAATGGGCTAGCTGCGCTAAATGGTTCACCTGCAGCACTCATATACAGGTCATATCCCGCCGTCCCCGTTATAACTGAAGTAGCAAATAAGCGAAAATGATCTTCAAGGTCTTCACGAGTAAAACGATTAGCAATAAAAGAAGGGGCTTCATAGTCACCACTTAAAATCATTAGTACTTTTTCACCATCGGATAGGTCAACTGTGACCTCTTCCAACGTCACTTTTTGATCATCAGCGTCGATTCGGTAAAACTCCAAGTCTACATCACCGCTTTCTGCAGTAATGAGCCCCGAGGCATCGCCATAAGTAGCCGTACCAAGTGTATTCCCATCTACTTCTGCAATTAATGTCGCGGCGCTATTTGCTGAACCATTATAGAATTGTAAATATGAGTCAACGAATTCTGTGTCATTGTTGTCGCTTGAGCTTCCACAAGCACTGAGTAACAAAATGGAAAGAAGGGAAATGGGTTTGAACACTTTTTTCATAGGGGTTTCCAACATTAACGAAATTATTCATTAATAGTAAGGAAAACACAGCCTTAAGTTCGGCGCTTTACGCAAGCTTTACAATCTTTACAAATCTTTACGATTTCATTGCTTGGTTACGCCGAACTATTTACAAATGGCACTCCATATAAGGTTGTTTTTATTGTTGCTTCGAAATTTTGCCTCGCAGCTCCCCATTTATTAAGCTATCGTATTGCTCTTCAAGGTTATGCCTTTTTAACTTAAGGGTAGGAGTCAAAAGTCCATTATCAACAGTCCACTCATCTTTCATGATTACAAGATGGTCGAGCACAGCATGGCTCTCAAGCGTTGCATTTACTTCATTTAAGGTAGCCAACAAACTCTGTTCAATCTCATCTGCATCTTGCTTCAAAGCCTCTAAAGACAATACCACCAATCCGATAGGTTGCTTCAACTGCGAACCAGTTACGCATACTTGTTCAATAGATGAGTTAGCCATCAATTTTGATTCGATAGGAACTGGGGCTATATATTTGCCTTTTGCGGTTTTGAAGATCTCTTTTAGTCGACCGGTAATTTTAATGTACCCATCACTATCAATAGAACCTTTATCTCCAGTCTTCAGATAACCATCTTCTGTTAACACCTCAGCAGTTTTCTCTGGCTCTAAGTAATATTCTTTCATATTACAAGGCCCTTTAACTTGGATTTCGCCATCTTCAGCAATACGTATATCTACACCTTTATACGCTCTACCAATACAGCCGATTTTATCTGCTCTAAACGGCACACAACTTGTGCCATAAGCACTGTTTTCTGTCATCCCCCAGCCTTCAGAAATGTTAACACCAATCTTTCTGAACCATTCTAAGGTAGAAGCAGGAATAGGCGCTGAACCACTGGCGCAAAGTCGGGCTTTACCTAAACCTAACTTGGTACGGATTTTTTTACTGACTAAACCCGACACAACCGGTATCCGTAGCAAAAAGTCGAGTTTCTTTTGTGGCATGTTGGCTAACACCCCCATTTGGAAGCGAGTCCACAAACGAGGTACAGAAATAAACAACGTAGGCTCTGTCGCATTCACATCTCTAGAAAACGTATCCAAAGATTCTAAAAAGTTAATTCGCATACCCGAGTAAAAACTCGCAATCTCTACCAATACTCGTTCAGTAATATGCGCTAAAGGTAAATAACTAAGTATGCGGTCATTTTGATCCACTGTTAACTCGTCTAATGAATTCGACGCAGCCCAGCATATAGACTCATAGTTATGAACTACACCTTTTGGGTTACCTGTACTACCAGAGGTATAAACTATGGTCATTATCGAATCTAGCGCTGGGACGGGCTTATCCATATAGGGTTCAGCTTGTAATATTTCATCCCATTGTTTGTCGGCAGGAATGTTAGGATAGGGAAATGCCAACTTAGTAATATTTCCATCAATCGCTGCGACTTGTTTCTCAGTATCATCTAGTTTACCCACAAATATTACAGGGCATTGAGCATGATCCAATACATAACGAATAGTCTTTTCTCCCGCTGTGGAATATATAGGCACAGAGACATGGCCTGCCAACATGATAGCCAAATCCGTTATGAACCATTCGGCACAGTTTTTTGACAAAATGGCGATATTACTACCTTTAGGTAATTCCATTGCTAGCAAGACTGCCGCGACCTTTCGAGCTTGAAGCGCAGTTTCGCGCCAAGTAAAGTCTTTGGTGACACCTTCAACAGGCTGCTTCAAATATACAGTTTCTGGATGCGTTTCTTCCCATTGATAAAACATTTCTAGGGGTGTTGCTAATGTCATGTTAAATACCTAATGTTATGTCTGATGGTATTTATAACTATTGTGAGGGGATAGATCAATCGTTGATTCATAACAAGTTGTTAACGAATAAAAAAGCATCTTAACAAGAGATCGTTATCAAAGTCTGCACCAGTTTTTTTGGTTTATACTTTCCAATTTATTTCAATTATAGAAGCGCAACTTTTAATCCAAATTTATAGAAAAACAAGGCTCTCTAGCATCGAGTTTACTACCTTTTTTTAAATTAATTAATTTCCTGCAACGCTTCGATTAACCATTTTTCAAATAACTGAACCTTAGGTTTCTTGAAATGATGACTAGGCGCAACTAAGTAATACGAATAAGCACTAGGATGGCTAAATTCAAAAAGAGGCATTAATTGTCCCCGCTGTATTTGCTGATATATTAAATTGTAACGCAACACGGCGAATCCTTGGCCAGCTAGGGCTGCATCTATAATAGTGACTGTAGAATCGTCAACCTCTAGAATTTTTTTAAAGCTATTTTCCTGAAGGTTGTTCCTTGTTAAGAATACTTGCCATGCTTCTCCCGTAACAGGACCACTTTCTTCTAAAAGAGGTAACTTACATAATTTTTGAGGCGTTAAATCAGGTTCAATTAAACTCGGATGGCATACCAAAACGTATCTGTCATTTAGAAGAAACCGGCTTTCTAACCCCAAATAATTGCCTTTGCCAAAACGGATAGCAAGATCAATGTCGGTGCCAGAAAAATCCCTGAGTGTATTGCAGGGTTCAAGCCTAACTCTGATTTCAGGATGCTGTTCCTGGAAAAACTGTAATCTTGGTACCAGCCATCGGGTTGACAAAGATTCTACAACCGTGACGTTGAGAACGTCAGGATTAGCGTCCTCAGACAGCAGTGCCACCCCCTTATTAAAATGCTCAAAACCGGCTTGAATATGCGGCAAAAAGCGCTTTCCTTCTTCTGTTAGCGAGACTTGTCGTGTTCCCCGATTAAATAGCTGAACTCCAAGGTGAAGTTCCAAAGTTTTAATATGTTGACTAATAGCAGCTTGTGTTACGAATAATTGCTCCGCTGCGACTTTAAAACTTAAGGTTTGTGCAGCGCTTAGAAAGTATCGCAAAGAATTCAATGGCGGTAATTTTGGCAAACCTGCCTCCATAGTTAAGTTTTTCTAAATCATATTTAAGTTTTGATAGTTTGTCTAACTGTAAACCGAGTCTTATATTTGGTTTCCCAACAACAGGAGAATCCCAATGAACAAGCACCACTTCAAAAATTATGGTTTATTAAAAGTATTCACAATAGCTTTAGCACTACTTCTTACTTCGAATAATAGTTTAGCTGAACTTAATCAAATACAAAAAGTGTATACACAAAAAGGCTATCCGTACGGAGGATTAGTAGATCGTTCCGAACAAGTCACAATATTGTATACAGTCAGCTCAGATACCATCAGCTGTCGAGTGGAAGTCGCCTACAATGGTCAAATTTGGAAAGGTGAACAGAGAAATACAAGCTTAAACAAATTCACTCAAAAGCCTTTGCATTCTTGCTTGGACCGAGAACAAGCGAAAAAGCTACTAGCAAAAACATTTTAAATTATTGTGTATTTTCATTTATACATCCAGGGCTGGGAGCACCCCAATGGTACTCCCATTTTATTTTCTTTTAGGCTCTCTGCCTAACAATCTCATATAAGCACACCCCAGTCGCCACAGAAACGTTGAGACTAGAAACTGAGCCTGCCATAGGAAGCTTAATCAATTCGTCACAATGCTCTCGCGTTAAGCGCCGCATACCTTTACCTTCAGCTCCCATAACCAGCGCCATAGGTCCATTGAGTTTACAATCATAGATATTATTTTCGGCTTCACCTGCAGTGCCCACTATCCAAACTCCTGCATCTTGGAGATCTCGCAGCGTTCTAGCTAGGTTCGTTACTTGTACCAACGGAATTACGTCCGCTGCGCCACACGCGACCTTTCGTACCACCGGAGTCAGGGCCGCGGACTTATCTTTTGGCACCACTACAGCATCGACACCAGCTGCATCGGCAGTACGTAAACATGCTCCTAAATTATGAGGATCGGTTACACCGTCTAAGATAAGCAGAAAAGGTAATTTACTCGACTCGACAAGTGTCGCTAAATCATTTTCATTGTATTGCTTAGCAGGTTTTACTTTAGCGACCACACCTTGATGTTGCCCCCCCTCTACTTTGTCATCTAGTGTTTTACGTTGACAGAATTGAACTGATGCCCCAAAACGTCGCGCTTGACTAACAATATCGTGAATACTTTTGTCGTCTCTGCCTTTAAGTACAAATAGTTCAATTAAACGCTCAGGTTCGCGCGAAATAACAGATTCTAGAGCGTGAATACCATATAACCATTCTTGTTGTGCCATAGGCGTTATTTCCTCTTTCTAGATGTGCTTGTTGGTTTACTGCGAGCCGTTTTCGACTTGGATTGAGCGCGACTTTTACGCGTCGCAGGATTTTTAGTCGACTTAGTCGCGGATTCTGGTTTAGCCGTTGTTTCTTTCACATTTCGGCCTGATTTCTTAGCCCGCGAAGGTTTCCTTGCCGCTGTTTTTTTAATTTTTTTACGTTCAGCGCCATCCAACAAAAAATCTATTTTTCGTTCATCTAAGTTAACTGAGGCCACTTTCACCTCAACTGGATCGCCTAAACGATATACGGTTCCAAAACTCTCCCCAATTAGATGCTGTTTCACTTCGTCGTATCTAAAATAATCTTTCTCTAAAGAAGTAATATGTACCAAACCGTCAATATGGAATTCAGTCAATCGAACAAAAAAACCAAAGTTAGTGACTGATGCAATCACACCAGAAAACACATCACCTACATGATCCAGCATAAATTCACATTTAAGCCAATCAGACACATCTCGAGTCGCATCATCTGCCCGGCGCTCTGTCATCGAACATTGCTCACCTAGGGCTTCGACTTCGTCAGCAGTATACACTTTACCGCCAGATTTACTTTTACGCTGGTTTTGTTTATCGATAATGCCTTTTAACGCTCGATGCACAACGAGGTCAGGATACCGTCGAATAGGTGAAGTAAAATGAGCGTAAGCTTCTAGGGCTAAACCAAAATGGCCAATATTTTCATGGTCATAAACGGCTTGTTTCATAGACCTCAACAACATAGTTTGAATCAGTTCTTGATCCGCTCTTCCCTGAACTTTTTCAATCACCGCCGTGAAATCTTGTGGCGATACATCGTCATGGCCTATTTGGTGAGTAATTCCGACTTCTGAAAGATAGGATAAAAACGCTCCAAGGCGATCTGAATCTGGTTTGTCATGAATACGATACAACGCTTCTGCTTGATTCTTCGACAGTGTTTTTGCAGCCGACACGTTTGCTAAAATCATACATTCTTCAATTAGCTTGTGCGCATCATTGCGAGTTACTGGCACAATATTGTCAATCTTACGCTGCGCGTTAAAGACAAACTTGCTTTCCTGAGTTTCAAATTCGATTGCACCTCTTTTATTACGAGTGCGTTTCAAAGCGCGGTACATATCATGCAAGTTTTTAAGGTGGGGCACTTGTTCTGCATAACGCTTATGCAGCTCAGGATTACCTTGCAAAATATCCCATACTTTGGTGTAAGTTAGCCTTGCGTGAGAATTCATTACAGCTTCGTAAAATTGATATTCCATTAACATGCCTGTTTTACTTATGGTCATTTCACAAACCATACATAAACGGTCAACTTGAGGATTAAGGGAACACAAACCATTGGATAATACCTCAGGCAACATTGGGACTACCTGTTCAGGAAAATATACAGAATTCCCTCGATTTTGTGCTTCACTGTCAAGCGCCGTTCCTGGTCGCACGTAGTAACTTACATCCGCAATGGCCACCCATAATTGCCAGCCACCATCATCTAATGGTTCGCAAAACACTGCATCGTCAAAATCACGTGCATCTTCACCATCTATGGTTACCAGTGGTAACTGCCTTAAATCTACACGACCTTGCATCGCTTCTTCAGGGACTTGCTCATTGAGCCCCTGCACTTGTTTCGCTACCCCTTTTGGCCATTGATGCGGAATATCAAAGGTGCGAAGCGCCATGTCAATTTCCATGCCGGGAGCCATATGTTCCCCCAACACTTCGATAATTTTACCAATAGCATTGACTCGTTTTCGAGGACGTTGAACAATTTCTACTACAACGATATGCCCTTGTCTGGCTCCGTTGGTTTGTTCTTTGGGTATCATGATTTCGTGATTAATGCGGCTGTCATCAGGAATAACCACACCCACATTATTTTCAAAAAAGTAACGTCCTACAATGGGCTCTGAACGAGGTTCAACAATTTTAGCTATTCTGGCTTCTTGTCTACCGCGATTATCTGTACCGCTTTCTTTAACTAGCACTACATCACCATGTAACACCATAGCCATTTGTGCATTATGAATAAATAGGTCTTTTTCGCCGTCTTCGCGTTTTAAAAAACCGAAACCATCTCGATGACCAATTACTCGACCTTGT
Source organism: Paraglaciecola sp. (assembly GCF_039964565.1). Taxonomy (GTDB): domain Bacteria; phylum Pseudomonadota; class Gammaproteobacteria; order Enterobacterales; family Alteromonadaceae; genus Paraglaciecola. The sequence continues at coordinate 19,814 of NZ_JBDVXF010000045.1, forward strand.
ATAAGATCTTCGGTCCTAAGTTTTGCGTATTTTTTGTCACGATTGAATTCAACTTGTCCTTCACGCTCCATTGCACGCAGTCGACGTTGAATGCCAATACGACTGTCCTCATCTTTCGCATCAAGTAACTGACAAAATTCTAAGAAAGATAATGGCCTTTTAGCCTTGACTAAAAGTTCCAGTAAATACTCGCGGCTAGCTACCGGCTTTTCGTATTTTTCTTTTTCGCGTTGGTAAAATGGGTCGTCGCTCATAGGGCGAAGAATTTCCTGACTAAATATTGTATGGCTGCAAGTATAACGAAATGAACACACACAAATGTGAATTTTTTCAGGCTATATGTGTATTTGTAGAAAACTGCGTTCCATAGGTTCGAAATAGAGGTGTGGTTAATTAGAAATTAAGGGGTCTTCTTGCATTACGTACCGCTTTGGGATGCATCAGTTTTTCTAAACCTTGCATACATTGTGCAATTTTAGCGTGAGTTGGCTTGTCTGCGGTAATTGCATTGTACAACCAATGATAGGCATCTTCATAATCATAAGGGCTTCCATATCCCTCAATGAATAATTCCGCCAATTGAATTTGAGCCTTCAAGTGTCCTAATACAGAGGCTTCACGCAAAAAAACCACTGCCTTTTCTTTATCTTGTTGAACCAGCTTTCCCTGAGAATAATAGCGACCTAATTGCTCTAATCCGGCAGACAATCCCTGCTCTGCTGCTTGATGCATAAAGTGAACACCTCGTTCAGGGTCACTGTCGACACACACGCCCCAGGCCAACATATCTCCCCACAAAAACTGATAGCTAGGTATTTTTAAGACTTCTGCTCGAGCCTGAATATCCTGTACTAACTGGCAATTGTCTAAAACTACTCGGCTCAAATGTTCATTTTTGTTAATTAAACCAAGTAACTCATCCTGCGAATATAACTGGACAGCTTTAATTTCATCTGCTGAATGAGCAGACATGGCAGAAGCTAAGGCAAAACAGATTAATAGTGATTTAAATAAATGCATAACAAAAACTAGTTTTTACAATTCTCTATGTATCGGCAACCGCGGTGAAATAATAAATATTTAGGGCAATAACCCCTAAATATTTATTAGATTAAAAGTTACATTCTCTTTGCTATTTATCGGTCAACGCCATTCGTACAATTTGAGCATGCTCGAATAAATCGTGACCTAGGTCGGTTAGATATCCACCATCTGGCAAAGTCACGATCCCCTTGTCAAACAGCCTTTTAGCCGCTGCAATCACGTCAGCTTCAGCATCATGATGAATTTTTAATCCTTGCATTAAACTCTTGTTTGGAAACTTCAGCAATAGGTTTAATTCTGCAATCATATCAGACGTAAATGTCATTTTTATTCCTCTTAAATTGGGCCCTTAATTTCCGTAAACAGAATGGGCTTGAATTAGGTTTAAGTGGAACATCACGCTCTTTTGCAGAACTCCCACTAAAAACCTAGCACTTCTCGTTAATTACAACTCGTATAAAATCAGTCAGTTGTTTATAATCCACTGCTTGAGCCTAAAGCCCAAACCGATGAATATCAAAGGTTATTTCAAATAATCGTATTCAAGTAGTATTAATTTAACCAGAAGAATTCCATGCAAATAATTCAGTGTAAGGTAGAAAAAGTTGAAGCCCTTACAAATACCATTAAACGTGTTGTATTAATTCCAGAACACTCACTTAATTTTGTTGCCGGCCAATACCTGCAAGTAGTGATGGGCAAAGATGATAAACGCCCTTTTTCAATCGCCAACGCCCCGAGAAAAGATGGCACGATTGAGTTGCATATAGGTGCTGAACCTGGAAATCATTATTCAGGTCAAGTCATCGAAAAAATGCTTAAAGATAAATCTATCCAAGTAGAAGGTGGATTAGGAAAAGCCTGTCTTAGTCAGACCGATACGCAAGCAACTATATTGTTGGCAGGGGGCACTGGATTTTCTTATGTTTACTCGATCTTGCAACAAATACTCAGTCAACCATTACAGGCTCCGGTAATATTATATTGGGGTACACGCACACTGAATGACATGTATGCGTTTGAGGAACTTACAACACTTGCTAATCAACACCCCTTATTTACCTTTATTCCAGTAATTGAAACTCCTGAACAGGATTGGGCAGGCAAAACCGGGTGGGTGCACAAGGCCGTGCTAGAAGACATTGCAGACTTATCGACTTACCAAGTATTTGTTGCTGGACGTTTTGAAATGGCGAAAGTGGTACGCGACGATTTTACTAAACAAGGATTGCAAATGAGCAACTTGTTCGGCGACGCTTACGCGTTTATCTAAGACTAAACAAAAAGAACCCACCCCATAGTAGTATGGGATGGGTTTTAGCGAAATTTACCTGAAAAGATTTACACGGCGCCGTTAAATTCCATCTGCCGCCATGCTTCATATACAAAGACAGACACTGCGTTTGACAAATTCATACTGCGACTTTCCGGTAACATAGGGATCCGTACTCGTTGTTCTGGTGGCAACGACTCAATAATTTCATTAGGTAAACCACGCGTTTCAGGACCAAACAATAACGCGTCACCTTGTTGGTACTCTGCTTCTGCAAAAAAGGCTTTACCTTTAGTGGTGCACGCAAATATCCGTTTAGGTGAACGACTCTCAATATACGTTTGCAAATTGGGGTAACGCCGTACCTTTGCAAATTCATGATAATCGAGACCTGCTCGACGTACTTTTTTGTCATCCCAATCAAATCCAAGGGGTTCAATTAAATGTAAGCCAAAACCAGTATTGGCGCATAGACGGATAATGTTACCGGTATTTGGGGGAATTTCTGGCTGGTAGAGAACGATATCAAGCATAAGGAAACTTTCGATTATTGGTAATCAATCGATATTAACAAAAAAATAGCGAAACAGTTTAGGGTTTAGCCCCTAAGCTAAGTTATTTAGGTGTGCAACCTCGTTAAACACTTTTAGGGATCGTCATTTTGTACCTAACGCCGACAGGGGAATCAACCAGCTCTATTTGACCTTTATAGATATTGCTAATGATGTTACTGACGATATTTAATCCTAGCCCCATTTTTCCTGAGCCCCTTTGTGTAGAAAAAAAGGGTTGAAATACCTTCTCGGCTTCCTGTTTGTTTATACCCCTACCATTATCATGATAAGTCACATGAATATTCTGGGGATCTTGCACTACAGAAATGAATACCTTACCTTGCTGATTTTCGAATCCGTGAGATACCGAATTATCAAGTAATTGTGACAGTAGTTGAAAGAATGAAGCCTGAGAAACACACACCACACCATCTTCCACTTCACTTTCTAGGACAACCTTAGGATATTTAAGGCGAGTGTATTCGCTAAATTGTTCGATAAATTTTGGCATCTCAAACTCGCATACTTGATCTACCACTTTTTCAGTATCTATTTCAGAAAACCGTTCCAATAAATCTGAGGCACGAGTTAAGTTATTGAAGGTTAAATCAATAGAATTTGACAAAGCATTCAATGCTTGCATCGCACTACTTTTGCTTAGTCTCCCTTCAGCTATATCTTTTGACAACGATGTGACAATTTGACTACTACTTGAGTTAGAAGTGATGGCTACACCCAGCGGTGTATTAATCTCATGAGCGATTCCCATCAGCAACATAGTGGTGATGTTGGCTTTTTCGGCATTAATATCACGCAAATTCGCCACTTTTTGTTGTTCTAATACTAAAGACAAATTTTTGTTAGCTTCAATAAGTTGGGTGTTGCGTTCATCCACCGTCTGACTCAATTGTATATTCGCATCAAGTAGTTCCTGCCTATTACTAAAGTTTTCGAATACAATAGCGGCTAAGTTCGCACAGGTTTCAATATAAGCAAGGTCTTCTTCTGTCGGCGCATTAGGGTATTCGTAATACATTGCAAAAGTACCATAGACTTTTTCGTGACTACCCATAATTGGCTCTGACCAACAAGACTGTAGGCCAACGCTTAACGCTAAGTCTTTATACTGCGCCCAATTAGGGTCTGAATTAATATCTGTGACAATGACGCGTTTTTTTGAAAACGCAGCGGTTCCGCAGGATCCGACCCCCATCCCAATTTTCAATCCATCTAAAGCGTTGCAATAATCAGTAGGTACCGAGACTGTCGCAATAGGATGTAAGGTTGCGTTTTCTTGATCGAGTAACAGCACTGAACTTTTCATCTCAGGATTGTAGATTTCGGATTTTTCACATAGCAATTTAAGTACAACTTCAATACTGTCGCCTCTGGCAACACTACGTAGCACTTCAGAGCGTCCCGCTTCCAGCTCGATAGCTCGTTGTAAATAATCTAAATCATCTCGACTAATATTTATTTTAGGCATAAATTTCAGTTTGTTTATATAATGTTACGAAGCGAGTTTTATAACGACTCGATTCTGCTGTAACGATTGAAGAATGAAACAAGGAATTCTTCTAATACCACCAAATATAGCTAACTGATGTATACCATTACTCCTTGAAGAAATCCAAAATAGCAGTCAAACAAGGTACTCTAAATTTGTCTTGTTCTGCTAACAATTCATGTTTTGCACCTTCAATCACTTGCAGTTTAGCATGGCGCATTTTTGCCACCACTCGAGTTTGTCGATTGTTATCTACAACATGATCCGCTCCCGCTTGAATCACTAAGGCAGAAATAGGGAAGCGCTCCACATTCAGCTCAATTTCATTCATTGCCTCGCCAGCCACTTTAAGCCAGTGCCCAGACACACCACCTAGTTGAACTCGTGTTGCATGTTGGTATTCCTGACGAAAGATTTTATATCTAACTTCGCTGTGGGTGAGCTCGTTAGCAGAAAATGGCAGGCTATCATAATTTTTTTGCCCCCAAAAATAGCTTTCTTTTGAATGAAGGATAGCGTGTAGCTCCAATAAAAGATTAGCAAACCAACTCGGTAAAGCAGGACGAATGCCAAACATTGGGGCCGAAAAGGCAACTTTGTGAAACAACTCAGGGTAGCGTAACACTGTCAAAGCACCTATCGCCCCTCCCATCGAATGACACAACAAATTCGGTTTATGTTGTGACTTAGGTGTGACTATCTCATCAATAAACTGTTTCAAGTCATCAACGTAGTCATTAAAACTCAACACATAACCAGTATGTGGGTTATCTAACATACGTCCTGATACCCCCTGGCCTCTGTGATCATGTATAAATACCGAATAACCATTTTGATAGAGATCATAGATTAGCTCCTTATATTTGATCGCACTTTCAATTCGTCCAGAGGCAATCACTATGCTACCAATTGGATGAGAATGCAGCGCAACAACATAGGCAATTTCTACTTTATCTATGCCTGCAAAAGATCCCTGTTGCACGATATTTTGCCAAAAGGGCTCAATGGAGGAGAGATACACTGACTCTAGATTATCTTCAGCGCACAGTGAGTATTGAGACATCTAAAAATCCTACTATTAGATTTAATATAAAACGACTATGGGTATATCAGCGCAGGCTTTTTAAATACCACTGTTATAGAGTTGTTCTATTGGGTTTTATTAAGTTTTTTATTGTGGTTGGCTTCAATCACTTTGAGGATATCACGCCAACTTATAATTCCAACAGGAACGTTCTCTGCATTCACTATTGGTATACAGGAAATATTGTGGTGATTAAACAGGCTAATTGCTTCATATACATTGGCGGTGGGTGCTAGCGAAATAGGTTTTCTACTCATGATTTGGTGCACCTTTTTATTCAAGGTATACTTATCATTGGGTTTTTCTTGAATAGTACCAATAAAAGGGCTAATTGATTTAAGTAAATCACGGTCTGATATTACCCCGTAAAGCTTAGCGTTTTCTACCACCAACAAATGATGGAACTTAGCATTCTCAAAAACATGTTTGACCATTTTCAGAGTGTCGTCCATAGTCACAGTCACCACAGCTTTACTCATGATTTTCTCAACTAACATCTCCTCCCCCGCCCCCCTTTAAAATAATTCGCCCAATAAGGTAACCCTACCACTGAATCAGTTGCAATAAAAAGCGCCGAGCTTTTTAATTCCCATTACTACAAACCTGCACACGCAGCTGCAATTTAACCTTTGCCATTTAACTTTTATCATAAGGTATGGATATCTTCACACGCAACCCACCTTGAGGTTTATTGCTGGCCTCTATAAAACCTTGATGCTTAGCTATGGCACGTTGGGCAATTGCCAAACCTAATCCTACGCCACCACTGTTTCTATCTCGAGCAGTAGATTCGCGATAAAAGGCTTCAAATATTCTATCCAATTGACTTTCTTCGATACCGTTTCCATCATCTTCGATTATCCAAACTACGCAATCTTGTTGTTTTGAAACAGAAACTTCGATGAGATGATTTGAGTAGTAAATGGCATTACGTAAGATATTTTCAATTGCACTGCATAATAACTGTGGCTCTGCATAAATACTGATATTTTCTCCAACCTGATAAATTAACTTTTTATCTTTTTGCGCAGCTTCAAATTGTGCATCTTCCATAAGAGGAGTCATTATTTTTTCAAGACTAACCGACTCTAAATTTTGAATAGGCTGTTTATTATCCAGTCTAGATAACAACAATACTTGAGAAATCATCTCTTCAATTTTTAGTGACTCTTTTTCGATTCTTTCTAACGCGGCCAACATATTGGCCGACATATCAGACTCATTCTGTTGCTGGGCAATGCCAATGGACAACTGCAAACGAGTCAGAGGAGTACGTAGTTCGTGCGAAATATCTGCTAATAATCTCTTCTGACTGCTAAGTAAACTTTCGACCTGTTCAGACATATAATTGAAATCCCGCCCAAGTTGACCAATTTCATCTAAACGCTTACTCGTTTTAGCGACACGTACTCCCATTTCACCTGCTGCCATTTGTTTAGATGCGAGGCTGAGTTGTGCGATTGGATTGAGTAGACCACGTACAAACAAATAACATAGCCCCATACTGATGGTGATCAAAAACAGAATAAAAATCCCCGGATATTCGTGACGCACCACACGTAAACTACCACCCGGTCTAGGGGCGACCATAAATAGCATGTATTTAGCTTTTTCTATCGTTATTATGCCTGGACCAACAATAGACAGGCCTGCGACATCCAAGAATAGCGGCGAGCTCTGCAAATTAAAATCATCAAACATTTCGTTTTTAAATCTTCTGCTCCTAGCCACGCTATGCACAATTTCCCGTGTCGCTGGATCAAATAAAACTAAACTAAAACGGTTTCGGCTACTGACTTTATTTAACAACTTTTTAAGCTCGAAACCTTTTTCGCTCCTATCAATTTGTTTTTGTATTTTATTCGTCAATATTCTTAAATCTTTATGCTGCATTGAATTCAATGGACGATAACTAGCCTCAGAACCTAGTTGGTTAGCTAACCAAATTGAACTAATAAAGATCAATAAAGTGGCTAACCAAAACCACAAAAACACCTTAAAGAATAAACTCTTAGCTGGATTGAACCGACTTAGCCGTATCATGCAGGCACCACATACAGATAACCAGCGCCGCGATGAGTTTTGATTTTTTCTTCAGGACTAAAAACAGCTAATTTTTTGCGAAGATTACTCACATGCATATCTATACTGCGGTCAAATGCCGCCAGTTTTTTACCCAACACTTTTTCACTGATGTCTTCTTTACTGACTAAACTGCCGCTATTGACCATTAAAAGATGTAAAATTGAATATTCGGTACCGGTTAATTCGACAATATTGTTTGCACAGGTCACCTGCTGCGCCGCCGGGGAGAGTTCAACATTACCTAAAATTAAATTTTGCTGCACATTGCCGCTTGGTAATAAAGCCATTCTACGCACCAATGCTTTTATTCTTGCTGACAACTCTCTGTGATTAAAAGGTTTAGCTAAATAATCATCGGCACCCATTTCTAGGCCAAATATTTTATCGTAATCATCTCCCTTAGCCGTCAGCATTAACACTGGGGTAAGGTGACTAACTCGGAGTTTTTTTAATACTTCAAAACCGTCTAGTTTAGGTAACATGACGTCCAATAAAATAAGGTCGTAATGTTTGTTAGAGGTCGCTAAACTTAAACCGGCTTCTCCATCATGGGCCACATCTATTTCGTATCCTTGGGGTGTGAGGTATTCTTTTAATAACTCGGTTAACTCCAAGTCATCGTCGATAAATAATAGTTTTTTAGCAGGCATATCTGTCCTCAAGTATTCGAAAGCTGATGACACTATAACTCAGTGTATATTGTCCAACATGGTGCATTTACACAAGCTTTACATTCCCTTTGCGTTTCTTTGCATTACATTCGCTAGACTTACTAGCAACTAAACAAGAGGACGAAAATATGAGAACTTTTAAGACGTTAGTTAAAACTACATTAACACCTATTGCGCTATGTTTAACGCTTGCCATAGCAGCACCTACATTGGCTAAGAAAGGACATCATCAAAAGCATGATGGAATGCGACAAATTTTATCTGAATTATCTTTAACGGATACTCAAAAGCAAGATATCAAACAGATTTTAAAACAAAACCGAGAAGACCGAGACGTATATAGCGCCGATGGAAAATCATTGCAAACAGATCTTCGTAGCTTAGTTCAATCCTCAGAGTGGGACCAAGAAGCGGTAGAAAGTGCTATCTCTCAACGTCAATCTCTAATGCAAGAAAAAGCACTACAACGAGCAACCAGTAAGCACCAGGTTTGGAACTTATTGACCGAAACTCAACAAGCTGAATTTGTAGCACAGCTAGAAGCTCATAAAGCCAAGCGGGATGCCAAAAATTCCGACAGAAAAGGAAAAGGTAAGCGAAAAGGCAAGATGCTAAAACGTCTTGATTTATCTGATGCGCAGCTTGCCTCTGTAGAAGCCATTAAAACGGCAGAGAAGGAAAATAGCAAAGCAATCAAGACTAAATTACAACAGTATAAACAAGCTGAGCAGTCACTAATTCAAAGTGCAGAATTTAGTGCTGACACATGGCAAGCCCTTAACAGTGAGTATCAATCTGACTTTGAGGCTATGGCTCTACTAAAGACCAAAAGTAAACATGATATTTGGAATGTTATGACTTCGGAGCAACAAACCAAAATGATAGAAAAATTTGAAAAGTTTAAGAACAAAAAGAAGGGTAAAAAACACCGTAAACAAGAATCTGTTTAAATAACGAACCCATCTTTAACAACCGCATTTATTGCGGTTGTTTCATTTGTAGAGGTAGGGATCGCCCTTATAAAATATCGGAAAATATCTACCTAAAACACCTACAACATTGCTTAGGTAAGTTTTTGCCTTAATAAACCATATTAGATGGTACTTCACTGCTTAGACTAATTTAACGTCATTGCTCCAGGATATATCAAAATAATCCATCTCCAAGTTGGCTAAAACATCAAATAACGCTGGCTACCAGTTACATTAGCGATCAATAATTTAGGCTAATAGTTAAACTAAACTTTCTTGAATAGATTACTGGGCGATAAGGAGCCATTATGCAAGACATCGAATTACGAACCAGTCTTGAGCAATATTATGGCCAAATTCAATCGGTCATACTCGATAAACAACACCCAATATCAGGTCTACTCCCCGCCAGTACAGCGGTGACCGTGCATGGTAATTACCAAGATGCATGGGTTCGCGACAACGTCTACAGTATTTTGGCTGTATGGGGCCTTGCTTTAGCTTATCGTAACTTAGACGACGACGGCGGACGAGGTTTCGAACTGCAACAACGCACAGTAAAATTGATGCGCGCGTTGTTGCGTTCAATGATGGCGCAGTCGGCTAAAGTTGAAAAATTTAAGAAGAGTCGACAACCCATAGACGCGTTACATGCCAAATACGATACGGCCACTGGCGATAGTGTTGTGGGTGATGATGAATGGGGGCATTTGCAAGTCGATGCGACGTCTGTGTTTCTATTAACTCTAACTCAAATGATTGCCTCTGGACTAGAGATAATCTGGACCAACGAAGAAGTCAGTTTTGTACAAAATTTAGTGTATTACATTGAACGGGCTTACCGCACACCCGATTTTGGTATTTGGGAACGAGGAGCCAAAAGTAATAGTGGTAATGTGGAGTTAAATGCCAGTTCGCTAGGCATGGCTAAGGCCGCCTTAGAGGCACTATCTGGCTTCAATCTATTTGGTGCAAAAGGTTCACAATCTAGTGTTATACACGTCATACCTGACAATATTGCTCAGTCTAATATTACCTTAACTACCATGTTGCCTCGGGAATCCAATACCAAAGAAACCGATGCGGCCTTACTTAGCATTGTTGGCTATCCCGCTTTTGCAGTCGACGATCCGGTGCTTGCAGACAAAGTGCGTAACGATATTATCAGCAAATTAGAAGGTAACTATGGGCTCAAGCGTTTTTTGCGAGACGGGCATCAAACCTCTCTCGAAGATGAAGGCAGGTTGCACTACGAAGAGCAAGAATTGAAGCAATTTGAACATATCGAATCGGAGTGGCCGCTGTTTTACACTTATTTGTATTTAGACGCTATTTTTCGCGATGATAGCCAACAAATAGCCCATTATCGCGCTAAACTTGATGCGGTTTTGGTAGAGCAAAATGGTCAAAAGTTATTACCTGAATTGTATTTTGTTACTGAAGATTGTGTCGAACAAGAGCGTTTAAATCCTGGCTCACAGCAACGTGAGCCCAATGACAACGTACCTTTGGTATGGGCGCAAAGTTTGTATTTGCTAGGATGTTTGCTCCAAGACGGACTGTTACGTCCGGGGGATTTGGACCCTCTCGGTCGCAGACAATACAAAATACCTAAAAAGCCAGTCGTCCAGCTTATGTTTTTAGCTGAAGACCCAGTATTGCAACAAGAATTAGAAGCTCATGGCGTGCCAACTCAAGCTCTATCGGATATCTCACCGGTACAGGTCTACCGCCCTGAAGATATTGCAAGCATACATGCGCAAATAGGTAAATGTGAAGTATTGGGGCTTTCTGGACGCACGCCTAGAAAACTTAAAAGCTTAACCACCAGCCGTGTCTATATGATGGGCAAACAAAGAGCAATTTGTCTGACACCTTCATTTATTCAGCGCGACTTTTTCCTCAGTTACGATATTGAATTTTTGGTGCGGCGTTTTAAGTCAGAGCTTAAATATCTGTACCGCAATTGGACAGAGTTAGGCAGACCAACGGTAACAGTTCTACTCACTCACAACTTATTGGATACCGATCGCACCACCTTTTATGCCCTGATGAAAGAGATAGCCAGCGGTGAAGTAGACTCAATTCCTGTGCGTCACGACATTATGGCTCAGTTAATCAACACTGCCGCGGTTGAACATGTTGAGTATTTAAAGGATCTCACCTTACCAGAAAGGCCACTAGACAACCTCATGTCTCAATCTTGTGTATTGACCTTAGCGGGCAAACACAAACAATTGTCACCGAACGAAGAACTTGACATTGCCTTGAGCAAGGACATTGGTCTATTACAAGGGAAGTTGACCGAAGCCACTAACTTGTATCAACAAATTGCGTTGCTAACAAAGTTGGTTGAGCTACAAGCTATAGATTCTACAATATCACTTCATAACCAAAGACGAAGTTTGCATGACTTAATTGAAGAGGTGTATGCCCAAGCAGGACGATTGCGACTTTGGTCAGTATTGCGCCAAGCGGCAGGGTTACTTGGTAAAATTGATGGTGACATTGGTTTAGCTGTTGGTGATTTACTTGTTGCTCAGAAATTTATCCAAGTGGGTCGCTCCTATCACGATGAGTCCTTGATAACACGACCGTTAACTGACGAAGAATTGATGCAGCGGGTCGTGCAATTTTGCCGTGAAGATGTCCGAGATCAAGTCCTTACTCAAGAAGTACTGTTGTATCTGGGCCTATTAATTAAAGCTAGACCTGAATTATTCCGCGAACTATTAACATTACGAGTGAGTCTGTTGATAGTGTTGCTCACCAGTCAAATTACTAGAGCTAATAACACCACATCAGACGAGGCCTATGAAATATTAATGGATATGCCTCCTTCTGAAATTCAATCACGCTTAGAGGCAGTATTAGAGAACTATCAAACCCTAGCAGATCTTCCTCAAAAACTCGAAGCGCTACATGCCCAAGGTAATGTTGAAGAACTCAATTGGCAACAAAACTTGGGGTTAGAGCAGCTAAAAACACCTAATGATGGTTGGTTAGCCTGGCGCCAACACCAAGGCATACTCGACCGTCGATCTGCGGACTTTCTAGCTCAAATTTGGAGTGTTTTAAAACACACTAGCGGGCTAGTTATTGGCAACAAAATGGATAAACGCAATCGACTTAGTAGTGACTTAGTGTTGAGCGATATGACCGAGGGAGAGCAAGCATTCGCATTATTAATCGAGCATATGTTTAATAATATTCACTCTGCTGAGTATCGACAACTCACCATTGAAACACTCACAGCCTTAGCTAGTTTCTTCAAACAAAATCCTAGTTTAAAAGTGGAGGAAGCCATTGTAATTGACGTAACTATCGGCCATGCGGTCAATCTAGCTTACGTTGAGGAATTTCCAGAAAGACAACAGCACTATGATGAACATAAAAGTCATGCGTGGGAGCGTTTTTATCAACAATCTCCAGCTCATAGCACAACCTTTATCATTTCGGCCTTGAATCATCTGTTAACTGTCCGGCCAGTTGAGTAAAACTTTAAATGCCACTGAGCTTTATTCACTAACGCTCAGTGGTATTCTATGCTTTCACAAATTTGGAATTTCGCGCTGATATTCTTCACCTGTAAACGCAGTTGAAGTCATTAGCATATCTGCTGTCGACACATTACAAGCGACGGGTACATTCCACACCGAGCACAATCTTAATAATGCTTTTACGTCAGGATCATGGGGAGCCGGATTAAGAGGATCCCAAAAAAATATCAAACAATCTAACTTCCCTTCTGCGATTAGTGCGCCTATTTGTTGGTCCCCTCCTAATGGGCCACTCTTAAAACAGTGAATTGCGAGTCCTAGTTCTTTTTGTAATAAACCTCCGGTAGTGCCGGTTGCGACTAATTTATGTTTACTCAATTCAGTTTTATGCACCAAAGACCACTTAATTAAATCTGGCTTTTTATGATCATGGGCAACCAAAGCGATAGTTTTTTGCATTTTGTTTCAAACCTTAATTCAAAAAATTTCAATCTAGCATTTATATAACAAGCTGGGTTAGCAACACACTTTGTGAATCATTTGCTGCAAAATATGCACCGTTGGATTAACGTAGTCCAACGAAATAAATTCGTCAGGTTGATGCGCTTGATTAATGCTACCTGGCCCTAAAACAATGGTGTCGCAGCCTAGTTGATTAATAAATGGGGCTTCAGTTGCATAATTGGCACTTTGAAATTTTTTACCTGTGAGTTGTTCAGCTAGCGCTAAAATATTTTGTTCATCTCGGCACGCAAAAGCAGGGGCTGTTGGATACATCAAATCCAAACTTAGGCGATTGGGATATTTGATTTTTACTGGTGCTAATGCTTCGTCAATTAATGCAAGCGCTTGCTCATCGCTCAATTCTGGCACGGCGCGCAAGTCAAAATTAAGTTTGCAGTGTCCACAAATTCGATTTTCACCGTCGCCACCATGAATATGCCCTAAATTCATAGTGACATGGGGTACGCTAAACGCCTCGTCATGAAACTTCGCTTTTAATCGGTTTTGTAAATCCATTAGCTGACCAATCGCCTGATACATTATTTCAATGGCATTCACGCCTTTGTCAGGGTCGCTAGAGTGCCCTGCTTTTCCTTGGATATTTAAACTTTGGGCGATATGTCCTTTATGTTTATAAATTGGAACGAGTTCTGTTGGCTCACCAATAATCGCCATATTAGGCTTTATTAGCTGTTGCTCGGCAAAAAAACGCGCCCCAGCCATTGACGTTTCCTCGTCAGCGGTGGCAAGTACATACAAGGGTTTTTTCAATTTATTGAGGGGAATAGTTTTTAACGCCTCAAGAATGAAAGCAAAAAAACCTTTCATATCACAACTACCTAAGCCAAATAATTTTCCATCTGCCTGTTTGACTTTAAATGGGTCAGACTGCCAAGCCCCTTCATCAAAAGGTACAGTGTCTGAGTGACCACAAAGCAGTAATCCCCCTTCACCGCTGCCTATTTTGGCTAACATATTAAATTTATTACGAGTACTAGGTACTTTCTGAATAGTTATGGAAAACCCTAGTTCGCTAAACCAACCCGATAGCATCGCTATTAATGGCTCATTTGATTGATCTATTTTTTCATCAAATGCACTAATTGACGGGCATTCAATGATTTCTTTATAGTGTTCTAAGAAAGATAAATTTGGCATAAACACTCAATTAAATAATTATTCACTTTTATTGCATAAATATATAACACATGACATTATATAGGCCAATCAAAATCGACTATTCGTAAATGTCGATTATTGAAGACACTTATTACTTTAACTTGTTTTGGTTAGATAACGTATATGTACCCATTTATATTCCAGTTTATTTCCCTGCCTAGCTTCGCCAGCTTGTTGTTTCGACGATAGTCGATGCTGTAGCGTATAGCTCACTCTTTGCTTTAAACTAACTGTTTGAGCAAAGAGTGCTTTTTATTTTTATCCTCATAATTTAGTACAATGCTCACATTGAGCCTTTAGAGAAAATTTCCAATGATCAAAACCTGTATTATCGGAGCCAGTGGTTATACTGGCGCTGAATTGGCCGCTTTAGTCCATGGCCATACTCAATTTGAATTAGCCGCTTTGTACGTTTCCAGCAATAGTGCAGATGCGGGGAAATCTTTGGGAGATATTCACCCACAGTTTTTTAATCTAATAACACTACCTCTTCAGCCTATAGATGAGAACAATTTATCAGTCTTATCTGACAGCTTTGATTTAATATTTCTAGCCACCCCGCATGAAGCTAGCCATAAGTGGATGAAAGAGTTGTGTGGCAAAAAAGCCATAATAATGGACTTATCTGGTGCTTTTAGGATCAAAGACAAAGTCAAATTCGCTGACTATTATGGCTTTGAACATCACGCTGATAAGCTATTAGCACAAGCCGTGTATGGCCTAGCAGATTGGCATCAAGAACAAATTAGTGACGCAAACTTGGTTGCGGTACCGGGATGTTATCCAACGGCTTCTTTAACTGCGCTCAAGCCTTTACAGAAAAATGCCTTAATTGATAGCACTCATCTACCCATTATCAACGCAGTATCCGGCGTCTCTGGAGCTGGTAGAAAGGCTTCATTAAACAGTAGCTTTACGGAAGTAAGCTTGCATGCTTACGGAGTGTTAGGCCACAGGCATCAACCAGAAATTGCCGATTATTTAGGTACTGAGGTCATTTTTACTCCTCATTTAGGTAATTTCAAACGTGGTATCTTGGCAACCATTACCATTAAAACTGCAGATAAGGTAACGGAACAACAAATAGCAGAGGCGTATCAACAAGCTTACCAAGACAATCCAATTATAAGGCTCAGAAACACTTGGCCTAAAATAGATGATGTAGTAGGTACACCATACTGTGACCTGTTTTGGAAATTGGACAATAAAACTGGCTATTTGGTGGTTACTAGTGCCATAGATAATTTATTAAAAGGCGCAGCCTCACAAGCATTACAATGTGCTAATTTACGTTTTGGTTTTGACTCACATATGGGATTAGTGAATTAACAATGAGTAATAAAAATATACTGGTCATCAAGGTGGGTGGCGCATTTATGCAGGCAGAGGATTCTGCTCTGGCATTGCTAACGACAATCCGCGAACTGCAGCAGAATTACATTGTAGTGTTGGTTCACGGTGGTGGTGCCATGGTGGAAGAATTATTGTTTGCACTTAATCTTAGCAGTCAAAAAATCGATGGTTTAAGGGTCACTCCCAAAGAACATATGCCTTACATCACGGGTGCGCTTGCTGGCACTGCGAATAAACAGCTTTGCGGATTAGCTATCAAAGCCGGCATCAGTCCAGTTGGACTCAGTTTGTTAGACGGAAAGATGTGTAAAGCAAGTATTATGCGTGAAGAATTAGGAGCTGTGGGTTCAGTTGAAGCGGGGGATGCTACGTTGTTGAAAGCTTTAGCAGCCACACATATGTTACCGATTATTAGTTCAATAGGTGCGGATAGTGACGGAAACCTACTTAATGTAAATGCAGACCAAGCTGCTACAGTTATAGCGCAATTATTGGACGCTGAGTTATTGCTGTTGTCTGACGTACCAGGTGTTTTAGACGCCAATAAAAATTTAATTGGTCAGTTAGATTCCGAGCATATAAATTCTCTCATTGCACAAAACGTAATCCGTGATGGTATGATAGTCAAAGTCAATGCCGCATTGACGGCGGCTAATAGCTTAGGTCAAAGCGTGACTATTGCCAGCTGGAAAGATTCAGAAAAGCTGCTAGGTTTGTTGCAACAGCAAGCAATAGGCAGCAAAATCTCCCCCCAAACAAATACACCTACTAACAAGGCTTGATTATGAAACAAGATCTACTTTCATTTAGAGATTGGACCGCAGACCAATTACACAGTTTATTAGCTTTGGCTAAAACCATAAAAAGTAACCCTGCGGGATATCGAACAGCTCTAGATGGCAAATCGATAGTTGCCTTGTTTGAAAAACCTTCATTACGCACCCGAGTAAGTTTTGATATTGGTATCAATAAGTTAGGTGGTCATATGGTGTATCTTGATAGCCAATCCAATAAATTGGCAGGTAGGGAAGATGTCAAAGACATGGGTGCCAATCTAGCTTGCTGGGCCGACGCTATTGTCTCTCGAGTATTTGCCCACAGCACTTTAGAACAATTGGCTGAGTCAGCTAGCGTACCTGTAATCAATGCACTGTGTGATACATACCATCCCTGCCAAGCCGTAGCGGACTACTTGACTATTAGTGAACATTACGATGATTTAAGCCAAGTAAAGTTAGCCTACATTGGTGATGGAAACAACGTTACTCATTCATTGATGTTAGTCGGCGTCGCCCTTGGTTGCGAAGTTATAGTGATTACGCCTAAAGGATACGAAGTGGATCCTAAGATAATCGAGTTGACCGAACAACGTGCAACGCTATACGGCGGAAAGTTAACTGTCAGTACCGATGTTAATGCAGCTCTAGGTGCACAAGTATTGTACACAGACACATGGTTATCTATGGGTGATGACACACCTCTAGCTGAAATAAAGGACACATTTTCTGGCTACGAAATTACCGAAGAATTAATGGAAAAAACCGGCGCCGATTACGTTATGCATTGTCAACCTGCGCATCGCGATCTAGAAATCAGCGGCAGCTTAATTGACGGTGAGCAGTCCTTGTTAATGCAACAAGCTGAAAATAGAATGCATGGCCAGAATGCGGTTTTAGTCGAGTTGTTAGCAAAAGACTTTGAACCTAGAAACTAGCGTTAAACAAATTGTAAAAACAAATAATGGGTAAAGGATGAGTAATTCATCGCTTTATTAAAAAATTAAAGATAGGAAACATCATGGCAATTGCAAAAAACAAACCCATCAAAAAGGTGGTACTAGCGTACTCAGGCGGATTAGATACTTCGGCGATCATTCCGTGGTTAATCGAAAACTACAAGTGCGAGGTTATCGCCTTTGCTGCAGATGTCGGTCAAGGTGATGAAGAACTAGTTGGATTGCGTGAAAAGGCGCTAAAAACTGGCGCTAGCGAATGTTATATCGTCGATTTAAAAGAACAATTTGTTTCCGACTACATTTATCCCACCATTACGACTGGCGCGGTGTACGAAGGTGAATATTTACTTGGTACTTCAATGGCCAGGCCGATCATTGCGAAGGCACAAGTAGAACTAGCCCTTAGCATCGGAGCCGATGCACTATGTCATGGTTGTACTGGTAAAGGAAACGACCAAGTACGTTTTGAAGGCACGTTTGCCGCCCTCGCACCGGAGCTTACGGTAATTGCGCCATGGCGTGAGTGGGATATGGTATCTCGTGAAGACTTACTAAACTATTTAGCCGAGCGTGAAATCGAAACCACTGCCTCGGTCACTAAGATATATAGCCGTGATGCTAATGCATGGCATATCTCCCATGAAGGGGGAGAACTAGAAGATCCATGGTGTGAGCCTACGAAACAAATTTGGACCATGACAGTCGATCCTGAAGATGCTCCAGACGAAGCAGAACGTGTCCAACTAAGCTTTGAAGAAGGTAAGCTCACTAAAGTAAATGGTGAAACCCTAACGCCATACGGCGTATTGATGAAACTTAACAGCATTGCCGCTGCACATGGTGTGGGTCGAATTGATATTGTGGAAAACCGCTTAGTAGGCATGAAGTCTCGCGGTTGTTACGAAACACCAGGCGGTACAGTGATGATGAAAGCCTATAAAGCACTAGAGTGTTTAGTGCTTGATAAAGCTTCACTTAAATACCGTGAACAAATTGGTTTAGAATATTCTCATGTAATGTATGACGGACGTTGGTTTACTGCGTTAAACGATGCCTTGTTAGCCGGTGCCGCAAGTTTTGCTCAGAAAGTGACGGGCGAAATTGTCGTCAAACTTTATAAAGGTCAAGCCACAGTCACCCAAAGAAGCTCACCGAATAGTCTCTATTCTGAAGATTTTGCCACCTTCGGTGCTGACGATGTTTACGATCAACGCCATGCCGAAGGTTTTATTCGTTTATTCAGTTTGTCTAGTCGCATCGATGCGCTGAATAAACGTGGGTTAGCTTACAAAAACACAGGTATCGAATAATGAGTTTGTGGGGCGGACGTTTCCAAGACGGCAGCAGTGCGATGTTTAGGAGGGTGAACGATTCGTTGCCCTTCGACCGTGCACTTGCGAGTCAAGATATTCGTGGTTCAATTGCTTGGTCCAAAGCCATTTATAAGGCTGGTGTGTTAACGCAAAGCGAGCAACAGCAGCTTGAAGATGCACTTCAAGCTTTGTTGGTTAAAGCCGAAGCTGGCACCTTAGATTTCGAAGCAAGTAATGAAGAAGACATCCATAGTTTTGTCGAAGCCACGTTAATAGAGCAACTTGGCGATATTGCCCGCAAATTACACACGGGTCGTAGTCGAAATGACCAAGTGGCCACCGACTTTAAACTGTGGACTCGTGAACACATTGACCTTTTAATTGACGATATAGAAAACGTTAAAAGGTCTTTAGTTGGCACGGCGAGCAACAACAAAACGGTTATCTTGCCGGGTTACACCCACTTACAGCGAGCTCAACCAGTACGTTACCCACACTGGTGTTTGGCATATGTTGAAATGTTTAAGCGTGATCTTAGTCGTTTACGAGACTTACGCGTACGCTTAAATCAATCACCACTTGGCTGCGGTGCGCTTGCAGGTACAACCTACCCTATTGACCGCCATGAAATTGCCAGCGACTTAGGTTTTGATAGTCCCTGCTTAAATAGCTTAGATGCGGTATCTGATCGTGACTTTGTATTGGAACTTTTATTTGTTGCCAGTACTAGCATGATGCATATGTCACGTATGGCGGAAGACTTAATTTTCTTCAACTCTGGTGAGGCGGGCTTTATTACCTTAGGCGATGAGGTGACGTCAGGATCTTCATTGATGCCCCAAAAGAAAAACCCTGATGCTCTCGAACTGATGCGTGGCAAATGTGGCCGAGTATTCGGCAGTTTGCAAGGCATGTTGGTTACTATGAAGGGCTTACCTCTTGCCTATAACAAAGATATGCAAGAAGACAAAGAAGGTTTGCTTGATGCAGTTACACAGTGGCACATCTGCTTATGTATCGCTTGCGAAGTCGTAGATAGCATTCAGTTAGACGCTGAGCGATGCGCTAAAGCCGCCCGCGAAGGCTATGCCAATGCAACCGAACTAGCTGACTATCTCGTGGCAAAAGGTATCCCCTTTAGAACGGCCCACGATATCTCTGGTCAAGTGGTACTGGCAGCGTTAGAACAGAAAAAAGCCATCGAAGAAATGAGTGTTGCTGAATTAAAACAGTACTCGGACTTAATTGAAGACGATGTCTACGAAATATTACAACTCGAATATTTAGTAGATAAACGTAACATTTTAGGTGGCACAGGTATCGAACCCGTTACAGCAGCCTTAAACGCTGAACTAGCTCAAAGTTAATAAGGACAAATTGTGGTCGTCTCACATATCGATAGCGTAAAAATCATTCGTAATTCCGCGCCTTACATCAACGCTCATAGGGGTAAAACCTTCGTTTTGATGTTTGGTGGTGAAGCTATCGAAGAAGCTAACTTTGCTAATATCATTCACGATATTGCTTTGTTAAATAGCTTAGGCGTACGTTTAGTTTTAGTACATGGTGCGCGACCACAAATTGATCAAAGAGTCGCTTTGAGAAGCCTGCCTAAACGGTTTCATCAAGAAATTCGAATCACAGACAAACAAACCCTTGAGTGCGTCAAAGACGCGGCAGGTTCAGTGCGAGCCCAAGTAGAAGCACTATTAACAATGGGACTGGCTAACTCCCCCATGCATGGAGCTCATATTCGAGTGTGCTCTGGCAACTTAGTAGTCGCAATGCCTGTAGGTGTCCGTGACGGAGTGGATTTTGAAAATACCGGTGTTGTAAGACGTATTGATGTCGACGGTATTAACGACCATCTAAATGACGGCTCCATAGTGTTGTTATCTCCAATGGGATATTCATCAACTGGAGAGGTGTTTAATTTGTCTCACGAAGACGTGGCGACAAAGGCAGCCATTGCGCTCAAAGCCGACAAACTTATATTATTTAATCATCAAGACGGCATTGTAAGTCAAGAAGGACGGTTATTACGGAATTTAGAACTACACGAACTCTACGATATGTTAGAAGAGCCTTTTTACGCTGCTGAAAAACAATCGCTACAAGCTATTGTATCGAGTTTGCAAGCAGGCATTAGCCGTTGTCATACCGTAAGTTATCGTCAGGATGGCGCTTTACTACAAGAGTTATTTACCCGTGATGGCGCTGGTTCATTGGTGTCGCAAACGTCTTACGAACAACTACGCCAAGCTAACATTGAAGATGTGGGTGGGATCCTAAAATTAATCAAACCCTTAGAAGAAAAAGGCATTTTGGTAAAACGTTCTAGGGAACACCTAGAGCAAGAAATCACCCAATTTGCCTTGATTGAACGTGATGGTATGACTATCGCGTGTGCCGCTCTCTATCCATACGCAGAAGAAAAAATGGGAGAATTAGCCTGTGTCGCTACCCATTACGATTATCGTGGCGGTAACAGAGGCGAGCGACTATTAGACTCAATCAAACGACAAGCTCGAGCTCAAGGTTTGCAATCTATTTTTGTGCTCACAACCGTCACTTCACATTGGTTTCAAGAACAAGGCTTTGTTCGAGCCAGTTTAGAAGACTTACCTGATAAAAAGAAACAGCTATACAATTTTCAGCGTAATTCCAAAGTGTTTGTATTACCCCTTTAGACACGCCAAATTATGGTAAAAAAACGGTTGCCCATTGCGAATTAGCCGGCCTACTTTGTGGACAGGTTGTTTTTAGAACATCAAAAAATCAACTTTCCACACCCACCCAAAATGTTTAAGCTATGGCGATGAATACTTCAATCAATAGGTCAACAATGTATCCAAACCTGATCCGCAAACCAATAATTTTCACTGGCATTTTTATTAGCATTCTATTTAGCGGTTGCGATCTATTTCAAGACCAAGCAATCAAACAGACCCAACAATTTATTACCCAACAGAACATTGATAAAACTCAAGAGAACTGGAAAACATCGTTACCTCAGCCCCCTGAATTTGGGTTTGACCCCGGCAAAACTTATCTATGGCAGTTAACAACGAGTCACGGTGACATTAGCATTGAATTAATGCCTGACATTGCCCCTAAACATGTGTCTAGCACCTTATATTTAACCTCCCTTGGATTTTATGACAACACTATATTCCATCGTGTTATTCCCGGGTTTATGGCGCAAGGTGGAGATCCTCTGGGAACCGGACGCGGCAATCCAGGTTACAAATACGCTGGTGAGTTTAGTGATACCACCAAACATAATAAAGGTGGGTTGCTGAGTATGGCAAATTCTGGCCCCGACACAGATGGCAGTCAGTTTTTCATCACTTTCACAGCAACGCCTTGGTTAGATGGTAAACACACAATTTTCGGTGAAGTTACTCAAGGTCTAGACGTGTTGGAAAAAATAGAAAAGCTTGGCTCCAGAAGTGGTAAAGTCAGCGAAGAAATTTCAATCATTAAAGCAACTATTGCTGTGAAATAAGTTGCTTTAATACTAAATGCTTCCTGTAATTCATAGACAATAAAAAAGTCGCTTAAGCGACTTTTTTATTTCAGTGGCAAAACATTTCTAATTTGCGCCTGCAACCGCCTGTTTAGCAAGTTCAGTAATTTTATCCCACTCACCGTTAGCCATGGCGTCTTCTGGCGCTAACCATGAACCACCAGCACAACGCACACTGGGCAAAGCTAAATAATCATTATAATTACTTGGGCTTATACCGCCAGTAGGGCAAAACTTAATATCAGGGAATGGACCACCAATCGCTTTAAGGGCTTTCACGCCACCTGAGGCTTCGGCAGGGAAGAATTTCAAATGTGTATAGCCATGATCAACAGCGGTCATCAATTCTGAAATTGATGAAATGCCAGGAATCAATGCAATACTGCCTTCGTTTCCAGCTTTTAACAAATCAGTAGTCAATCCAGGACTAATAGCAAACTTAGCACCCGCATCTATAACTTGTTGCAACTGTTGACGATTTGTCACCGTTCCAGCGCCTATGATTGCTTCCGGCACTTCTTTGGCAATCTTAGCAATTACTTGTAACGCGGCTTCAGTGCGCAATGTCACTTCTAAAACACGAATACCACCAGCGATTAGTGCTTTCGCTAAAGGTACAGCATGTTCAACATCTTTAATTACCAATACTGGCACAACTGGCCCTTGGCTGAATATTTCTTCTGATGTCATTTTCCAATTCTTAGTCATTGCATTTAACCTTTACAATTTTGATTTAAATAAGCCATAGCACCAATCAAACCATGATCAGGCTCGGTAATAATGAAAGTCGGGATGCCAGCTACGTAGTCACGAAATCGACCTTTGGCCTCAAAACGTTTCCGAAAATCACTTTGTTTAATAAAATTGGTGAAACGGGGGGCAATGCCACCTCCAATATACACGCCACCACGTGTCCCTAAATTAAGGGCAAGGTTTCCTGCAAAGCTACCCAAGATTTTGCAGAATTGGTTCAAAGTAGCCTCGCTTAAAGCGCAACTACCATCAAGAGCTCGTTCAGTGATATCAGCTGGATCATCCAAAGGTGCGGCTAGATTTTTGTACTTCGCAATTGCTTGATAGATATGCACTAAACCACGACCAGACATGACTTCCTCTGCAGAGGCATGACCCATCTTATCGGTTAGAAATTGCCAAATAGCGATATCGACCTCGTCTATTGGCGCAAAGTCTACATGGCCACCCTCTCCGTCTAACGCCAACCAACCACCGGCAGTATGGGTTAAGTGTTTGACTCCTAACCCTGTGCCAGGTCCAAACACTGCAATATTGTCTAAGTCGACTGATTGACCTTGTCCAACTTGTTCTTTTTGTTGGTCCGTTAACACCGTAACTGCATGGGCAACTGCGGTAAAATCATTGATCACTCCCAACCAATGCAAGCCTAATTCAGTTTTGAGTTGAGAAATTGAAAACTGCCAATGATTGTTAGTCATTGAAACTAAATCCGCCGTCACTGGACATGCCACGCCTAGACATCCCGCGGTAAATTCCAAATCAGGAAATTCAGCAATATATGCCTCAATAGCCCCATTAATGGTTTTATAGTCGCTACATAGATATTTTTTGATATGGCTTAGTGACCCGTTTTCAATCAAAGCCAAACGAATATTAGTCCCACCAACATCTGCTACAAACCTAGCCATGATATTAATCCTGACCAAAAAATAATGAACAAGCACCTTGCTCAGCACCGGTTAAGGTGGTGCGCATACCGGCAAACATCTCTCGGCCCATGCCAATTTGGTGTTTGGCTACATCAGTCACTTTAGCTTTTCTATTCGCTAAGTCTTGTTCACTAATTAACACATCCATCGCACCTGTTTGGGTGTTCAATTCAATCAGATCACCGGTTTGTATTTTAGATAATATTCCGCCTTTAGTCGCTTCTGGCGTGACATGAATGGCGGCGGGTACTTTACCCGAAGCGCCAGACATACGACCATCAGTCACTAGTGCCACATGAAAACCGCGATCTTGTAGTACCGCCAAAGGTGGCGTCAAGCTGTGTAGCTCAGGCATTCCAATGGCCGAAGGCCCCTGAAAACGCACCACTACCACACAATCTTTATCGAGCTCACCAGCTTTGAATGCCGCATGTAATTCAAACTGATCTTCAAACACCACTGCAGGGGCTTTAATTTTACAATGGGGCTCTCGTAATGCTGATGTTTTCATAACAGCACGTCCCAAGTTCCCACTCAATACAGATAAACCACCGTCTACCTTAAATGGCTCACTCACACTCGCAACAACCTGTTTATCAAAAGATTCTGTGGGACCGTCACGCCATACCAGTTCACCATTTTCTAATATTGGTTCTTTGGTATATTGCTCCAAACCTTCGCCACATATGGTATTCACATCATTGTGTAACAAGCCATTTTCTAACAATTCTCTAATCAACAACGCCATTCCGCCAGCCGCGGTAAAATGATTAATATCAGCTGAGCCATTGGGGTAAATGCGAGTTAACAAAGGTACAGCTTTAGATATATCAGCAAAGTCATCCCAATTAATGATAATGCCAGCAGCTTTCGCTACCGCGACCAAATGCATAGTGTGGTTGGTTGAGCCACCTGTGGCCAGTAACCCTACCAAACCATTAACTATCGCTTTAGCATCCACTATATGCCCGATAGGACGATACTCGCTACCTAAATCAGTAATACGCGTCACTTGTCGCGCTGCGGCATCGGTTAACGCATCTCTTAATGGTGTACCTGGATTCACAAAAGATGACCCTGGTAAGTGTAACCCCATTATTTCTACAACCAATTGGTTACTGTTTGCGGTACCGTAGAAAGTACAAGTACCAGCCGAATGATAAGATTTAGACTCAGCGTCTAATAACTCTTCACGGCCTACTTTGCCTTGTGCATACAGTTGGCGAACACGCGCTTTCTCTTTATTAGGAATACCTGAAGGCATAGGCCCCGCTGGGACAAATACTGTAGGTAAATGTCCAAAGCTCAATCCACCCATCAATAAGCCAGGTACAATTTTGTCGCAAATACCTAACATCAAGGTACCATCAAACATATTATGGGAAAGTGAGACTGCAGTAGCCATTGCTATAATGTCGCGGCTCATCAAACTTAAGTCCATCCCTGGCGTGCCTTGAGTCACACCATCACACATTGCCGGCACACCACCGGCAAATTGAGCAACACTGCCAACAGCACCGATTGCCTGTTTTAATCTCGCAGGATAGTTTTCATAAGGTTGATGCGCAGACAACATATCATTATACGAAGATACAATAGCGATATTCGCTTTGGTCATACTGCGCAAGTCGGCTTTTTCTTCTGAGCCACAAGCGGCAAATCCATGTGCTAAGTTACCACAAGACAACACCCCACGATGAGGACCTTGCAAACGCGCACTTTCAATTTTATCTAAATAACTTTTACGCGAATCTTGACTGCGCTGAATAATTCGGTCTGTGACTTCTTGAATAACGGGATTCATGGATTTTCCTATAACTAAAATTTTTTCAGGGTGCCCAAACAAGCTCTACATCGGCGTTGTTAATGACGGCTCTGATTGGCATAACTAAAGCATCATCATCGGACAGTACCGTATCTAACACCTCTTTTTTGCTCTCTCCTGTGAGATGCAAAAATATTTGGTTACTGTTTAGTAGCGCTGGCAGAGTTAATGACATACGTTGATTAGGAGCAGTCGTTGGCTGTACCGCGATATAGGCTTTACCTGATTCAAGATCCAAGCCTTCAGCAATTTGCTCAGAACATGGAAACAAAGAAGCGGTATGCCCATCTTCTCCCATACCTAAAATCAGTACGTCGAATGGAGTGTGCATTTTTTGTAGATTTTCAGTACAAGTTGTCACTGCATCTTCAGCATTGCCATGATAAGTTTTTAAAGGAACAAAATTGGCATTTGCAGCATTATTAATCAGTAACTTTGTACGTAACATTTTTTCGTTCGAGGCGTCGTCAGTATTGTCTACCCAACGTTCATCCGCCAAACTCACATCAACTTTATCCCACTCTAAATGAGCTTTAGACAACGCCCCGAAAAGCTCCGCAGGTGTGCGACCACCTGAGACAACTAAGCTTGCGCGTCCATTTTCCTCAATACCATCCCTGAGTAACTTTACAATTTTACGTGTAAAGGCAGTATTGAGTTGTTCGGTTGTTCTAAATTTAGATTGTGTCAATGCCATTATTTTTTCCCCATGCGGCTTTCGTACCAAGCTCTGTCTTCGCGAGCCAATAGCGCAATCGACGCTACGGGTCCCCAAGTACCAGCTTGGTATGGTTCAGGTGGTTCATTACTGATTTTCCAAGCAGCTAGGATACCATCTACCCATTTCCATGCAGCCTCTACTTCGTCTCGACGCACGAATAGGGCTTGATTACCTAACATCACTTCTAACAACAATTTTTCATATGCATCTGCTATGCGTTCATCTTTAAAAGTGTCAGAAAAACTCAAATTCAATTTAGATTTTTGTAAATCCATTGAACTCTTTCCAGTTAGTCCAGGCACTTTGTTCATGACTGTCACTTCAACCCCTTCGTCAGGTTGTAAACGAATAGTCAGTTTGTTGGGTGGTAACTGAGGAAAACTATCTTTAAACAAGTTATGAGGTTGACGTTTAAAGTAGATAACTACCTCACTGGTTTTATCTGGTAAGCGTTTCCCGGTGCGTAAATAGAATGGCACACCAGCCCAACGCCAGTTGTCTAATTCGACTTTGAGGGCAATGAAGGTTTCTGTCTCACTTGAGGTATTGGCATCGGCTTCATCTAAGTAACCCGGCACTTCTTGGCCTTTAACAAAACCTCCAACGTACTGCCCACGAACCGTGTTTTCACGAACATTGCTCGCATTAATAGGTCGTAGAGATTTAAGTACCTTAAGTTTTTCGTCACGAATACTGTCTGCATCCAAATTAGCAGGAGGCTCCATAGCGATTAGCGTGAGAATCTGTAACAGGTGATTTTGAACCATGTCGCGCATTTGACCAGCTTCGTCAAAGTATCCCCAACGCCCCTCAATACCTACAGATTCAGCAACACTAATTTGTACATGATCAATACAGTTATGATCCCAATTGGTTGCAAAAATTGAATTTGCGAACCGCAATGCGATTAGATTTAGAACCGTTTCTTTTCCTAAATAATGATCAATTCGATAGATTTGTGATTCGTCAAAAAACTCGGCGACTTGGTCATTAATCACTTTAGATGATTCTAAGTTGTGTCCAATTGGTTTTTCCAATACGACTCGCATACTTTTGTCGATAATTTTCGCAGCTTTAAGTCCTAGGCAAATATCCCCAAAAATCGATGGGGGGGTTGCGAAATAACAAACCATCATTCGTTTTGGATCTACATGATCTTTAAACGCTTTGTAGCTAGCGATATCTTTCATATCAACTTGTACGTAGTCTAGTTTTTCTGAAAACCGCGCCCACGTTTCTTGACACACAGCTTCTTTAGTAAATTTTTCAATATTCTCTTTTACAAGTGCAACGTAATCTTCTTTACTGATATCTTGACGCGCTACGCCAATCACTTTTGTTTCGGCGTGCATCAAATCAGATTTTTCGAGTTGATATAAAGAAGGTAAAAGTTTACGTCTGGCTAAATCGCCTTGTGTGCCAAACAATACGAAATCACAAGGTTCGAACGAATTTTCCAAAACCATTTTTTCTGCCTACTAATATTTTGATTGATTGTGTTAATTGTTATAACAAAATACGGTTACAAGCTAATCAACAACCCATAACGTAAAATTTAACATTAAATGTAGTAATTTTACAACTTTTCACGAGGCTCATACCGCCAAATTACAAGAAATAACGGTTTTCAGTCCATTAATCCGAAAGATTTCCTGTTAAAAAATTACAACTATAGTATTCTGGCGCTAATGAGCCGATGTAAATTCTGGCCTTTTAGTGAAACCATTATAATGAAGTTTTTGATGCGCGCATGAATATTCTAGAAAAAATAACCCAGCATAATGCCGTCTTTAGTAAGTCGGAACGCAAAGTTGCAGAGGTCATACTAGCGAATCCGCAAACCGCGATTCACAGTAGCATAGCCACACTAGCGAAAATGTCAGGTGTAAGTGAACCTACAGTCAACCGCTTTTGCCGTAGGTTAGACACTAAAGGCTATCCTGATTTTAAATTACATTTGGCTCAAAGTCTTGCTAATGGTACGCCTTATGTAAACCGCCACGTTGAAGAAAATGACGGCCCAGAAGAATATACTCACAAAATATTTGAATCCACTATGGCCTCTTTGGAAGTTGCAAGGCAATCAGCTGATATCGCAACAATAAACCGCGCCGTAGACTTATTAACTCAGGCCCAAAAGATATCTTTCTTTGGATTAGGAGCCTCAGCTTCTGTAGCCCACGATGCCTTAAATAAATTTTTCCGTTTTAATGTTCCTGTCATCTACTTCGAAGATATTATCATGCAACGTATGAGCTGCATGAATTCTGGCGAAGGGGATGTAGTGGTGCTCATTTCCCACACAGGCAGAACTAAGAGCCTAGTAGAAATAGCCCAAATAGCCCGTGGAAACGATGCAACTGTGATGGGCATTACGTCTAAAGACAGTCCTTTGGCTAAAGAATGTAACTTAGTGTTATCTCTTGAAGTGCCAGAAGATACAGACATGTATATGCCTATGGCCTCAAGGATTGCACAGCTAATACTCATCGACATATTGGCAACTGGTTTTACGCTTAGAAGAGGCAACAAATTTAGAGAAAATCTGAAACGAGTGAAAGATACTTTACGAGGATCAAGGTTTGATAAACGTAGTAATTAATGTAAATAGTTACCTTATTCTAATAAAATAGAGCCAACAGGCTCTTTTTTATTAGAATAATTTCACTTTTTGGTCGTTTTGCACTACCATTTTCGTAATAAAATTACACTTTTGTTAATTTATAACTATTTTATTTTTGTAGACATCCACAAAAGTAACTAACGCCTTAAAAAAGGCTATGCTTAATTTATTGAACTGAGCCTGTCTTAAATAGCAAGTGCTGCATGAGATAGGTAACAAACGCGCCATAACAACAGAGTAACCAAACTATGTTAAGAAGAACAAAAATACTCGCTACATTAGGTCCATCTACAGATACAGTGGAGCAAATAGAAGCGATTATTAAAGCTGGAACCAATGTGGTTCGCATGAACTTTTCTCATGGAACGGCCGAAGATCACATTAATCGCGCCAACAAAGTGCGTAATGCCGCTAAAAAGTTAGGTAAATACGTTGCCATTTTAGGTGATTTACAAGGACCTAAGATCCGCGTATCTAAATTCGCAGACGGTCCAATCAAATTGAAAATTGGCGATCACTTCATTCTTGATGCCGACATGGGCAAAGAAGACGGCAACCAACAGGCTGTGGGTATCGATTATAAAGCATTGCCTCAAGATGTAGTCAAAGGTGATTTATTATTGCTTGATGATGGACGTATTCAGCTGGTTGTGACTAGCGTAGAAGGTAATAAAGTCCATACTGAAGTGACTGTTGCTGGCAAGTTATCGAACAACAAAGGTATTAACCGCCAAGGTGGTGGCTTGTCGGCTGAAGCACTGACAGCTAAAGATAAAGAAGACATAGTGACCGCAGCAAAAATTGGTGTCGACTACTTAGCAGTCTCGTTCCCACGTTCAGGCGATGATTTACGTTATGCCCGTCAACTTGCTGAAAAAGCAGGTTGCAATGCCATGATTTGTGCCAAAGTAGAGCGTGCTGAAACAGTCGCCTCTGACGAAGCCATCGACGACATTATTGAAGCCTCTGACGCAGTGATGGTAGCCCGTGGTGATTTAGGCGTTGAGATTGGTGATGCTGAATTAGTAGGCGTACAGAAAAAACTCATCGCACGATCGCGTCAACTAAATAAAGTGGTCATCACTGCCACACAAATGATGGAATCAATGATCACCAGCCCCATGCCAACCCGTGCAGAAGTCATGGACGTGGCGAATGCGGTGCTAGATGGTACTGATGCGGTTATGTTATCAGCCGAAACTGCGGCGGGTGAGTTTCCTGTTGAAACTGTAGAAGCAATGGCAAGAGTATGTGTAGGCGCAGAAACACACCCTAGTGTGACTGTATCTAAACATAGAATGGATGAAGCATTTCATTCGGTCAGTGAAACCGTCGCATTAAGTGCGGTCTACTCAGCCAATCATTTAAGTACAATAAAGGCAATTGTAGCCTTAACTGAAAGTGGCAGTACGCCATTGTTGATGTCACGTATCACTACATCTTTGTCAATTTATGCCCTATCTAGACATGAAAGTACATTAAACAAAATGGCGTTATACCGCGGTGTTAAACCAGTCTTTTTTGATTCTCGTGGCAGTAACCCGGGTAAACTGAAAGACGACGTAGTTGCCGTGTTATTAGAAAAAGGTATTTTGGAATCTGGCGACCAATTCATCATGACTTACGGTGATGTAATGGAAACCGTGGGTGGCACCAATGCTTGTAAGATTGTTACAGCCTAAGAAACATTTAGACTAGCATTGTCTAGTTTTTATCCCAAATAAGAAACGAGTCGCTAGACTCGTTTTTTTTTGCGGCATCCTCCAACACCCATTAATAAAAAATATAGTTTTCCATTACCTAAATAAATTAAAATTATAGATAATCCCTATTAAACTCAACACACAAAAAGTAATAGGAATGGGTAATGAGTACAAATAAAAAGTTCGATATTGTTATTTATGGTGCAACTGGCTTTACCGGCCGTTTAGTCGCTGAATATTTAGTTAAGCAATACGCCGATGATAAATCACTTAAATGGGCGATGGCGGGAAGAAGCGCTGAAAAGCTTGCCCAAGTTCGTGATGAAATAGGCGCTCCTGCTGATACCCCTTTAGTGATAGCCGACTCCGATGACTTAAGTTCTATTCAAGCCATGTTAGACGATACAAAATTGGTATTAACCACTGTGGGTCCCTATCAGCTATATGGCTCTGAATTAGTGGCAATGTGTGCAAAATCAGGTGTCGATTATGTTGACTTATGTGGTGAACCAGTATGGATGAGTGAGATGATCCCTGCTCATCAAGAAGCCGCAAAAGCCAGTGGAGCACGTATCGTGTTTTCATGTGGTTTTGATTCTATTCCTTCTGACCTCGGGGTATATCACTTACAACAACTGGCTAAAGAACAATTTGGTCACCCAATGCCAAGAGTCAGATGTCGCGTTAGAAAAATGAAAGGCACGTTCTCGGGTGGTACCGCTGCAAGTCTAAAAGCCACCCTAGTTGCAGCAAAACAAGATCCAACTAAAATGAAGGCGCTGCTTAATCCCTTTTCTCTGACTCCTGGATTTACTGGTGCCGAACAACCTTTTGGCAATAAGCCCTACTACGAAGAAGATTTGGGTACTTGGGTCACTCCTTTTGTGATGGCAGCTATCAATACCCGTAACGTACAACGCTCCAACTTTTTGTTGGATAGCGAGTATGGCGACGATTTTGTGTATGACGAAATGTTTATGACCGGCCCAGGTGAAAAAGGCGAAGCGATTGCCAATGCCATGGCCAATGACAAAAGCATGGGTGGTGAGGGCGGACCTAAACCAGGTGAAGGCCCTAGCAAAGAAGAGCGAGAAGCTGGTTTTTACGACTTGTTATACGTAGGATCGGATGCTCAAGGCAACCAAATAAATGTTTCGGTCAAAGGTGATAGAGATCCAGGTTATGGCTCAACCTCTAAAATCATTGCTGAATCTGCTATCTGCTTGGTCAAAGATTCGCAGCAAACTCAAGGTGGCATTTGGACTACCGCTCCCGCTATGGGCGACAAGTTAATCAAACGCCTTGTAGCGAATGCAGGGTTAACCTTTACTCAAGAATAAGCTTTAAGTAGCAGGGCTCGTGATATTTGCGAGCCCTTAATTGCTTTTTTCCACGCGCGGAAACCTAGCTGAAAACTAGCGCTACATTCATATACTTTTGCCTTGCTTAACAAATATCACTTGCATCAAAACCACCGGAGCCGCTGCTGTTGTTTGCTTTAACTGTAACGGCTCAATACTAAGCTTAGAAGCGTCGCCTTGCTGGTCGTTGATTTGTTACTCCATGACCTAACTAGGCCATGTGTCTTGAACTTCCCTTTTCAAATTAGATTCTTGTTTGCCAGTTATCCGCAGATCACGGAGAAAGTACTGGTTCGAGTGAATAAAGCAATTAGCAGGTCAAACTCTATCTTTAAAAAGTCTCTGTATATAAAGTGCACCAAAGCGGTTCGCCTACTGAACCTTTCAGTAATTCTTATCGTCAACGCTGTAAAAATTACACACCTCTATCTTTCAAAAATAAATAATCCATATAAATCAATTGTTTATTTGAGGTACATATATTGCTTTCTTATGTTTCTAACTTGACATCAAGGAAACAATTTTATGATTGCGCTTGCACACTCTGTTTACTTTGCATTTTATCTATATCTAATAGTGGTATTGATTCAGTGGCTAGTGGCCACATTTTCTAAAGCCAATCAGCCTTCAGCAGTGCCGGGGAAACTAAGCGAAGATTTATCCCATGATAGTTTTGTTTTTAGAGCTCACCGCACATTTCATAACACTTTAGAAAACAGCGCACTATTTATTGGTAGCGTTTTATTCGCCTTTTCTATTAATTATCAAAGCCCGCTGTTTGCCATCGCTGTATGGATATATGTGCTTGCGCGGTTGATACATATGGCACTTTACTACGTTATCGCGACGGAAAAAAATCCCAGCCCTAGAACCTATTTTTTCTTAATTGGACTACTCGCCAACGTATTCATATTGGTACTAATAGGGATCAGATTAATTTAAGTAAACTCTGCAAAGACTCAGAAATTTATACACAACTTTACATAAGGAAAACAAATGAAAAATACATTGATTATCGGCGCAAGTGGGCAAATAGGTAAAAAACTAACCCAACTGATGGTTAACAATCAGCAAAACGTTGTTGCCCTTGTTCGCGACAAAAGCAAATTATCAGATATTAAAGGCGAGTATCTTGCCATCGTAGAAGGCGACCTGAAAGAAGACTTTAGCCATGGGTTTAATCAAAGTGCAAGCAAACAGTGGGATACAGTTGTGTTTGTAGCCGGATCAGGGGGAAGTACCGGACCTGACCAAACCTTACTGATCGATTTATGGGCAGCTTGCCGGGCAGTAGATTATGCTAAAGTCAATAATGTTAAGCATTTTGTTATGGTTAGCTCAATTGGAGCAGATAAACCAGAAAAAGGGCCAGAACAGATGCAACCCTATTTAGTTGCTAAACATATGGCCGACGAACATCTAATCAATAGTGGTCTGCTTTACTCTATTATTCGTCCTGGCTCGTTAACCGATTCTGACCCTAGCTCAAAATTCACCTCTGAGCGGCCAGCGCAGAAAGACCAAGCAACTATTACCCGAGGTGACGTTGCCAAAGCATTGTTGTTTTGTGTTAATCACCCTCCAACAGACAATACTATTGTCGAACTATTTAATGGTGACAAACCAATCAAAGAGGTTTTATAACCATGGCCAGAGCTTTTACCACGGTTTTTACCAAAAAACCCATTATAAATGTTTAGGTCAAATGCTTAGATTTCCGTTTTTATCATGGCTGTCTGCATAAAAAGTGGTCACTTAACGTTTTCCCAAAAACCAAAGCGAGGTCCCATAGATTTACATAGCAGGAAACAATACTGGCATTGTTTAAAATAGAAAAGGCCGTGTCACCCTACTTCTGGAGCTAAGTGTCTCAACGAAACACCCCAAAATAAAATGCCGGTATTGAAAGAACAATAAACAAAAGACCTAAACCGTAACCGTTGCCTTTGGCTAATCGCGCGTTTTCTTCGTCACCTTGTTGGTATAATAAATCGGCATTATGGCCTACAGGGATGACTTTAGAGTGAAACGATGTCTTTGATTTAATTTCATAACGTTTGCCTTTGATTGTTAACTCAAAAATAGGGCGAAACATCTTACTTTTATAATTGTTAGTACTTTTAGAAAAGTATTCATCATAACGCAGGATCCTACCCTTGGCTTTTGTCGCGTTTTTATTAAACCGCTGATTGTCATATATAATATAGGCACCAACTGCAGCAAATACAGCGCCCCCTACTAATGGAATAATATTCATGTACTTATCCTAGTTCATTGGCGAGTTGAAACTTTTTTGGCTGTAAAACATGTCCCCAATCAAAACAGCAGCCCTCTACATTCTTTAGAAATTCTGCCCCTCATGTTGACCTCTTGATACCTAGCAACTGAGGTTAGTTTCCGTATCTACGTATTACTGATACCTTTCCATTTTCTAGTTCTAAAACGTCTAAAACTTCTTTGCTATAGCTAAATTCTGAACCGTCTGCGCGCAACCCTTTAGCTGCAAAAGTGTGCTTAAGTGCGACTACATTGTGACCAACAAAATATTCGACAATTTTACCCTGATATTCGCTATGCGCACCTAAATATCGTGACATGCCTTTGCGCATTAATGCTTTACCGTCGGGCGCTCGTGAGTCATCAGGTGCATTGGGTAAATGTTGGTTACCAACGTCTTCTGTTAAAAACGACAAATAAAATTCTAAGTCTTCATTAGAAGCCTTAGGTAGCTGTGTATTGGTCATGGCTCGATAATATTGTTCTACAAAGTTATCGTAATCAAATGGCTCACTACTGGCTAAAGCAGATGAAGAAAAAAAAGTAACAACTAACGCTACAATTGAAAAACACTTTTTCATTGGCATTCCCTACATTAAGTTAATATGACGATTCGTTAAGTGTTACGAATAATTGGTTAAGACAGCTAAAGAGTAATCTGACCACGCATATAGTCGACAGCTCTGCCTTTTAATAACACTCTCTCGCCTGAGAGTTGGCATGCAACTAGACCGGTCCTTGGTGATAATTGTTTGGCTTTTAAATTATCTTTGGTGAGCTTTTGTGACCAATAGGGGGCTAATTCACAATGGGCCGAGCCGGTTACTGGGTCTTCATCTACATTGAGTTTTGGAAAAAAACAACGACTCACAAAATCAACGTCAGTGCCCCTTGCGGTTACTACCACTCCTCTAAGATCTAAAGCTTTCCATAACGCTAAATCTGGCAACAGAGTCTGGACTGCAGTTTCATCTTCAAGCTCAAGAATGTAGTCAAATGCTGCCGAAACAGCTTTAGGTTTAATGCCTAACCCCAACAATAGTTGTTCGGGAGCTAAAACAGGTGTGGGCATCGATGCAGGAAAGTCCATTACTAACCCACTGGCTTTGTTAGTTACAATTAACTCGCCGCTTTTGGTCACAAAACAAATGTCAGATTTTTGATAACTCAAATGCGTAAACAACACGTGAGCCGCGGCTAACGTGGCATGTCCGCATAAGTCGACTTCATGGGATGGGGTAAACCAACGTAATTGAAACTTATCCTCGATAGCCACAAAAAACGCTGTTTCAGATAAATTATTGGCCTGTGCAATATTTTGCAATAACTCGTCAGGCAACCAAGTATTGAGTGGGCAAACGGCGGCAGGATTTCCTGTAAAAACTTCATCGCCAAAAGCGTCGATTTGAAAGATATCTATTTGCATTTAATTTTAAATTCTATGGCGACTCTCTCTATGCTAACCATTTTTACATCGACTTCATACCAATTGTGTAACTTAAGACAAGAGTTGATTATGTCCCATTGTCTTAAGTGTTTATTTTCGTAGTAAAGCAAATTAGCAAGCTTCGGGCGTCAGTGCTGCTCTAGCTTTGTGGGTTGCTTTGACCAATTGTTCTCGTACCTGAGTCGATGTGATGCAAGGCAAATCAAATGGCCAATAGTAAATTTTGTTGTCTGCTTGTACATGCACACCTTCACAAAACGCAGAAAGCATCTTAATGTTTTTAGCCTCAATATTAAATTGATGGGATAATAATAATTGCATTGCTTCTTGATGATCTTCATTCATGTGATTCACGATGCCATCACTG
Organism: Paraglaciecola sp.; assembly: GCF_039964565.1. Classification (GTDB taxonomy): domain Bacteria; phylum Pseudomonadota; class Gammaproteobacteria; order Enterobacterales; family Alteromonadaceae; genus Paraglaciecola. The sequence goes on from NZ_JBDVXF010000045.1 coordinate 56,125, forward strand.
ACCTTGGACCAGTCAGCTAACTCACGATTCCAATCTTCTTTGTTAATCCAGTGAATTTTTCCAAATCCACCAATGTATCTAACTCGTTTTGTGGCAATTTTGTAGAACATAAAATCATGGGTTTGCTGGTATCCTTCTGCTTGAGGAAAGAAGCTGAAGTATTGTTGTACGACTAAAGCGTCATCAATCAAATGCGCATCTCCCAACACAGTCACCCTGCCCGAAGCTTGAGAGTCATCTGCCAAGTGATCAAATATAGTCATAGAGACTTTATGGTTCGCTTGGATATTCCGGGTATGTTGCGCTATTTGACTAATATAAATAACCAAGTCCCCCTCTGGGGTCATAAAATAAGGCACGATCGAACCAAATGGGTAGCCTTCAACAGTCTGAGAATGGGTACTAAGCACGCCTGAATGCTGTTGACGAACTAGCGTTTTCGCATCAGAAATATAAGTTTGTTTTTTCATATTAACTCCTAGAGAAAATTAATGAGTGATATAAGGCACTGAGCCAGTCTGCGGAATCAGTTTGGGCGTGACTCCAAAACAGTCGGATAAGTTGGCTATTGTGATAACGTCTTTGGCTTGGCCTTTCGCTAAACATCGGCCTTGTGCGAGCATTAAAACTTGGGTGGCATAAGGCAACACTAAGTTCATGTCATGGCTCACACACACCACAGCTAAGCCTTGCTGGCAAAATTCTTGAACAAGGTCCATCATGGCTTTTTGAAAACGAAAATCCAAAGCCGATGTAGGTTCGTCAAGCAATAACAATTTGTTTTCATACACATAATCAGTGCACTTTTGATTACTGTTGGGCAGTAGCTGTAACAAGGCTTTTGCAATAAACACGCGTTGACGCTCGCCTCCCGACAAACTGCGCACATCACGTCCAAACAAATGACTAATGTTAAGTTTTTCAGCCAATTGACAAATTAACAGCGTACTTTGTTGCTCAGTTTCTAATTGGTCGGCACGTGCTAGTTTCAACAAATTTTCGGTTAAAAAAGCGAAATGCACTTGGTTACTTTGCGCCACAAAAGCACGCTCTTTGGCCAGCGCTTGAATAGGCCATTGTTTTAAACATTTTTGCTGAAACCTAATGCTGCCAGTAGTTTGTTGATGAAGACCTGCAACACAACGGAGTAACGTTGATTTTCCACAACCATTTTCACCAATGACAGTGACAAAATCGCCGCTATTTAACGACAAAGAAATATCTTGAAGAATGGTCTTCTCTCGATAATTGAGAGAAATTTCTTTCATTTCAAACATAGCTGGATTGCCCTTTACCTTTGGCCAATAAATACAAAAAGAAGGGAGCGCCAACGGCAGAAGTCACTATGCCAATGGGGATTTCTAAAGGAGGAAATAATGCGCGGGATATAATGTCAGCCAGCAACATCAATACCGCACCAAGCACACCGCAAGCCGGCATTAAATATCGATGATCTGCGCCAAACAGGCTCCGAGCAATATGCGGAACCACTAAGCCAACAAACCCAATAATGCCGCAAAGTGCCGTAGCAAGAGCAACTGAAAACGCCACCAGCCAAAGCGTGAGTCGCTTATATTTGGTTACTGCCAGCCCCATACATTGCGCTTCGTTTTCTCCTAAAGCTAACATATTCAACGCTTTGCGCAGATGTAAAAACACACCTATAGCCGGCACACCCACAGCGCCAACAAAAAGTACTTTTTGCCAATTTATCCCCCCCAAACTGCCCATGGTCCAATAGGTAATTTGACGCAATGCGTCATCATTTGCCATATAACTAATCGCACCTATGTGAGTAGTAGCCAAAGCATTCACTGCCACACCAGCCAGTATCAAAGAGCTAATAGCAGTTCCCATGGGGGTTTTAGCGACTAATAACACTATCCAAACAGCAAGTAACGCACCGATGAAAGCACTAGCGGCGATTAAATACTGGCCCGCTAATTCCAGTTCGGGGTAATGATTTATCAACGCCAAAGTCGTAGCCGCAGCTGCCGCTGCTCCAGCCGAAATACCAATGAGTCCAGGATCGGCTAAAGGGTTTCTCACTAATCCTTGCATAGCGCAACCAGACATTGCCAATAAGGCACCTACAAATATTGCCATCACCATTCTAGGCGCGCGCAACTCAGAGAATATGTACCAATGGATTGTTTGCTGATGAGTTAAATCTTGAGAGGTGAATTTTTGTAGCACCAACTGGAACATCTCAGTTGACGACTGTGCAACACTTCCCGCTTGCAGACCAACCACTACTAAAAGCAATCCCAAACCAGCCGTAAGCCAAATCCCTCTCTCGTACTTTTTCTGACGCTGAGCTAAGACCGCTTGTAAGGTAACGGGTAAACTATCAGTGTACATGTAGCGTATTCACACTTTCTATCACTGTTGCAAGTGCTTGCGGGTAACGTGGCGACAAACCTAGTGCTTCGCTACTATTCATCGCGACTAAAGCGCATTTTTTCCCCGCTGATGTAGCTTTCAAGGCCGGGTGTTGACACAAACTTTGCAAAGCCTCCGGCCCCTTGACTCTGTGACTGGCGACAAAAATCAAGTCGGGATTACCAGCCAAAATAGACTCATTATCCATCACTTTGTAATCTCTTAGATTTGCGGCAACATTGCGAATGCCCGCGTCGTTAAACAAAGACTGAGGCACGGTATTGTTACCCGCAACTGTTAGTCCGCGCTCACTATCGGACATCACAAACAAAGCACTTATGGAAGGATTTTTGTTTTGCGCTAGTTTAAGCTTGGCGACCTGTTGAGTAATACTTTCAACTAGTAAAGACGCTTGATGCTGCGCATCTAATAACCGCCCCACATCCTGTATTAGCTGTGTTAATCCCTGAAAGTCTCTTTGCTCTCCTAATATATCTACCTTTACTCCTGCAGCGGTCAACTGAGGAATAAGGCTAGCAGGTCCAGTGGATTGGGTACCGATCAAGTGAGAGGGTTGAAAACTCAACACCCCTTCAGTACTTAACTGCCTGAAGTAACCAAGCTTAGGTAAACTAGCTGCAGGCGACGGGTACAGACTGGTACTATCTGTTGCCACAATCAAGTTTTGCTTACCCAAAGCATAAATAATTTCAGTAATGCTGCCACCGGCACTGACTATTCGCTCGGGACTATCAGCGCGAGCATGAACTGCGTTTACCATAAGGATAAAAATGAGGGCAATAGCCACTACTAATTTATACATAAACTTACTCTCAAAAATGGTGGGCTATCACCCACCTAGATTAATCAGAAGATAACTCGTCAAAACGAAAACTATAATTTCCTGAGGTACCCGCTTCATCGTAATAACTGGTTATTTGAAGTTTGTAAGTAGCAGCATTGGTTTTAAGCAGGTAAACACCATACTGTGACCATAATAAATGACCACCATTTAAGTTGTACTGATACCAAGGGGTCGAATCAAAGGCTTTGATAGTGGTTAAATTGGATTGAAATCCATAATATTGCTCAGCTTCGCTGTCGATTCCTAGGTAACTGTTTTCACTATCTAACAGCGCGCTGGCTTCGTCAGCTATAAATATTTGGAAATCGGCTCCTATAATATCTTCATCTGTCAGGCAAGGTATCCAAATATCCCAAGAATCTTCTTGATTAACGACTTGTGCCAGATCAAAGTCGACGTATATACCGGTATCACAAGACGTTGCATCCAGCTCTAGGTCTATTTCAGGAGCAAATTCTGTTTCTCCATCTAAGGCACTTTGATGTTGAACACCTAGTGTAATAGTAGCCATAGTGCGACCAGAGGTCGTTAAGGATTTGGCTCTAAACTTAGTATATGCACTGTCTGCACTGACAATAAAATAAGCATCGTCTGCAGCACTTACTACGTGGGTAGTAAAATCGTAATTGTAAAAATTCGCTCCAATAACATATTCTTCAGAATCAATACTGTATGCGTCGTCATCAGGTAAGTCATCTGCACTTATTGCCAAATAATCTTCAAGCTCAGTGTCAGCATCAGCATTTAAAAATATTTCAGAGAGTGCGTTTCCTTGGTCATCGTAGAAGTCGCTGTTGACGTCTGTAACGTATGTGCCTACTGTGTTTTCGGCATGGGTATTAAGGGAAACTTTGGTACGATTGAACGCGATGTCCCACTGGCTATCTGATACCGCTTCTTCATCAGTTAACTCGAGTACTGTTGCCGTTTCTAAATCAAAATACACACTCTTTGGCTCAGATGTAGAGCCTGTGGTGAACGGACCGTAAACTTCTCCTTCTACGACCTCTTCTTCTACTGGTGCCGGATCGGGAATCACACCTGTTTCTGAGTCGTTGTTTGAGCTAGAACTGCCACATGCACTCATCAAGGCCCAAATACCAATACTCAGACCTGTAGTTAAATTTTTGTTCATTTCTTTGGTTTCCATTAATAAAATTGGTATGAGATACCAGCAAAAACACGTCTGCTCGACAGTGGTCTAACATCAAGTAGTCCAGCTGCAACCGCATCTGTGTTTTGGTGGTTATCAAATACGTTGTCAACACCAGCCACCCAGTGCCAATTTTGGTTAAAATTCTGACTAAGGCTTAGATTCAAGCTACTCCAATCATCTTGTTCGATCCCTAGTTGTTGTGCTGTTGGATAACTTCCGTTTTCATACACAAGGTAAATCAAGCCATGAATATCAAATGGTAATTGCCAATCAAGGTTTGCTTTAATTTGATGGGTGGGGCGGTCACTAAGATGCGCCCCTTTGTGATCGGTGGCATGTAAATAACTGTAACTAAGTTGATAATCTACCTTTCCCCAAGCTAAGTTAGCTGACAGGTCGACACCCTTGAGTACCGCTTCTTCTACATTGCTATAACGAGAGATAAGCAAACCAGTAGATGCTGATGCTTCGACATCTGTCACCGTTTCAATAAAACCTTCCGCTTTTGAATAATGTGTATTGACGCTTAAAGAAAAGTCTCGATTGGAGCTTCCTGACTGCTTAACAAATGTGAGTTCTAAGTTAGCACTTACTGCTGTTTCAGGCTCCAACTGTTCGTTACCTAACACCATGTAACCTAGGTTGCTATGGTCGAATACGTAAAAGCGTTCTTTGAGTGTAGGCACTCGATAACTTTGGCCCACGCCCATTCGTAATTTCCATTGCTGCTGTTGGGTTTCTGAAAAACTAAATAATGCGTTCACCCGCGCTGCACTGTGCCAACCAAATTCACTATCACGTTGAGCACGGATCCCAGCGAGAACTTCATGCTCGTCTATTTGCAAGCTTAATTGGGTATAAGCTTCAACACTATCTCGGGCTTTGTCATCTATCTCAACTGTGCCTGAAGTCCCTTGTTCGGTTGCAGTTTTGATTTGGAATAACTCGTCGGTATGCAAAACAAATCCTGATACCAACTCTAAATCCTCGATATTCCATAGATACTGACTGTCTATTTCCATCAAAGTAATATCCGCGTCCCGTAAGGAATTTGAGTCGCCGCTGGTTTCAAGGTGATTAATATAGCGGCCTTGTACCCGCCAAATTTCTCCTTGATTCAACGCGAGGTCGTATTGCCATTGCTCTACCTCAGATAAATAACTTATTTCTCCAGCTTGCCCTGGGATTTCGTAACGTTGTTTTTGTTTATCATCACTGAAATAACGCGCTTTCAAGCTCAGCCCGAATGCATCATCAAACTGTTTCGATAAGCCTAAATTTACGAAATGCTTGTCGGTACTCGGCGCACTTTGCGCGATGGTGTTGGGATCATAATCGAATCCGGGATCTTCAATTTTTTGCAGACTGATATTGCCACGCCAACCCAGTATATTTTGGCTAGCGTCTAGCTGAATTTGATGACCGATATCCGAAGAATCGATATTGTTTTGAGTGTAACTGCTGCTTTGATATTTTAGTTTGAGGTGATTTTTGGACTCTTTACGAGTAATAATATTGATGACGCCGCCCATGGCAGAACTACCGTATAAGACTGATGCGGCCCCCCTTAATACTTCAATTCGCTCAATATCAACCACACCAATTTGGTCCAAATCCACTGCCGATCCTGTTGGAGAAATCAAAGGCTGGCTATCCATCAATATCAAGACATGGTTCTCGTCAAAACCCTGCATTTGCACCGTATACCCGTCTTTAGCGTTACGTTTAGCCACCACCCCCGGAATATAATTCAGTGCCCCTGCTAGGGTGCCGTGACTGAGTTTTTGCAATTGTGCTGCAGATATCACATCAATCGAAACAGGGCTATCAGATTGGTCAATGGACGAGCGAGTGCCTGTTACTACTATTTGTTCCATTGCTGTGGATCTAGCTTGGTTAACCATACACAAACCAAACAAACACAATACTACTGCTGTCAACTTCATTTAATCTAAATACGAATCAATATCATTTACACTAATAATAAGGCCGATTCCTTATTAGAGTCAAGGTGTTTTTGGATAACAGGTGAAAACGAGGCGAATTAAGCAGCGACTATCGGTAAAACGACGGTAAATGGTTGTTAGGCAAAGGGATTAGAAGCTTGGTATTGGCTGAGCAGATAAACTCAAGAAGAAATAATATAAGTCACACTTAGCGCCAGTGACCATACTGACGCCAAGTGCAATCGGCTGGGCTTTGTAATTGGGTTTGCCCTACAGCTAGCTGCAGAGCAGTGCAGAAGCCTTGCTATTTACGAACAAACTTCATGCCAACCGCCCATCGGTTAGCAAAGCCAGGCCAAGGATCATTTAAGTTACCTTGAGCATCCTTGCTTTGAGCTGCGTTTTCACGTTTAGGCAGGTATTCACAAGCGCTAGTTTGTTGTTTAACGTAACAATCTAGGAACGCTAAAGTCATGTGTTGATTAATGCGATTAAGGGTTTCACTACTCCAAGCGGGTTCGTAATAATGCCCTAAATCCGCATCTGCTGCATAGGCGATAGCAGGCGCAGGGTGCGGCGCTACGTTATGTCGTGCATTTTCATACACCAGCATAAACGTGTCTTTTACTGGCGATTGCTCAAATAGTTTTTTTACGCCATTTTCAAATCCAGACACATCATCAAGGGAGCCACTAACGTATAAACTCGGTACTTTGATCCCATCTAACTTATGTAAATTTTGCTCTTGGCCCCAAGGGGCATAGGCCACCATAGCTTTCCAGCGGCTATCAACTTGTTCTTTTGCCGCATTGCAGATATTAAACACCCCTAACAACGCTTTTGCCGCAGGCTCTGGAAATCCAAAAGCTTGTAGACCTTGTTGGGTAAAATTGTAACAACCACCTACTGTATTAATTGCGCCAAAACCTCCCATGGAATATCCAATCACCGATGCGAGGTCTGTATTGACTACTTTTGCCAATTCAGACTTAGAAGAAGCAAAGTAATCCAATACAAATTGTTGATCCCGGGCTCGATTGATTAAGGTACTGGGAAAGCCCGAAAAAGGTGCTTCTTTGAAGTCTACTTCACCTGTGGTGGAGTCTGTATGATCAATGCCAACTACTACATAACCGTGGCTCGCTAAATGTTCACCAAGATAAAACATAATGGTGCGGTAGCCTGTATACCCATGAGATAACACGACCAACGGATAGGTTTTTTCTTGGCTGGCTTTAGCATCCCTAACACTATTACCCTGCAGTAAAAATGATTTATGAGTGCGGGTGACATTCTCGTAGGTTGCCAGCACATCAGTTTTTTGAGCCATGGCTGGATACCATACTTCTAGGGTCAATGAACGGTCTTGCAAGCTTTTATAATCTGTAGCACTGAGTTGTTGCGGGTTGGTTGCCTTAATAGTTGTGACACCCACAGAGTAACTACCACGCTTACCTAGTTCGGGGGTAACATCTGGTTGCGTTGTATATAATTGCTGGGCCTTATCACTTGCAATAACTTCGGTTGCAAAAACATGACAAAACACAGCACTACGACACGCAAAAAGCGTGGTTAATACGGTGTATCTAAACAGGGTTTGAAAAAAGTTCATTCTATGTTCCTTGGTATTATTGTTCTATTTGAAAAGCTTGATTTGATGCCATAAATTGGGTGACTCGCTGCATGGCGTTTTCACGAATATTGCCGTAAAACAAACTGTAGTCGAGTACGTGGTAACTGTTATTGGGCAGAGATAGATGGTTAGAAAAAGCGTTGTCGGTTTGCGACATGACTTCAAGTCGGCCATCACTCATGCATTGTGCCCAAGTTAACTCAGGAGTTAATCTTGGCAATTCTTGGAAAATAAATCCCGGGTTGTTGGCTAACAACATATCGATTGGCGTACGCTTAAACTCGACCGGCATCGCACCTAAATGTGCAGTACTTGGGATCTTGTCAGTGGTCATTGTCCAACTCAATGGATTCACACACAATGTTGGCTTGGTAGTGCCATCTTCCAATTGACTCGATTCCCAGCCCGTTGGATACCAATGGGGAACCTTCGCGTCTAATTCACCACCTTGACCATAAGTATCGAAGCTCACAACACAACCGGTTTGATTGGCTTCAGTGCAAGGTTGTATCTGCTGAAATCCCCTTTCAAATTTATCTTTAGGCAACCAATAACCTACTAAATAAGCAGCTACCAATTGTTGATACAGTGAGGTGTTATCTATCTTTTGTTCTAATAGTCGTAACGCATGAGTCGTACCTTGACTATGCCCAACTATGACAAAAGGCCGACCTTGATTGAAATGAGCTAGATAATATGAAAACGCCGCTTCGACATCTTGATAAGCTAAGTTCAGTGCTTGGGTACCTGCTGTAAACTTGTCTGGTATAAAAGCTTGAATATTGGCTTCACGGTAGTGAGGCGCATAAATATTACAGCAGCCATTAAATATACTCGCCATGCTAGATAACATGTATTCAATTGATTGAGCCTCAGAGTTTTTGTTTTCCATAGTAGAATTCCATCCACCAGGCCCGACAAAACCAGTTGAATGTATAAAAAACACATCGACTTCTTTTTGAGCTAAATCTTTACTGGTATCCAATGCCATTGGCACCAAATCAGAGGTATCATTTTTGTCTGGATGAGCGACCCAAAAATAGGCGTTGCTGTACTGTGGTGCAACAGGTGCGTCCGCCATCGCAAAAATTTCTGGTGGAGCAAGGTAACTTAATACCCATTGACGGCCAAACAAAATCAAAATTACGCATAATATCACTAGAGGAAGAATCAGCCAGTAGACAATTTTTTTGAGGGAGTTCATACAATACTCTATAACCAAAGCGCCTATATTTAGCCTAGTTCGGTACATATAAACAACTCAGCAATTTAAAGAGTAATTTATAACGCTGAGTTATTGGTTAGGATCCAGATGAGTTGTAGAGTTGTTGTTTACTCTATACCAGCCAGCAATACTGTATCGGTCAGTGTTACTCCTAAGTACTTCGTGTGGAAAAACGTCACTTAGAAATATAATGCAACTGTTAAATTGCGGCTTAACCACAAGCAAAGGAACGTCTTGCTCATCAGCATACATAACTAACTCGCCACCCGCGTTTGTTTGCCAATTGTTGTTCAAATAAAACACTGTACTTAATATACGATTACTGCGACCTTTAAAAGCATCAATATGTCGCTGGTAAAAGTCGCCTTCTCCGTAATGAGAGAAATGACATTCAAAATCGAACAATCCCATAAACAAACGTCTATTTAAGCCTAATCGCAATTGTTCCATAGAGTGTAAGTAATGAGTTTGCGCCTCTGATTTATTATCTTTTCCATCAAGCCACAAAGTAGAGTCGCTTCTAATTTGGGTATTAAGCTGTAGGTCGTCTTTGCGACCAATTCCTGCAGGCTTAAAAGCACTTGAAGACAAGAGTTTGGCTTCTTGCAACAACTGTGTAGCAAGCCACTGAGGCAGAAACTCTTGTAGCTGGATATAACCGCACTGTTGCAGAGCATCCGCTATTTCATCTATCAACAATTCACTTAAATAAGTATTCTCAATCACAGGCGTTTCATCGTTTTAACTGGCTGCTTATTTTAACAAGTGCATGGTTACTTTCGCCAGAATTAATCCGATAAAGTGTGTTTGACCTAAGAATGCTTGCTATGAAAAATGGCGAAACGTGTCGGTTTGAATATTAAAAACCAGCTGAGTTGATATGTGGGCCCCGTAAATGAAAGACATGTTTCGAATTAGGGCAAACCAGGCTAAGCTAAAATCAAGACAACTGCAATTGACTATTTTGTTGATTACACATCAGTTGCGTGGTTACAAAAGTCTTTTGAATAAGGGCAGCATCGCTACTGGCTCGATGACGCTGCTCTTGCATTTGTTGGAATAGGGTTTCCTTGGTGTCGTGCCACAAGGGCATTTGTATTTCCTTTAAAATCATTTCTAATGAGCTGACATGAAATTTCATCACCATTTTGGCCGCATTAAACAATTTTATTAACCAAGTATCATCTACTACCCACCCGTCTGAATAGACAACTTGGCCCGCTAAAAATTGATTCAGCTGTGAACACACCTCTTGTACAACCAAGCCTTTTTCTGCCAATACTTGGCGACTAATGCCGTGCAAAGATTCGGCTCTAGTATCCCAATGTGTCCAATCCTGTTGTGGTTTAATCAAACAACAGAATCGTTCTCCAGCTTGATTGATGACCCCTACTTCTATTGGATAACTGGCGGCACCAAAACCACTGGCCTCCACGTCAATAATATTAGGAATATGCAGGCCAGCCTGGCCTGTAGCTTTATTCATTGTTTCTACTCATTAAATAACATACAAAAAATAGTGAAAATTATTCAACCAAGGTATTGGAATAATGCAACTTGCGCTGATTATCCACAATAATGCCATCATATCCTGGTGTCCGATTTAGCAAGTCCATTCCTTTTTGCACACCTAAAACAAACACAGCAGTTGACAACGCATCATTCAATGTACTGCGGTTGCCAATTATGGATACACTTTGCACCTCGTAGGCTGATTCACCGGTTTTTGGCGATAAAATATGATGATAACGCTTTCCGTCTTGTTCGAAATAACGTTCATAATCACCTGAAGTCGACAACCCAGTGTTTGCCAATGGCAAAACTACACTTTGTTTGTGTTGATTTCGAGGATCTCGAATACCTACCATCCAAGGTTTACCTAACCTGTCGCCCAACAATTTAGTATCACCGCCAGCTGTCACTAAAGCATGTTTAATGCCACTTTTTCGCAACAATTCGATGGCATTATCTACTGCATGACCTTTGGCAATGCCACCTAAATCAATTTTCACATTGGGATGGGCGAAAAAAATTCTGTTTTTGTGAGAATCGAACCTTAAATGCCTAAAATTAACGGCCTTTAATAAATCAGTTATTTGGCTTTGTTGGGGTTTTAGATGCGCTCGGTAATTGTAAAGGTAACCCACGCTCGCAAAAGTAATATCGAAGGCGCCGCCGGTTTCCTTTGCGAGTTCCACAGATAACACGATAAGGTCGAATAACTCTTTAGAAACGGCTACATAGTCTTTAGCCGCGTGTTTATTGAGTAGACTCAATTCGCTACTTTCAATGTAGGGACTCATGGCCTGATCAATCCGCCGCATTTCATCCATTACCATTTGAATTGCCCCTTGACCTTGTTGCGGAGAATCACTCCACAGCTCTACATGTATATTAGTCCCCATTATTGCCTGACTGTCTTCAAACCATTTTGCCGTTAATGCACCTGAAAAAAGCAGATTGCAGAACATCAAAATGCAAATAAGTAGGCTTTTTATACTCATAAGTTAAGCTCTAACCCGAGTTGATAAAGCTGATTTTTCTTTAGTCCATATTGAGCAGCTGTGACCGCTGCAGCTTTTTTAAGCGGCAATTCTTTAACCAAAAGCTTTAGTAAGTTAAGTGCATCTGCAGACACTTCTGTTTGATCTTGTTTTTCACCGGCGATCATTAAGACAAATTCACCTCTTTGATGATTGGCATCGGCTTCGAGCCAAGTTAAACAATCTTCTGCAGTACCTGAATAAAAGGTTTCAAAGGTTTTTGTGAGCTCTTTGGCCAATACCATTTGGCGACTTTCACCCAACTCAATCACTATTTGTTTTACCGTTTCTGCCACCCTGCGAGGAGATTCGTAAAATACACTCGTACTGGTTTCAGTGAGCAATCGCTGCAAAACCTGCTGCTTAGCCACTGCCTTAACGGGCAAAAAACCTTCAAATTTAAATCTATCTGTAGCTAAGCCAGCAGCGCATAAGGCCGTTATAGCTGCACAAGGTCCTGGCAACGGCACCACTTTGACCCCAGCTGCGGAGCAGTGACAGACCAAACCATAACCAGGGTCGCTTATAAGAGGTGTGCCTGCATCAGAAATTAACGCAATGTTTTGACCGAGATTGAGTTTTTCAATCAATTGAGTGGCTCGCTGAGATTCATTGTGATCATGTAATGAGGTCAGTCGCGTTGAAATATCATAGTGCTGCAACAAACGCTGACTATGCCGGGTATCTTCAGCGGCAATTAAATCCACCTCACCTAAAATACGTAATGCTCTAAGGGTAATGTCTTCCAAATTGCCAATAGGCGTGGCGACAATATATAAGGTGCCTGACTCAATCAATGATAACTCTCCCAATTAATGCAATTGTCTAACCTTGATCCTAGTATGGGCTTTATCGCACATCCTAGTCACAAAGCATTAGATATTTATATCCGATACTATAAACTAACATGGTTATTATCACTTTATTTAATGGGTACCATCGATGAGTTTTCGAGCGTTAGTGATGTTTAGTATCACTATTTTGTGTTTTTTTTCATGTTCTAGCAGCCCAACTCGGCAACCTCAAAAAATTACAGTAAAACCAACTGAAAAAATCGTCGAACAAATCAAAGACAGTGCTTATTATTTGACCCAAGCAAAACAAAACTATGCGAGGACCAATAACCTCTACCAACGCAATGAGTATTTATTGCACGCCGCTGAAGCGTTGCAACTTGAGCAGCAATGCGAGAAAAGTATTCGAGTACTAAAAGTGCTACAGCCAAAGTTACAAGATAATCGCCACATCACTCATGGCAATGTGCTTCTAGCAGAGTGTTACTTAATACTGTCTGATGAGGTATATGATAATGTAGAAGTCATACTTGCCAATTTGCAAGGAGATTATGGTTACCAAAAGCGTATTGCCGCGATAAAAGCGCAGCTTTTCGTCAATAAAAAACAGTGGCTCAAAGCAGCTGAAGCGTTACAAGCCACCAATATTGAAGACTCCAAGAGAACTCAAACAATTTGGCAGTGGGTTAACAAGCTTTCCTTAAGTGATTTAGAAAAGGCGCGACTGTCAGATACCACTCTACAACCTTGGTTGCAGTTAGCGATTATCGTAAAACGTTTTGCTTTGGATCCTGAGATGTTTAACCAACAACTAGTCAATTGGCAAAATAGGCATTTAGGGCATCCGTTAGTTAGTAATCTTCCATTAGAGATCCAACAATCGTTATTAGAGTCTCCCATTCAGGCAAAACGCATCGCAGTGTTACTACCATTGACTGGCAGACTCGCCAATCAAGGCCAAGCAATAAAGGAAGGTATATTGGCCGCTTACTTGGAAAGTTTAGATTCTGCGGAGCTTTATTCAAATAATGCATCACAAGACGGAGAATTGTCTAACGATGCCTTAGCAGATACAGCAAAACAGTACCGCGAAATTCGCTTTTTTGATTCTGCGTTAAAAACGGCTCAACAACTAAATGAAATGGTAGCGGATTTTGATGTGGTATTAGGACCTTTAGTGAAAAAGCAAATAATTGAACTGCAAGCTGTATTACCTAAAGATAAAATATTGCTAGCCTTAAATAGAGTGGAGTTAACAGCTAAGGGCCCGGAAATAGGGAATTTGGATTCCCTTGAAGAATCCAATTCCTCAATAACCGAACACTATTTTTTTTCGTTAGCGCCAGAAGATGAAGCGCAACAACTCGCACAACATATTCAGAAGAATCAGTTGGTTCGACCGATCATATTTGCTGCAGACAATCCAACCACGCAAAGAATGGCTGCGGCATTTATTGCCACATGGCAAGAAACGCCTAATGCTACTCGACCAGACTTAAGCATTTTTACTGACAACAAAAACATGCGTACACAAGTATCAGAAAAGTTGGACGTTGCTCAAAGTGATAAGCGTATTAAACAAATCGAAACGCTGGCCGATGTTGAAGTGTTTGGCGTAGAAAGAAACCGTCGCGATATTGATTCCATAGTATTATTTGCCAATCCAGAACAAACTGCTCTGCTCAATCCAATTATTGAAGCCAGCCTCAGCCCTTTTGCTCGAAAATCACTTTCGGTATTTGCTTCTTCACGCAGCTATAGCGTTGATCTCAATAATAACAGTCTAAGAGATTTACGGAACCTCACCTTTACAGATATGCCTTGGATGTTACCTGAGCATCGTTGGCAACCCTTAGCGAATCAAAGTCAACAACTATGGCCGCAACGCCAAGACACTTTGTTACGGTTATTTGCTATGGGGTTCGATGCCTATAATTTACTGCCGAATTTACGTCGTCTAAAATCATTACCGCAAATCGTCAGCCATGGATTAACCGGCGAAATCAACGTAGATGAACAAGGTGTATTGCACAGAAGTTTACCTTGGGCACAAGTTGCCCAAGACAGAGTAAAATTACTTGCAATGGATTAAGCAAGCACTGTCCACTGTAATTGGCAGTGAAGCTGAGCGTTTTGCTCGAACCTTCTTGGAACAGCAGGGTCTCACATTTGTGATGCAAAATTATCGCTGTCGTACAGGTGAAATAGACTTAATTATGCAAGACCAAGATGAACTGGTATTTGTTGAAGTTAAGTATCGTAGTAGCAGTCAACACGGCTCTGCAATTGAATTTTTTCATCCAAGTAAAAAACGTAAGTTTGAGTCTGCGGTTATGCACTATATGCAAGAAAAGGGCTTTAATCCAAGTATCGTCCCACATAGAATTGACGTAGTGGGCATTGAAGGAAAAGATCGGCAACCACACAATGTCAATTGGTTAAAAAGTGTTTAATTCAAACGCACCAATCTTAAATATAATTTACGTAGGAGTGTTATGTTAGATAGCATTAAGGCCAATTTTACCGAAAGTATCCAAATAAAAATTGCCTCAATTGAGTTATTACCCGAAGCCATTTCAAACGCGACCTATATGATGGTCAACGCGTTAATTAATGGCAATAAAATATTATGCTGTGGCAATGGTGGCTCCGCGGTCATCGCGCAGCACTTTTCTTCGTTGTTACTAAATAAGTTTGAACGAGAAAGGCCTAGTTTACCTGCGCTAGCACTAACCGCTGATGGCGCCACGTTATCGTCTATAGCCAACGATTTTACATTCGATGAAGTGTACTCAAAACAAGTGAGCGCTTTAGGTCAAGCTGGCGACATTTTGTTTGTTATCTCCACCAGTGGCAATTCCCATAACGTGATCAAAGCAATGGAGGCTGCCCTAAGCCGTGATATGACTATAGTAGCGCTCACCGGTATGGACGGCGGCAAAATGGAAGGGTTAGTCAGCCAACACGATGTGGAAATCCGCGTACCGTCGAACCGCACCGCGAGAATTCAAGAAGTTCATTATTTAGTAGTACATAGTCTTTGTGAGGGAATAGATAATTGTTTATTCCCAGAAAATTTTCAGGAGTAACCCGTGTTTAAAACTAAAAATATTTGCCTAACATTGATACTCTCAACGGCCCTATTGTTACAAGGATGCGCAGGATTAATTATCGGTGCTGGCGTAGGTGCCGCATCTGTAGCCCATGACAGGCGCACTATAGGTACTCAGGTTGACGATACCACAGCCGCTAGCCGTATCTCGAATGCACTGGCAAAAGACTTGGCTGTACAAGAACAAACTAGCATCACAGTACAGGTATTTAATGGTACCGCTTTATTAGTGGGTCAGGCGCCCACTCAAGAATTGATACAACAGGCTCAAAACCTTGCTGCAACCGTTAAAAATATTAAAAAGCTCCATAACCAAATTCGTTTGGGTGCCCCCATTCCAGCAGGTGTTATTGCCAATGATGCTTGGTTAGCCTCAAAAATAAAAACCAAACTGATCGCAGATAAACGTATAGATGGCCTACATATCGAAATAGAGGTTGAAAACGGTGAAGTATTTTTAATGGGGTTAGTCACTGAACAAGAGTCCAATATAGCCGTAGATATCACCCGTAATATCAATGGAGTAAAACAAGTGATTAAGGCATTTGAATATACTTAATGGGGCTTCCTAAGCCACTATCCTAACCACAAGATTATTAAAGTAGGCCGATTGCCGCGAGAGCTTCTCTAAGCTGGACTTCTCTGCCCTCTTTCGGCCAACCTACAATCTGCCTTACCAAGCTATTTTGTTCGAAAAAATAAAAAGTGGGTGTTCCCCAATAAGTAATTTCAGACCATTGATCCTTTTTATATACAAAACTATATGGCTGATGGTCAGAGATATAGTTATATTCAAGAACTTCATTGAGCCGCAAGTCACCATTTTGTCGCGTTATCCAAGTTGAATGTTTAGCCATAATCTTGCGTAACTCTGGCTTGCCTTTTAACCACTCTGAGAATCTTTCTGAAGGCTGGCAAAATAGTGATCCTACCACTACGACGTGGCGTTCACTGAGCAACTCGTTTTTCTCTTGAAGTTTTCCACTCTCAAGAAAAGGTGTAATAACCTGCCTGCTACCTTCTAAGTTCCCTGAGAGTTTAAATACATAGTCGTCACGGTCCAATTCAAATTTTGTTTTCAACTCTTGTGCTTCAGCGAACATCCAATTAGCTATGTATCTAGAGTACAAAGTCTCGGCGTATCGTTTTTTATTTAAATCCTCGGAAGGTAGTTCTTTCAATAATCTAGTTATGAAACTAAGCATACTGTCGTTTTGAGAGTAAAAGGTGATTTTATGCATCAACTGATACAAGACATCTTTATCATTTGTAGATAAGTTTTTTAGCGTTGCATCGGTAAAATCTGACTCTATGCAATTTTCAAATAACGCAACGAATTTTTCAGCCCGAATATCTGTAACCACTGTTTGGTTATTCTCTTGTAACTTATCTTGCACACTTAATTGTTCTATCGATAAAGCTTCATTCCATAAATCAGTCACTGAACCACAGTTAGTCACACCTTCAACAACAGTCGATATCAACAATAATTGAAGAAGTAATGCATAACGGTAAATCATAAACAATAGAATGCGCACTGAAATACCTTCCTGATTAGTATTTAGTATTTTTCATCATTGGAATTTGGATACTGAGGAACTAAGCGTGATTGCTAACGGAGAAATGAGAATAGGCAGTTTCATTATTAATCCCTAAAATGAATATCAAATGTGCGGGCGCGCATTAGATATAATAAGGATAATATTTTAACCTGCAATCTTTTTATGATTTAGAATGATTTCGGGCATCATATAGAACCAACACTAAGGGTTGGTTCTATATAAGTTGAGGGCTTTTCGAAAACCCCAGCTACTTAACAACCGTTAAAGTAGGTTTACCCTTCTTCGGCTTTGTAGCAGGTTCTTGAGGTGCTGGCTTAGACTCTGATTCTCCTGAGCCTATGTTTTCTTCAACAGTAAAGACAGTACCTGCACCATTTTCTTTCGCGTAAATCGCTAATACGGCAGGGCAAGGAACAACCAGCTCTCTAGGCACACCACCAAACCGTGCGTTAAACATGATTTCGTTCAATCCTAACTGTAAATTACCCGTTGACGCAGGAGATACATTTAACACTATTTGACCGTCCTGGACAAACTCTTGCGGAACTTGGGTTCCAGCATAATGCGCATCGACCACTATGTATGGAGTGAGATTGTTATCTACAATCCAATCATAAAATGCGCGTAATAAGTAAGGTTGATTAGGTGTCATATCACTTCTAGCCGTTAAAGTGGGTTGTGTATTTCACGTTCTTGGTCTGTCAATGACGCAATGAATGAAGGTCTTTCAAAAATACGCTTCATGTATGCCTTGACGTCCTTACTACCAGTACCAGTTAATTCAATGCCTAATGCAGGTAAACGCCACAGTAATGGTGCTAAATAACAATCAACTAGGCTGAACTCTTCACTCATGAAATAAGGCGTTTCAGCAAATAATGGTGCTAAGGATAAAAAGGCTTCACGTAATTCATTACGAGTCGCTTCTAAATCACCTTTTTTGGCCATAATCTTTTCAGCCAATACGTACCAATCGTTTTGAATTCGATGCATTGTCAAACGACTTTGACCACGAGAAACCGGATACACTGGCATAAGTGGAGGATGCGGGAAACGCTCATCCAAATATTCCATTATGATATGAGAATTATATAGAACTAGCTCTCTATCAATTAAAGTCGGTACAGTACCATAGGGGTTTAGTTCAAGAAGATCTTCTGGTAACTCGTTAGGAACAGTAAAACTGATTTCTACGCCAACACCTTTCTCGGCTAACACTATACGTGCTTGGTGGCTGTATATATCTATCGTGTCTGAAAACAACGTCATTATTGAACGTTTATTGGCGGCTACAGCCATCTATATATCTCCTAAATGTCTTACATAATCGCATAGTGACTAAGATTGCCCTTAGGCGTTTACGCATTGTTTTTTCTTAGTAATTTGTGGGTCACAATCGACTAATTAAAAACGGAAAAGAAAGGGGCATATACGTGATATATAGCCCCTATCAAAATTTTCGCGGATTATACACTAAATTCATTAAAAATGTGCTACGAATTAATGTACATCTCTCCAATATTCTTTCTTCAATAAATATACCAGTACTAACAGCACTAATAAGAATATCATCACCCAACGACCAATTTTTTCTGATTGTAATCGTGAAGGCTCACCGATATAGACTAAGTAGTTCACCAAATCTAACACTGCAGTGTCGTATTCAGCTGCGCTAAGTTCACCACTGCCATCAGCTTTTATACCAACATAACGGTCAACCATTTCACCGTCTATCAACATTTTTTCTGTGGTTTTTCGTGGTACACCTTGCAGCTCTTGCAACGCGTGTGGCATGCCTACGTCAGGAAACACTAAGTTATTCACACCAAACTTAGTGCTTTCGTCTACGTAAAAGCTTCTTAAATAAGTATAGATCCAATCTGCACCACGCACTCGCGCAACTAGCGTTAAGTCCGGAGGTGGCGCACCAAACCATTTCGCACCTGATTCACTAGGCATAGCATTTTTAATGTGCTCTCCAGGCTTTTCACCCGTAAATTGTAAGTTAGCTTGGCCCAACTCAACAGGTATACCTAAGTCTTCGAAAGTACGTTGGTAACGCTGATACTGAGTTTGGTGACAACCTAAACAGTAATTCATAAACAATTTAGCGCCGGTTTGTAATGACGCTTTATCGGTTAGGTCATACTCAGCTTTATCAAGATGAACGTTGCCGCCAGCAGCCATAACACCCAAAGGCAATAACAAGGACAATACAAAAATTATCTTTCTCATTCTGTGATCCTCGCTGGAACTGGTTTAGTACGCTCATTTTTACTGTAAATAAACAACAACACAAAGAAACCAAAATACATAATAGTGAGTATTTGCGATGCAACGATTTTCCAATTCTCTTGAGGTGTGCCACCTAAGTAGCCTAGGAATATAAAAACAGCTGCAAAAATCATTAGATTCCACTTGTGTAATCCACAACGGTAACGCCAAGATTTCACTTTACCTCTATCAATCCAAGGCAATAGGGCTAAGAATATAATCGCTGCAAACATCGCAATAACACCGCCAAGTTTATGAGGTACCGCTTTCAAAATTGCGTAGAAAGGCGTGAAATACCAAACAGGGAAGATGTGTTCTGGTGTTTTTAACGGGTTAGCAATCTCAAAGTTTGGATGCTCTAGGAAGTACCCACCCATCTCTGGGTTGAAGAACATGACGTAACAGAAAGCGAGTAAGAAGAAACTAAAACCGACTAGATCTTTCAACACTATATGTGGGAAAAACGGCACGATATCATCAACAATGTCGTACTTGTCAGTGTAATACTCGTGTATTTTGTAGTTAGTTTTTTCGTCTTCCGAAAGAGAACCTTTCTTACGCTTGACGTCAGTACCGTCTGGGTTATTAGAACCCACTTCGTGCAATGCTACTATGTGCAAGAACACCAAAATCACGATAACCAAAGGTAATGCAATAACATGTAGTGCGAAGAAACGGTTCAGTGTTGCGCCAGAAATAACGTAATCACCTTGGATCCAAATCACGAGGTCAGGACCAATCACCGGAATAGCACTAAATAGCGATACGATTACCTGCGCCCCCCAATAAGACATTTGCCCCCAAGGAAGTACATATCCCATAAAGGCTTCCGCCATTAGCGCCAGGTATATAAACATACCGAACAACCACAGTAATTCACGAGGCTTCTGGTAAGAACCATAAATCATGCCTCTAAACATATGCAAATACACCACAATAAAGAAGGCCGACGCCCCTGTGCTGTGCATATAACGTAGAATGTAGCCGTACTCAACATCACGCATGATGTATTCCACTGAAGCAAATGCTTCTTCAGCGGTAGGAGTGAAACTCATCGTTAACCAAACACCTGTTACAATTTGGTTAACTAAAACGATGGTTGCGAGAAACCCAAACATGTACCAAAAGTTCATGTTACGGGGGGCGGGATATTGAATTGCGTGCATATTCGCAACGCGCATTATGGGGAGACGATACTCAACCCAGTCCATCAAATTTTTCCACATATTATGCTGCCCCTTCTTCGGAACCAATCAAAATAGTATTGTCGTCAACAAACATATAAGGCGGCACTACTAGATTTAAACCAGCTGGTACATTTTGAAACACGCGACCTGCCATATCAAATTTAGAACCGTGACAAGGGCAGAAAAAGCCTTCTTCTACTCCTTCTACGTACTCCGCGAACGCGCCGTCTTTCAAGTGTTGGGGAGAACAGCCTAAATGAGTACAAATACCCACCAATACTAGATATTCTTCTTTTAAAGAACGATAAGGGTTTTTGGCAAACTCTGGTTGTTGCTCTTCATCGGAGTTAGGATCTTTTAGTTGTTCGTCATGGGTAAGCAATGACGCAAGTAGCTCAGGTGTTCGACGCGCAATCCAAACGGGCTTGCTGCGCCAAATAACCCGAATCAACTGACCTGGTTCGATTTTACTTATATCAGCTTCTACGTCAGCCCCAGCAGCTTTTGCTTTAATGCTAGGGTTCCAGGATGCGATAAAAGGCACTGCTGCACCGACTACACCGACACCACCCACAACAGAAGTCGCCACCGTTAAAAATCGGCGTCTATTACTATTGACTGGCTGGTTTTCGGTTTCAGACGAATCATGCGCATCTAAAGATACATTGCTCATCCACTAATCTCCGAGGGTTAATTTGGCTGACACTTTATAATTTGAATAATATTTGACTCAAAAAATAAAGTTTTTCTGTTAACCGAAAATGATAAAAGAAAACCCACATAAAAGACAAGGAAATCGTTAATAAAATGAAGAATTACTGATACTTAAGGTATTTTTAAGAAAATATTGAAGGGATGATGTTTTTTTGTACAAAACGTAAACAATAAAAAACCCAGCAAAAGCTGGGTTTTTTGAATGTCTTTTGTAAAAAGACTGTCGCCTGACAATTAACGTTTTGAGAATTGAGGACGCTTACGTGCTTTATGAAGACCAACCTTCTTACGTTCAACTTTACGTGCATCACGAGTAACAAAGCCCGCTTTACGTAATGCTGGACGAAGAGTTTCGTCAAATTCCATCAAAGCACGTGTAATGCCGTGACGAATTGCACCAGCCTGACCACTAATACCACCACCAGCAACGGTGATGTACAAGTCAAACTTTTCAGTCATTTCAACTAACTCTAGCGGTTGACGCACGATCATACGTGCAGTCTCACGACCAAAGAATACGTCAAGAGGACGTTGATTTACTACAATGTTGCCACTACCTGCGCGAAGAAAAACACGAGCGGTAGAACTTTTGCGTCGGCCAGTGCCGTAATATTGATTATCTGCCATCTGTAATGCTCCTTAAAGGTCTAAGACTTGAGGCTGCTGAGCAGCATGTGAATGCTCAGGACCAGCGAAGACTTTCATTTTGCGGAACATATCGCGTCCAAGAGGACCTTTAGGCAACATACCTTTAACCGCTTTTTCAATGATCATCTCTGGCTTGTGGGCTTGTAACTTTTCAAAGTTAGTCTCTTTAAGACCGCCTGGGTAGCCACTATGAGCGTAGTACATTTTGCCTTTGGCTTTGTTGCCAGTAACAGTAACTTTCTCAGCGTTGATCACAACTATATAATCACCAGTATCCACATGAGGAGTGTACTCTGGCTTATGCTTACCGCGTAAACGGCTAGCAATCTCAGTCGCTAAACGACCAAGAGTTTTGTCTGCGGCGTCAACCACATACCATTCACGTTTTACCGTTTCTGGCTTTGCAACAAAAGTTTTCATTTTAAAATTACCCGAAATATATAAATAATCGTTACGTTGGTTTTATGTTCGATATTTAACTACCGACTGCTACACAAAACCGCTAAAAATCAATACTTTGACCCCTTCGAGTCGTATGATTCATCCGCTTTCCCACAAGCGGGGGCAACTGGGCAGGGCGCGAATTATACAGATGTTGAAGGAAAACGCGAGGGTAAATTTTGAGCTTTTTATGTGAAAATCATCTTTCTAAAGCAATTTTAACGCTTAGGCACTAAAAGAGCAGGATCGAGTCTCTCTTTAAACCAGTTAATTCGCCAGTCTAAATGGGCGCCAGTGACTCTGCCTGTGGCTCCAATTTCGGCTACTAGGTCACCTTGTTTAACCTGGGTACCTGATTCAACATGGCCTTGACTTAAATGTAAGAAAGTTGAAGTCACTCCAAAGCCGTGGTCAATTATCATAGTGCCACCAGAATAATACATATCAGGTACCCACAAAGTAACAACTCCGTCTGCAGGAGCAAACACAGGCGTACCTGTTGGCCCAGCTACATCTACACCAAAGTGAGGACGTTTGGGTACGCCGTTAAACACTCGTCTACTACCATACACACCACTAATGGGGCCCGCGGCCGGCCAAATAAAATCTTGGGTAAAGTCTAACCTATCGGCGTCATTTGCCCGAGCAACGCCGATTTGCTGGTTATCTTGTCTAATACGTGAAAGAACTGATTCAGGAGGACTGACGTATTTACTCTCAACTCCTTCTATTTTTTGTTCTACATAAGTGCGCTTTATTAATGTTAAAGTTTTTTCCTGCAGAATACCTTGATCGTTTTGCCACTTTAATTTTTGTTTCAGCTCAGCATCACGTCCAAACCCAAAAGCAAAGTAGCCCTGGTCTGAGACGCGCACCGGATGACCATTTAACCAAAATTGGCTGCCAGCAGGCACTTCTCCACGAATTAAACTACCTTGAGTCATTTCGCCTATGAGCTTGATATCTTCAGCAAACGCGCCTAGCGAAAACAAGCATAACCCACATATGGTTAGAAACTTACGCAAAAGCAATAGCTCCTTTTCCGACCCCTTCGAAGGCCAATACTTTAAAACAACTGTTTGTATTCATACGTTTATGTTCATCAGCCATAAACTGCGCTAAACATTCTACAGTTGTATCTGTGGCAATCATTTCAGATTCTGCTTTAGGGATAGCCAGTTCAAATCTACCTTGAGAAGATTCATAAGCGAATACATGATGAAGACTGGGATCTGAATAAAGCAACGAAAACGCGGTCTGTTTGATATCAACAATGTCTTCATTTGAACCTATGTATATATCACACCAACGTTTTGCCCAATATTCTTGCCATTTCGTACTTTCTTGCTGGTTTTCGAATACAACAACCTTAGACCGATGACCATGCGCAATCCGTTGGCAATTTCCGTCGTGCTTTTTAAGACCATGGGTGTAGTGATAAAAAGGAGTATTAATCACTTCTGCTCGTAAGTTAAGCTCAATACCAGCCACGTTTTCAGGTAAGTGAGTAGCAATAACGTCTTTAAGATAGTCGCTCACCGAAGGCATCGTCACATTTTGTGAATACACAAACGCATAGGCTTCTGCCGGACAATTTAAATGTATCGATTTTCCACTTGGACGCATAAATTCTACTGTGACTCTGTCAAATTTTTCATCGTGTTCAATACGGCTATAAGCATGTTCGACAGGTACCAACAACTTATGATCTATGTACTCATCAATTAGATACTTTAATTGCTTCTTCACTTTACCAAAGTCCAAAACCATGCTTTCTTCATTTAAATCACCGCTTAGAATCACGTCTACTATCCAGCTTTCCCCGACCATACCGCGCTCTGGGCAAAGGTAAGAAAAATCCATTACGGTTAAATCGTTAACAAATAGTTGCATAAATAGTGGTTATGTCCTGTTCTGAGTAAAGTGTTTGGTCGTTATATTATAAAGAATACTGATCAGATGTCAGCTTTGTGATTTCAAAAGTTGATCTTTTAAATTTGGAGGAATGCCTCTGATCATCAAAGTATCTGAACCAGCATCATAACTCACTCTATCACCTAGTAATTTACGCTCAAAACTGAGGGAAATACCGCCTCCTTGACCACTAAATTTTGCCAAGGTTTTTAAGGCGCTTCTGTCAGCTTGAAATTGCTCTTCTACCGGCGCTTCTGCTTGTTGGTTAAACGTTTCAAAACTAACATGGTCACTGGGTAACTTTGCCGCTAGCTCTTGAATTTGAATGTCTTCTCCGGCCTCAAGTTTTTCTTTATAATAATCAGACACGGTAGAACGTGCTTGATGTTTTTCTTCAGGATCTAATTGCTCAGCTGCCAAAAATGCATCAACAGTGGTTAACAATTGTTTATTTTGCTGTTTAATATCTACCAATTCTTCACAACCGATAAAATGCATAAAGAAATCGGATACTTTACGACCCATACGACCTTTAATAAAACTAATGTAGCGCTGCTGTTCAGCTGTTACCGCTAGTTGCGTCAAATCAATTCTCACCGCCAATTGCATTTTGGCTAGATCGAGATGGTCACTGCTGGTGAGCTCTAATTCACGATTGATTTCTACATGCTGCTTAGTATTAATAATCGCTATCATCAAATAATCGGTTGCTAGGAATTGGTAATGACTAAATACTACAAACCCGGTTTCCAACGTGCCGGTATCAATTAAAGATTTCTTCAATAACTCACTGGCTTGTATACTAAATTCAACAAAATCGGTTTCTTCAGACTGCATGGCTGTCAGCAGAGTTTTAAAAGACACTGGATGTGGAGTCAGAACTTGTGATTCTTCTCCCGCTGACGGCTCTTCTCCCGCTGACGGCTCTACTCCCGCTGACGGCTCCTCACCAGCTAAAGGCTCTCTACTAACACTGACTATTTCCGCATTTTCAGTGACGAACGCCCCTACCCCTTTACCGGGTTTAGTATTAAACGCGTGATTAATTTGTTGCGCTAAATTTTCTATTTCAGGACTTATTTCAAAACAACTCGCTCTGGGAACTAGTGTTAACTCTTGTTGTTGGTTAACGGCTAATTGGTGCACAACAAAATGATGGATCAATGCGCTCACATTTTTTCCTTACAAAAATCAATTAAACTTGGTCGCTGGTTTATTCGCATTTTATCTAGACCATTGTTATTATCGCTCAAATACACTGTACTACATATTCCTGAGTCAAATCACATGCCACAACAGTCCAAATACTCTGACAGCCAATTTGAAGCCATCATGCATGACATCATTATTGCTCTAGAGAAAAATAATGCGAATCGAGACCTTTCCCTTATGGTGTTAGGTAATGTCGTAACTAATATTTTCCAGCAACAAGTACCTGAAAAGCAACGCCAACAAATGGCCGAACAGTTTACACAAGTGCTGTTAAAAAGTATCAATGGAAAATAAAAAAAGGTCGGCAGAATGATCCTAGCAGAAACCCCACGTAGAAAATTAGTCACCCAATTAGTCAATTGGGGTCATTGGTTTGCACTGCTAAATATTGTAATTGCGGTAACCATAGCCGCGATTTATATTCTTAATTCTCCAGCCCCTGGTTCTGCAATCGGAACATTTTATTTGTTCACTAATTGGATAAGCCACATTGGTTTTTTGACCTTTTTTGGTTTCGTGATACTCATTTTACCACTGTGTTACTTGGTACCCAACGCCAAAGCAGTCAAAATCTTGAGTTCGGTTTTAGCCGCCTTTGCCTTAGCTTTATTAGCGTTTGATGCATTGTTGTACAACAAATATGGGGTACACCTAAGTCTTAATTCGGCACAACTCATTCGTAATGAAACACAAACTGCCATTGCGCAATTTGGGTGGCAGCAATGGGGATTTTTGCTGTTACTGTTTACCGTTTGGTTGTCATTTCAATTGATTGTGGCCAACGCATTATGGCAACGTATCAGTCGACTACAAAAACGCAAATTAGGCCTTCCCATTAGCATCTTTTTTGTTAGTTGTTTTGTTATTAGCCACGCCTTACATGTATGGGCCGATGCTAACCTTTATCAACCAATTGTGCAGCAAGATAACATGTTTCCTTTATCCTACCCTGCTACTGCCAAAACATTGATGGCCCGATATAGTTTACTCGACATTGAAGATTACCAACAACGCAAGGCATTGCAATTTAACCAGACCATCAAGGGCATTGCTTATCCTGCGGAGCCCGTTTATTGCTCAGTCAATACGAGTAACAAAGTATTATTACTGTCAGTAATAGAAGGAGACATGCCAAGTGCCATAACGGGACTGTCCAAGTTTGAAAATTATTATCAGCTCCAAACATCGGTAGACAGCGGTATTACTACAATCTTGTATGGCTTACCTGAGTTGTACCATGGCGCTTTACAAAACTATTCGCCGTTGCTCTTACAGTTGCCAAATTCGATGGGGCTGCGGGTTTCTTTATATCTGAAAAACACCAACAATCGCAGATTGTCTGCCTATCAAGAAAATTGGCAGAATTTTAAGCAAGGACTTTTGGATGCCAAAAGTAATTTATCAATTGGCTTTGTTCAAGCGCAACAAATTAGTGAACTTTTAAGCAGTGAAGTGTTAGCTGAATATCGCGTTATAGTGAACAACTTAGAGAACCAAAACGCTTTAGACAATCCATTGTTTACTAATGTCAGTATCCATAAATCTATGGGCAGCCTCGAAGATATAGCTCCCACTGCACTCAACCTACTTGGCTGTGCAGCAAAGTCTCAAGCTTACAGTACCGGGCATCCACTCACCCAAAAAAGTAATCTCAACTACATTGTTAGTACTCGAGGTAACAAAGTGTTATTACTAACTGACAAGCAACGAATTGAAATCATGAATAATGGCAATGTTCGTGTGTTCAACTTAAAAACAGGAGAAGAAGTCTTTAGTCAGGTTGATCCCAACATTCTTAGTCAGGGTATTAAACACTTGAGTCGCTTCTCTGCTAAGCGCACCAAGAAAGCGTTTTAAAATATTGTAGACCTTTAACTGGATATTTCATTATAGATTGCGCAACTTTCTGTTGTTTTTTTGTATTTCCATATTGACTTAAAATTAAAAGCACCATAATGTAAATGATAATTGTTATCATTTACATTATGGTGCTTTATGTCTTTTACTTACTGCTTTACTTTTTCTTCCGTAGAAATGTCGGTGCGTTATGGTGACAACGCCAGCAACGACGACGTTATCGGTTGTTATGTGCATCTGGGTTTAGAGCGAGCCAAGCAACTTGAAGATATTGTTGCCGTGCGCAATGCCTATATGCGAGTGCTAAACACCCTTATAGATACTATGTGTGACCACTGTCTAGCAAGCGTCTGGCGTAAACAGTGTTATCGTTATATAAAACGTTTACTACCATTGTTATATGAAATATTAGACCAGCACCAATACCTTCAAAAAATTAGCGAGATTCAAATTTTATACAGCTATTGCTTCGAACAAACGCCAGCGTCAAAGCAATCAAATAAAATGGAGGTTTCAGCCCTACCCATTGTGAAAAAACAGCCTTAGATCACCAATATTGAAGAGGAGTCTGTCATGACAGAGTACAAATATATCTGCGCTAAACATAGATTTTGGGTTGATGCACACCCAAAGGACGCATTTGAAAGCATACAACAAATCACGAAACTAGCCGAACAGTGGCTACAAAAGAATCAACCCAATCAAGCGATACCCTATTTAGGTACAGCCTATGAAACAGCAGAAATAATATTCGATAACCGTTTAGAATCACCACAACTCACCACCTGTTTAACTTCGTTGGCGATTATGCTAGCCCACGCTTATGCTGCAACTAATCAAATTAATGCTGCTAACTCCTTACTCAAGCATCTGAATACCAAAATGAAGTGCGCCATAGATTGTGCGTTAGGATACAACACAAAAGTCGCATTTTTTGAACATTGCTCAAAAGCAATAAACGAGGCCAAAAATGACATCATATTTGCCTCTGCGACATCCACAGTAACAACCAATCAATTTTCTCAAATTCACTAAAAACTGCTTTTAGCTATTGACATAACTTTAACACGATGGATAATGAGAACTATTCTCATTACTGCAACTTAAACGGATTCAACATGAAAAAAATTTCGATTTCCTTGGCTTTGCTTTTGGCTATTTCACTAAGCGCCTGTGTCGATGACGGTGAAGATGGGGCGCAAGGCACTGCTGGTGCGGATGGAGCATCGGGAACTGATGGTGTAGATGGAGTAAGCACTTTTGTTACAAGTACAGATGTCATTACTACAAATGCGAATATTGCATATGCTGCGTATGCTGACTCTTTAATTTCAGCACAAACTTTACGCAATAACATTGCTACTTTCATTGCAGATCCTTCTGAGACAAATTTTAGTAACGCCAAACAAGCTTGGCTAGATTCGCGCGAACCCTATGGTCAAACTGAAGTGTACCGTTTTAGAGAAGGTCCAATTGATGCGTTATTGGCAGACGGTACAATAGGTGAAGACGGAGAAGGTCCTGAAGGCCGAATCAACGCATGGCCTTTAGGCGAAGCTATTATTGATTATGTTGCAGTTGTTGTAGACGGTGACTCTGGCCCTGAAAGTGCAGCCAATGCACTAAGCGGAAACGTCATTGCCAATACAGCTGACTATCCAACAATTAACGCTGAAACAATCCAAAACGTGTTTGAATTCGGTGAAGACGAAAGAAACGTCACCACTGGTTACCATGCCATTGAATTCTTATTATGGGGACAAGACTTAAATGAAGATTTGAGTGGTTCAGGCTCCAGAGATTCAAGTGGAGGCCAACGCCCAGTAACCGATTACTCAGTGACTGTTGGTGCATGTACATCAGGTGAAGTAGCTGTAATCGATGATATATGTACTAGACGTGGACAATACTTATTAGCTGCAGCTGATGTCTTAATTGATGATCTAACCGCAGTAGTTGAAGCGTGGGAACCTAATGCTGGTGTTCATTACACATCCTTTGTTGCTGGCGGTGATGAATCTCTAGCGAAAATAATGGAAGGCATGGGACGTTTAAGCTACGGTGAATTAGCCGGAGAGCGTATCAATATTGCACTTAAAACTGACTCTCAAGAAGATGAGCACTCATGTTTCAGTGACAACACCCACAGAGATATTTTCTTAAATGCAAAAGGCGTTCAAAACTCTTTTAATGCTAGCTACACACGTATAGATGGCGAACAAATCGAAGGCGCTTCTATCTATGATTTGATGGTTGTTGAAGGACAACACGAACTCGCAAATAGTTTACGTGCCTCACTAGAAGCTACAATGGCAGCTGCTGCAGTAATAGATACTAAAGCGAAAACAGGCACACCTTTTGATGTATTAATTCAGCAAGGCATCAATCAACCTAATGTTGTAGCAGTCATTGATGCATTAGTTGACCAAACTGATTATATCGAACAAGCTATAGTAGCTTTAGGTATTACCGCCAACGATTTACGTCAAGATACAGAAGAAGATATTGGTGGCTAATACACTTTAAACAATCATTTTTTATTGGGGCGAATTCGCCCCTTTGTCGTTTTTAAAAAAGAGTGAAATATAATTGAAAACCTCAGTATCAGCTAATATTAGTAAGCCACTTCAACCTTTAATAGTTGCAGTGGCTTTAACGTTTCTAACGGCGTGTGGTGGTGGTTCAGACACCTCTGCCACATCTCCTGTTGTCGTTTCGCCTACTCCAGATCCACTACCTGTGCTTGACCATAGTGGTTTAACACCGTTAGAAGCTGACACTATTGATAATACTGAGTATTTATCAGGGGGCGATGCCACAGTATTTGTGACTGATGAAGACGCTTTCAGTACCCGTCCCGACCCGATAACCGATGATTTTACTTTAGATGGTAACTTCACTTCCGGTGATCATATTTTTAGAACACCTCACGATGGTGCCGGTCCATTACTTAATACCAGCAACTGCCAAGGATGCCATCTAAACGACGGCCGTGGTGTACTGCCTGATAATAAAGACCAACCTTTCACCAGTATGTTAGTTAAAATTGGCGATAGCTCAGGCGCAGCGGATCCTATATATGGTGACCAATTACAAACTTTTGCTGAACAAAGCTTTACTACTTCAGACTTTTCTTCTGGATGGCCATCATACAAAGGCTCCCTAAATGGTGATGTACTAGTGGGCGAGGCATACACTTATATTGAATTTGAAGAAATAATCGGTAGTTATCCAGACGGTACTTCCTACAGTTTACGCAATCCAATCTATAAAACTAAAGACTTAAGTTTTGGTGATTTCACAGCCGATATTCGTTTTTCACCAAGGGTGGCGCCACAGGTTTTTGGCGTCGGTTTATTAGAAGCGATTCCTGAAGAATACATTCTAGCTTTGACCGATGACAACGATGCCGACAACGATGGTATTTCTGGTCGCGCATCTATGGTCACAGACGCGATCACTAACGAATCCCGTTTGGGGCGTTTCGCCTACAAAGCGCAAAACCCAAGCGTGTTGCAACAAGTAGCGGGGGCTTACAGAGGCGATATAGGGATCACTAGTAACATATTTATAGAAGAACCTTGTACTAACGCTCAAACAGCCTGCCAAACACAAGCAGAACGCGAAACAAACGTAGCCGATCAGGCTGACATCAGCGACCTAGAGCTGGCGCAAGTTGAATTTTACAACCGCGTACTAGGTGTCCCCGCAAGACGAGGATTTGACAGTGCTAACTTACAGTGGGATGCCGACATAACTGCAGGACGACAAGCATTTTTTGAATCAGGCTGTGTAGGTTGTCATACGCCTAGGCATGTTACCGAAGAAGCAGCAGGCAGTGTATTAGGCGAAATAGCGTTTAGTGGACTGGAAGAAAACGCCTCCCCCATTGAAATGTTATCCAATCAAACCATTTACCCTTATACAGACCTACTGCTACACGATATGGGTGGCAGTTGTTCGGTGACGCGCGAAACACCAGATGAAGTCAATTGTACTAGTGGCGAAGAATGTATGTATGTGCAACGTTGTGATGGCTTAGCCGATGGCCTAGAACAAGGCATGGCATCTGGTACAGAATGGAAAACACCTGCTTTATGGGGAATAGGCCTTGTGCAGACCGTTAATCCTGATGCGACTTTCTTACATGATGGCCGCGCACGTACCATTGAAGAAGCGGTGTTATGGCATGGTGGCGAAGCCCAAAACAGTTTAACTGCCTTTAAACAACTGAGTAGTGAACAACGCTCCCATGTTTTAGCCTTTATTGAATCACTTTGATGACAAAAAATAGCATTTGGGTCATCATTTTGATTACCTTCGCAACCAGTTGTAGCAAAGTATCGGTACCCAAATTTGAGCAGTCAGAACACCTTCCAGCGGGAGGCATGACTGGTAAAGGGTTGTCAGATCGAAGTTTTGTGCAAGTAGGAAGAGATGTAGACCGAAGAGAAGAATTAGACTTCTGGACAGGATTCTCGCTTTTTCGCGATCCTTGGGTAATTGCTCCAAGTTCCACAAAAGATCGTGATGGTTTAGGGCCTTTATTCAACACGCGTTCTTGTATTAGTTGTCACTCATCAGGAGGAAAAGGCCCTGCACCGATTGAAGGTATCTCTAAACCATCAGCTTTAGTGATGCGTTTTGGTTCTAGTGATTTAAGTAGTTTTAGCGACCCTATCTACGGTGCTCAATTACAACCTCGCGCTATTGCCGTGACTCACTCTAGTGTGAAGCCTGCTCTTCAAGGAGAAGCGCAATTACAATTGAGCTATCAACTAATATCAGGGCAGTATGCTGATGGCACTAGCTATACCTTGCGCCAACCCAGCTATCAACTAGCCGATCTAGCTTATGGTGACTTAGATCAACGTACTAAACTTTCTCCACGTTATTCTCCGGTGATTTACGGATTAGGGTTATTAGATGCGATCAGCGAACAAGATCTCTTAGCGCAAGAGGACATCACGGATAACAATCAAGATGGTATCTCAGCTAAGTACAACCGCGTCCCTATCATGCCTTCCAACCACGACACGGCTACATTCCATAGTTCAGACTCGAATGCAAAAGGAATAGGCCGATTTGGGCACAAAGCCAAACAACCTAGTTTGTATCAGCAAGTTGCCGCAGCGTTTAGAGATGATATAGGCATTACCAATACGGCTTTTGCTGCTGAATCCTGCAGTAGCGCACAATCAAACTGCCAAGCTGCCGCTAACCTTGGTGGCCACCAATCAGTAGAGATTCCTGATAAATTACTTAATTTAGTCACCCAATTTAACCAATTGGTTGCGGTACCTGCGGCTAGAAACCTCAACTCGCCTCAAGCACAACAAGGTCGAGTACTATTTTACCAACTAGGATGTGAGTCTTGTCATACAGCTAAATACAAAACTGATTCAAAATATCCACATACTAGTCTTGCTAATCAAGTGATTTGGCCATATACCGATTTAGCGTTACACGATATGGGAACGGGTCTAGCAGATGGAGTAAAGGAATACGATGCTGATGGCCAAGAATGGCGAACCCCTCCTTTGTGGGGAATTGGCGCCAGAAAGAACATTCGTAAAGAAAATTTGTATTTACACGATGGTAGAGCCAAAACTGTCGCCGAAGCTATTCTATGGCACGGTGGTGAGGCGCAAACTAGTCAACAATTATTTATTCAATTAGATCTTGCACAACGAAATGCTTTACTAGCGTTTTTAGATGCCATTTAGGAGTTGTTATGCCCCCCCCTTTACAATATTTGCAGTCATTTACAAAACTCAGCTTAGCTGTTTCTATGAGTTTAACACTAGTGGCCTGTGGTGGCGGAGGTGGTAGCACCTCATCAACTCCTACAGTACCGGATCCTGTGGTCGATCCAACACCGACACCAGCCGCTGATCTAAATGCCGAATTTGCTTTGTATCTTACTGATTTGACCGATAATCATATCATTCCTGCTTATGCTGATTTTCAAACCAAAACCCAAACATTGCAGACTCAAAGCCATTCTTTTTGTACCGCGAGCTCTGCTAACAATTCGGATTTAACTAGTTTCAAACAAAGCTGGGTAGAAGCAGTTCAAGCCTGGCAAAAAATTCAATGGCTTAATTTAGGTCCGGTACTAGATGAAACACGTTCACTGCGTATTCAATTTTGGGAGCCAGGTACAACTGCGGTCGAAGATGGGGTAGAAGCTTTGTTATTAAGGCAAGGCGAAACCATTGATGCAGACCTAATATCGGGAGTTAACGTAGGTGCTCAAGGTATCCCAGCATTGGAGTATTTGCTTTATCCGCAAAATAGTAATGAATCACTCCTCAACGCTTCAAACAAAAACAAGCGCTGCGAAGTTGCAATCGCGATTGCTGATAACTTATTTAATATGTCCAGTAAGATACATAACCAGTGGCTTACTTCTGGCGGCAATTATCGAGAAACCTTAATTACCGGAAGTAATGAATTTACTTCTGTGCAAGATGCGGTAGAAGAACTTGTCACTCTGTGGCTCGAGCATATTAATATAGTGAAGGACGATAAAATAATTGCTGGACTTGGCGACGCTTCTCCTGGCATCGCAACCCATTCAGAACATTACTTAAGTGATGAATCCTTGACTAGTTTGACACTCAACGCAGCAACATTTTTAGATATATTTACTGCTGGAAGTGGACAAGGTTTTGACGATATTTTAACGACGACTTTGGAGCAACAAACAATATCGACTCAGGTGAACACTACCATTACCGCCGTCATTGATCGTATAGCAGGGATTGAGCAATCATTGGACACCTATTCAGCCGCTATTGCCGATGCCAACGGTCGTGCCGAATTAACGGAACTGGTAGAAGAACTCAACGCAATCCGTGACATATTAACGATTGAGTTTCTCGAGGCTTTAGATATTAGCACCGGTTTTAATGCCACTGACGGCGACTAGTTTCCCTGAACATCAACCAATACGACATTCAAAGGATCATTAATAAGTGACTAATAAGAAAACATCTGCGGGTTATTTCAAGATAAGCAGTATTCTCGGTGTAACTTGCTATCTTAGTGCTATTTTGGCGTTACCCAGTGTACATGCTCAACAGTCGCAAACCCCTGAAGTCAACGAAAAAAGCGCTGGTAACGCTTCCCAGATATCTGATGTAATCCAAATTTTCGGCGACAAAAACGCACTGGAAACAGCAACAGGTTCGGGCTTTGTATTAAACGAAAGCACATTAGAACAGTTTGAGTTTGATGATATTCACCGGGTGCTGCAAAGTGTACCTGGTGTATATATTCGTGAAGAAGATGGTTATGGATTACGCCCGAATATCGGCTTGCGGGGCGCAACTAGCGAACGAAGTAGCAAAATAGCTTTGATGGAAGATGGGGTATTAATTGCGCCTGCACCATACTCCGCTCCTGCGGCGTATTATTTTCCTAATGTATCTCGTATGACCCAACTTGAGGTATTCAAAGGCCCGTCTGCTATCACCTATGGTCCCAACACTGTTGGTGGTGCAATTAACATGTTGTCTCGCTCAGTATCGGCAAATGACAGCGGAGAGTTAGACTTAGCCCTTGGTCAACAAAGTTATGGTAAAGCACACGGCCACTATTCAAAAAATTTCGACAACCTAGGCATAATGATTGAAGGTGTACATCTACGAGCTGATGGCTTCAAAACTTTAGCCGAAGAAGACAACACTGGGTTTGTGAAAAATGAAATATTAGCCAAAGCTCACTACGACTTTACTGACGATCCCTACAATCAGCAAATCCAGATCAAAATTGGTTATTCAGAGGAAGTCTCTCACGAAACCTATTTGGGTTTAACTGATAGTGATTTTAGCGAGGATCCCTATCAACGTTATGCCGCTAGTCAAAACGACAAGTTTGATTGGGAACACCTACAAATGCAGGCGTCCCACTATATTGAGTTAAGTCCAGATATGACAGTGTTAACCCAATTATATCGTCGTGATTTTAATCGTGATTGGGATAGATTAAGCGGGTTCGATTCAAATCGTAGTATTGATAGTATCTTATCGTCCCCTGAAACCGGGCTCAATGCACGGTTTATGCAAATAATTAAAGGTGAAGTAGACTCACTCACATCTGATGAGACTTTGATCTTCAGCCTAAACGATCGCACCTTTTATTCTCAAGGCATTCAGTCAAAACTAACTTGGGAAAGTTCTTTGGGTGACGCTGATATGACAGTAGATGCAGGCCTACGTATTCATCAAGATCAAGTTGAGCGACTACACAGAGCCCGCTACGTAGATATGCTCAGCGGCCAATTAGTGTATGCCGGACAAGCAGATAAAGTCGAAACCAGCAACAAAGATACCACCACAGCTGTTGCCGCTTTTGTGAATACCAAAATACAACTTGGTAATTTACACACTTCATTTGGTTTACGCTTGGAAAGTATTGACGGCGAGTCTAACGATTACGTATTACAAACCGTTCAAAATAACGACGACACTGTCATTTTGCCCGGTGCAGGACTGTTTTATCAAATGAGTCCAACACTCGGTATTTTGGCTGGAGTAAATAAAGGTTTTGTGCCCAATAGTCCAGGTGAAGAAAGCAATATCGAGCCCGAAGAAAGTTGGAATTATGAGTTGGGGCTGCGTGCAAACATCGCCAGTTGGCAACTTGAAGCCATAGGTTTTTTCAATGATTACAGTAATCTAAAAGGTAGCTGTACCTTCTCTAGTGGTTGCACAATAGAACTTGATGTTGAATTTAACGGTGGTGAAGTAGATATTTACGGAGCTGAGTTAAGCGCCAGTGGTAATTTCAGCTTCGCTAAGGGTTTAGATATGCCCATTAAAATAGCGTATACCCACACTCAGTCCGAATTCCAAACCTCATTTAATTCAACTTTCTCCCAATGGGGTAATGTCACTATTGGAGACGAATTACCTTATTTACCAGAAAACCAATTTAATTTACAAGTTGGTTTAGCCGGCGAAAAGTGGCAGGTCGACTTAGCTTATAAATACATTACCGAAATGTCTGAAGCATCAGGTACAGGGGTAGAATTGGAAGGTGTGATGACTTCAGATATTAGTCAAATTGATCTCGCGGCTTGGTACCAAATAAACGAAAGTTTAAGGTTATATTCTAAGCTAGATAACCTGACTGACGAAGTTAATATTGTATCTCGCAGACCTTTTGGTGCAAGGCCAGGCAAACCTAGACAATTCGTCCTAGGTGCGAAATACGCCTTTTAATCGGCTAGGATAGTTAATGTCGTTAAGTCGTAGACAGTTTATTTGTGGGGCGAGCCAAGCGGCATTAGCTGCTTGGCTGTTACCCGCATGTACCACTCAAAAAGCCGAGCAATGGTTAGTCAGCACCTGCAATGATCAACAAGGGCAAAGTATGGCAGCTGCGATTAACAATCAGGGACAGATTGTAAGCACGGTTAAATTACCTGCCCGTGGGCACGACTCATTAGCCTTGCCACATAAGCCAGGTCATGCGTTAGTGTTTGCGCGCCGACCCGATCGTTTCGCCTTAGAGATCGATTTTATCAATGCTAAAGTTGTCAGTCATATTCAAAGCCAACAAGACACGCATTTTTATGGCCATGGCGTTTTTTCAAAAGATCGTCAATATCTATTCACTACCGAAAATCAATACGATAAAAAACGTGGATTAGTAGTAGTGCGCGATGCACAAAACTATCAAGTTTTAGACAGATATGATTCTGGTGGAATAGGCCCCCATGAAATAGCATTAATGCCTGATGGAAACACACTAGTGATAGCCAACGGCGGGATTGAAACACATCCCAACCAACCAAGAAAAAAACTCAACATTGAATCAATGCGCCCTAATTTGGCATATTTAGACATTAATTCAGGCAAAATCACAGCGAGTTTTGCGCCACCAGATAAACAATTAAGTCTTCGACATTTAAGTGTTCGACACGACGGAGCGGTGTTTGTAGGTGCACAATATCAAGGCCCCAAGGCAAGTATTCAGCCTCTCGTATTTTCACACCATGGAGAACAACAGTTACAAGCCTTTCATGCCTCACAAGCTCAGTTATTCAAAATGCAACAATATACCGCCAGCCTAGTAGTGAAAGATAGTTTACTGTGCGTAAGTTGCCCCAGAGGTTCGCACCTTAGTTTCTGGGATACCACCACTCACAGTTATATCAATCAGCAACCTTTTAGAGATGTGTCAGGACTGGCCTATTCAGATGGCAGTTTATTAGCATCTAGTGGTAAAGGGTTACTCAAAAAGTTGAATTACTTTGATCCTATTACCGGACCTGCCGGAATTAATACCTTGGCATTAAAGTTTGATAATCATATGACAATGATTGACGCTGCTTAAAAAGCCCAACGCCAATTAGAGAGTTGTAGATTAGGAGTATTCTCTTCTACAACTTCAGAGCGCTGACACAAATCGCAAAGCTCAGTCATATAAAAGAGGGATTGTTTCATCCCTCTTCTACCTAGAAGCTTACAATCGTTCAACAACAAAGAAATGACTTGTTGAACCCGCTGTACACGTATTTATACCAATCACTACTGCTTGAGGTGACATCAAATACCGAATATCCAGTCATCTCAGTCCCTAACTATTTAATATCAATAACCACTTTGCCCATGCCTTGACCACTTGCAAGACGGTCGTGGGCTTTACCGGCAGCTTCTAAACTAAAGCTTTGTTCGTCGAGAACAGGTCGTAAAGCTCCTGCTTCTGCGATTTCAGTTAACTTATTAAGGATTTCAGCGTGGGCTGCACGTTTGTAGTTGTGCAACATAGGGATCAACATAAATACAACGTGTAACGACAGTCCTTTAAAGTGCGCAACACTTAAATCAATTTCCACTAATGATACTGTTGAACTCACTTGACCATTTAGGGCCGCGGCGTTAAATGAATTTGTCATGTTTTCGCCGCCTACAGAATCAAATACCACATCGAAACCTGTACCACCGGTATGTTTATTCACATATTCTTCAACCGTTTCAGTTTTGTAGTTGATACTTTTTGCACCTAATTTTTCAATTAATGCGGTTTGTTTCGCACCGCCCCCAGTGGCAAATACATTAGCTTCCATATGTTTAGCCAGCTGTATCGCAATATGACCCACACCGCCTGAGCCTCCATGAACCAGAACATTTTGACCTTTGCTGGTATTGGCTCGAACCAAACCTTCATAGGCAGTAATTCCTACTAGTGGAATCGCTGCTGCTTCACGCATACTTAAGTTTTTGGCTTTCTTAGCGATTAAATTAACATCCGCTACAATATATTCAGCCAAGGTACCAGGCAGTTCAGCTAATCCACCAGCACAACCATACACTTCATCACCAACCGAAAATTGCGTTACACCTTCACCAATGGCTTCGACTGTTCCAGCAAAGTCCATACCTAGGACCGCAGGTAAGGGAGGCGCTAAAGGTAACTCAGCCCCCATTTGACGGATCATAGTATCCACAGTATTAACACTACTAGCTTCAATATTAACTAAAACGTGGCCTGCTTTTACTTGCGGTTTGGTTATATCCGCTAACTCAAAAACGTCTGAACCACCAAAACTCTTTATGACCATTGCTTTCATAACTATTCCTCAATTGACTTATTTGTGTGATTTAATGGAGTCAGTATATTTATTAATTACCAGTTTGATAATAAACTGCAAACTAGAATCACTTTATAGATTACGTTGATAATCATGAATATCGAACACCTGAAACTTTTTATCAGAATCGCCACTACCCACAACATTAGCTTAGCTGGAAGCGAATTAAGGTTGTCGCCGGCAGTAGCCAGCGCCCATATTAATAAATTGGAAGATGGCTTAGGAGTACGTTTAATTCATCGCACCACCAGAAAAGTCTCACTTACAGAAGAGGGCAAGGCTTTTCTTCCTTACGCAGAAGACGTGATATCTAGCGTTGAAGCAGCCAGAACCTCTGTCGGGGCCGGTAATTTTTTACCAATAGGGACTTTACGGGTCGCGGCGCCTGCTTCGTTTGGACGTATGCATATATTACCAGCAC
The DNA here is from genome assembly GCF_039964565.1 of Paraglaciecola sp. Taxonomy (GTDB): domain Bacteria; phylum Pseudomonadota; class Gammaproteobacteria; order Enterobacterales; family Alteromonadaceae; genus Paraglaciecola. The sequence goes on from NZ_JBDVXF010000045.1 coordinate 95,616, forward strand.
TGACTGACTTCCTAGCGCTGTATCCAGATCTCAATGTAGATTTAAAACTCTCGGATACCATAGTGGATTTAGTTGAAGGTGGCTTTGATATAGCAATTCGCAATTCGCAATTAAAGGATTCTAGTTTAATTGCTCGCAAGCTAGCTCGTGATACGCGTATCCTGTGTGCGTCACCAGAGTATTTAAGGAAAAATACCGCACCTGCCACACCACATGATCTAAATTCTCATCAATGTATAACATTAATGGGACTGGATGATTGGGCATTTCAAACCCCAAAAGGAGATGTTCACATTAAGGCAAAAGGTAATTTCAGAACGGACAATGGAGAAGCAGTGCGTGACGCTTGTATAAATGGATTAGGAATTACCATCAATTCTCGCTGGAGTATATATAACCATCTAAAAAGTGGAGAACTGGTGCAAATTCTTGAAGATTACCCGCTTATCAGTCACGCCGACATTTGGGCTGTGTATCCTAGTTCTAGATTACTGGCTCCTAAAGTAAGAGCCTTTATCGATTATTTTACTGAAAAATTTGGTGATACTCCCTATTGGGAATAAAAACGACGCTAATAACTTGTGTTCTTTACCTCAAAAACGCTGCTTAGGCGCCCAACAGGATGAAAAGCTTAGGTGCTGGCGACTTTATTAGGTACCGGAAAAATAGGCCGATTGCAGTAAACTGAACACTCCAATACGTTATTGTGGATAGTTCGATGACTGACGGCCCTTCGATTCATTTTAATTTTCCGCGATCTGTATACTGTCACTATCTGTCTCGATGAAATGATCAAGAATGATAAAATCATAGGCGCTGTTATCTCTGGAATACCTAGGTTTGCAATGGATCAGAACTAAAACATCTTGTGTTGTAGGCGCACCTAAACACTTTCCACTGCCTTCATTTTTGATTTTTCCTGCCTTGGTTATTTCCCAAGTATCGGTGCGATCCTTGCGACATGGCGCATAAGATAACGTTTTCCTACTACTGCCTTTATGCCCGGAGGTTGATAAACACTTCGATTGATTGTGATTGTAAATCACCATGTGTTGCACAGTCTCTGAAGATTGGGAAGTAAACAAACCAAGCTGCATTTGTAGCGCGACGTTATTTGGCTGAGCAGCATGGCTAGTATTCCAGCACAACACTGTGAGCATCAGCACCATAAAAAATGATCCAATTATGTTTTGTTTACTCTTTACCCACCCCAAGACGACAAGCGATTTTATTACTAAAGAACGATTCATAGTCAGCACTCTTATTTGCAAATGAGTCGTTACTTTAAAACTTTGCTTAACAACAAAAGAGTGGCCATTTACGCTACTTAAAGGTCTATTTGGACATTTTACAACAATGTCTAAAATGCCCCTTAAAATGTCTATATACCCACTTGGTTATGAGATACATTACTGTAATGATGTGAATTTCGAATGGAAATTTTGCTAAAGATGAACATCGCGATCCTCGTTACCGATAGATGCCAAGCATCTAGCATTCACTTAGTGTTAGATTTATTTATTGCGGCAAACTATATTGCCAAAGATAATTTTGGCTCTGATTCTAATGTGTTTAATATTGAGTTAGTGGGCGTAAACAAAAAAGCGAAAGCATATAACCAAACTTTTATTGATGGTATTAAACCTATTAAGCTGGCAACTAGACCGGATATCTTAATTATACCTAGCGTATTCGAAGCAACAATCAATGTAGAGAATGCGCTTAATTGTATGCGTCGCCACACCACTATTATTACAACAATAAGATCTTGGCACAACAAAGGAACACTTTTAGCCAGTGCTTGTACGGGAAGCTTTCTATTAGCAAATTCAGAGTTGATGAAAGGCAGAGAGTTAACCTGTCACTGGGCTTCTGCTAACCTTGCAACTCAACTTTTTCCTAAAGAGTCCTTTCAAATTAACAAGCTACTAATAGATCATGGGGATGTCATCAGTGCTGGCGGCTCCTCGGCAATTGCCCAATTGATTCTGTATCTGATGTCACGTGAGTATAGTCGTGAGCTAGCCGTGATAACTGCCAAGATCATGTTAATTGAAGTGAATTTTGAAGGGCAAAGCCGCTTTGCTATTTTTCGACCAGCCCATGACCATAATGATCCCCTAGTATTAGCACTTCAGGAACTACTTGAGACAAAGGTTAGTAGCCCTTTCGATCTGACGTTATTCGCCAAACAACAGGCTTTGAGCGAAAAACAAGTAGTAAGACGTTTTAAAAAGATGACAGGTGAAACCCCTTTGTCGTATTTGCAAAAAATGCGCATTGAAAATGTAAAGATGGCACTGGAATCTGGCGCAAAATCTCTAAACAAAACGATTTGGGATGTGGGTTACGAAGACACCACTTCTTTCAGACGTTTATTCAAAAAAAATACTGGTTTAACCATGCAAGAATACCGCACTAGGTTTTCAACCTTGTATGCCTAAATAACCCGGTAACCTTAAGAAAGTCTTGAATAAACACGAATGTCAAAATCCGTTGTAAACTGTTGTAAATTATCTACTAACTTTTGCTTTTTCTCAGCGGTTGCCGACCAATAATACGGTGTCATCATTAACAAATTTTCTCTTTGTTTCGATTCAGTCAATTGCATACCAAAACTGAGATGTTGTCGCTCAGTTTCAACAAATCCATGGGGAGTGAGTTGCTCAGTTTTGTGTTCGACCGGTTTATCATATAACGCCTGTTTAAACTCAATTAAGTGATTTGCCGCTGGATTGACTGTTATCCATATTCCCGCTGTTTTTAAGACTCTGTGGATTTCTTTCTCACTGCTAGGCGCAAAAATTTGTAAAATAGCGTCCTGACTAGTGTTTGCCAATGGTAATTGAAAGGTACTGGCTACCGCAAAATGATTTTTCGGATATTGCTTAGCGGCTTTCTGGACTGCAAATTTTGAGATATCCAAGCCGCTATAGCTCACGCGAGAATTAGATTGATCACAAAACTGGCTGACTTGTTCCATGTAATACCCCTCACCACAACCAGCATCAAAAAAATTCACTTCGGTTTGATCTTTAAGGCTTAAAAGATGCTGCTTAAAAATTGTTGCAATAGCCTCAGCTAGCGGTTGATAAAAACCTTGCTCTAAAAACGCCCTACGTCCATTAACCATTTCTTTGTTGTCACCGGGCTGCTTACTATTTTTATGCTGTGCCAATAATAGGTTAACGTAACCTTCCTTTGCCACATCAAAACTATGACCATTGATACACGCCCAAACTTTATTGCTAAGTAACAACATATTTGAGCAAGAGGGGCATTTCCACAAAGACATAAATTGTTTATTAACCTTGTTTAGATTGAAGTGATAGAAGGGTTAGATTGTAACACCATCATGGACTTGTTGAGCGCTTTGTTATTATCTGGGCTTTTGTTTTATTATGACGAGATATGTGAGATTGTTTGCCTCAGTACAGCAATCCCATAGGAGCCAATAAATGCGCGCAATGTTTTTAATCTGTTTACTGCTAGTTACTCAACCTGTTTTAGCCCTAGGAGGCTATTATCGTTTTCCAGATATACACCAAGAGACTGTAGTTTTTACCGCTGAAGGCGACTTGTGGAAAATAAAACTCGGGGATAAACACGCGCAGCGCTTAACCACACATCCCGCAGAAGAAAAACAAGCCAGCATTTCTCCCGACGGCAATTGGGTCGCCTTTGTTGCGAATTATAGCGGCACGCCAGAAGTACACGTAATGCCCATCCAAGGAGGCATTGCTAAACGTGTCACTTTTGAAAACGTAGCAGTAAAAGTACAAGGCTGGGACGCTAATTCGAACATTCTATACAGTTACAATGGCCGTGTTGGGCCCACCGGAAATTGGACCCTTAAACAGGTTAATCCCACCACCTTAATCACCACAACGATTCCTTTGGCAGATGCAGTACAAGGCAGTATTTCTGCCGACAACGTCTTGTATTTTGCTCAATTTGGCTTACAAATTTCTTCAGACAACGCTCGTGCATACCAAGGCGGTGCTAAAGGAGAATTATGGAAATACAACCTAGGTTCAAATAAAGAAGCCACGCAACTCACGAGTAAACACCAAGGGTCGGCACGTACCCCTATGATAGCCGGCAAACGTTTATACTTTATTAGTAACCAAAGCGGCATCGATAACATTTGGTCTATGAAATTAAATGGTAGAGATCAACAGCAACATACTGACTACCAAAATTGGGAAGTGAGAAGTGCACGGCTTACGGGGAATAAAATTGTTTATCAACTAGGGGCAGATATTAAAGTCTTTGATATTGGTAGTGAGGAAAGCAAAGTGGTGGATATCGCGCTTACATCGGACTTTCCGGAATTAAGAGAGCATTGGGTGAATAATCCGTTGAAGAATCTCAGCTCGGCTAAACAAGCTGGCGACGCAAAAAAAGTCGTGTTAACTGCTCGTGGTCGAGTCGCCATCGCCGCGACCGATGGCACTAGGTTAGTTGAAATCGCCACCCCAAAAGAGTCGCGAACCCGAAAGGCAATATTAAGTCACGATAACAAATTAGTTTATGCACTTAACGACAGCAGTGGTGAAATGGAAATTTGGCAATATCCAGCTGACGGCTCACTTGGTGGTGAGCAGTTAACCTTTGACGGCAACATTTTTCGCTGGGATCTGTACTTGTCTCCTGATGGAAAATCTATCGCCCACGATGACAAAAATGGCGATCTTTGGCTATTGGACTTAGCCACTAAAAGCAATAACAAAATATTATCGAACAGTGAAGGCATGTCTGCAATTGGCTCATTGACTTGGTCAAATGATAGTCAACTTATTGCCATTACCTACAGCGGGATCAAGGCCGAACGCAGCCAAATATTATTGATAGATACGGCAGATAATACCCAGCAGACACTGACAAGTGAAAAATATGAATCATTCTCTCCGGTCTTCTCTAACGACTCGAATTGGTTATATTTTTTGTCTAATCGTCATTTTGCCAGTTACCCCAATTCCCCCTGGGGAGACAGAAATATGGGCCCCAGTTTCGATAGAAAAACCCAAATATTCGCTATCGCTTTAAAATCAGACGCTAAATTTGCGTTCCAGCCACCGACTGAACTTGATGGATTAGAAAAGTCCAAAGACGAAGCTCCAGAAAGTAATGAAAAAGATCAAGCGGAAGATGTTTCCTCTGAAGCTGAATCGTCAGAAGATTCATCTGCAGTTGAATCGACTGCAACAGAGCCTGCTAAAGTAGCGGTCGACTGGCCCAACATCAGCGACAGATTATGGCAAGTGCCTGTTGCGTCTGGGAATTACTCCAAATTGTTAGCCAACAAGAAATTTCTGTATGTGTTAGACAGAATCACTGAACCGAAAGCGCAACCGAGTTTAAAATCAATAGCCATACAACCCAATACTCAACCCAAGACATTTTTAGGCGCAGTGCAAACCTTTAGTTTGTCTAACGACGGTAAAACATTGTTCATACAAAAATCTGGCAATAAAAAAGAGATGTATTTAGTGCCAGCAGGAGCCAAGTTTTCAAGTACCGCTAAAAACACCCGAGTGAGCACTTCTGATTGGAAGTTACGGGTCAACCCACAGCAAGAATGGCAGCAAATCTTTCATGATGCATGGTTAATGCATCGCGATTCGTTATTCGATAGAAGCATGCGTGGCTTAGATTGGCCGGCGGTCAAACAAAAATATCAACCATTGTTATCACGCTTAACAGATCGCCACGAATTGAACGATATATTCAAACAAATGATGGGCGAACTAAACACCTTACACTCCCAAGTACGTGGTGGAGATTTTCCAACTGATAACAACATGGCCAAAGCAGCGACTTTAGGGGCGCAATATTCTAAAGGCGCTCAAGGTGTAACGATTAAACATATTTACCGCAACGATCCTGAACTTGTTAATCGCCTATCACCATTAGCTAAGCCCGGTGTGGATGCCGAAGAAGGCGACACCATAGTTGCTATTAACGGTCTCACTATACAAACTATTCCAGACATTGCTCAAGCACTACAAAATCAAGCGGGCAAACAAGTATTACTCACTCTAAAAAGAGCGGAAGAACACATCAGTACCGTTGTTACACCGAGTTCGACACGAGACGATTATTACAATCGTTATTTCGATTGGGTCACCGAAAACCAACAAAAAGTGCATAAAGCAGATACTGAGCTAGGCTATTTACATCTGCGCGCTATGGGCGCTGGTGATGTAGCCACTTTTGCCAGAGAGTTTTACGCTCAATATAAAAAGCAAGGGCTAATCATTGATGTGAGACGTAATAACGGTGGTAACGTCGATAGTTGGATTTTAGAAAAATTACTTAAAAGAGCATGGTCATTTTGGCAGGTTCGAAATGGCGAGTCAGTGACTAACATGCAACAAACGTTTAGAGGGCATTTAGTGGTACTGGCAGATCAATATACTTATTCAGATGGCGAAACCTTTACTGCTGGCATTAAAGCCCTGAAATTGGGCACTGTGATAGGTAAACAAACCGCTGGTGCAGGGGTGTGGTTAACTGGTCGTAATCGGCAAATAGACGGAGGGATGGCTAGGGTGGCTGAACTTCCTGTATATGCATTGGACGGCCGATGGATCACAGAAGGTAAAGGTATTTCACCGGATATCGAAGTAAACAATTTACCCCATGCTACGTTTAATGGACAAGATGCACAGTTGCAGGCGGCAATTAAATTATTGAAGAAAAAAATTGCTAGAGATCCTGTAAAACCTTTAAAGGCCAAGGCTTTTCCTAAGGTCAATGTACCCGCTGATGACATAATCGATTAATCATTGTCCGAGTGCGAATGACAATGTGCAAAATTGAAGTTAACTAAGAGGAAAGCATTATGTTTAAACGAGTCTCAGTTCTGATATTAGTTTTATTTTGCGCCCATAGTGTTGCCGGTCAATGCGACAGTAGCCAAGTAAAATTACAAGTTTTGGGCTCTGGGGGCCCAGAACTTGACGACGGACGTAATTCCAGTGGTTATTTAATTTGGTATCAAAACAAAGGTCGTGTACTGATAGATGCTGGGGCAGGCTCAAGTGTTGAGTATGGCAAAAGTGGCGCAGAGTTTGCCGATTTACAAGGCATGCTATTAACCCACTTACATGTTGACCACAGTGCCGATTTAGCCGCCTACATTAAAGGTAGTTATTTTACTTCAAGAAACACTAATCTCGAACTCTTTGGTCCAGCTGCCAACAACCTTATGCCGGCAACGAGTGAATATCTGTTACGCTTAATGGGGGACAAAGGGGCGTTTTCGTACTTAAAAGAATATGTCAATAAGCGAGATGAGGCTGATTACAAAGTAGTCGCTACCGATGTTCCACTGGTTAAAGGGCAAACCTTCCAATACTCGCTTTCAGATGAAATCACGGCTAAAGCAACCTTTGTACATCATGGCCCCGTCGCCGCAGTGGCTTGGCGCGTTGAATTGGCAGGTTGCAGCATTGTGTTTTCAGGAGATATGAGCAATCAATTTGAGGTACTGGGTGATTTTACCAGCGAGGCTGATTTATTAGTTGCCAGTAACGCCGTACCTGACAACGCTTCAGGAGCAGCAATTAACTTACACATGACACCATCAAAAATTGCCCTAATTGCCAAACAGGCGCAAGTCAAACAACTGTTATTATCACATTTTATGAAACGTACGTTATCGATTCAGAATGAGACCTTAGGGATTATCCGCGCTAAATACACTGGTCCAATTGTACTTGCGAGTGACGGTTTAGTGATCAGTTTGTGAGTTGTGCAATTAATCTATCGGTCATAGCCTTTAACCCTTTGCCTTTATTATTGATTTTCCACGCTAAAAAAGAGGCTGAACTGTTGTTTTGTTGGATACTTAAAGGTAAAAGCTCGCCTTTACTAAGGTAACCTTGGATCCGATGTTTAGGGATATTTCCAATGCCTATACCCTCTAATATCGCGTGTATTTTTTGATCCATGTTTTGTACATAAAACATTTGGCCATCACTACTTAATCCTTCGCTTCGGGTTATGCCGGTAAAAGACGTATCGTGGATAACAATACGTCGCAGTTTTGACATATAGCTGTCAATATTTTGTACGCCTTTCAACTGTTTAATCAGCGGATGTTTAGCCGCAATAACGGGCACCAACTCTACCTGACCAATAGCAACAGATCTGTAACCTTGTAATGATGGTACTGGCCCAGGAGAACCTACTAACAAGTCAACTCTACCTTGTTCCAAGGCCTCCCAACCGCCGTTCAAAACACATTCAGATATATCAATTTCAACCGTTGGATATTCCATTAAAAACTCATTGATCACCCGAAAAAAATCAGTATATGACTGCAATGACTCAATGCCAATGCTGATCCGCGGCTCCCACCCAGTAGCCACTTCTTTGGCTTTGTCAGCCAATCTGCGAGTAGTCAACAAGATTTCTCTGCCTTCAGCCAAGATCAAACGTCCTGCAGGCGTTAGAACAGAGCGTCTTCCCAATCGCTGAAATAATGAAATTTCAAGTTGTTCCTCAAGCTTTTGAATAGCGTAAGATACCGCAGATGTTGCTTTATTGAGCTCTTCCGCTGCTTTGGCAAAGCTTCCGCGCCGCTCGATTGCGTCAATGGTTTCAAGTACTTCCATACTGATTGGATTCTTGGCCATAGCTCACTTCTTAACTGTTCTAAAAATTAGAACATATTAAACACATATACCCTCTTATTCCAATTATTCAATTCAGTAAACTAGCAGCATCCATTACTTAAATACCTTATTGGAACAACAAAATGAAGTCTTTAATCAATACATTAGTTACCACAAAACCCGGACTAGATTCCTTACCTCTTCGTTTAGGTGCAGGCGTAATCTTTACCGCTCACGGCGCCCAAAAACTATTTGCTTGGTTTGGCGGTTACGGTTTAGAAGGCACTGCGGGCTGGATGGAATCCATTGGACTCGCTCCCGGGACCTTAATGGCTATCTTAGCGGGCGGTGCGGAGTTTTTTGGTGGTTTGTTATTAATAGCCGGTCTTTTAGTGCGACCGACTTCAGTGGTTTTAGCCATAACCATGTTAGTTGCCATTGTGATAGTACATTTACAAAACGGCTTATTTATGACCAATGGAGGATATGAATTTGCGTTAGCTTTGTTAGTCATCACAGTGGGCTTAGCAGTGCGGGGCGCCGGAAGTTTAAGCCTAGACACACTATTACAAAATAGATTAGCGAATCAATAATCATCACTTATTTGGAGAATACTATGAGCGTATTACATATAGACAGCAGCGCCCGTTTAGAGGGCTCGAATACCCGCATTATTGGGCAATACCTAGTTAACGCATTAAACACTGAAGTGGTGCATCGGGACTTAGCGATGAATCCTTTGCCACCCATTAGTGCCCAAGATTTAATGGGCGTTCATGGCTCATCAGATGATAATCGCGATAGCTTGAACACCCACTTAACGATATCAGCGCAACTTATACAAGAGCTACAAGACGCCGACACTTTAGTCATTGGAGCGCCAATGTATAACTTTGGCATTGCAGCCTCGCTAAAACATTGGATTGATGCAATTTGTCGAGCAGGTGTAAGCTTTAAATATACCGAACAAGGTCCAGTGGGATTATTAAATATTCAGCGCGTTTTTATCATTACAGGCACAGGTGGCACACCTGTAGGTAGCAATATGGACTTTGCCAGTGGTTACTTAGCACATATATTTGGCTTTTTGGGTGTCAAAGACATCTTCCAAATTGATGCTAGTGGTTCAAAAGGGTCTCCGCAGCAAATCATCGATTCCGGTAAACAACGAGTTGATGAGTTATTGTCAGCTTCACACACCACTGAAGCTGTAGCGCTAGCATAATGGGCTTGTTGCAACGGGGAAAATGGGTCGACAAATGGTACGACACCCAAAAAAATGACGGCGAATTTCGCCGTCAAGACAGTCGCTTTAGAAATTGGCTAACTGCTGATGGAGAAGCAGGTCCAAATGGTGAACAAGGTTTTAAAGCTGAAAAAGGCCGATATCATTTATATGTGTCGTTAGCATGCCCTTGGGCCCACCGCACTCTGATTTTTCGCGAATTAAAAGGACTACAAGATTATATAGAAGTGACTGTTGTTGATCCCATTATGCTCGAAAACGGTTGGGAGCTTAAGGATCCGTTATATGGTTTTGAGTACGTCTATCAATTATACCTTAAAGCAGATCCTAGTTATGAAGGCAGGGTAACTGTACCCGTTCTTTGGGATAAACAGACTCAAACCATTGTCAGTAATGAATCTGCGGAAATTATCCGTATGTTTAATACCGCCTTTGATCACTTAACAGGCAATACAACCGATTATTATCCAGTGGAACTACAAGAGACCATTAACACTGTTAATAAACGGGTTTATGACAGCATCAACAATGGCGTTTATCTTTGTGGTTTCGCTACGACTCAAGTAGCCTACGAAAAAGCCTTTAATGCACTATTCGCATCACTTGATTGGGTAGAAGGCATTTTGTCTGAGCAGCGCTACTTAACAGGTGCACAACTTACCGAAGCTGACTGGCGTTTGTTCACTACTCTCATTCGTTTTGATGCCGTTTATTTCGGACATTTTAAAACTAATCGCCAACAAATCGCTGACTATCCCGCCATAAGCAATTATTTGCGTGAGCTATTTCAGTTTAAAGGCATAGCAGACACAGTGAATTTTGAGCATATCAAAACCCACTATTACGCTAGCCATCTAACTATCAACCCAACAGGAATAGTACCTGTTGGGCCGTTACAAGATTTTATGCAAGCTCATAATAGAGAAAAACTGTAAACAAAACGTGCTGTTAAATACTTCTAGCCCAGCAAGAAAACAGTCTGGGCTAGGAGACTTTATACCAATTCATCTTAACAATTAGTCACTCAGAGAACACCAGCGACTTTCAATCGAGGCGTAGTCCTGCAGGAATGGCTACACCCTTTCAAAGGGCTAGAACGAAGAGTGAAAGTCGCCGGTGTTCTCCCTTTGGGCGAGGTTTAAAAGCACCTACTCTGCGTTGCTCGAACTTACAATAGAATAACTATTTCTTCATTCGAGCGCCTTGATTAGGTGATTTTAAATCTCGCTGAGCGATCAATTGTTAGGATGGATTGGTATTAATTAAGAAATGCCGCTGAACTGGATTGGTTTATAACAACCCAATCTATTGCCCTATCAAATTTCCTTAAACTAATTCTAATCGATTTTTTTGATTCGTTGGTTCTGTATTAAGAATTATAAATTTTCACTCTACCACTCTATTCTTGTCCCCAGTTTAAAACACTACCTTGAACATTTGGTCACTACACAATTCAAAGCGACTGATGTTCCAACTTTAACAAAGAGGATATAACAATGGCGTTAATCAATACTGCAATCAAACCTTTCACAGCAAATGCGTTTAGAAATGGCGAGTTCATCGAAGTAAATAGCGATGAGATCAAAGGCAAATGGGCGGTATTTTTCTTCTACCCTGCTGACTTCACTTTCGTTTGCCCTACTGAACTCGGTGACCTAGCTGACAAATACGAAGAGCTTCAGTCTCGCGGCGTGGAAGTATTTTCAGTTTCAACTGACACTCACTTCACTCATAAAGCCTGGCATGATGCGTCAGACACTATTGGTAAAATCAACTACACCATGATTGGTGATCCAACGGGCGAAATCACGCGCAACTTCGATTGTATGCGTGAAACTATGGGCCTAGCTGACCGTGCAACTTTTGTTGTTGATCCGCAAGGCATTATTCAAGCAATGGAAATCACTGCTGAAGGTATTGGCCGTGATGCAGACGACTTAGTACGTAAAATCAAAGCGGCACAATATGTTGCCTCTCACCCAGGTGAAGTATGCCCTGCAAAATGGAAAGAAGGCGAAGCAACTCTTGCCCCATCTTTAGACCTAGTAGGTAAAATCTAAGCAAAACTAGCGGTACATCTGTGCGGGTGATTGAACCCGCACAACTCCCTGGTATCAAATAAGGCAGAACTATCATGTTAACTCAAGAAATTTTACAAGCATTGAAAAGCTACACAGCATCAATGCAGAAAAACGTAAAGTTTGTCATCCAAACTGGTGACCACAGTAAACGAGATGAGCTCGTCACCTTCCTGTCGGATATTGCAGGGGTTAGCGACAAACTTTCAATAGAGCAGCGCGACACATCAGGTGTGTTACGCAGTGCAATCAGCTTTTTATTAGAAGCTGATGGCGAAGACACAGGGATCCGCTTTTCAGGCATTCCTGGAGGTCACGAATTTAACTCTTTGGTGCTGGCAATATTGCATGCATCAGGAACAGCATTGAAATTAGACGACAGCGTCAAAAGCATCGTCAAAGGGGTCTCTGAGCCTCTCAAATTCGAAGTATTTATCAGCTTAAGCTGTCATAACTGCCCAGAAGTCGTTCAGGCACTCAATCAATTTGCGTTACTCAATCCGCTCATTAGTAGCGAGATGATTGACGGCGGCTTGTATCCTGAAGTTATCAAAACGCGGGACATCCAAGGTGTACCTAGCGTTTACTTAAACGGCGAATTGTTTGCAAATGGTAAAGTAGATGCCTCCACTCTTATCGACAAATTACTTGAACTACAACCCGAATTAAAAAATGCAAATGCTGGCGCGTCGCTGCCTACACAAGATGTAACAGTTATAGGCGCAGGACCGGCTGGCGTCAGTGCAGCCATTTATGCTGCTCGCAAAGGGTTAAAGGTGACCATAGTAGCCGACCGTTTTGGAGGTCAGGTAAAAGACACTATGGGTATCGAAAACTTAATATCAGTACCTAAAACCACTGGTCCTGAATTGGTTAATAACCTTCAGGCTCATATGCAAGATTACGACATCACCTTAAAAGAGCATGTGCGAGTCGATGAAATTAAGTCAGGCAATATTAAAACCTTGACCTTATCTTCAGGCGAAACCATTGAAACCAAAACTTTAATAGTCGCCACCGGTGCGCGCTGGAGAGAACTGGGTGTACCTGGTGAAAAAGAAAATGTCGGTAACGGGGTGGCTTACTGCCCACACTGTGATGGTCCTTTCTTTAAAGGCAAAGACATAGCTGTTATTGGTGGCGGAAACTCAGGTATAGAAGCCGCATTAGATTTAGCAGGCATCGTTAAGTCGGTCACTGTGTTCGAGTTTTTACCTGAACTTAAAGCCGACCAAGTATTAGTGAAACAAGCGGAAAAACGCGAAAATATCACTATATTGAAAAACGTCGCCGCTAAGCAAATCACCGCAGAGAATGGCAAGGTCAATGGAATCGAATATATCGACCGCGCTACAGATGATGTGAATGACCAAGCCTTATCAGGGGTATTTGTACAAATTGGTTTAGTACCTAATAGTCAATTTTTGAAAGGAGTAGTCGATTTAACTCAATATGGCGAAGTGGAAATAGACACCAAATGCAACACCTCAGAGCCTGGCATATTTGCCTGTGGTGATGTCACTACTGTGCCGTACAAACAAATAGTGGTCTCTATGGGTGAAGGTGCCAAAGCATCATTAGCTGCGTTTGAGTATTTACTTAGTCATGAAGACGAAGATCAGGTACAAACAGAACAAGCCGCTTAAGAATTAAGCGATGTGACAAAAACCCGCTGCTAATTTTGAAGGCGGGTTTTTATTGTTTTGTAATAAAGCAGAAAATTATCATTGAAACAACGAATTGTACAAAGCGTCGTTGGGTTACTAAAATCAATTCTTAATCTTTAAGTGAAACCCAAGTACTCGCACAAATACTTAGATTAGTTCGCTAAAATCCACCTCTGGCAAAGATTCAAAACCGGGTTTCGCGAAAAGATATCCCTGCATTAACTCAACCCCCGCGTCTTTTAACCAATGCATCTCCTCTATTGTCTCAATGCCTTCTGCTAACGGCGTAACATTGAGATCCCGTAGCAAATTCAAACAGTTTTTTACAATATACTGACGAGGTTTGTCTTGGTTTATATTACGAATCAGATCCATATCAAATTTTATGATACAAGTCTGAAAATCAGCTAATAATCCCAATCCTGCGTAACCCGAACCAAAATCATCGATTGCGGTTTTAAATCCCAATTTTTCGTAATACTCAACGATGCGTTTGACAACGGATACATCATCAAACTTTTCAACCTCGGTAAATTCAAACATGATCCTATCGGTCGGAAAATTGTATTTTTTGGCGGCTTCAAACGTTGTGCGAATACAACGTTCTGGTTGGTATATGGCTTTTGGCAGGAAATTAATACTGAGCATTGATTGTAGTTTTAACTCAGCCGCCAAAGAAATTGCCTTAACTCGACAGAGCTGATCGAATAGGTATCGGTTATCATCGTTCACTTGGGAAATTATCGAATAAGCTGACTCATTATTTACCCCCCGAACCAAGGCCTCGTAGCCAAATATTTGATTGCTTTGGCAGTTAATAATAGGTTGAAAAGCCATGGTAAAATCAAACTCTAACTTGCCTTTATCAGCACATCGTTCACATGAAAATCTATCATAAACATTGATTTCTTCTTGCATTTTACCTCTCCCTAATGAAACTGCAAAAATAATGAGTTCAGAAAAAACTAAGGCCACGCTAACTTTAGATTATCCTAATGTTCAAAATTTTATCTAAACATCTATTCTAATTATGACTGTCGATCACCAGTTAAATTACATTGAATTTTTAATAACGCAATCATCAATACAACGGCCACAAAGGGCATTACAACTTTTGGCCTGTTTCAGAGTTTGATGCTAGCACATCTCGGGCTCACTACTATTGTTGATGGGGGACTAAAATTCGTTGATTTCGATTCCACTAAGGACTTTCATGACGTCGTTACGACTAAACTGAGAAAAGTGATGTCTGAAATAGAATAAATAGTAGTTGAAACAAAAAATCATCAAAGTGAATTAAGTAGACTTCGGCTTAATTCACTTTGTTAAATTAAAAAGCTCGAACTTACACTCTAGTCCCCCCATCCAACTCTAACGTTCTACCTGTAAAATAATCATTTTCAAAGATAAACTTGGCTGCGTGGGCCAGTTCTTCAACATCGGCTAAGCGTTGTGCGGGGATGCTTTTTATGAACATCTCGCGCATTTCCGGGCGCATTTGTGCAGCCATGGCAGTTTCAACAAGGCCCGGTGCGATACATCCGGTACGAATTCCAAAACGTCCCAACTCTTTGGCCCAAGATACAGTCATGGTGGATACCGCTGCTTTGGAAGCGGAGTAATTGGTTTGCCCCATGTTTCCTGCTCGTGAAACCGATGAAATATTGATGATGACACCTTTACTTTTGGTTTCAACCATTTGCGCTGCAGCTTCACGGCTACACAAAAAAGTGCCCGTAACATTGACGTCCAATACCGATTGAAATTGTTGTAGCGGCATTTTATCTACCACTTTTCCCTCTTTCGCTTTTAACAACATGCCGTCACGCATAATGCCTGCGCTGTTAATTAAGCCGTTGATTTGACCAAAATCTGCAGCTATTTTTGCAAAGGTGTCTTCCACCTGTTTTTCGTCGGTTACATTCACTGCGTAACCACTGGCTTTAACTCCAAGCTTTTCGATTTCGCTGGCCGCCGCTTCAACCGCCTCTGCCTGCATATCTAATAAGGCAATATGTGCGCCTTGTTTAGCAAATTCTTCGGCCATAGCTTTGCCCAAACCTTGGGCTGCTCCGGTGATGACTATTACTTGATTTTTTAGATTCATTACTGCTTCTCTTGCTTGGAAAATAAATTAAAAATACTGGAAAAATCCAGTTGTCCGTTGCCTTGCTGACTGTGGATAGTATACAAACTTTGCGCAAGCGCTCCCATGGGGGTGGAAGACTGGCTTTTAAGGCCAGTATCCATTGCCAAACCTAAGTCTTTTTTCATCAAATCCACCATAAAACCTCCTTGGTAATTATTTGAGGAGGGAACGTTAGGCAACACATCCGGACAAGGATTGTATAATTCTAACGTCCAATTTCGCCCTGAACTTTGTAACATGATATCCGACATTACTTTAGGATCTAAGCCGTTATCAATCGCCATTTGTAGGGCTTCAGAGGTGCCTAACATCAACACAGACAACAACATGTTATTGCATATTTTCGCGACTTGACCGGCTCCGTGATCGCCTGCATGAAAAATGTTTTTACCCATTTCCTGTAAAACAGGTAGTGCGGTTGTGTAATCTTCGGGGTTACCACCAACTATGAAAGTGAGTGTACCTGCCGTTGCACCAGCGACTCCACCGGATACCGGCGCGTCAATAAAACGGATGTGATTTTCTGCTAATTTAGCGGCAACCATTTTTGAAGTGGCGGCGTCTATGGTGCTTGAATCAATGACTAAGGCGTCTTTTTTGAGATGGTTGATTAGTCCATTTTCACCAATATATAAAGATTCAACATGTTTTCCTGCAGGCAACATAGATACCACTAAATCGGCACCTTGCACTACGTCAATTGCTGTCTTGGCTGGTGTGGCTCCGGCTTGTTGTAATTTGTCCATGGCGGTTTGTACTAAGTCAAATACTGCAACGGTAAAACCGGCTCTTAATAAGTTATGGGCCATGGGGGCACCCATATTACCTAAACCAATAAAGGCTATTTTAGTATTTTGATTTTGCATTCTATTCTCCCTCAGTTTGCGCTTAGTTGGGCTAAAGGATGCGCGCCTAATGGCCAAAGTGTGGCAAAAAAACTATCAACTGTGGCCTGTGGAACTTGCTCTACCGACTTATAACGCCAGTTAGGTTGATTGTCTTTATCAATCATCAAGGCTCTCACCCCTTCTTGAAATTCACCAAATTCGCCACATTGGCATGACATGCCTAATTCCATTTGAAAACATTCGGCTAAGCTCATGTCTTTCCCTCTTTGCAATTGTTCAAATACCAAATGCGCGGTAATAGGTGATCCCGCTCGTAAGGTGTTTTGTGCTTTGTTCAACCATTTATTGTCCGTTGCACTCAAAGACAATATGTATTCAACGGCTGTTGTCACATCAGTCTGTTCAGCCAAATTAGTTAGCCATTGCTGATGCTTGTGCAAATTTCCTTGGGGTAATTGCCCAATATGTAAGGAATGAAACTCATCACAAATACTCGTTAATGTTTGTTGCAATAGGTCTTGTTGCCAATTTGCAGATAAAAGTCTGGCAAATAATGTGGCCTTTGCTGCGTGAGGTACAAAGTAGTCTGCCAAATTGCTATACAAAGCATCGTTGGCATTAATGCTGGCACCGGTGAGTCCTAAAAATAAACCGCAGCCTGCTGGCATAGCGTTTAAAAAGTAACTGCCCCCTACATCTGGATACAATCCAATGCTGATTTCCGGCATAGCGATTCGCGATGTTTCCGTGACTATGCGATGGCTGCCACCACTCAGCAAACCCAGACCACCGCCCATAACAATGCCATTCCCCCAAACTAAGACTGGTTTGCTGAAAGTATGGATCAAATAATCAAGCTGGTATTCTTCTGTGAAAAATTCTTGCAAGGCCAATTGTTCAGCTTCATCTGAGTTTGTTTTACCCGATTGCACGGCTTGCATAGACTTGTACATAGAGACAATATCGCCACCAGCACAAAACGCCCGTTCACCACTTCCATCTAAAAACACCATGGCAATCTTGGGATCCTGTTGCCATTTTTGAAGTTGTGGCATCAGTAGTCTAATCATCGGTAAATCTAACGCATTCAGGGCAGCAGGTTTGGTCAGGGTTGCATGGCCAATTTTAAATCCACACTCTGTGATTAATTCATCAAACATGACCACTGCATTTTCACTAGACATAATGTTCCTTACTTAGCTGAGGAGGGTTATAGAACGCTTTAAAAAATGTCACCAGCGTTTTCTGCCAATAAACGTCTGCCAATGATCATGCGCATTATTTCATTGGTGCCTTCTAATATTTGATGTACACGCACATCACGTACATACCTTTCTAAAGGATATTCTTTTATATAGCCGTAGCCACCATGAATTTGTAATGCTTCATTACACACGTTAAAACCCACATCAGTGGCAAAACGTTTCGCCATGGCACAATAAGCACTGGCTTCAGAATTTTGGTTATCGAGTTTAAAGGCGGCTAATCTCACCATTTGCCTAGCGGCTACGAGTTCGGTGGCCATGTCTGCGAGTTTAAATTGCAAAGCCTGAAACGCCGCCAAGGGTTTCCCAAATTGAGTACGTTCTTGCATATAGTTTTTAGCCGTGTCTAATGCCATTTGCGCGGTACCTAAAGAGCAAGTAGCAATATTAATACGACCGCCGTCTAAACCTTTCATGGCAAAAGTAAACCCTTGGCCTTCTTCACCCAACAAAGCGTCAGAGGATATTCTGACGTTGTCAAAGGTAATCAAACGTGTGGGCTGAGCATTCCAGCCCATTTTTTCTTCTGCTTTTCCGTAGATTACGCCTTGGGCATTGGCAGGCACCACAAAAGCTGAAATGCCTTTTGGCCCCGCTTCTCCGGTACGTGCCATGACAACCAAAACGTCAGTTTCGCCGGCTCCAGATATAAACATTTTTGAACCATTTAAAACATATTCGTTGCCTTGCTTTTTAGCGGTACTGCGCATCGCGGCGGCATCAGACCCTGAGCCAGGTTCGGTTAAACAATAAGAAGCCAGTTTTTCACCTGTGACTAAGCTAGGACACCAATGCTCTTTAATAACTTTGGTACCCCATGTGGCTAACATCCAAGTCGCCATGTTGTGAATAGTCATCATAGCCGTTGTAGCCGTGCAACCCATGGATAGCTGTTCGAAAATAATCGAGGAATCTAAACGACTTAAACCCATGCCCCCGTCTTCTTCTGGGGTGTATAAACTACAAAAGCCTAATTCTCCGGCTTTTTGAATCACCTCTTTAGGGAAAATATGTTGTTGATCCCACATGGCAGCATTCGGTGCGAGCTCTTGCTCTGCAAATTGTTTCGCTGTCTCGGCGAAAGCGAGTTGATCTTCTGTTAAATCAAAATTCATAAGGTCACCTATTTCAACGAGATAGTCATATTGGGCCCAGACGCAATATCGTCTTCAAACCACCTGGCAGTAACCGTTTTGGTTTCGGTATAAAAGCGTACCGCTTGTTTGCCGTACGCATGTAAATCGCCATAAAACGAATTTTTCCATCCCGTAAATGAGAAAAACGGCAAAGGTACTGGAATCGGTACATTAATGCCTACTTGGCCTACCTCAATTTCGTGTTGGTACTTTCGCGCCGCGCCGCCGCTTGCGGTAAATATAGATGTGCCGTTTCCATAAGGGTTACGATTGACCAAAGCAATGGCTTGTTCCAATGTATCTACTGCCATACAACACAACACTGGACCAAATATCTCTTGTTGGTAGATCACCATATCCTCAGTGACGTCAGAAAATACGGTGGGGCCAACCCAGTTTCCGTCCCTATAGTCTTGTTTTTCAATATCAAAATCTGAACCGTCCACTAAACAAGTGGCACCTTCATCTTTTCCTTGCTGGATAAGCGACAATACCCGCTGTTTAGCTTGTGGGCTGATTAAAGGGCCATAACCTGCTGCTTCATCGTTCCATAACCCGGGCTGTACGTCTTTGAGTAATGCGGCTAATTCAGCAATCCACTCTTTCGTATCACCTACGAAAACTGCCACCGATATTGCCATGCAACGCTGACCAGCAGCGCCTACCGAGGCACCCACCAAATTATTTAGTACTTGCTGTTTATTGGCATCTGGCATGATCACCGAATGGTTTTTTGCGCCAGCAAAACATTGGGCACGCTTCATGTTATCAGTGGCGGTTTTATAAATGTGTTGGCCTACCGGTACCGATCCTACAAATGATACCGCCCTAATTTCTGGATCTACCAGCAGCTTATTGACTTGGTCTTTACCACCATGCACTACGTTTAACACACCTTTGGGTGCTCCAGCTTCAACAAAAAGCTCGGCAAGTTTCATGGGGGTTAAAGGATCCTGTTCTGAAGGTTTTAAAATAAAAGTGTTGCCGCAAGCCACTGCCATTGGGAACATCCACAATGGTATCATTGCCGGGAAATTAAAAGGTGTAATACCTAAACACACGCCTAAAGGTTGGATGTAGCTGTATGTATCTATGCCACGTGCCACGTTCTCTGCGGTCTCACCCATCATCATTGCGGGAATATTCATAGCCTGTTCAACGACTTCAATACCGCGCCAAACATCGCCTTTGGCATCATCGAAGGTTTTTCCGGTTTCACTGCTAAGTAACGTAGCAATTTCATCATGATGTGCTTTGAGGAGTTGCTGGTAACGCATCATCACTCTGGCTCGCTCTGACGCTGGTACTTCTTTCCATGAATTAAACGCGGCTTTGGCACTGGCCACCGCCATTGATAATTCTGCGTCAGAGTTGCAAGGCAGTTCTGCAATCTGCTTATTATTTGCAGGATCTGTAACTGCTATGGTTTGCTGCGAAGGTGAAATAGTGAATTCACCGTTTATTAAAGATGGAACACGTTGCATAAAAGCGTCTCGTTAGATCAGATTTTCAGAGGTTAACAAAAATTTACCTTTACGTTAACGTAAACCAAACAAATTAGTTTGCAGCAACTGTTTCGTTAGATGTACAGCATCAAACACATCGTGAATCAGCTCCTTAGGCAATGAAGCAAGAAAGCGATAAAAATTGATTATTTTTATTTGTTTTGGCTGCTATGCTGCTAATCATGAGTAGAAAATTAATCCATTTATATGTCACTTTCTAAAGTTAAAGTCGCCGTTGTGGAAGACAATGGCATGGCACGCACTAACATCCGTAACCATTTATTGGATATGGGGTTTACGCAAATTAGCTGTTTTAGTAATGGCCGAGAATTAAAAAATAATTTAAAAAGTCAGCGTTTAGATCTTCTGCTGATGGACTTTCACCTTGGACAAAATAAAAACGGCGTAGAAGTAGTCCAAGACTTGCAAAAGCTTAAAAAAATCACCCACTCCACCTGTGTCATGTTTATTACCTCAGACCGTTTACCGCTAATCATTGGTCAGATAGTTGACGTTCACCCAGAAGCGTTGCTTGTCAAGCCTTACACAATTCGTAATTTGGTTAAGAATATTTCTAACTGTCTTGCCCTGCACCAATACTTAATGCCTGTGTTTGAAATGATGGATGAAGACGATTATCCACAAGCCTTGGTCCTTCTGGATCATTTGATTAAAGAAAATGAACACCCAAAGAAACGAAGTGCATTGACTAAATTGCGCGCTAGATTGTTAACCAAATTAGGACACTATTCTGAAGCGGCAGAGCTTTACAGAGCGATTTTGCAAAACTCTGATAAAGTAATTTGGGCCAAATGGGGCTTAATTCAAAATTTGTTTTTGGATGGCCATGTTGAGGAAAGTGAAACCTTATTACGAGAACTCACCGAGTCAGAATTAACCAATGACAAAGCGTGCGAATGGTTAGCGCGAATTAGTGTGAGTAATAATCAATATAATAAAGCTGAAAATTACATGCATAAGATCCGGGAAGGAGAACTATCGATTCCGGCTGCTCGTTTAAAGGCTTATATCTATCAAGCACAAGAAAGAGGCAACGAAGCCATCAGCTTGCTTGAAAAGAAACGCGAGTCTAATCGCTCTATACGCGAACGTTATGACGAAATATCGTTAGATCTGGCTAGATGTTACATTGGTGAAGCCGAACTAAGATCAAAATCCCAACGCACTTCAGATTTACAAGTTGCCAAATTTCTAATTGGAGCCGCTGGCAGAAAACTCTCTGATCCAAGTTTAACAGTCAGAAAAGACTATATGTTCGCGATGATCGCATTTATGGAGGGTAATGTAGAAAAAGCCAATGAAATACTGACCCGCCCTGGCATGAGTGAATTAGAAGATGCTGAAATATCCACAATTACCGACGCGGTCCAAGCATGGCGAAACTCCGGTGATACCGATAAAGCCAAAGAGTTTTTAAAACTAAGCCAAAAGAAATTAAAGGAAATAGAAGACGGTAACGAAAAAACAGTTTCAGGCATGTTGGTATCTAAGGGAGAAGATGCGATTGGAGAAAAACGACCTCAAGCACTTGAGTTTAATAAAGTGGGTTTACAAAAATACACCAGAAAAGATTATCAGGGTGCAACTGACGACTTTTATCAAGCTTACTTATTGTTTCCACGAGAACTCGCCTTCAGCCTCAATTTATTACAGGGTCTAGTTGATGCGGAATTACAATCCTACAAGAAGGTTCACACCTTAGAGTTTTTGGCTGAACTGCAAAACAGAGAACTAAATGAAGGCAATAAAAAACGACTAGATGAAATTGTAAGTCGCATCGCTAAGAAAAAAGACATTTATTACACCACCTCTGAAGATGCACAACAAAATGATGAAGAAGGCAAAGATGGCTCGAAGTAAAACAACACAAACATTGGGTTGTTTCCTATTCAAAGCGCAAAACTATATTTTATTGACTGGGCTTATATATCTTTGGTGTTTTTCATTACAGGCGCAGCAACAAAAAGTCGATAAAAAAGACGAACAATCAAAACTGTACTTCGATAAAGGAGAACAAGGCGGATGGGTACCTTTTAGAACAGGAGCAGAAACCGGTCGTCCCGGAGTATTGATTGAGTTAGCACAATCTATGCAACACCATTCTGGGATCGAATTTATTCCTGTTGACCTCCCATCGAAACGCGCCGAAAAAGCGCTTAAAGATGGTATTGTTGATTTCGATTTTGTATGTTTAGAATGGCTAAAAGGTGGTGAGCCAGGAGAGAACTATGTGACCACAGAGTCCTTTTTTGAAATTAATGAGTATTTAGTTACCCTCAAAAACAATCGACATTTGTTTGCTACTCGAGAATCAATGTTTGGTAAACCTGTTGGCACTATTGCTGGTTATTTCTATTTTGATGACCAACATTTTATTCGTACAGATTTTCTTAATGAAAGTCGGCTAATGTTAGGTTTAAAACGCGATCGCTTCAAAGTCATTATTATGGAACGAGAAACCGCAAAGCATTGGGCAAAACTTAACCAAACAGAAATTGGTTTTGCTGCTGTGCACTCTTCTGGCAACCTACTCATGAGAGTGCGAAAAGAAAACCAACATTTAGTTCCTAAATTGAACCAAACAATTAGGGCATTAAAATCTTCTGGAAAGTTAAAACAGATTTTGCAGAGTCACGGTGTTGAATCTAAAATTACCGGTTCTATTCTGGAATAGCCCAGATTATAAGAAGATATTGCAACACTGGTAGATAATACTTTGCCCCTATAAAATCCGCTTTATCAATTACGCCCAGAGCATTTTTATACCAATCATTATCAACACCACGCCACCTAAAAACTCCGCTTTGCTCTCAAGCCAAGTGCCACTTTTGACGCCAATAAACACCCCTAAATAACTAAAGATAAAAGTAGTGATCGCAATAATAAAACAAGCTAAAAAAGGGTTAATATCAAGTAGAGTCAAAGCAAAACCCGCAGCCATGGCATCAATACTTGTGGCGATAGCGAGAGTTAACAACACTCTATGAGTCACCTTTGTGAGATCTTCTTCGATGCCCTCAGAGAATGATTCGAAAATCATCTTTCCACCAATCAACACTAATAGTAAAAAAGAGACTATGGGAGCGTAAGACTCAACCCATCCCAACACACCTTTTCCGCCTAAATAGCCAATTAGTGGCATGAGTCCTTGAAACACGCCGAAATAAACCGACGCCAGCAGCGCTAGAAACATTGGACGAGTTTTTTGTTTAGAGCCTAGTCCAATGGACACGGCAAACGCATCCATACTCAAAGCAATAGCGAGAAGTAATACTTCAATCAATCGAAGTTAACCTTGATGATACTAAAGAGATAAATTGTAAAGTTAAATCGAAAGCAAATAAACGTTAGTTTCTTGGATGATTCATGCAATTACATAATAAACTCAATGAAAACCCACAGCGACTCGACGTTCTCATCGCGCACTATTTTATTTTAGTATATTCATTGTTTTACTAACGCTCATCCCAAAAAAAAGGCTTGATTGCTGTGAGCAATTCAAGCCTTTTAACATGAAATAACCTAGTTATATTGGATTTACTTAGACAAGTTATAATCCGTCAAAAAAACCTTATCGCCCGCTGCCCCTCCTACTCCAAATATGGCAATTTGGGTTAACTTAGATAAGTTAATTGGTATATCGGCGAGGTTAACACTGACCTCTGTCCAACTGCTGTTCACAGATAGCGGCACCTTAAATTCAGCACCGTCTACGATAAAGTCGAGGGTGTATTGTGAAAACGCGCCTTGCGCAGCAATTTTGAAATTAAGTGTGCTGAACTGAGCCACATCAAATTTGTATTCCTGCACGCTGCCATGAACATCACCCATCAAGGCCAATACTGCGCCCCAACCGCCACCACGAGTCAGTTCAAATGAACTTAAACCGTCGTAAGTTACGTCAGAAGCGAAAGATGTGCCCGTGGACCAGTCATTGATTGTCATGTTGCCATCATGGGCAAAGTCATCACCATCAAAAATCATGTCGGTTTGTTCTCCTGTCGAAGAAAAGAATACAAATTTATCACCCGAGCTATCTTTTACAGGACCTACTTTTCCAGTGTCGTAGGCAATTAAATCAGTGATATAAATATTCTGAGCAGCAGATCCGCCTTGGTACACACCAAACAACGCGACTTGACTGACATTAGATAAATTAATGCCATACATACCTAAGTCAATATCAATTTCATTCCATTGTGATGCATCCGCCAAACTGAAACCTACTTCTTGAGCGACTTCGTTATCGCCTATTTTTGACACAATAGACAAGGCATAACGTTCAAACCCACCTTCTGAAGCAACCTTCATTTTGATATTAGTGTATTGCGATAAGTCCACGTCGTAGTTATCAATGTTAGTACCATCAGAGATATCACCTTGTAAGGCGAGTACGGCGCCCCATGAGCCATTAGCGCTAAGTTGAATACCATCTAAACCGTCAAAAGTAGCATCAGATATAATCGTACCAGTGCTCCATTCGCCAAATATCACGTTACCCACATCGCTGAAATTATCGTCATCAACAATTAAATCAGAAGGAACACCCGCATCTGATGAAATAAACACAAAATCATCTTCGGTGCTGCTACCAAACTCTGTTGTACCTTCATTAAGTAAATGAAAGTCGGTCACGTAAATAGTTGAGATCCCCGCTTGACCGCCAATACCGTATACCGCAATCCAATCAACAGATGACAAGTTAATGTCAAGGTTAGCAGTATCTAGCGACACGGTTTGCCAAGTACTAATTGATTCATCTACCGGCAAACTAAACTCTTTGTTTACGCCATTACCAGAGATAGCAATTTTGTATCCTCCAGCATATGTGCCTGTTGTCGCTATTTTCAGCTCAATACGGTTGAACAAACTAAAATCGCCATTAATTCCATTTTGAAATGCAAGCACTGTACCCCAGTTTCCTGCCTCAGGTGAGTTAGCGCTAGAGGTCATTTCCCAACCAAGCACCCCCTCAAAAGCCACATCACTTTGAATGGTCGTCCCTGTGCTCCATTCGCCCACGGTATCAGGTGCAAAATCAATATCGCTTGCCTGTGTTGATGAAATCAGTACAAAGGTATCTTCAGCTACCGGAGCATCCCCGCCAGTGTCGCCTTGCAGTTTTACACTGACATCGTCGATGTAGACAACACCCGCTTCACCACCCAAATCGAAAAAGACACGGCTTTTATCATCGCCAAAACCCGTTAAGGTCATAGTGTAGCTAAATGTTTGCCACTCTCCCGTTAAAGAAACCGTTTCAACAACGTTACTCCAAGGTGAATAGTTAAGCCCAAGACCGGCAAGAATGGTACGGGCTGATGTTGTTTTCGCCTTAAAAGACAAAACATAAGTGGCATCTTGCACCAACGCCATAGGCTGGCTTAAATTAACGTCCCAAGGGTTACCCGCGGTCGCAATGTCTACCATATAAACATTGTTGTCACCTTCTTGAACAACATTTACTACGCCGTTCCAACCAGCGCCATTATTGTCGAATGAGCCGTTGTTGACTAACTCCTCACCCGGTACAGGATCATCGCCGTCATCGCCGTCATCACCGCCGTCATCTCCGTCACTTGCTACTAATTTGATATCATCATAATAAAATGTCCAATTAGCAGGGTCGTCTCCGGCTCCACCTTGAATGCCTAAGTCAAAAATAACAGTAACGGCTGGCACACCGCCACCACTTTGCCCCGTGAAGTCGAACTCAAGCTCTTCCCAACCAGAACCACTGTGAGTGACAGAACGCTCTGCATTCATGCCTTCAAGTTTAAACAGTACCGCTACTTCACGATCTGCCCAGACTTTCATACTAAATACCGAGCCCTGCTCAACAGTAAGCAAATTGTCCAATTCAATGGCAGTACCGCCCCAAGATTGCCCAGCAAACTTCTGCATTTTGACAATTTGTGCACTGCTGTTCATTCCCGAAATATCAGGATTTGGGATGACAGTAGACACACCACCGTCGAAGTTATTAAAGTTATATGAACCTGGATCGCTCTCAAAATCTAGGTCTAAGTCAGTGTATACAGGCGTCTGGGCATCACCTTCTAAAATAGTGACATTGTCGACTCTAAATACTGCACCTTCACCCTGCCCCCAGTCTGGAAATATCATGACGACATCGATGCCATTTAGATTTAGTCCGGCATTACTTAAGGTTTTTAACGACACACTGTAATGTTGCCATTCACTAGTCGGCGTTTCCAAAGGGATCACCACTTCTGTAGCGGCACCGCCCTGTTCTACTTTGAGGTTCCATCCAGCATTTGCATTGTTAGGAGGTGTCACCAACTTAAGATCAAACTCGAGCACACCTGTGTCTTCCATAGGTGAACCGTCGTATGGTGTTGGCACGTCTGCAAAGTTTGTATTAAAACCTAACACTGTTGGCTGGGCGCCAACCACAAACTCCACTACGTTTAAGTAGTCGCCGTCTTCATATTCAATTGTAGGAGTGGTTCCACCACAACAGTCCCATGCAGGCCAAGCTTCATTTACTGCCTCGTCAAAAATAATTAAATCCCGAGCAATGCCATCAGATGGAGCAATTGGCGTAGGCGCAGCGCCTTCATTTAAGGTCCCCCCTGCGTCAATCGACTCAAGATACCCATCGGTCACTGTTGCACAACCTTGCCCAGTTGCAGGATTAACTGAACATTCGTAAACCCTCACATAATCAATTTCAAACTTATTGGTACCATCAAAAGCAGATCCATCAATGCCACCTTGGTTAACATTTGAAGGCCAATCGCCACCCACGGCAAAGTTTAAAATCATGTGAAAACGTTCATCAAATGGAGAATTGTCATAATAATATTCGCCACCATCTTCGCGGTACCAGCCACGATGAGCTAATCCATCAGCATGGCCAGCAGTGTTATACGTCGCCTCAGATTTCAACTGAGTCTGATACAATACCCCGTCCACATACCAACGCATCTCTCCTTCTTCCCATTCGATGGCATAAGTATGAAAATCGTCAGCTGGGTTTTCACCACTTGGCAATAAATAGCTGTGTCCAGAACGGTCGTTATTTGGCCAACTTTCGCCATAATGTAATGTGCCGTGCACGGTTGATTCAACACCACCGTCATTTAACGGTACGCCTAAATTAACCGATTCAAAAATGTCAATTTCACCGGAATGTGGCCAACCGCCATAAGTGTTGTCTGTAGGTAACATCCAAATGGCTGGCCAAGAGCCTTGTCCCCTTGGAGCTTTAGCTCTTATTTCAAATCGACCATAAGTCCAATCGCCTTTTTCTTTTGAAACCATGCGTGCAGAACTATAAGGTAACGGTTGACCGCTTTCTGGCTTAGCGACAATTTTTAAGATGCCATCTTCCACATAGGAATTGTCAGCACTGTCGGTGTAACATTGTTGTTCGTTGTTGCCACCACCGTTACAGTTAACTTCGTGAGTCCACTTATTGCTGTCTATTGCAACACCGTCAAACTCGTCATTCCATACCAATTCCCAACCCGCAACGTCATTTTGCAATGTAGCGGTAAAACTTAGACTCGCACGTAGTAATTCAAAATCGACTCTAACCTGATGCGACTCGCCAGGCATAAGTTGTGTTATATCTACATCAAGGTAAGGCACACCTGCATCGGTGCTACCTTGAGCATTAACAACAGGCAAAGTAGCATCATCGATCAAGACGCGGAACGGCCCTTCAATGGCTTCTGGGCTAGTATTTTGAACTGTTACATAGGTAAAATAAACGCGATTAACTCGGTCTAATGCAGCGCGTGACTGAGTCAAGTTGACATCGCTATTCACATCTTCCCAACCCGCCAATGCGTATTCAGAAGACATCATTATAAGCGCGCAACAGGCTCCTTTTATGAGTTTTAAATGATTCATAATTTCCCTCTAAAGGTAAATATTAAATTTAGACAAACCTAATTACTCTCTGAAAATGCAGCAAAAACAGATTTGTCATGGGGAGAAAAATTCGATTAGTTGCGTTTTTTACGCATATACAAACCAATCAAACCTAAAGAAAAAAGACTGAGTGCAGCGGGCTCAGGCACACTTTGACTTGTGTTTTCAATCAAAGACACGCTGTTCAGTATGAAGGTCGAACCATAAGCATCTGAAAAGCCTTGAGCGTCTACACCAATATTCAATTGGAAATCTAAGAACCATCCGCCTTGGTTAACAAAAGAACTGTCTAATTCAAAAGACAATATTTGGCTGAACGCACCATCAATATCAGTAGGCGCATACAAAAAACCTAAAGCTCCGGTTTGATCGTAATAGTTACCAAGACCATCATTTAATCCGATCAAAAAATAATCGGCAATAAAGTCAGGGTCGTTGCTGGTAATTTCACTATCTAAGGCAAAATCTATTTCGAGTGAAAAAGTGCTATCTGCGGCGCCAGTAAAATCAAGCTCTTGATATAAAGTATTACCAAACCACGCTTCATCCAATGGAGTACCATTAAAATCACCTGCAGGGTCAAAATGATCGACGTTAATAGAGGCACTGCAATCACTGCCGTTATTTACCATGCCAAAATCATTGCCTAGTGACACGTC
The DNA here is from genome assembly GCF_039964565.1 of Paraglaciecola sp. Taxonomy (GTDB): domain Bacteria; phylum Pseudomonadota; class Gammaproteobacteria; order Enterobacterales; family Alteromonadaceae; genus Paraglaciecola. The sequence continues at coordinate 124,716 of NZ_JBDVXF010000045.1, forward strand.
ACCAAACCCATCCGTATCTTTTTGCCATCCTGAATAATCACAACTAGAAAAATCACCATTGACGATTGCACCACCAAAAGCATTTGAACTTCCTATACAAAGCGTTATTAACGTAAGACCTGTAGTTAGTTTCATTTTAATCCTATACATAAGTTAGATAACGTCCGAATAGCGTGTATTTATTTCGGTATACAAGTTGAACGCTTTACACATTCAGCTATTTTTTTAGTTAGCTACCCGAGACATTTGACGTTTTAATAGATCCCGCTAAAGGCGTAACCATAAAGGAGCTCTACCCCATTAGGTTGAATAACCGCTTAAAAACACACATTAAATTAACAGTTACTTAACAAGAAGTAGCGTAAGCCCAAGTAGTCTATACGCCCATACTTTTGCGCTAAAAAGGAGTGTTCAATAAGACAAGAAGGACTAAAACTTTGAGCATTTATTTTGCGGCACCATGAGAAGGACTTTTACCGCGATAAAGCGGACTCTACCTTTACAAATAAAATAAATCATAAAGTTGAAATGGGGTAAAAAAACTAAAATTTGAATCTGCCAAATACCTTAGTGATTCAAATCTCAACAACATACCATTTTGTATCGCACTTAAATACAGATTCGACTTGAAGGTTCTTATCTCACTCTATCGCTACAAATTAACTTTCGCCTGCCCTTAAAAATGAAATAAATGATTGCTACCAACCAGTTTTAACATTCAAATTTTACACCCGCTTATTTCAAATAAAACCATTCATAATTTTCACAATAGAAAATAAACCAATTAAATCAACATCATACAAACTGGCATATGGATTGCTTATAGTTTATGAATATTGGACGGGTGCATTTAACTTATTCACTGAGTCAATCACTTCTGAAACTTGAAGGAAAATTTAAAGTGAAACTTAAAATCTGTAAGAAAAAATTAGTGATTACAGCAGCAATGTTGAGCTTGTTAACTTTGCCAGCTGTTGCGGGTGGTAACGGCAATGCAGGGGAAAACAGTAATGCAGGTGGCAATGGAAATGGTGTCAGTAAAGGTTTATTGGGCCTTAATCTAGAAGAAGTTGTAACCACCTTAGATGCTTCAGAAATAACATCTTCTTTAGGGTTGCCGTCATTACCTGTACTTGACAGTATTTTTGAATTAGACAACGAAATACTAATCCAAGGGGCCAATGTTGGGCTGCTCAAGCAACTTATCAAAAAAATTGGCGGTGTAAGTACTCATGATTTGCCTTTGGTCAATGGTATCGGTATCCGTGTTTCAGACCTGCAATTGAAAATACTGAAAAAAATGCCAGGCGTGATTTCTATCACTGAAAACCAAGCGGTTTATACTTCTAGTGCCCTAGATCATTGTTTGGTATATGGAAGTCACGTTGTTGACCTAAGTTCGAATAAAATCCGTTGGAACATATACAACGCCAGAGACATGCAAGCTAATGCAAAAGAGATGACATTTAATTGGCCCGAGAGCTTAGGTAATGTGCGTTCTGTTAAATTTAATGGTTCAACCGTTTATTGGAGTTTATTTGGTCGTCACAATGGTGAGTTAACATTAGATGCCTATGACTTAAGACGTAATGGCAATCTCGATGCATTTGAAAGCGCTACAGTTGAGCTGACTTTTTCGCGTTCCAAAGCGAGAAATTACGACCAAGGTGATTTCTCAATGAATGTTGAATTTGAAGAAAATTGTGATCGCACTTTAGTGAAAGGTTATGACACTCAAGCCAATGATAACGACAGCAACAGTTATTTTGTCAATAACATTGGCGCCGATGAACTTCACGATAAGGGAATAACAGGTAAAGATGTAACTGTAGCCGTTATTGACAGTGGCCTTTGGGCTCAGCATCAAGCGCTAAATAAAAATACGAACAATAGAGACAGAATACTCGCAGCTTATGATGCGATAAGTGACAGTGAAGTTGCCCCTAACCAAATGACAGATGAAAATAGTCACGGTACACATATAACCGGGATTATTGCCAACAGTGATCGCGCTGTAGTCAACGGAAAAACCCGTAGTTTCTATCGCGGCGTTGCACCTGATGCAAACTTAGTTGTGGTCAAGGCATTTTACGAAGATGGACACAGTACCTATTTAGATGCGCTTCGCGGACTTCAATATATCGCTGATAATCACGAACAACATAATATTCGTGTAGTGAACTTGTCTTTTGGCGCGCCGCCGCGTTCAAATTATTGGGCAGACCCCATCAACCAAGCTGTAATGGGTTTGTGGGAAAAAGACGTAGTGGTAGTAACTTCTGCAGGTAACACTGGCCCGAAAGCAATGACTATTGGTGTCCCAGCTAACGTGCCTTATGTGATCAGTGTAGGAGCCATAAGTGATAACTACACACAAGACAACCCTAACGATGACACTTTATTGTCGTTTTCTTCACAGGGACCAACCCATGAAGCCTTTATCAAACCTGATTTGGTTGCTCCCGGTGGACATATGTTTAGTTTGGCCAATGAAGATATGTATGTACCCAGTAAATTTCCACAGTACATGGTAGGCGATGACCGTTTTATTATGTCTGGCACGTCTCAAGCGTCAGGTGTCGTCAGTGGTGTGGTTGCGTTAATGTTGCAAAACGATCCTAGTTTAAGTGCCAATGATGTGAAATGTCGCTTGATGAGCAGTACCACTATGGCGCAAGTAGATGGAAGATTAGCTTACAGTCCATTCCAACAAGGTTCTGGAAGTATTAATGCGATTAAAGCAATCGAATCTGCGAGAACAGGTTGTGCCAACAACGGTATGGACATTGCTGCAGACTTAAGCGGTGAGCAGCACTACATGGGCGCGGCTCGTATGGACGAAAACGGAAACTATTATATTAAAGGTTTCGAATTCGAAGTATGGGAAGAAGCGTTCATGTGGGATGAAGCATTCATGTGGGACGAAGCGTTCATGTGGGATGAAGCATTCATGTGGGACGAAGCATTCATGTGGGATGAAGCATTCATGTGGGACGAAGCGTTCATGTGGGATGAAGCATTCATGTGGGACGAAGCGTTCATGTGGGATGAAGCATTCATGTGGGATGAAGCTCATATGAATCAAGAAAACTTTATGTTACAAGAATAAGCAGAGCATCAATATTTAGCCGCCATACTCTTGGGTTTATCCCTTTAGTCTTGGCGGCTTATTTGTATTTCCCCAACCTCAACACTATACCCATCGATAATATAAGCTCATACAAGGCCAGCCATCCTCTGAATGTTTTGCTTTAAACAAATCTGCCTCCTTACGCCCAGATACGCAAAGTTTATCGTAAGAATCGCTATATGTTGGCATCACAAGGCCTTTGCGTTAATCTAGCTTCCTAAATTAAAAAATAAGACGTCATTTGCGTATGTTTACAAATGGAAAATTTTGGTTTGTATTTTTCCTTTCTTGCTGCCTTAAAATCCCACCAGCTTACAGTAGCAATTTTAGCTTTACACCGAGTGAACTGAGTAACCAATTATCCCAAAAAACAGTACGCCAAATATACCAAGACAATACTGGATACATGTGGGTTGTCACCCAAGAAGGTGTCAGTCGATATGATGGCTATCAGATACTTAGTTTTGTGCACGATTCCCGCAAATCCGACTCACTCAGTTCTGACAATGTGCGTGCCGTACTGGAAGACAATCAGAAACGCTTATGGCTCGCCACAGACGGCGGCGGACTGAACTTATACAATTCAGCAAAACAAACATTTTCTGCATGGAAGCAAGGGACTGATCTAGAAAAGACACCAAGTTCTAACCGTATTAGAAGTTTGACCTTAGATAAACTAGGTTTTATTTGGCTAGGTTATAACAATGGCAATTTTAGCCGCATGAATCCGAACGATATGACGTTCGAACACTTTGAAACCCGCACTCTTTTGCCAAATTTAGATAAAAATGCAGCCATTACCGCAATGATTGAAGATGGCAGCGACCTATGGCTAGCAACAGACGGTAATGGCTTACTCAAGCTAAATACGCAAGATAACCACCTCACTCGTATTCACAGTAACTCCGCTGAAGCACTGTTTAGTGATCGATTAACCGAACTATTTATCGACGTTCAACAGCGTCTTTGGTTAGCCAGTTATGATGCCGGAGTGAGTGTATTGGATGCACAGCGAAATAAGTTTACTACTTTTCGACATGATGAAGCACAACCCAACAGCCTTGCCAGTAACCTTGTCCATACTATTTATCAAGATCAACACCAACGACTATGGTTTGGTACTGAGGCAGGAGCAAGTTTGTGGGACGGAAACAATAAATTTAGCACTTTTAATATGGATGACGGGCTGAGCGATAATAAGGTTCTTTCGATTTTACAAGACCCATCAGGGTTATTGTGGTTTGGCACCTTTAACGGCATAAGTAAAAGTATAGAAATCCCCTTTGTGCACATAGAAGCTGGCTTGGCCAGTAAAGTTGTATTGGGATTTGCTGAAACATTATCTTCACAAGGTGAACGTTCTATTTGGGTTGCCAGCTACGGAGGGATCACCCAGTTAAATAGTAAAGGTGAAATAAAGCAAGTTATCAATAAAAACAGCGTACCAGCGCTACGCGATGCGCGAATAATGACAGTGCGTGGCAATAACAACATATTGTGGTTTGGCTCACGTAATGGCGGCTTAGGGAGATTAAATGTCGACAACATGCAGTTGGATTATTATGTCCATGACCCTGAAAATCCTAATAGCTTAAGTTTCAACGGTGTCACTAATATTCTTCCAGATCGCGAAGGCAATCTTTGGGTGGGAACCTTCGGTGGAGGTTTAAATTTTCTCGCAGCAGGAAGCAATGACTTTGTGCATTATCGCTTTGACGATACCAACCCTAGAAGTCTAAACAGTGACCGAGTATTGGCTGTCTACCAATTAGTCGACGGCACTATAGTAGTTGGCACAGTCTTAGGTATTAATATGTTAGATCACAAGAGATTGGATTTTGATCATATTGAACACCAACCAGATGACTTTGATAGTTTGTCGGCGTCTATGGCTTGGACATTTTACCAAGATCCCAAAGCGCAACTCTGGGTCGGAACCCAAGGAGGTGGCTTAAATAAATGGTTACCTCAAGATTTTTCTGCTTTAAAAAATAAATTTGAACACTATGATAGTTTCAGTGGCCTACCAAGCAGTCATATTTACTCCATTCTTGATGATAATAAAGGCCATTTATGGTTAAGCAGCACTGCAGGGTTAACACGGCTTAACCCTGAGACCGGAAAGATGCGTCACTTTGATACCTCTCAAGGTTTAAAAAACAGTGAATTTAACTTTGGCGCTGGCTTCAAAGATAGCCAAGGCATTATGTACTTTGGGGGAAACACTGGCTTAGTGCGGTTTCATCCAGACGACATTAAAGACAATGCAGTAATACCTCCAGTTGTGCTGGTTCGCATTAAAAAACTCAATGAACAGGTATGGTTTGACCAACCTTATCAACACTTAGAAAAGTTAAAACTGAGTTACAAAGACTACTTTATATCGTTCGAGTTTTCGGCCCTAGATTTTAATTCACCGGGTCAAAACGAGTATCGCTATAAACTTGAAGGATTGGATCCCCATTGGATTGAATTAGAACATAGACGCCTAGCAACCTTTACAAATTTACCCGCTGGTGAATATGTCCTCAAAGTACAAGCCAGTAACAATCAAGGACTATGGAATACCCAAGGGGTAGCGTTACCAATTGAAGTATTGCCCCCACCATGGAAAACCCTTTGGGCTTATAGCCTCTATGGCTTATGTGTACTGTTAATTATCATTAATTTTGTGTGGCGCTATCGCCGCAAGCGTCAACTTGAAATGCAACAAGTAATCGAGTTGGAAGAAAAAGTAGCAGAGCGTACCAAAGAATTACGTAATGCTAATACCCAACTTGAACATGCCATGGAAGAAACCGAAAAAGCCCGGCGTCTTGCAGAACAAGCAAGCAAAGAAAAAGGTGATTTTTTAGCCATCATGAGTCACGAAATACGTACTCCAATGAATGGCGTGTTAGGTATGACCGAGGTGTTATTAAGCTCAGACTTGAAACCAAAACAGCAACACTTTGCGCAATTAGTGTATCGCTCGGGCAGGTTATTACTCGATTTACTGAATAATATTTTAGACTTTTCAAAATTAGAAGCGGGAAAAGCTACTTTAGAATCTGTGCCTGTTGACCTAGAAGCGTTGCTAGAAGATGTATGTGACTTATTCAGCGAATCGGCCTATAACAAAGGCTTGAACATTAACGCCATATTATCGGCTGTCCCTTTACCACAAGTGTATGGCGACCCTGCCAGATTGCGCCAAATAATCGCAAACCTAACCAGTAACGCGATAAAGTTTACCGAACGTGGCGAAGTGAACCTCAGTGTGACCATGACCGAGTGTTTCAGTAAAAGTCCTCAGAGAATCGCCAGTAGCGACAATTACAGGGGGATTATTTTTAGCGTACAAGACACTGGAATCGGCATGGCGCCAGATCGTCAGCAAAAAGTATTCGAGATGTTCACCCAAGCAGATGCCTCTACTACCCGAAAATATGGCGGCACGGGTTTAGGCTTAGCTATTTGTAAACAACTCACCGCTTTAATGAATGGCACTTTGAAGGTGCAATCAAACATTGGAGAGGGCAGCCGCTTTAGTTTAGAAGTGGATTTACCATTGATAGAAAATTCGTTAATCGAACCTCAATCAATTCCTGATTGCCCCACTGTACATCTCGTTAATTTGCCAAATGGTCTGGGTAAATCTATCGAAACTATGCTAGCGAAGTTAAATATTAGTACAGTGCACGTGTCGCGGATCAAAACAGAATTGGCCACCGCAAAAAATGGTTTATGGATCAGCCAAGCAGAACATCAACATAGTATACAAGAATCTGGGATTGCTTTAGATAATTGGATATGTTTGTTACCTACTTCACAATGGCAAGAAAACGATACCCGTAATATTTTACCCCTTCCAGTGAATGGCAGAGGCTTACAAAATAGCTTGTACCGCGCCTTAGGTATTGAAAATGAAGTTCAAAAACGTCTCGACGAGAATCATTCAAATCATCAATATTTTAATGCCAATATTCTAGTCGCAGAAGATAGCCTAACCAATCAAGAAGTAGCTAAAAGCATGTTAGGGCTTTTAGGCTGCGAAATATGGCTAGCGGATAATGGTGCCGAAGCCGTTGAACAGGTCAATTTGAAGCAACCGGATTTAATTTTAATGGATTGCCAAATGCCGGTAATGGATGGATATGCAGCAGCCAAAGCAATCCGCCAAAATTGGCCTGAGATCCCAATTATCGCCCTTACAGCAGGTATGGGAGATAACCTGCGCCAGCAATGTATTGATGCAGGCATGAATGAGGTCATGTCTAAACCCTACTCTTTGCAAGAGTTAGAACAGACTCTACTGCGCTTTTTACCCGTAACAGAAAATCCAAATTACTCAGACTCAAAACAGTCACAAGAATCACAACTAATTACTGATTCCCAAGGGCGTGCTCTAGTCATTGATGAGCAAGACCCAGCTACTGAGCAAACCTTGTTAGATATGAGCACAGTAGACACGTTATTGAAAATATCCAAAGACACGGGGAATCCAGTATTCAATCGAGTACTGGATGCGTTTATTCAAGAATCACAGAAATTAGTCGCCCAACTTAATGAGCAAAGTAACGCAGATGAGCCTAATTTTAGCGAGATTGGTGAAACGGCCCATGCACTAAAATCTATGGCAGGAAATTCAGGGGCGAAAGCCTTATTTGAACTTTGCAAGGAGCTTGAAGAACAAATGAAAAATTCTCAAGCTGACAACATTGTGTCCTTGACGCAACGCGTTCAGGCAACATTGGTTATCAGTTGTGAGAAATTGGAGCAATTTAAATATGTCGAGTGATGTGAAAACCAAGATTTTGATCAGCGATGATGATCTCACAGCACGGATCTTAATGAAAGAAACCTTAAGCAGCGATGTTCTTGAAGTCATCGAGGCTGCAAACGGTAAACAGGCTATTGAGCAATTCGAAAAGCATCACCCGGCTTTGTTGTTACTCGATGTGTCTATGCCTGAAATGAACGGTTTTGAGGTATGCGAAACTATTCGCGCACATAAAGATGGCAAACACATTCCAATTATAATGGTGACGGGTTCGGACGATATCGCGTCAATACATAAGTCATATGCAGTGGGGGCAACGGATTTTATCGCGAAACCTATAAAATGGCCGATTCTGGGTGAGCGAGTTAAGTATATTTTGCGGGCTAGTCAAGCTTTTGAAGACTTAGTGACGCAACAACAAGAGTTACATCAATTAGCCTTTTATGACACCTTAACCGGATTACCTAATCGTCAGTATCTAATGCAAGATTTGCAGCGTTATTTAGCCATGGCTAAACGTAATAACTATCAAGCTGCGATGTTGTATATTGACCTTGATCGTTTCAAACGTATCAACGATACCATGGGCCACAGTTACGGTGATAAGTTACTGCGTAAAGTAGCGCTGCGCTTACAGGCAAACTTACGAGACAGTGATATGTGCGCCCGCACCACTAAAGACTCTGAATCTCAGGCGACGCAGTTATCCAGTTTTGGAGGGGACGAATTTACTATCTTTCTAAGTCGCCTAAATAACTCTAACGAAGCGATGTTGGTGGCTGAAAGAGTGATCCGTAGCTTTAGCACTCCCTTCCAATTGGAACAATTTGAAGTGGTGATCACACCAAGCATCGGCATTTCAGTATTTCCTCACGATGGTGAAGATGCCGAAAGCTTACTTAAAAATGCTGATACAGCCATGTACTTTGCTAAGGAGTCTGGCCGCTGTTGTTATCGTTTCTATCAAGACTCTATGAACTCTAAAGCCGCGGCTCGGTTACAACTAGAGCAAGACTTACGTAAGGCATTGGACAATAATGAGGTGGTCCCATTCTACCAACCACAGGTGTGTGCCCAAACAGGCCGTATCTTAGGAGTAGAAGCTTTGGCCAGATGGCAGAAACCTCAAGGACAACCAATCTTTCCTGACGAATTTATTCCTATCGCTGAAGAAACGGGAATGATCATCAAATTAGGTCAACAGATACTCTATCATGCTTGCCAACAAGCCAAAAATTGGCAACAAAGCGGTCATGCTATTCGCGTAGCGGTGAACGTATCAGGACATCAATTTAAGCAACCTGATTTTCCAAACGTTGTAAAAAAAGTACTCGAAACATTTCAACTTCCAGCCTCCTTGTTGGAATTAGAACTGACTGAATCAGTCATTATGAGTGACGCGGAAGAAAACATTGCGCGATTAAAAGAGCTCAAAGCACTAGGGGTAACCTTAGCAGTTGACGATTTTGGTACTGGTTACTCGTCTTTAAGTTATTTAAAGAAATTTCCCATTGATATTCTTAAAATTGATCGATCTTTTATGTGTGATATCAATTCACCACCGGATGATATCGCGATAGTCGAGGCTATCTTAGCACTAGCTACGAGCTTAAATTTGGGTGTAATAGCTGAAGGCATTGAATACAGCGGGCAGATCACCACTTTACAAAACACCAAAAACCTTCTTTTGCAGGGATATTTATTCTCACGTCCCATGGCCTCGGAATTTATTTCTCCTTTACTTCAACAAAACTTCAACCACTTGATGCCGTAATAATGATTAAACAAACGCCACACATTCCAGCTGCTTTTGAAGATGTTGAAGTGATCTTATTATATGTAGAAGCAGCAGCGCGCCCAAAGGTTGCAGAGTTATTACAACACTTAGCCAGTTCCCAATATAAGATTGAGGTGATTACCCTAACGGCAGAGTTTATGGCGCGCGCTGTACAGCAGCAATCCCTGCCGCTTTTAATGATTTGTCAAAATTTGGATCATGCCTTAGCGTTGAATTCAAAATTTGGATTAGCTGATTGCAATCTATTTTGGTTGCCTGCTGAAACTCAAGGATGGCACGTGAATCAGTTACCCTCTAAACATCAAGTAGTGGATTGGCGAGCGTTTGGGGTTATTGACCTATTGCTACAACTAGTACAACAACAAACTCAGGCGTTTCAAGAAAAATTGTATGCACAGCACAAGTTGGCGCTGTTATCGAATTGTCTAGGAGATCTATCACTTACTCTGAGCCCCCAAGGTAACATAGTTGATATTAACCTTAAGTTGAGCGGGTTATTGCAAAACCATGGAATCACTGCCATGGGTCAGAATTGGCTAGAAAGTTTACATATACCCTCAACTACGGCTCAAACCCGCATGCAGCAAACTTTGGCAGACTTGAAACATACTCATGCTATGACGCGGTTACCGCCTTTCCCTATCCAGTTAGAAAACACGGTCATGATGGTGGATGGCTTTGTCGGTTCTTTGCCAAGGGAAGAGAGCTTACTGATTTTACGTCAAGTCGCCAGCTGGGAGAGTCATGAATGGCACGAACAACTTAGCCAACAAACGACTGCTGTTACCTTACTGTTGATTAATCCCGATGACTTTTCTGATTTTAACCGCTCTCATGGTCGAGAAATGGGCGATCAAGTTTTAAGGGAGATTATTCAAGGTATTGCCAAAATCTTACGTAACGACGACTTTGCAAGTCGTTTTAGCGGCGCCGTATTTGCCGTTCATTTGCCTGATACAAATGAGCAACAAGGGCAAGTTTTAGCGGCACGTATGTTACAAGTGTTGCGTACTCAAAGGTTTTCAAAAAGCAAAGTTAAACTAGAATTTAGTCTAGGACTCGCCACATTAGAAGCCGAAGAACAGCTGGGCGAACAGTCACAGCTGGAGTTATTTCGTCGCGCCAATGCAGCTTTGCAAGCAGCGCGAAGTGTAGGTGGTGGTAAATTGGTGAGTTGGCAACCTCAATTTGACGCCAACATTCTGGCTAACCTAGATCGTATGAGCGGCAAATTTTCTGAAGCGCCCAATGATGATTTTAGATTGATGAATTTACAATGGGATATTATTCGTTTGATAGGTAACACCCATTCGTTACAAGGTTTTTCGTCGCAACTTTGTCAGTTATTAAATTCTGGATTACAAAGCGAGTTTGTTGGCCTATATTTACCACAAAGTGGTCATTTAACTCATTTAGCAAGTAGTACAACCAACGCTGAGGTAGCGGTTCAAAAAATTCACAGCAGAATACAAAACAGCATTAGTCTGCAGTCCCTTGATAGTTATGAAACTCAGACCAACACGACACTTTTATCTTACCAAAATATCATCATTCCTCTTACTACTCGCGAACAATGTTTAGCCATTTTAGTGGTGTGTTGGCGACCCGAAGTGAATCTTGAAATCCACAAATCTAGCGAGCAACTTGAACAAATCTCTCCCAATTTAGCCGCGGCTCTTGAGCGTATTATTCTTCTTGAACAAGAAAAAAATAGAAATACCTCAGCTGAAAAAGATAATGGAGATGGACACGAGTTAATTTTTAAGTCCGCCGCGATGCGTACTTTAATGCATCAAGTGCAACTTGTTGCGCCAACCGACGCAACAGTGTTAATCACTGGTGAGTCGGGTACCGGCAAAGAAGTGATCGCTGAACAACTTCACTACCAAAGTTTACAGCCGGATAAACCTTTTATCACCCTTGATTGCTCAACTATTGTCGGGCATTTAATTGAAAGTGAGTTATTTGGTCATAGAAAAGGCGCATTTACAGGAGCAATCAATAATCAGCCAGGAAAAATTGCACAAGCGGACGGTGGCACGCTATTTTTGGACGAAGTGGGTGAGCTTCCTTTAGATATCCAGTCAAAATTATTACGATTTGTGCAGGAAAAAACCTATATTGCTGTAGGTGATCAACGAGTTAGAAAAGTAGATGTGCGCTTGATCCTTGCGACCAATCGCGATTTACCAGAGGAAGTCACCGCAGGACGTTTTCGCGCAGACTTGTATCATCGTATCAACGTATTTACGCTAAATTTACCCACACTCCATCAACGCGGTGAAGACCCACTGTTACTGTGTCGGCATTTTTTAAGAAAATTTAGCCAACAATATAAAAAAGACATCAGCGACTTTTCCGAAACTGCGGTGTACAAATTGCAAAATTACACTTGGCCAGGAAACGTTCGCGAACTCAAAAATTGCATGATGCGCGCCGTAATACTGTGTTCGGGCCAATATATCGAGACAGAACATTTGCTGTTACAGCAACACAAGGTAATCAACAGCAGTGTAACTACCCCCTTGACCAATACTTCGATTGTTGCGCCGGATCTTTCAAGCAGCACTGCGTTGAATTCAGACCACTGTGTGCAAATAACGAATTTGTTGGCTAACTTAGTGGATCTTGCAAGCCAACAAACGGAGTTATTTTCTGTCCGTGACTGGTTAGAAAAACAATGGTTAGCACAATGCCTAGACAAATGGGGAAGTTTGTATCAAGTCGCGCAGCGACTTAACCAATCAGAATCCACGACACGGCGACGTTTCGCCAAGCTCGAGACCCAAGTATTTGAATTGCCTCTATTGCAGCCTTTTTCAGAAGATTGTACTCAACTTTTCGAAACGATATTACGCAATCAATCTCATAATACATTTTGGCAAACTATAGAAGATTCATTACATTCCATAGTGTTGCAACGAGATATTAGTCAACAACACAAAGCCAAACTACTCAACGTTACACAACCCACGTTACGTAAAATTATTCAAAAGACTCAATCAGTCAATTAGCAAGCATTTTTTCGAGGGCCAATGGGCGTACCACTATTTTAAGCAAAGTTATAAAGTTTTAGCAATCTACTTCACCAATACTATTGAGATAAAAATTGGTGTACTTGTTCCCTTTCAGATAACACAAATAGCAAAACCACGTCACCTGGTTGCGCAAAACTCATGGCAATTTTTGCACCTGCTAGTGGGTCAGTCGCAAACTGAATTTTTTGTGCAGGTACCGATTTTTGGCGTAAGTGCTCAGCAACTATTTGTGGTACTTCGCCTAATTCACGTCCCCGCAGATATCGCTGCAATTCAGTAACGACATATAAACTGGCATCTAAGGCTAAGACTGCGTCGGTGAGATCACAAATTTCTTGATCACTTCTGTCACCAGCGTGACTAAACATCACAATCTTGCGTTTAGCCGGTAATTGATTAACGGTTTTTACTACCGCTTGCATACTGTGTTCATTATGAGCAAAATCCACCAGCACCTTAATCCCTTTAGTCTCGTAAAAATTGCCTCTTCCGGGATTGTCTTGAGCATTACTGCCGAAGCTCAGTAAACCTTGACAAATTGCCTGTGTAGATAAATTCATTGCTTTACATAAACCCACTACACCTAATGCATTTTGAACATTATGCTGGGCAGCCCCATTCAGTGTCATAGGAACCTGCTCCAACGCTGCGATACATTCCTCTTCACTACCCAGGGCATAAATAATATGCTTATCACGTATAAATACCGCTGCATTACCTGAACTTAACTGGCGCTGGATCAAAGGGTTCGTTTCTTGGGTGCTAAACCAACAGATCTTTTTACCGAGTTGCACAGCCTGTTCGACTACGAGTTTATTGTCAGCATTCAATACTAACGTGCCATTAGCATCTAGTCCTTTGGCCACCACAAACTTGGTTTGCGCTAGTTCTCCAACGGTATTAATACCATATTGGCCTAAATGGTCGCTGGCAACATTAGTAATCAACGCCGCGTTAACTGCATCAATTGGAATGCCTCTTCTTAATATTCCACCACGAGCCACCTCTAAAAACGCGAGTTCAGTGCGTGGATCCCTGAGTAACATTCTCGCCCCGCCCGGCCCCGAGTAATCACCGGTGTCAATGATGTCTTCACCCACACGAATAAAATCAGTCGAAGTAACTCCAGCAACAAAACCTGCGGCTTTAGCAATGTGCGAGGCTAAGCGCACGCTGGTAGACTTACCATTGGTACCAGTAATAAACGCCCGTGGAATATCCTGATATTGCTGCCACTGAATACTGGATAGCGCGGGTAAAGCGCGAGCTGGCCAAGTTTGCGATGATTTTCCCATTCCTAAACTGACTTCGTCGTCATCAACAATACAACTGACATTATGTTGATGTGCCGCTTGCAAAAGAGCGATCAGTTCAGGATTGCGCTCTTCAGCCAGTTCGACTTGCATTTCATTGAGCCGTTGCCTCCAATCGGGTGTAGCTGCGTTTTGTAACTCTGCTACAGTGCAATGCCACGCTAGTTCAGCAAGATCGCAAGCACAATAAAGCGCGTCCATAGGAGCGCTGAGAGCCAAATTCGCCCCTTCGCTATGCACACGGTAAATAGTTTGCTGCTGCCAGCCAAATTCAGACAACAACTTTGCCGCCCAGTGCTGCCAAAGTGTCACGACCGCATTTTTATCTATGCCAGTAATCATTACATCAACGATGGCACCGGGATGATCCCACAGTAAGTTTGGCCCAGTTAAACGCCTAGCTTCATCTAGTTCTAATCGCATGGCCTGCTTTTCCTTAATCAGAATCTTCATCATGCTCGATCACTAAACGCACCCCACGTTCATCATGAACTAGGGACTCTCCTGCATTTAATTCGAACTTATGCTCAGTGGGTTCAAACAGTTTTTCTGGGAAATCTTGAGAAGGCGTTTCGTCTTGCTTATCTAAGTCGCCACTTCCCTTAAAGTGCACAATCTGTTTCCAACAACGGGTAATGTTGTCGCCCAAAATAATTAATAAATCACCCTTGTTACAATCTTTGAGTCCTTGTTCAACAGCTTCTTCTTCAGATGGAATAATCTGAATATTTACTTCATCGATTCCAGCTTCAATTAAAGTTTGCTTCAGTAATTGCGGCACCTCATCGTGCCCTCTGCCGCGTCTATCATCATCTGCTTTACAAATGAAGCTATCGAATCCTTTAGCAGTGATATTTGAGGCAGCTAAAACGTCTTCATCTCGTCTGTCTCCCGGCATAGCCAGTATAATTCGGCGTTTACCGGTGACATCTAATCGTGTTGCTAAATCAGTGATGGTTTCGATTGCCGCTGGATTATGGGCATAATCGAGAATCACTTTAAAAGGTAATTCATCGTATATATTGAGTCGACCGGGCGCTTGATAGAAAGACGTATTAAAAATTCGCAAACCTTGACGAATATTTTCCAGCGAGGTATCAAAACTATAAGCAATGGCTGCGGCAAACATAGCATTTTGCACATTGTGCATCGCTTTACCTTCAACGGTTGCCGGGATCAAATGGGTCCAAAGTAACGGTATATGCGCACCTTTATCATAGATTGTGATCATATCGCCATTGATACCCTTTTCGAGCACAGCCGCCAATCCACCACTGCGAATATGTTCTCGCACTAATCCATGCCCCGAGTCCATGGTTACATAACAAATACGCTCAGCATCACAAAAGTCAGCCATTTGTAGACATAAATGATCGTCAGCGTTGAGTACCACCACATCTTGAGCCACCTCAACCACAACGCGTTTTATTTGCGCCAGTTGCTCTACTGTATTGATCCCCCTTTGGCCTAGGTGGTCAGCGGTCACGTTGAGACAAGCGCCAACGTTACAGCTGGTATAACCCAAACCGCGTTTAAGGATCCCACCTCTTGCGGTTTCCATTATGGCGAAATCAACATTAGGGTCACGCAATACAATTTGCGCTGCAGTGGGGCCCGTCATGTCGCCTTTTACGCTTAAATGCCCGTCAATATACACCCCATCTGTTGACGTCATGCCCGTTGTAAATCCACACGACTTCATGATGCTGGCTAACATACGAGAGGTGGTAGTTTTACCATTGGTTCCGGTAATAGCGGCAATCGGAATCCGCGAATGACTGCCAACAGGAAACAACATGTCGATGACTTTTCCAGCGACGTCTCTAGGTGTACCTTCACTGGGTGCAACATGCATTCTAAAGCCTGGCGCTGCGTTACATTCACAAATACCGCCACCAATTTCTTTATAAGATTTACTGATGTCATCTGTTAAAAAGTCTACCCCGCCTACATCAAGCCCAATGGCTTTAATCGAGCGTACTGCCATATCTCTGTTATCAGGGTGCACAATATCTGTCACGTCAATAGCGGTACCGCCAGTTGACAAATTAGCCGTAGATCGTAAAAAGAAAACTTGGCCTTTCTCCAGCACAGTGTGTTTGTTGTAGTTTGCCTCTTCTAGTAAGCGTTCGGCTTGGCTATCTAACTCTAATCTTGTTAAAACTTTTTCATGCCCAATACCACGACGAGGATCTAAGTTTACAATATCTACCAGCTTTTCAATGTTGCTTACGCCATCTCCGACAACATGGCCTGGAACCCGCTTCGCAACGGCAACGAGCTCATCGTTAACCACCAACATTCTGTGATCAAAACCAGTCAAAAAACTCTCGATTAGAATCGCTTTGCTGGTACCGTGTTTCTGGGCTTCATGGTAAGCGGTAACTACCTCTTCATCTGTTGTAAGGTTAATACTCACGCCTCTACCGTGATTAGCATTGAGAGGTTTAACTACCACAGGGTAACCTATACGATTAGCCGCCCGTGTTGCTTGCCTTTCGCCATAAACCATTATTTGTTTTGGTACCGGCAAACCTAAATCATTCAGTAAATTATGGGTATCTTCTTTATCGCAGGAAATTTCTACTGCAATATGTTTAGTTTGACTGGTAATAGTCGCTTGAATACGTTGTTGATACTTACCGTGACCAAACTGCACTAAACTATATTCGTTTAACCTTAGCCAAGGAATATTACGTTGTTCTGCCGCTGCCACTAGTGAACCAGTGCTTGGGCCAAATTCTTTGCGCTGCGCCATACGCACAAAACTGCGGAGTTCATCGTTAAAGTCAAAATCGTCGTCAATATCTGCTTGAATCGCTTGTTGCACGTTGGTAGGCATCAAGTGGGTTAATAATCGCATGCCTAGCGCACCCGCTTCGAGTCCTACATCTCTTTGTTGATATTGATAAACAACATTGTAGCAGCCAGCTTTTTCCAAACTCCTGGTGCGACCAAAGTTAACTGATGAGCCTGCTAAGTTTTGCAATTCAAGCGCTACATGCTCCCAAATATGTCCTATCCAAGTGCCCTCATCTTCTCGCAATCGCCTGATGAAGCCCCCTTCTTCTCCATAAGAACAACCATGACTGTGCAAAGTAGGCAGGGCTGCAATCAACCCTTCAATAAATTCCGTTCCTAATTTAGCGGAGGGCCATTGTTCTAATTCGCCGATATCAATTTGATAGCGTATAACCGGGAAGTTAGCGTAGATATTAGGACCAACATACACATTTTTGCTGAGGATTTTCATAGGCTAAGTTTTCCTGATCGAGAGTGACTGAAATAAGAATGCGCAGATTGTTTACGCACCAATCTAACTTATAGAAAAACGTCCACTAGCGCCAATTTTTTTAGCGTGTTTGCAACAATTGTTTGGAATGAAAATGGGCCACGATGAATATCAGCGGCCCATTTAAAAAGAAGGATTATTCGATGTAGGCTTTTCGATCGTTAATGTTGTAGCGACTTCCATTCGCCAATATATGTAACTTTAAATTTAACAATGTAAGGGCATCACCACTGCGCGCTTCAGCCATCGAAGAATGTTCAATATCTGAGGGATCAATAACAGTAATTGCGCCACTTCCTACAACAGTAAATTCATTGTCGCCATTAATAAATGCTGCAGTATCTTCATCTAACCCCATACCAAGCAAAAACGGATTGTAAGACACAGCACTTAATAGTCGCGACAATCTATTTCGCTCATTAAAATGTTGATCGACGACTATGGTATTGATTAGTCCCATGCCTGGCGCTAAATTCACGCCGTCTTCAGTAGGCACTATGCCAGTATTACCACCGGTGATCATATGTTGTGACACTATAGCCGCACCCGCTGAGGTGCCAGCTACATGAACACCTTGAGCGTTTAGCTTTCGAATCGTTTGGGCAATGGGCGTGCCACCTAAAATAGTCGATAGCCGCAATTGATTTCCGCCGGTGATAAATATGCCAGTGCAACTTTCTAATTGAGTAACATATTGTTCTTTTTTGGCGTCATTGCGATCGCTAATAGGTAACCAATGGGTATTCCCCGCGCCGAGATCTCTGAATATATTTTGATATCTCTCACCGGTATCTTGTAATTGTGAAGCCGTGGGAACGATACAAATATCGGCTTCACTACCACCACATAACTCAACAAACTTTTTTAAGATTTCTGGGTTATCAATTTTTTCTTCAGCACCACCAATAGGTATCACAAACCCGCGTTGCTGCCCTTTAATATCTGGAGACGGCATTTTTATTCCTCAAACGTACCTTTCTTAACAACTGTTTTTTTGTAGATATGCCATACACCGTTTGCCATCACATGGCTTATTCGGTTTTGACTATCTAAAACGATTAAATCAGCGTCCATTCCAAGTGCTATTCGACCTTTATTTTTAAAGTTCATTAGCGTTGCAACATTGCTTGTAAAAAATGCCAAGCAATCTTCAATTTTTGTTCCTTGATCCACCAGTTCATAAAACACGTGAGTCATAGCAATCGAATTGGCAAAATCCATTTTGGTCATATGACCATGGCAATCAAAATTTGGTAGACACCCACCACCATCTGAACTGATGGTTAATTTGTCTTGGGGGTAGTCGCTATTAATATAACGTAGTAGAGCGTCTGCTGGTTCATAACCTACTTCACCGGTTTCAAATGCGGTGACGTCTATCCAGCAACCTTGTTTAGTTAATTCACAAGCCTCCGCGAACAACTCTCTGCGTCTATTAACGTGAGTTGGGTTAAAGGTTTTAGCCGGTATTTCAGAAGCGGCTAACGCTTGGCGCACCAGTTCTAAGCCCCGCGCTCCATCACCTAAATGTAAATGCACTATTCCGGCTTTGCCTGTCATCAGCCTTGAAACATGAGCTTGTGAGGCAACCTTTAATAATTCATCAAGTGTAGGTTGCGATGACCTATGATCACTAATCGCCAGTTCACCTACACCTACAATAGCTTCGATAAAAACAATATCTGACCTTACAGAACCAGTGAGTGTAGTGGGTGGTAGGTGATATCCACCGGTATAACAATAGGCGGACAAGCCCTCTTCTCGCAATGCGTAGACCTGCGCAAGTAACGATTCAGTACTACGAGTGACATCGTCTGTACCCAGCAATCCAACCGCTGTGGTCACTCCGGCTTGAGTAAATTGACTTAAAGGGACAGCCGGAACACGCGTAGAAAAACCCGCTTCACCGCCACCACCGGTAATGTGAGTATGGGCGTCGATAAAGCCAGGAAGTAGCGCTTGGCCATGCAAATCGAGCTCATCAACATTAAGAAAAGGATCCAATACCGGTAGTTCATCCCCCAAATAGAGAATTTTTCCACCACCAATCACCAGATGTTTAAGACCTATTGCCTCTGGAGCGTAGACATTAGCGTTTTTAAGTAGGGTTATCGTACTAGCTGAAGCCACAGAATTTACCGACGTATAGTATAAAAGATTAAAACAGCGTGATCCTAAAGCACTCAGGGGCGCTTAGCAAAGGCTTTAATGAAATACGCTGTTTTAATCACTTACTAAGGCTCGCGGCAATTCTTCTGTTATTTTTGGGCGAGTAGTTTAGTGGCGTTTGCTACACTTTGTGGTTTGTGGAAATAATAACCTTGAAAGTATTCACATCCCATTTTCTGTAAGGTAGCGAGTTGCGATTCAGTTTCTATCCCTTCAGCAATAGCGGTTAACTTAAGACTTTTCGCTAGATTAACGATAGTCGCACAAATTTCGGCATCTTCTACTTTTACGTCACTCTCAGCAACAAAAGAACGGTCTATTTTGAGGATATCCAATGGTAGTATTTTTAAATAGCTAAGCGACGAGTAACCCGTTCCGAAATCATCAACCGAAACGTTGCAATTAAGAGATTTCAGTTCTTTTAAAATAGAAACACAGGTCTCTATATCTTCAATTAACATGCTTTCAGTAATTTCTATTTCTAGGTACTTACCGTCAATGTTGAAATGCGCTAATTGAGATTGAATAAAAGGCAAAAACTCTGGACTAATAAGATGTCGACCAGCTATGTTGATAGAAACCGGCAACACTTGATAACCTTCTTGAGACCAATTTTTTAGCGTTTTTAGGACTTCAACAATAACAAATTCTCCAATAGCCACAATCAAATTACTTTGCTCAGCAATGGGAATAAATTCCGCTGGAGAAATACTTCCTAAAGTTGGATGATGCCATCTTATTAAAGCTTCAAATGAAACGATTGTACCTTCGGCAGTCACTTTGGGTTGATACACCATACTGAGTTGATTGCGCTCTAAAGCGGCTTGTATCCTTCTTTCATATTCGCCATCTTCAAGGGCTTTTTTACCCATCGAGTGCGTGTACAATTGATAATTATCCCTACCTTTAGTCTTAGCATGATACATAGCAATATCAGCATACTGGATCAGTTCGTCTGGCGTAACACTACCGGACTCAGAAATTGCAATACCGATACTAGTAGGAATCCGATAGCTTTTTTCATTGATGGTGATGACATCACGTAGAGCAGTTAATACCTGTTGTGCTTTTTCACAAATACTTTCGGTATTCAGATCTCCTTTCGCAACAATAATGAATTCATCTCCCCCTAATCGAGCCACAACATCATTGTCTCCACACACCTTATTTAACCTCGAAGCAACCTGAACTAGCAAAAAGTCGCCGGCTTTGTGCCCTAAGGTATCGTTAATCTTTTTAAAATTATCTAAATCTAAAAAAAATAAAGCGATGACGCTTTCATTGAGTTTAGACTCACTTACCGCCAGGTTGAGCTCGCGCATTAGGTGGGTGCGATTGGAGAGATGAGTGAGAGGATCTTTGTACGCTAAAAAGTGTAACCTCGACTGAATTTTTTGCTCTTGAGTGACATCTCTCAGATGCAAAGTAAATTCTAGCCTCTTATCCATGCTCACTCTGGCACTGGTAATAGTAATTTCAGCGGGAAAGGATTGTCCCGAAGCGCGTTTTAATTGCAGCTTAGAACGCCTATCTAGCACTAATCCATTTGCATTTGAAAATTGATGAGACAAACTCGTCATAAAGAGCTCTTGGTCTTGGTCCTGAGCAAAGTTCTCAATAAAACTGAGACCAGAAATGTGATTTTTCAAGATCCCCAATGTGCGCTCAGCAGCGGGGTTAAACTCGATAATGTGACCTTTATAATCAATAGAAATGATGCAATCCATCGAAGAGTCTAAGATGGCGCTTTTACGTTTTTCGCTCAACTTAAATTGATTAATTGCTTGTTCGCGGGCACGCATTTCTTGCGATACTTGTGAAATAACCTGATTATACTTTTTAGCGATTTGTCCCACTTCCGTGAATGGCTCTTCTTTTACAGGGAAACTATAATTGCCCTGAATTTGATGGGTTTGCATGTCATCTAATAGTTCAATCAACTCAGTAGTAGCGTGATGTTCGCTTACATTTAACCCTCTGTTTTCGTCACTTTGCGAAACTCTAAGTGGGTGTACACGATTGAGAACAACAATGAGTACAAAACTTACGCAAAAACTAAAGGCTCCAATTGCAGTGGTACCCGTTAATTGCACCACTATCTGCTCAATCATTGATAACCCAGTACCAAGTATTAACGGGTCGCCAAAAATCCCCACAGCTAAAGTACCCCAAGCGCCTGCAAATAAATGTGTGGGGATCACCTTTAAGGCATCATCCACTTCCAATATATCTAACAATATCGAACCATAATGTGCGATAACGCCTGCCATTATACCGATGAATGCCGCTTCAATTGGCGACACTGCGTGACAGCCCGCGGTCACACCTACTAGTCCAGCGATAATACCGTTTAGACTTGAGCCAACATCAACGTATCCTTGGGTAAATTGATGCAAAAGAGTACTAGCAAGTCCCCCCCAAATACCGGCTAAACAGGTATTTAAAATAATGACAGGCACTAATTCATCAAACGTTAACGCACTACCACCATTAAAACCGAACCAACCAAACCAGATTAACATGGTGCCCAAAGCCGCCATAGGTAAATTACTACCAGACGGAAAGGCATGTTTTGACTGAAAACGCCCTAACCTTGGGCCAATAACTAGCACTGCAGCCAGCGCTACCCAACCGCCAACCGAATGCACCACAGTCGCGCCTGCAAAATCAATAAAACCGAGTTTCTCTAGCCATCCATGATTATTTTCGGTAAACGCACTCGCCCATGTCCAATGCCCAACCAAAGGGTAAATAACAGCGCTTAAAATGATAGTGATATAGATATACCCTGAAAACCGCATACGTTCTGCTACGGCTCCAGACATGAGTGTTGCTGCAGTGCT
This sequence comes from Paraglaciecola sp., assembly GCF_039964565.1. Taxonomy (GTDB): domain Bacteria; phylum Pseudomonadota; class Gammaproteobacteria; order Enterobacterales; family Alteromonadaceae; genus Paraglaciecola. The sequence continues at coordinate 147,061 of NZ_JBDVXF010000045.1, forward strand.
ACAGAACATCATTTGAAACAGAAAAAATAAGATTTGATAAGGTGTGTTATGTTGACCGAATAGAAATTCTCCGCCTCCTATCCACCCTCCAAGGCTTGGCCCAAACATTAAACCAAAACCAAATAACCAAAAAACACTAGCGGAAATAATAAAATCGGTCACATTCTTAGCTGCAACGTTGATATTATTTTTACTACGCGTTCTGCCACTTTCTAAACATAAAAATCCCACCTGCATTAAAAAAACAAACATAGTAGAAATAAGCAGCCAAAGGTGCTCTAACATTTACTTCTGCACTCAACGTTTTGGGTATATTTCGACGAGTTCTGCAAATATTGTTCCTGCTAAAATACCCCTCATTGCGCATAAAAATACCAACAACTCCCCACTATGGTGCGCCCATGGAAAATTACCGTATTAATGCCCCAAACTAGGGCTCTTTGAGTGTTTTGGGTATGGTAGTAACATCAAACACTTGAAGGCGCTTTGCGAGATACTATTGGTACACACGCTTCAAACGATAATGATCCCGTGTAACAACGTTTTTTGAATTTTCTGAACCACTAGGAGAGAAAACTTTCAGTAGCCAAGCTATTTTTAACAGCAGCATAGGCGTCTGAAAACCTTTCATTCTTAACACAAAACCTGCAAATACCAATTTAAGAAACGCTGTTGAAAACTTGCCATTTCAGATAAACATCCAGATTTATGAAACCTTGAATTCACGCTCTTTTGGTTATTCATTATAATGCTTTTATCTGCGTGGGTAGTCACATCCCAAAACCAAGTTAACTGCTCTAGCTGGTAATCTTGGCGCTCTACCGCTGACTCATTCACAAACCAATCTACCTCACAAACACATTCATATGAGCTTTTACTTCACCATTGTTGGCGCGTACGGTTACCACCGACTCGCGATCAAATTCCACAGTAAAATATTTACCTACGCTAGAGATTTGCGATACATGGCCGGCGTATAACCAATGTTTGAAGAATACATTTTTTATCTAAGTCTGATACGCATCAGGATCCGAATAAAATCCCTGAGCGAGTGAATATCCATGGCGCTGGGCGCCGACAAGCGGCTTAATTTTGGCTGATTGTGAAAATGGCATACTTAAAATATTCCTGCTAGAGCAGTGTGATTGACAGCATTGAACGAGTATTAAATACTGTCAATCATCGCAGTAAAATTCTCAGGTAATCAGATGGTAGACGCAATCATCATTGGCGCAGGACATAACGGGTTAGTATGTGCTAACTATCTTGCTATGGCAGGTAAGAAAGTACGCATCCTAGAACGACGCGAAGTGGTAGGTGGTGCGGCCGTGACCGAAGAGTTTCATCCCGGGTTTCGAAATTCTGTGGCGTCGTACACCGTTAGTTTACTTAACCCTAAAGTAATCGATGACCTAGAACTGCATAATAATGGACTAAAAATCCTGCACAGGAAAGTCAACAATTTGTGGCCGCATGATAACGATGATTTTTTAGCATTTGAAGTTGGCTCAGATAAGCTCAAAGCTGAAATCGCTCGCTTTTCTCAACATGATGCCGATGCCCTGACGCGTTACTTTAGAGACACGGCTATGGTGGCCGATATTATTCGTGATTTTTTACTTGAGACGCCACCCAACGTTGGAGGCGGTATAAGAGACATTTTTAAAGCGGCAAAGTTTGCTAATAGACTACGTAAGTTGTCAATTGAAGATGAACGCATTGTGTTGGATATATTTACCAAATCTGTTTCTGATTTTTTAGATCTATATTTTGAGGATGAATATGTCAAAGGCGCATTTGCTTTTGATGGCATTGTTGGGAATTATGCCGATACCCAAACTCCCGGTTCTGCTTATGTTTTGATGCATCATGCCTTTGGTGAAATCAATGGTGAAAAAGGAGTGTGGGGCCACGCTGTCGGAGGAATGGGCGCAATTACTCAGGCGATGGCAAAATCGGCAACATCCAAAGGCGTAGAAATCCAAACAGCCACCGCTGTAAAAAAGGTACTAGTGCGCAACAATAAAGCTTTCGGTGTTCTGCTAGAAAATGGAGAAACCATCGAAGCGGATATCGTAGTATCTAATCTAAATCCAAGTTTACTGTATAACCAATTGCTTGAAGCAACGCAGTTGCCCGAAGATTTTTCGCGGCGCATGAAACATTACAAAAACGGCTCAGGCACTTTTCGCATGAACGTAGCGCTAAGTGAACTCCCCAAATTTACCTGTTTAGAGCAACAACAAAGAGCCTCCACAGCTCATTTAACAGGTGGCATTATTATTGGTGCAACTTGCAACTATATTGATCAAGCGTATCGTGATTCAAAACAACATGGCTGGTCCAAAGCCCCCATAGTCGAAATGCTAATTCCTTCAACACTGGATGATACTTTGGCTCCACAAGGGCAACACGTCGCCAGTTTGTTTTGCCAACAATTTGATCCAGACATTGATTGGGATATTCACCGTGAAACCGCAGCCAACTTAATCATCGAACAAGTGGACAAATATGCACCGGGTTTTAAACAATCAGTATTAGGAAAACAAGTATTAAGTCCTATTGATTTAGAGCGTAAATTTGGACTCACTAAAGGTGACATTATGCATGGTAATATGAGCCTAGATCAGATGTTTAGCACCAGACCTCTGTTGGGTCATGGCAATTATCGGGCTCCTATTGAAGGCTTATATATGTGTGGTGCAGGTACTCACCCAGGGGGCGGTGTAACCGGTGCTCCAGGGCACAATGCAGCACGTGAGATCATACGAGATAACTAAATCTGCTTAAACACCACGAATATTTACAGTAAGTAATTAACCGCGACCAACATCAGTTGCATTGTTGCTGCGGCGCCTTGAAAATCATAAATATAAAACCGGGCATACTTGCTCACTGCCGCCTCATCAAATATTTTTCAAATAATCACTATCCAAATAGGTCGTGCCAATATTTTTTACGGCATCCATGGCGATAAAACGAAAAATCATAAGTTGATAATTAACATTAATTAAACATAAAAAAAGCAAAAACAATACAATTTTGCCTATCTATGCTTTGTATATAGGCACACCAATGATGAAGAGGAAAAAATGGATAGACGTCAAATCTTAAAGTACACAGCTATGCTCACCGGTACAGCGATTTGTGCACCTTTAACGGGGATCATGCTTTCTGGTTGCAGCGACACAGCAAACGTCACCTCAACCGCCCTTGCTCCGTCTGTATTTTTTAGCGCCGCAGACTTTGACTTAATCACTCAAATTATGGATGTAATTTTACCAAAAACAGATACGCCCTCTGCCTCAGAAGTGAAAGTCAATTTCATTCTAGACGGCATGTTTGCAAATGTTTACAAGGCAGATTATCAGCAAAAGTTCACTAGACTATTTAAGGACTTTAGCGCTTTTCTAGAGTCTAAAAACTTTAGCTCTTTAACTAAAAGCGAGCAAGAGTCCTTGTTGTTATCCGTAGAAGCTCGTCCCGAAAGTGGACGTGATAATGCTTATTGGTCTTATATCGATATTAAACAACAAACGGTGGCGTTTTACCTCAGTACTGAGGAAGTCGCTGAGAATCATCTAAATTATTTACCTATTCCCGGAGAATACAAACCCTGTGTGTCCGTTGAAGATTTAGGGGGCAAAGCATGGGCGATATAAAAATGAATCCAAATAATAAGTTTGATGCAATAGTCATTGGCTCAGGTATTAGCGGCGGCTTTGCTGCAATGGAGCTTTGCACTAAAGGTTACAAGACCTTAGTTTTAGAGCGCGGTCCTATGGTGCAGCACGGCGATTACCCTAGCGCACATTTAGATACATGGGATATGCCCAATCAAGGAAAGGTATCAAAACAAGAAGTCGAGAAACACTATCCAAAACAAAGTCGCTTAGCTTGGTGGGTGAACGAAGAAAACAAATCCTTTATCAATAAAGATGATGAATATCCCTACAACGAAGATGAACGTTTTGATTGGATCAGAGGGCATCATGTTGGAGGGCGTTCTCTTATGTGGGGACGTCACTGTTACCGTTGGAGTGATATCGACTTTGCAGCTAACGCTAAAGAAGGTGTAGCAGTAGATTGGCCTATCCGTTATGCCGACATCGAAGCTTGGTATGACTATGTAGAGACCTTTGTTGGAGTCAGTGGCCAGGCAGAGGGCTTAAAACAAGTACCAGACGGTGTATTTTTAAAACCCTTTCCTCTGAATTGCGCCGAACAAAAGTTTCGTGAAGCAATAGCCGAAACTTATCCCGAGCGTGTTGTGACTCCGGGACGTGTTGCAAACTTAAGTGAATACAATCCCGAGGTACACAAAGGCGCCCGAGGGCAATGTCAAAATCGTTCACGTTGCTGGCGAGGTTGTCCGTTTGGTGCCTATTTCAGCAGCCAATCAGCCACATTACCAGTCGCCACCGAAACCGGTAATTTAACCCTTAGACCCGATAGCATAGTCATGGAAATTTTATACGATGCTGAGTCAGGCAAAGCCTCTGGAGTCAGAGTCAAAGACGCCAAAACAGGAGAAGTAATCGATTATTCAGCGCGAATAATATTCTGTAATGCCAGCACTGTGGGTACTACAGCCATCTTACTTAATAGCCGTTCTGAAACCTTCCCTAATGGGTTAGGTAATAGCAGCGGTGAGCTTGGGCACAATATAATGGACCATCACTATGGAATGGGGGCTTATGGTGAGCTTCCTAATCATAAGGACGATTATTACCAAGGACGCAAACCCGTTGGTTTTTACATTCCACGTTTTACCAATATAGATGAACAAAGCAAACGAAGTGATTACTCCCGAGGTTTTGGGTACCAAGGGCAAGCTATGCGAGGCAAAAACATACCTGATGGGAAAATAGGCGCCGACCTTAAAGGTGAAATATTTAAACCTGGTGGTTACCAAGTCAGTATGACCTGCTTCGGTGAAATGTTACCTCATCACGACAATCGTATGTACCTCGACTTCGAGCAGCGGGATCAACACGGGATGCCAATCATCACATTTGACGCCAAATTGCGAGAAAACGAAATGGCGCTGCGTGAGCATGGCGTAAAATGTGCGGTAGAAATGTTAGAAGCTGCGGGTTGTACAAATGTAGGAAGTTACAACAGCCTTACCGCTCCAGGAGCATGTATCCATGAAATGGGCACCGCACGTATGGGCCGCGATCCAAAAACCAGTGTTTTGAATAAATGGAATCAAATGCACGATGTACCCAATGTTTTTGTTACCGACGGTGCCTGCATGACCAGTTCAGGAACACAAAATCCCAGTATTACCTATATGGCGCTCACTGCTCGTGCAGTGGACTACGCCCATAATCAAATACAAGCTGGTAAGTTATAGAAGTCTGTATTTTGTAATTGAAGTTCAACGCAGTGCACTTAATCACAGTACTAAAACAGCAACTCATTGAGATGCACTGCTTGTGATACTATGCTCCAAAGATAAAACTTAAACAAAAGCTCAGCTTTGGCTGAGCTAATTTCACGCCTTGTGCTCAACACTCGTATTGTTTTTACTGCTACGAACTCAGTCCGCTCATCAATGGTTTTACTTATAAGTTAAAAATAGTGATCTTTATTGGTGATTCGCAATAAAATACTCATAGTGCAGGTCTGTTAAAAGTGCAGGTCTGTTAAAAGCACAGGTCTGTTAGACTTCACCGAGTATTTGTCGTGAGTAGCAATGAGGAAAGTATGAATACCTACCAAAAATCTCTGCAATCAATAGCAGCATTGACGCCAGAGCAATACCGGGTAACCCAAGAGAATGGAACCGAACACCCAGGAACCGGAGAATTATTAGATAATACATTACCCGGCATATACGTAGATATCGTTTCTGGCGAGCCATTATTTGCTTCATCTGCCAAATACGAATCGGGATGTGGCTGGCCGAGTTTCACTAAAGTAATAGATACAGTTAACATAACTGAAATTATCGATCACTCCCATGGTATGACTCGTACAGAAGTACGTTCATCACATGGCGACAGTCACCTTGGACATGTATTTCCAGATGGTCCAAAAGACCAAGGTGGTCTGCGTTATTGTATTAATTCTGCTTCACTACGTTTTGTTCATAAAGATGAAATGGCAAACCAAGGGTATGAAGCCTATTTAGATCAAGTTGAGGATATTTAGACATGGCAATTGAACGTGCAGTATTAGCCGGAGGCTGCTTCTGGGGCATGCAAGACCTTATTCGCAAACGCCCTGGTGTCAACTCCACTCGAGTGGGATATTCAGGAGGCGAAGTCGCAAATGCGACTTACCGTAATCATGGCAATCACGCAGAAGCGATTGAAATAATGTTCGATAACGAGGTAATAAGTTATCGAGATATTTTAGAGTTTTTCTTTCAAATTCATGATCCTAGCACGGTAAATAGACAAGGAAACGATACCGGAACATCGTATCGCTCTGCCATTTATTATACCTCTGAGGATCAAAAAGCAGTGGCGATGAATACCATCACTGATGTTGATGCATCAGGATTATGGCCTGGAAAAGTAGTCACAGAATTAGAACCAGTTGGAGATTTTTGGGAAGCTGAGCCTGAACATCAGGACTATTTAGAAACCCGCCCCGATGGTTACACTTGTCATTTCCCTAGACCTGATTGGAAGTTACCTTCTGCGTAAATGATAGTTTAGGCTCCCCCTCTCTAACTTAGTTAGGGGGATAAAAAAGTGATAGGCAGTCATTCTAAAAATCGTCATTCATTCAATGAATTAATAATATTTTGCATATTGAGAATTTGCGGTTCTTTGCCTACTTTAAATTCTGAAAACTGACTAAAATTCACTTTCTTCCATCTCTGATTTTTCACAAAATCTAGATATTTATTTACGTTGTTCTTACTGATTACTTCAAAATCATAGAGTGTATTGTGGGCAGAAAACCTATCCGCTGCGTGTTGGTAATCAAAAATTTTGACAACAGCGATAGCTCCCATTAAAAAGTGCCCACCAACTGATGCCGTAAGTTCACCTTGTTGGATTTTCAATAATGCATCTGGAAGCCAATCAAACCCACCAATGACTACAGGATTGTTAGATAAAAGCTGATATTGCTGCCAAGTTTTCAGAGTAAGCTGACCGCTAGCGCACCAAAAAATATTAGTTTCGGGATAACGCTTTAGTATGGTTTCAAAATTAGCAGCGACATTTTTCGGGTCCCAGTAGGTAGGAAATATTTGATTTAAATCGACATCTTTACGTCTATATAAAGTGGTTAAAACTTGCTCTCTAGTGCGGGACAAAAAATCAAAATTGCCTCCAATACCCGTTATTGATGGTTTGATATCGGGGTGGCGACGACGATGTTCCTCAAGCAAAGTATTTAACAGTAACGCTCCTCCTTTGACGTTATCGTATGCCACTTCACCTATCCAATGTTTGTATTTTTGTCTAGGTTTTAATAGCTCGGTTGTCTCATTATCAGTAAACGCCTGCTCTAGGGTAACAAAATCAATACCGTTGGCTTCAATTGTGTCAAAAACACTCGCAGTATTGCCATGATATGGACGAAAAATAAGGTAATCGGGTTTTGCGGGTTGGGCAAGAACTTCCTCAATTATGTCTAGAGTAGTGAAGCGGTTATCTCCACCATAAATCACATCAAGTGACACCCCTAAACTCTTAGCCGAAGCTGAGCTCGCTTGATACACCAGATCCCAAAATGCTGCGCCCTCTTCATCAGGAATGATTAGAATGACCCTGATGGCAAAAACACATTGTGAAAACAATAGGGTCGAAAGTAGTGCAAATAATCTAAAGTTCATAAGCAGCCAAATCCATTTCTACAACACATGAATACGACTTAGCATAGTTGAAACTTTTTGGAAAACCTAGAAATCAATCAATCCAAGCCAAAACATTGATTTCCATCTCCTGATCCGCGCACAAATGTGGTGCATGATTCACTGGTCTGATGTTAGGATAATGTAAACAATTCAAAATAATAGACCTCAAACAATGCTCCGTTTTTTAAAAATTTTCCTTTTAGTTGTTATTGTTTTAGCCGCTTTGGGATCTTGGTATATCTTTCATAAACAGCCGCAGCGCAGCGGTGAAATGACTTTGTCCAATCTCAAAGCACCAGTTAAAGTACGCTATGACGAACGTGGTGTACCGCATATTCAAGCACAGCACGAATCCGACATGTATCGAGCGCTTGGTTATGTCCATGCCCAAGATCGCTTGTTTCAAATGGAAATGGTACGGCGTTTAGCCCGAGGGGAACTGGCGGCAATACTGGGACCCAAATTGCTCAACAGCGACAAGTTATTTCGTAGCTTAGGAATACGCGAGCACGCGGATAACTACGCCCAAAATATGGATGTAAATACCCCAGCAAACAAAGCCCTAGAAGCCTATTTAGATGGAATCAATCAATATCAAAATACCCATCCGGCCCCTATAGAGTTTGACATACTCGGCATCAAAAAGCGTCCTTTCACTGCTAGAGATTCGGTAAGTGTTGCAGGTTATATGGCCTACAGTTTTGCCGCAGCGTTTCGCACTGAGCCAGTATTGACCTTTATCCGAGATCAACTAGGAAGCGAATACCTTGAGGTATTTGATTTAGATTGGCACCCCACTGGAGTTATCACACCACAATTGGCAGCCCATGATTGGCAAAACCTCAATCAACTTGCACACCTCAGCCAACAAGCGGTGTCGGATAGTGGTTTAGCCTTGTTTGAAGGCAGCAATGCTTGGGCAGTCTCTGGCAGTCGCACAGCCAACGGTAAACCTTTATTGGCAGGCGATCCCCATATTGGATTTGCCGTACCGTCAGTGTGGTACGAAGCACATTTGTCTTATCCCGGATTTGAACTTTACGGTCATCACCAAGCCCTAAGTGCCACGGCGTCTTTGGGCCACAACCTAGATTTTGGTTGGAGCTTGACTATGTTTCAAAACGACGATATCGATCTTATTGCCGAGAAACTCAACCCAGACAATGCCAACCAAGTTTGGTATCAAGGTCAGTGGGTAGAATTACAGAGCCGTAGCGAACAAATTGAAGTTAAAGATGCCGACCCCGTCACGCTCATCTTACGTCGTTCGCCTCACGGTCCTATTATCAATGATGCTCTGAGCGACCAGACAGGCAAAACACCTATCGCAATGTGGTGGGCATTTCTTGAAACTGAGAATCCAATTCTAGAAGGTTTCTACCAACTAAATCGCGCTGAAACGCTCGAAAAAGCGCGGGCAGCGAGTGAAAAAATTCATGCTCCAGGACTCAACATAGTCTGGGCCAATGCCGAAGGTGATATAGGTTGGTGGGCAGCGGCTAAACTTCCGCTGCGTCCAAAGGGAGTGAATCCTAATTTCATTCTAGATGGCAGTAGTGCTGAATCCGATAAACTCGGTTTTGTGCCTTTTAGCGCCAATCCTCAGGAAGAAAACCCAGATCGTGGCTATATAGTGTCGGCTAACTATCAACCTGTACCAGACAGTGGCATTGAAGTGCCAGGCTACTATAACCTGCCCGCTAGGGGCATTCGCCTCAATCAACGCTTAGCCGATAGTGGTGTGAAGTGGGACACACAAAACAGTCAGGCTTTGCAACTTGATGCAGGCAGCGGCTATGCACAGCGATTGCTAGAGCACTTGCTACCTGTCATACAGAGCAATTCTGATCCAGAAGATCAAGCGTTGCTGCAGTTGCTCGCTGATTGGAATGGAGATCACCAAGTTAACGATATCGCACCAACCATATTCAATCAGTTAGTCTACCAGTTGGCCTATGAGGCGATGCAAGACGAAATGGGTGAAGACTCTTTTAAAACCTTACTCAAGACTCGTGTCATCGACTTTGCGTTACCCCGGTTAGCCGCAGACGTCGATTCTGCGTGGTGGGATAACCGTAACACGCCTGATATCGAGGATCGCACCACAACAGTCAACTTAGCTTGGCAAGCAAGTTTAGAACACCTGCGCGTGACACTGGGAGTCGATAGCGAAAATTGGAAATGGGGAACGGCTCATACTCTCACCCATGGACATCCATTAGGCCAACAAAAACCTTTGGATAAATTATTTAACGTGGGGCAATTTGCCGCTCCAGGAGGTCATGAGACTCCGAATAACTTATCCCATAAATTAGGGCCTGCCCCGTGGCAAGTGGTTTATGGCCCCTCCACTCGGCGCTTGATTGACTTTGCACAGCCAAGCAAGGCCCTTGGAACCAATCCTGTTGGGCAAAGTGGCGTGGTATTTGACCAACATTACTACGACCAAGCCGAGTCCTATATTAAGGGACAATACATAAAACAGCACTTTAGCGAAGTCGATGTTGCGGCTAATACCCAAAGCACCTTGCGACTGGTACCGTCTAATTAATCCTCCAAAAAAGCAAAAATTTCCCCCAGCCTATCACCAAAAGCTGGGGGTAAGTGTTTTATACCTATCATTATTACAATTATGAAAACTGTTGCTTAAATTTACTGGCGTAACGTCGACTGACTGTAAATAAACGGCTGCTATTTTTTAAACTGAGCTCCATAGTGCGATTAGGGAGTGTCTCGATAGCGTCAATTTGACTAATGTTTATAATAGTTGAACGATGAATGCGCGCGAAAAATTTATCGGGCAGACGAACTTGCCATTCTTTGAGAGACTTTTCTACCAAAAGAGCATGACCTAACGCTGCGTTTGCGGTAAATACCTCGCTATAATCACCACTCGCACAAATGTGTGAAATATGCTGGATTTGTAAAAACTGTGAGCGCTGTCCCAAATTCAAAAAAATGCGGTCCTCAATATTAAGCTTTTGTTCTGATACCTCGGCTGTGTCTGGTTTTTGTAGTTTATCAATCGCTGCTTGTAACCTTTTGGGATTCACCGGTTTAAGCAGATAATCTAAGGCATTGATTTCAAAAGCTCGAATCGCAAATTCATCAAAAGCGGTGACAAAAATCAGTTTAAAGCTATGCCGCACTTTTTCGAGCAAATCAAAACCGTTTTCTTGACGCAGTTGAATATCTAAAAACACGATATCAGGTTTTTCACGCTCTATGATGTTGACGGCTTCAGTCAAATTTTTTGCTTCACCAATTATCCGAATACCTTCAAAGTCGGATAGCAACTCCCGCAATTCTTGACGCGCCAATCTTTCATCGTCTACTAACAGCGCTTTATAGGTCATGATTGTAGAATCTCTATTCTGGCAACCACCTCTCCCGCTTCTTCATACAGTGAAAAAGATCCAGCGTTTGCTAACTGTTTCTTTAGGCGTTGCTGTACGTTATTCAAGCCAATCGTTGTTTTTTGTTTCGCCTTATCAATATTGAGAGAGCCAGTATTTCTCACTTCAATAACCAATATATTGTTTACTATCAATGCTGACACTTTTATTTTTAATACTTCAGAGCTCGTTTGAAAGCCATGTTTAATCGCATTTTCTACCAGTGGGTTAAGTATAAAACATGGGACCATGATTTGTTTGACAGCCTCGTCTATATGAAATTCAACTTCTAAGGCTTCTTCAAAACGAATTTTCTCGATAGCTAAATAGTTTTCGAGCGCATCAAATTCTTGATTTAGCGTATTCTGATTGCTGTTTTTACTCATTAACGAGTGCCGCAAAAACTCGGAGAGTTGCGTAATCATTTGTTTAGGCACGGGGTTGTCAGGGTTGATGGAAGCACGAATAGAATTCAACGCATTAAATAAAAAATGTGGATTCACCTGATATCGCAACATATCGAGTTGTGCAGTTTCGGCTAAGACTTTGGCGTGTAAGGCATTTTGATGCTCGACTTGTACCTGTTTCCAATATTCAATTCCAAAATATATAGCACTCCAAGCTAAAAGTGTCACCGTATAGGTTAGCGCCACTCTGGGTTTGAATTGCAGCGAAGTCATCAAATCATAACTGGGCAAAGTAAGCCAAAAGAACAGGGTTTCTAGCGCAGTCCACACTATACCAAAGATGCTAGTGGCAGTTAGCACAATTAACAATGTGCGAGACGTAGTTTGGCACTTCATTAGGTTTCTATAAATCAACCATAATAGGCAACTCAGAGAAAAACCCACCAAAGTACGAAACGATTTAACCAGAAAAATAAAAGCGATTGACTCTCCGGAGTCTCTAGGCAAAAAGGTTAAAAACATCAACAAAAAATACAGTGACCAACCAATCACCTGCCATTTCCAAAGTGAGTTACTAAGCTTTACAAAATTCATTGGTTGCGACACATCGATTTAAAATCCTAACTAGTTAACAGTAATTGCGTTGTTGACTACCTTCCATTGTTCATCAATTCTCAATAACGACAAATATTGAGTAACAGTTGAATTGGGGTAAATCAATAATATTTTTGCCACTGCTGCATTTCCGGTGGTATCTAGGCTTTGAATTTTGTGGCTTAGCAACGCTTGGTCCTTAGTGGGCATTTGAGCAAAGCTATCTTCAAAATTATTAAGTGTCACTGCGGTAAATTTGCCGTTGGCACTGGACATAACTTTAGCTTCTGAATGAAAAATAGCTGTCAAGTCTTTCAGGTCACCGCTTTTTAAAGCCTGCTCATAACGTATAAGCAGCGCCATAATCTCAGAAATATTGGCGATTGCGGCTTTGTTATTTTTGGGATCGCGCACCGAGTAGGCGATTTTGTTGGTGATTTTCCATTCACCTGCAATTTTTAGCAAAGTCATGTAGTCAGTAAATACTATACTCGAATAATCCAGAACCAATTTTGCTACCGCCACATTGCCTGTCACATCAACACTTTTAATATAGGGAACACGTTCAACGGCATCATCTTTTTTGCGCAGTTTCATCCTATTTAGATAATCAGGAAAGGCTATTTTTGCGTATTTCCCGTCACGTAAATAGCTTAATTTCCCTTCACTATGCAAGGCTTTACCAAGAATGTTTTTATCGCCTTTAATGTGCCCGCTTAGGTAATTTTGTAAGGGTATTGTGATGGACTCTATATCAGTCAAATGAGTCTTTTGTTTCGCATCAACACAAAAGGTTAACAGCATAAAAGTGAATATCATTAGGGTGTTTTTCATGGTTGCTTTTTCCTTATGCTAATAATTTTGCCGTCATCTTCATCTGTTAGTAGATACAACTTGCCGGCGGGACTTTGCACTATTTTTCTGGAACGAACTCTATCGTCAACAAACAACTCCTCAACAGCTTTGATGGTGTTATCGACTATTCTAAGTCGCCACAGACTGCCGCGACTGAGGCCTGAAACCAACAAATCATTTTTCCATTGAGGGAAGTCGTTGCCGGTATAAAAGGTTAACCCTGTTGGCGCTACTGTATGACGCCAATACCAAGTGGGATCAGTGAAAGTTCGCTCGGATAAAGTGGGGGGCTTGTAGGTTTTGTGGCGATAAGTACCAGTGGTTTTTATGGGCCAGCCATAATTAGCACCAGCTTGTAAAAGGTTGATTTCATCCCCTTGGTGGGTACCGTGTTCTGAAAACCAAATATGACCGGTGTTGGGATCAACAGTTAAACCTTGAGCGGCCCTGATCCCAATTGCATAAATGCTAGTTGCAGTGTTGTTGGCAAACTTAGGGTTGTCGAGTGGGATCGAACCATCGGGATTAATTCGGTGAATTTTTCCTCTTTTGTCTTGTAAGTTTTGCGCTATTGGCATATCCGGTTGATTCACTTCATTAAACAGGCGTTCACCAATAGTGATATACAACTTACCGTCGATTGCGAAGGTTAGACCGCCCCCAAAATGCCATGCACCTGGGGTATAAGGGTCCGCCACAAATATGGGTTTGACGTCAATTAAACGATCATTTTGAAGTGTGGCTCTGATCACTTTTGTCGTAAAGCTATCTCTTTTTTGAGCAGCGTATGCGACGTACACCAATTGATTGGTAGCGAAATTAGGATCGAGCACCACATCAAAGATCCCCATGTTGAAACTACCCGTTCTGCCATTTAAAGAGCTGGGATAAATTCCAGCTTCGTACTGTGACGCGTCAATAGTAATGTTATTGGCAAGATCCTCTGGAAATCCGTGAATGACTGACTTGTGTTTTGTTAGTAAATTAACTTTGACGAGGTGACCGTCTTTTTCGCTGACCAACACTTCGTCCTCAGATAAAAATGCCATGCTCCAAGGGTGCGCTAACCCGTCTATCACAACCTCTTTTACGGGCTCATTAATAGTTGGCTGTGTTAGCTGCTCCCCTCTCCCCATTTTGACAAATACGCTTTTCCTAAACTCGTTAGGCTGGATTGTGTTGAGCAGTTTTACGGCTCCGCTATGAGCCATGATTTGTTCAAAGCGAGCTTCTGCTTGCTCTTGATCACTTTGAGTTGCGTACTTAGTAATCAATAAAATATCGAATTCTGAAGGGGTCTCTAAATTGGATTCCATTAACTCAAATGACTGTACGTAGCCTAGCTCTGATGCCTCTTTGCGAAGAGCACGCCAATTATTATTGTAATAGAACAACGCCTCATCGCGATGGCCATTCTTAATTTTTATCCCTTCAATTAAATTAATAGTCTGACTTTCGGCTGGCAAAGCAACTACCAGACAAAACAGCAATAAGCGCTTTATTAAATGTCTATACATAAATCCATCCTTTACAGGTAACTCTGCTTACACAACTTGTATGCTTGGTGACAATTCACAGTGACACAATAAGGCTATTTTTAAGAACAATTACGAGAAATCTTTAAATGGTCTGATACAGGGTTAAGCGGTCAAAATAGCGGATGAATATTCCGCTGCCCCCCCTTGTCGAGCTGGCATTCGCTGGCCAGTTATTTAGGAAGATTCATTTCAATAGAAACTTTGCATTAAATTAACCTCATTTTAAGCAAATTCAAGCATCACTTTCCAAATTGGAAAATTATAACTTGCCATTGTGGAAAGTGTAGTTTATATTACTTTCCACATTGGAAAGTAATTGAGAGTTCTCTATGACTAAAAACACGCAACATATTTCAGTAGCCGAGGCTAAATCAACCCTAGAGTCATTGGCTACGATCGAAAAGGACACAGCTATTTCTCTTAGAGCACCACTATGGCTTAACGTTATTATCTCCTGCTCTTATGGTATGGGGATTTTCTCTTGGGCATCCACACGCCACGATAACCAGTGGATTTTGGGGGTAATACTATCAGCCATAGTGTTTTGTATTGGTGTAGGAATTTATCTATATAGAATCCGGTTGTTAGGTGTAAAACCTAAAATCGCCCCCAAGAGTCGCTCGGAGATAGTATTTGGCGTGTTGTTAGCGATAGGTTTTGGTGTGGTTGTTGCGTTTAGCAGGGAGTTGTCCAAGGATGACATCTGGTGGGCATCCTATGTCGGAGCATTAATCACTGCTGTGGCTTTGGGTTATGTTATGCATCGTTTTCCTTCAGGTGATTATAAAACAGGCATTTACAAACATGACTAGCGCCAATTTTAATCCACTGATTCATGCCCAGTACAGACTGCAGATATGCGCCATATTAGCGCTAACGAGCGAACTCGAATTCAAAGTATTGCGTGATAAATTAAAGGTCAGTGATTCTGTGCTTTCTAAACATCTAAAATCACTTGAAGAAGCGAATTATGTGCGCTTAAACAAACGTAAGGAAATGGGACGGCAACGGACTTGGCTGTCCTTAACATCAGAAGGACGTAGCGCTTACAGCGAGCATGTTAAAGCGCTACAAAACATCGTTGATAACGTTTAGAGCTTGGATTTGACTCGATGTACTCCATAAAACCAAAAGGCGCAGCACAATCTTCATACACTAGATATCCATGGGTTTTGTTTGTTGATTTAATCATCTATCTAGCGGTGATGTTTTTGATTAGAGAAGTCTATTTTTCTCAATTTAATTTTATTGCCAACGGTCTTTTTTGGTCATTAACTACCTTAATTGTGGCTACGATTTTAATGAGGATACGCGGTATTTCTTGGAAAGAATTGGGGTTATGTAAGCCCGAAAATTATAAAAACGCTTTGTTTGCCACCGCCTTTATTTTTGCGTTCACCATTATTTCAATTGTTATTTTTCAAACCCTTAAAGAACATCTAGGTATACAAACAGCCGCTGATATGTCGAATCAAAAGGCCACCTCTAAATTTGGCAATCTATCAGGTAATTGGCCTCTGTTTTTCAGCATCATTCCTTTCATTTGGGTGCAATCAATGTTGGAAGAACTGCTAGACCGAGGATTTATGTTAAATTGGATTGAACGAGCACTGGGTAGTTATTGGATTGCAACATTAATCGCAGTGATATTACAAGCATGTATTTTTGGTTTTCGGCATTCTTACGATATCTCTGATAGGTCGATTACTGTCGGGCTAATTGGACTCGCTATGGGGATCGGTTACGTTTGTTTTGGTCGAAATCTATGGCCTTTGATTATTGCCCACTGCATACTTAATACAATGTCAATGTTAGATAGGGTTTAGAAAATACTCCCTGATTATTGATAATTAAGAATAGGGGAGCTTATTGCAGCCTCCCCTACTATCAGGGTATTTTAGTTTATTACTGCATTAAACCAACTCTTCGTGTTCGTGCAACACATCAAAAAAGTCCTTAAAGGAATGCGCTGTGGCATTAATATAAACAGGCTCATGCAACACCCTACTTATATCGGTCGATGAAATAACGCCACATATTTTGTTGTTTTCATCCACCACCTGGATATGTGCTACACCGAGAGATTCCATGGTTTGTTTGATATCACCAACACAAGCCCTAAGCACTTGATTTTTATGCAATGCAGGCATCTTGTAAGTATAATTCATGACATCCGCGACTGTTAAATCCGCTCGTGCCACTCCTTTTCTTTTTGCCACCATTAGCACCACTCGACTCACTAAAGTTACACCGCTAATCACACCTAATAATTTAGTATCAACGCCAACATAAAGTACTGACCTATTATTGCTTAGCTTCATTATGGTCAGCGCTTCATCAATACTAGTATCAGGAGAAATCATTTGTGATAAAACACATTTAGTGTCGTTAACAAGGTATTCTGCGGGGCTATCAATACTCATATTCGTCAGCGCTAGGTCTGACATACTTGCACAGGAAATACTGCTATCTACAGTCGGAATTATTTTAAAAGTATTCATTTTTATTCACCAAAAAAAATCTATAAAACTACCTGCAAAATACTTTGCAGACTTGAAAGATGTTTAAATAGTGACTTTGGGTGGAGCGCGAGTATGGGGCCGCAGGTGACAAAGGTTAGAATAATTGGCTGTGTTGCGTGCATCTACATAACTATAAGCAGTGCCAAAGTTTGCGATTGCTGCATCAGATAGGGTAGCGTCATACTCATCTGAATCCGTTTCAGATGCACTATCAGCAATACAGAAAAAGTCACCTAAGTGAGGAGTTTTGTCATAAAACGCCAGTTCGCGGGATTGCGCAACGTTAAAAAACGATACCGACAAAAACGCCAGCAACAACAATGTTAAATTGCATGTAATAGTGCAATTTTTAATTGGGTCTTTGACAAATAAACTAGGCTTCATATAACCAATAGTAGGGGTGCAACTAAAAAATACAAATAGAGTTGGTCGCAAATTTCAGTCGATTCAACCTAATAATTCTAAAAGTTAGTAATTGACGCCATTTTTTGGCAGCGAACAATCACAATTAGATCATTTTCTTTAAGTTACTCCGACTCATTTTCCGCAAACAAACTTTCACTAGCAGCATCATAATTAAAAGCGCCTAAAAATGTAGTGAATTCGTCTTGCGAGACACCACTAGCTTTCACACTATATTGATGTTCAAACAGTAAAATAATCCACGTTACTTGCAGCATATTGTGTTTCTTAGCTTTACTCATCAAATTAACAATGAAAGAACTTGAGCAAGAACAACCGCCAGCCGCGGCATGTATATCAATGGTGCCAGTGTGAGCGCCATTGGTTTCCATATACTCTGGTGAAAAATATCGAATCTTATAATTGTCAGACCAAGTATTTTTTGCCCTAGTACCTTTTTTAAAAAACGTTTCCTCAAAATACTCATCTGGTATATCTGCATAGGGGTGCTGCGACGCCCATACAGACACCTTGCCCTTAGTATTAAAAAGAAATGTTTCGTCAGAAGAGGACTGTGTATCTTGATTCATTAAAAGGGCACTGCCGGTGGCTGGGTATGAGCTCATTCTATTATAGTGACCGGTGAATGCATAGGATGGCGCTTACCTTATACACATCAACACTGGTATAACAAACCTCAATTGATACTGCCTTTAGTATTCCTATGGATTGATGCAGCGGCGCATCGCTGATATTTCTAAGTTATGTAGAGCTTACAGCAATAACGCAGCAGCGACAGTATCCCGCACCTCTCGACGTATTGGTAGCGGACGAGTAGAGGCTTGAGTGAGACGAGTGTTTCGCGAAAATAACTGACTATGTAACATGTTATTCTTCCTTAAAAATTCTGTACAAATCCCATTAATGATTTGGACCCTGTTTCAACAAGACATGAATCGATACGCAATTCGCTCAAAAAAAAGGGCTGAAAAAACGCTTTGCTAAATCTAACGAGTATTGCAAAAACATGCTTTACCCTCCCTAAAACAATAAAAAAGCTCAAAACTAATGGCTTCCACAGCCAGAGTGCTTTACCTTGTTGATACTTTAATCACCGAGTCTTGTGTTGACTATGTATCAACTAATCTATGTGAGCGACAAAATAGCGACATTTAAGCCAAGTGATATGGATGAAATTCTGTATAAGGCTCAGAAAAATAACGCAAAACATGGCATTACTGGTCTGTTGGTGGAACTTCCCGAGCATTTCATTCAGATTCTAGAAGGTACGCAAGGTAACGTTGAGTTCACCTTTAACCTCATTTGCGAAGACACCAGACATAAAAATATACGAGTACTATTGACAGAAAAAACAAGAGCAAGAGAAATGGAAGGCTGGGATATGGGATTATCGTCAGACTTGGAGCAATCGCAAATAGATGACGCGCTACTTATATTGAACAACTTTAGTGAAAAACAAAATTTTAGCGATATTCATCGACAAAGTTTAAAGTTGCTACTCAAGAGTTTATGTCATGAATAACGCTAAAATTAACCACCGCTAACCCTCGACCACTATAGAGTTTAACCAGCTAATCAACACTCAATTACCAACCAAAAACCTATGCGCCAAAATCTAATATATTGTTTACTGAGTCTGCCTTTTTTGATCATGTTGGTTTGGTTTTACTTAGAAAAACACAACATTAAAAAGCGTGAACTTAAACGCCAACAGTTGAGAGCCCAGCCGTTGCCATCTGAGTACCTCAACATTCTACAAAATGAATTTCCGTTGTATTTACGCTTACCAGATGAATTGCAGCTTAAGTTAGCTGGGCATATTCAGGTATTTTTAGATGAGAAAGACATTGTTGGCCGCGACGGCCTCGAAATAACAGATAGAGTGAGGGTGTTAATTGCCGCTCAAGCATGCATATTAATCCTCAACCGACCGGGTAATTATTATCCAGGATTTCGCAGCATATTGGTTTACCCTAGTACCTACATAGCCAAAAATACGCGAAGCGAAGGTATGTTACAAATTACCGATACCAGTACCCGAGCGGGCGAGTCATGGCATCGAGGTCCAATAGTATTAGCTTGGGACCATGTATTAAAAGGAGCGAGAGACAGCAGAGATGGTCGCAATGTGGTAATGCATGAATTTGCCCATAAGTTAGATGAAGAAAATGCGGCAATGGACGGATTACCTTTATTACCCACCCCTGAGCAATATCAGCAATGGTCACAAGTACTCAATGCCGAATTCAAAGTGCAACAACAAAAGTGGGTTGACGGCGATGACGACGTGATTGATAGCTATGGCGCCACTTCCCCAGCGGAGTTTTTTGCCGTAGTGACAGAAACATTTTTTGAGAAACCACTGCAACTCGAACGCTATCATCCGAAACTATACGAACAGTTTAAACAGTGTTATTTACTTGATCCCAAACCATGGGCAAAATCCAAGGACTAATGAAGTCTCCCTCTGAGATACCACTTAAATTGAAAAGAAGAATAGATGGCAAAAAATAAAAAGGCGCTCAACAAAGGTTCTAAAGGTCAAAATCGTAAAGGAAGCGAAGCCTTTGTCGCAAAATACGCTAACAAACCCGACGTTTTCCAACATGACACTGGGCTTATGTATCGAATTTTAGAGGCGTCAACGGGGCCCTCTCCCACGATGCAAAATGAAGTAGTCGTGAATCAACGTATTTTGAATTTTGATGGCAGTGTGATTGCCGACACCTATAAAAGTGGGTTTAGCGACCGTTTTACCCTGCAAGAAGCTATCCCAGGATTGCAACAAGGGTTGCAGTTAATGACTCTGGGAAGTCGTTTTGAGTTTGTTGTTCCCCCAGAACTCGCATGGGGGAAGCGCGGAGTAGGCAATAAAATTGGTCCAAATGCAGTTTTGATATTTGATGTACGACTTATAGATATCGCTTGAAAAACCAGCTATTAAGTACAGCCTAACATGCGTATTTTTAGGCTGTATCTAATCAAGTTTCGTCAATCAAAATAGTGCTTATTTATTGCAGCCCTTTGATTGAGGATCGGTTTTCTTAGCAGCCCAATTCAGCATATTTTTCAATAATAGCAAGGCTTCCTTAGTTTCATAGGTTTCGTAGCGATGTCCCATGGCGGTGAAAACCGTACGCGCTTGATTGTCACCTAAACAACGAGCCCAAACGATAGGATGATCACTAGGTTTTGGCCCCATTCGTAAATCAGAGCGATCACCATAAACCTTGTTTACTGGGCTATAGGTACTTTCATCCAAGCCTGCAAGAATGATAAAATCATCACTTGGGGGCGCTTCGAATGTGTACCACTCATCAATCGCCATAAATTCCCTGGGCATTCCTTCCATAACTGGATGGGTAGGCGCTAACACTTCGACTCGTGCTTCTTGGAATTGTGGTGACATCGGATGGCTAACAAACAATGCACCTAACAATTCCTTGTGATAAAACCCCCAATCCTGATGTGACGAATCGCCTGCCCCATGAATCAAAACACTACCATTTCCCTTAGACTGCCATCTAGCAAAAGCGGCTTCTTCTTCAGGAGTTAAGGAATCACCGGTCATATTGTTAAAAACGACTACATCAAAACGGGACAAATCTTTATCGTTAAAAATACCACTGTGCTCAGTGGTGAAGTAACCATGTCCCATTTCCTTGGCAATTTTCATTATAGCCAGAGTTGCACCTGCAATCCCCTCCTCATGACGCCAATCACGAGTTTCGGAAAAAACTAAAATAGAGGGCGTGGGAACGTAGTCGAAATAGCGACCAGTTGTGGTTACTTGTTCACCCATTACCGTAATTGCGGGTTTAGATTCTGGCACCGTAGACTCGGTTGTATGTGAAGAACATGCGGACAAAAAAAGAAAGGCAATGAAGTAATAGTGTTTCATATGTAAACGTTATCATTTGATTATGTAAATCAAGTATAAAGCTCTTTACATAGAGTTTGCAATCAATCAGGAGAGGTGAAAATATTTCTCGCAAACTCACATTTAGAATAACTATGTGTTGAGTCGCTGCTCCACTATTGCCTAGATATACCTTCTGTAGCGGCGTATTCAACGCTTACTTTATTTGCCAATAGTCTGACCTAGCCGCTAAATAACAATTTATCTTTGTGCTATATGAAAAAACATAACTACCTGATAAATAAAAGTAATAATAAAAACAACGAGTCAAAAATTAATCTGAGAGCAAAATTCAATTAGTCTTTAGTCGTATTGCCGACAAAAGCTAACAATGTTTAGATCCTTGTAAATAACATCATTAGATTATGTTAATGACTCAAATCGGAGCAGTAGATGTTTTTTAAGAGAAACACGCAAGAATTGGATGATTCTGCTAAAAAAGTCATGGATTTGACAGCAATGATTAACTCAATTGAAAGAAACATTGCAACCATCTCTTTTACCCCAGATGGTACAATACTCTCGGCTAACCAAAGTTTTCTGGATCTAATGGGTTACACCATAGAAGAAGTGGCTGGACAACATCACAGAATATTTTGCGATACAGATTATATAACACTCCCAGAGTATGCAGAGTTCTGGCATCAACTCTCCTTGAAGCAAAAACAAACTGGAACCTTTTTAAGATATAAAAAAAATGGTGACTCGGTGTGGCTTGAAGCGACATATTTTCCGATTCTCGACAACGACGGTAAGCTTACCCGAATCTACAAAATTGCCTCAGACGTAACGCTTCAAACGGAAAACATTAGAGACCTAAATAGTGTAAACCAAGCATTGGACCGTTCAATGGCGAGAATTGAGTTTACTCCAAGCGGCGAAATAATTACTGCCAACAAAAACTTTTTAGATGTAGTGGGTTACAACCTTAACGATATTAAAGGTAAACATCATCGGATGTTTTGCTATGACCAATTTTACTTAGAAAATCCTAATTTTTGGGGGCAATTAGCGGATGGTGAATTTAAATCTGGGCAGTTTGAAAGACAAAATGCCAGAGGCGAAAAAGTTTGGTTAGAAGCATCTTATAACCCAATATTTGACGAAAAAGGTGTTGTGGAAAAGGTCATCAAGTTTGCCACTGATATCACCGCCAGCGAAGAGCGCAATATGGCCATCACCCAAGCTGCAGAATTGTCTTTTTCAACAGCTGAAGAAACGGCACAAATAGCAATCAATGGCGCTGACTTATTAACAAAATCTGTCGCAGACTCAAACGGTATCGTCGAGCAAATCACTAAAACTAATGCACTTTTAGAACGTTTAAACGAACAATCCAAAAATATCGCTACCATAGTGTCCACAATCAAGGGCATTGCCGACCAAACCAACTTACTCGCTCTCAATGCCGCAATTGAAGCCGCCAGAGCAGGAGACTTAGGAAGAGGTTTTGCTGTGGTAGCAGACGAAGTCAGGTCGTTAGCAGCAAGAACCAGTCAATCAACGGTAGAAATTGAGCAAGTCGTTCAAGAAAACGAAGCATTGACAGTAACGGTTACCGAAAATATGGGTTTAGTAAAAGAAAACGCCGAACTAAATAACGACCAAATAATGCAAGTTGCCTCGGTAATATCAGAAATACAAGAAGGGGCAGAAAACGTCTCTAAATCTGTATCTGTGCTGCTTTAGCCATCAGTATTAGACTATCAAAAAAACGGCCAACATTAAGTGAGCTTGGCCGAATCTAATATGTAAGTAGCGAAAAACGCTTATCTACAGCAAGATAATGCAATTTTGATTACTTACGTGCCTAGATATAAGCGTTTTTACTGGAAGGCTACTAATTGAATTACAAAAATTACTGTCTGAAAAAGTAATAGTGACCGGTGCATCCTACGGTGATGTGTTTGCTCCAACGCCTAAATCCACTTAGCTCATGGCAACGATATTTTGGAAAAAGGCGTCACTGCGATACCTGCATTTTACTTTTTTAAACGATAAGTTAAGGGGATTGGGGAATGTAAATTGCGCTTTTAATTTTCGCTGTGAAAAGTAAAGCGCTCAATCACTCCATCTTTACCTACGCCAATGCATCCCAGACTATCATCACAGGCGATACTCCAAATATTATTGTCACTGAGTTTTGTCCATGAATTGGCGCCCTCTTGCCAAATGGCAACGCCTTGAGGGTTACCAATCAGTATCTGAGTTTTGTTGTTTCTAATAATAATATCCGAACCGTATATTGCTCCCTTTAATGGCACTTCAGGTAAAGCACTCCACTTTTTATCCTGTAAATTGTAGCGCTGTGCTTTCGCAGGGCTCTGCTGGTCCTTTAAGCTTCCGCCAAAAATGTAAAGCCACTCAGCGGATTGTTGCACACTAAACACCCCCGCCGCTTCACCTCCCTTAAATGGTGTATCAAGACTGTGCCAATTTTCGCCGCCATTTATCAGCACTCTGGGAGCAAGCGCATTACCGGTGCCAATGTAAATATTGTTATCATGTCCTTTATTTAGGCAAGTACCGCTAGAGGCAAAACCGCCCTCACTGGCTTGAGCGTCAAAAGGTAATTTCTCTCTTTTCCAATGACTTCCACCATCGACCGTACCCAATATAAACAAACCCTGTTCATCAGAATCGCCATATAACCAACCCTGCTGATCGTTTATAAAATGCATACAATCGTAGAAGGTAGCAGAGCGTTTACCGGCAATTTGTAACTGCCAATTTTTACCATCATCAGTACGATATATGCGCGAATCACCGCCTTCTCCGGCCGCCATCACTGATAGTCCACCCTCACTGAATAACTGAATATCTCTAAACTGCAAAGCAGCGCTATTCTTTGGGCCTATAACCTTGCTCCAATGTTCACCGTTGTCTGTACTTTGATAAATACCACCATTGGTACCACTAGCGACTATATGTTTACCAATACGATGAACCGCCTGAAAACTCACGTCAGGACCAACCACTTGCACTGAACCAGCAAACACTGAAACGCTAAGTAAGGCACTCACTAAAAAAGATAAGGGTTTAATCATCGCATTTACACTTTTTATGTTTATTTTCATTAGGTTAACATGAGATCTTGTAATTAAGAACAGGGTGCAACTTGATTTGGTTCTTATACTGCTAGTCAAGCACTATCAGCAGAGATCTGAACTCGCTTAAACCAAACCTAAGCCGCGTCATTAAGAATTAGCAACACGCTTGTTTCGTCTCCTTTTCGTTTCCTTTTCGTCTTCTTGTTTAAAGAAAACTTGATATCGTTGTCAATTTTGACACTATAAATTTCAATTTTGACATGGGCTTAAGGTAAGTGAATGAATATTTCCGTTGTTCAAAGCATGATAAATGCCGTCGACAAACCCGCCATTTTTATCGACACCCAGTATACTATTTTAGCGGTGAACCAAGCCTACCGTGAAACCTACGAAAACGAAGTAGTGCTAGGTAATAGTCGCTGTTTTGAAATATCCCACGGCAACACTAGCTCTTGCGATAATCACGACGAAGACTGCCCAATTCAAACCTGTATGCACACCCAAAAAGCAACCAGTGTGATGCATGTACATAATACCGAGTTCGGCAAAACCTATTGCGATATTTTAATGAAGCCCATTAAAGATGACGATGGCATCACTATTGGTTTTCTTGAAGTATTGGACAAAATTGATTTTGCCACGACCGAATCCCACAACAACAAAATGATCGGTTCATCCACGCCTTTTAAAGCCATGTTATCGAAAATTAATCGCGCTGCCAAAGCAGATATTTCGGTGTTACTCCATGGCGAAACGGGCACAGGCAAAGAGCTAGTAGCAAAAGCTCTGCACGACGCCAGCTCAAGGGCAACTAAACCTTTTGTGGTAATAGAATGTACTGGCCTAAACGAAAACCTGTTTGAGTCCGAATTATTTGGTCACGAAAAAGGGGCCTTTACTGGCGCGATTCAAAATAAAAAAGGCTTAATAGAAATCGCCAAAGGCGGCACAGTATTTTTTGATGAAATCGCTGATGTGTCTTTGAGTATGCAAGTCAAATTGTTACGACTCATCGAAACCAAAAGTTATCGAACAGTAGGTGGCACGCAACAGAAAAAAGCCGATTTTAGATTGATTTGCGCCAGTCACAAAAACTTATTTTCATTGGTGCATCAAGAGTTATTTCGTAAAGATCTGTACTACAGAATTGCAGGCTTCCCTATTTCTTTGCCCAATTTATCAGAGCGTCAAGACGATATCCCGGCACTGAGTCTACATTTTTTAGCCTCAGCTAAAACCCATCCCAAAACGTTAAGCAAGGCAGCTCTTAAAAAACTCTGTGAATATGATTATCCAGGCAATATTCGCGAATTAAAAAATATTATTGAACAAGCAACGCTGTTAACTGATGACGATGTAATTGATGTTCGCGACTTACCCGAACAACTCATCCACGGGTCAGCAGAAAAAGTAAGCGCTAACTTTTCTAACACATCCAATATCATCAGCCTAGAAGCGCTCGAATACCAATACTTAAATCAACTATGTGAACACGCCAGCATAGATATGGATGCCCTCGCCTTACATCTGGGGATCAGTGTTCGAACCTTATATCGCAAATTTCAAAAACATGGCCTTAAATACGAGTAACAAAGTGTTCCAAATTTTCAAACCTGAATGGCATTTTACTGAGTCGCACATCCATTTTGCCAAATTTGGCATTCCCTAAGACAAATTTGACAAGAAAGATTCAATCAACATCAAAAGCCGTAGTTGCGCTGATTTTTTTATTGATTCTGATCAACAAAAACAATGATCACACTTTACTTTGCAACACCTCAGCGCAATCATCTATCTAATTGAAAACATTAAGATAAAACTTAAAAAAACAACACAGAGAAACACATTCCATCTGTAATTTTGGCTCTTTTTTATGAGTTGACTATATTTGGAATGCTTTGTGCTAAACACTGTGTGTAAAAAAATTTCAATTCATGAATAGGTAACAATATGGAATTAGATCCCCTCATACTGTCACGAATACAGTTTGCGTTCGTGGTGTGTTTTCATGCTATTTTCCCAGTATTTACTATTGGGTTAGCGAGCACTATTGCAGGTTTTGAAACCTTGCACCTTAAAACGGGGAATCCGATTTGGCAAAAGTTGTCGAAATTCTGGATCCAAGTTTTTGCTGTAGTATTTGGAATAGGCGTAGTCTCGGGCATAGTGATGTCTTTCCAATTCGGTACTAACTGGAGTAACTTTTCTTACGCCACTGCCAACTTTCTGGGGCCCGTATTAAGTTACGAAGTAGTCACTGCCTTCTTCCTTGAAGCGGCGTTTTTGGGCGTGTTGTTGTTTGGTCGCGACAAAGTGCCACAAGGGGTGCATTTATTTGCGGCGATTATGGTGGCCACTGGTACCTTTATTTCATCTTTCTGGATCCTCGCTGCTAATTCGCTCATGCAGACTCCACAAGGTCTGGAGCTAATTAATGGCATGTATTATGTGACCTCTTGGAGCGACTCGTTATTCACCCCCTCTTTTGGTTACCGATTTTTACACATGGCATTGGCGTCGTTTTTAACCGCCTCGTTGGTAGTGGCAGGTGTGAGCGCGTGGTTTGTATTACAAAAACGTGAATTAGAAGCAAACCGTAAAGCGCTATCTGTTGCCTTATGGTTTTTGCTGGTATTAGCCCCAACCCAGGCAGTAGTAGGTGATTTCCACGGCTTAAATACCCTAGAGCATCAACCTACCAAAGTAGCCGCGATGGAAGGTAACTGGGAAACCAGTAAAGGTGTGCCATTGGTGTTGTTCGCCATTCCCGACAAAGAAGCACAAACTAATCATTTTGAAGTAAAGATTCCTAAACTTGCCAGTTTTGTACTCACCCACGATTGGGATGGCGAAGTACCCGGCTTAAACGAAGTCCCTATCGAAGAACAGCCACCAGTATTTGTGGTATTTTGGTCTTTTAGAGTCATGGTGGGCTTAGGCTTTTTAATGATTGGTTTTGCGATTTGGGGGCTGGTATTACGGGTTAAAAATAGGTACTACCAATCACCACTGTTTTTAAATGGCTTAAGGTTAATGAGTTTAAGCCCATTTTTAGCCGTACTTGCAGGCTGGGTCGTCACCGAATCCGGCCGCGCACCTTGGCTGATTTACGGCCAAATGACTCATGCACAAGGGCTAACTCCTTCACTAACTGGTGGTATGGCTCTGTTTACCTTAATAGGTTACATAGTGGTGTATTCGTTGGTGTTTAGCGCCGGTATTTATTATCTGTTAAAAGTATTCAGAGGCGGCTTAGAAAAAGCCAACGCACCTCACGAAATGGAAGAAATAGAACGCCCAATGAGACCATTCTCTGCGGCCCATGTTGCAATCGACGAGGAGGCATAATCATGGAAGCTACTTTTGATTTAACCATAATTTGGGCAGGTATCATTGGTTTTGGGCTGATGATGTATGTATTGATGGACGGCTTTGATTTAGGCCAAGGTATATTGTTTCCTTTTGCACCTGACGAAAAAGCCCGAGACACCATGATGAATTCGGTGGCTCCGGTATGGGATGGCAACGAAACATGGCTAGTACTAGGTGGTGCAGGCTTATTGGCCGCCTTCCCGTTGGTTTACTCAGTATTTCTACCGGCTTTGTATATTGGGGTATTTCTATTGCTGGCGGGATTGATATTTAGAGGCGTGGCCTTCGAATTTAGATTTAAAGCAAAAACCTCGAAGTACCTATGGAGTTGGTCCTTTTCGGTGGGTTCTACTGTTGCCGCCTTTGCTCAAGGTGCGGTAGTAGGCGCTTACATTCAAGGCTTTGAAACCACGGGTATGGTTTATTCAGGTGGGCCTCTCGATTGGCTCACGCCTTTTTCTGTGCTTACCGGTTTTGGTTTAGTGGTGGGATATGCCTTATTAGGTAGTACCTGGTTGATTATGAAAACCGAAGGTGAATTACAAGACTGGGCCTACAAAATCACACCTCGACTTTTAGCAGGCCTACTGACGGTGTTTGCCATAGTTTGTATTTATACACCTTTTGTCGACCCATTTGTAAGAACGCGTTGGTTCGACCACATCAGCGTTTTGTGGGTATTACCTGCCATGGCTCTGTATTGTTCTTATTTGGTTATCCGAGCGGTGAAAAAGAAGCAAGACGGCTTACCTTTTGTAGCCACAATGGGAGTATTTTTATTCAGCTACTTAGGGCTTTTAGCCAGTAAATGGCCTTACATTGTGCCACCTAAATATACTATTTGGGACGCGGCATCTTCGTATAACTCTCAGTTGTTTTTATTGCTTGGCTTTTTGTTTGTTATTCCAGTTGTGCTGGGTTACACCACTTGGACCTATTGGGTTTTCAGAGGTAAAGTCAAAGAAGGCGGTTACCATTGAGGGCAACTAACCACTGATGCCCCAAACCAATCAACAATCTGGGCAACAGCCAAGTCAACGACTCGAAGCAGCACAAGCTACAACGGGTCGTGTTTTTTTAAGTGGTTATGTACAACAGCAAAAAGCAAACCTATGGTGTGCGGTTGGCTGTGGTGCCAGTGCATCGCTATTGATGATTGTACAGTGGGTGTTATTTAGTTTTGCCGCGCATCAAATTATTGTCGAAAATGCCAGTTTTAAGCAGCAAGCTAATGTTTTACTTGTCATTTTAATGGCAATGCTTGGCCGAGCCTTTTTAACCCGTTTTCAAACCCATTTTTCGCTCATCGCCAGCACCAAGGTGAGAAAACACATCAGGCAAAAAATGCTGCAATATTGGCGAACCGCCAGCCCTCTTTATCTCAAACATACTTCTGCTGGCGCCTATGCCAGTCAATTTGTCGAAGACATTGAAGCAATGGATGGCTATTTTGCTCGCTACTGGCCGCAACAAGCACTGGCGTTAATATCGCCTTTATTTATTTTAGTGGTGGTGGCGTATTTAAACTGGCTCTGCGCCTTATTATTGCTGATATCCGCTCCGCTTATTCCTCTTTTTATGGTGTTAGTTGGCATAGGTGCTGAAAGACTAAATCAAAAATACTCCACTATTAGGCAACGTTTAGCCGGACATTTTTTAGATAGAGTAGCGAACCTATCAACTATCAACTTACTAGGTGCCAGCAATGAAGTGCTCCAAGAAGTAAAAGAATACAGCGACCGCTACCGCCAAGTCGTGATGCGCACGCTAAAAGTAGCGTTTCTGTCTTCTACCGTATTGGAGTTTTTTACCAGTGTCGCCATTGCGGCATTGGCGATTTATATTGGTTTTGCATTGTATGGCGCGATTACCTGGGGGCCAGCCGATAGCCTAACGTTATTCAGCGGATTGGCGATACTGATTTTAGCGCCGGAATTTTTTCAGCCTTTGCGTACCCTATCTCAATATTACCACGATCGCGCATCGGCCTTAGGTGCAGCAAATAACTTAGTCGAAGCATTTGAATTTGAGCAATATAACTCAAATACATTCAATGCCCCTAACTCAGCTACTGGCCCCACTATTCGTCCGCTCAGTCAATACAGCTTGGTGTTAAAAGACTTATCCATAGGGCACGCAGCAAATACACCCCAAGCCACTCACTTAAATGCAGCCCTTAATTTAGGTGATGTGTTAGTGGTGTCAGGGCAATCAGGTAGCGGTAAGTCAACTTTACTACATACCTTAGCGGGCTATTTACCAGCACTTGCGGGCTCTGCAATAACCCCCACCGACACAAAGGTAACTGCAGCCTACTTACCACAACAAGCCTGGATCAAAAACGCGAGTATCCGCGACAACTTGTTAGCTCTAGCACCCAACGCTAGCGATCAGGAGATGCTCGACGTGCTCAACCAGTTGGATTTAATCAACGAACTCAACATCCATCAACACGGATTAGATACACTGATTGGTGAACACAACCAAGGATTATCAGGTGGGCAAATCCAGCGTATCGCTTTTGCGCGATTGTTACTTAGCCCCAGCCCAGTGATGTTACTCGACGAACCCACAGCCAGATTAGATACAAAAAGTAAGGCCTTGATCATCAAAGCAATGAGATTACTGCAACCTTCTAGCATTTTGGTGATAGCCACCCACGATCCCGATGTGATTGCCCTTGCTAGTCAACATATCAACCTTGATCGTGCAGGGGCTTAGTCAGATGCTGTATTGGTTTAAGTTAATTCACCGCACCCTTGGCAATCGTTTATACATTGGCATTTTCTGGTCGTTTTTGACTATGTTGTCGGGCGTTGCTCTTTTGATGCTTTCAGGTTGGTTCATTACCGCAACTGCCTTAATCGGGATGAGTATTGCTGCAGTGATAGTAGTGACCTTTGATATGTATATGCCGGGCTCTGGGATCCGCTTTTTTGCTCTAAGCCGCACTGTAGGACGCTACGTTGAGCGCATGTACAACCACGACTCAATTTTGCGTTTAGTGGCGGCTTTTAGAGTGACCTTGTTTAGGCAGTTGTCAATGCTGCCAGCCAAGCAATTACGCGCCAGCTCCGACAGTGAATGGTTAAGCAGGCTAACCGCCGATATTGATGCCCTAGATGGCATATTATTACGCTATATCATTCCCCCCATTGCCGCGCTGTTACTAATTATTACTCTGTGTATTTTTATGGCATTTTATTGGCTTAATTTTGCGTTGTTTGCTGGTTTGGTGATGTTGTTATGTTTAGGTCTAACAGTGCGACTTAAAATTAAACATTCAAAAGCCGCTGGGGTGGCTTGTTCTAGTTTATTAAACCAAACGCGTGCCGCTATTATCGAACATATTCAAGGGGCATATGAATTACAAACTAGCCAATTAATGCAACAACACGAACTTGCCACTCATCAAGCTTTAGACGGTTTTTATCAAGCGCAACATGAGGTAAATAACAAACTTGGCAACTTCCAGCTGGTCCTAGACATCATCTTAAGTCTTTGTACTGTCGGTGTTATATCCATAGTGCTGTATATGGTTACTATCAATGAAATGCATGGGGGCATTGCTGTGATGTTAGTGATGATGAGCCTAGCAATGACTGAAGTGTTACAAAGTTTCCCAGCATTATTCAGTACATGGGGCAAAACTCACTACGCTGCAAATCGATTATTAACCTTAAACACGGCATCGCCTTTACCGCAACCAGATGACCATTTTAAGCTGTCACTGATTGACATCACAATTCACGATCACCCCCAAATTACCCTTAGTCAAAGTCAACCTATAAGACTTAAATTTGCTGCCAACCAAGTTATCAATATTCAGGGTAAATCGGGTGCGGGTAAGTCCACCATTGCAAACCTACTGATTGGCAGCGAGCCAAGTAACAAGCAAACAAAAATAATCGTCAATAAACAGCACGATTTATCTACCATCGCAGCCTCTACATGGCATAACACTGTGGGCTATTTACAACAATCTAATGCTATTTTATCAGGCAGTTTAGGGTACAACCTTGTTATCGGACTAACAGACGTCAGTGAAGATGCGGTATGGGACACACTTAAAATGGTGGAATTAGATAAATGGGCAAACTCACTACCCGAAGGCCTAAACACTTGGCTTGGCGAAAGCAACGGTAAAGTGTCAGGCGGTCAGGCCAGACGCATTTGCCTAGCTCGATTGATACTAAGACAGCAACCTTTGGTTTTATTAGATGAGCCCTTTAACGGCATAGATCATCAGATGGCAGCACGAATTTGGAATAATCTAAAGCCTTGGCTTAAAAACAAAACAGTAGTGTTACTCACCCACCACAAACCAGAATATTTAAACGCACTGCCAAACCTAATAGAAGTAAACGTAAATCCAAAGTAACTCAAGCCCTAAACAACGTCTTTCTTACTATCTACTACCCCCTATCTCCTATCCACTATCCCTTATGTACTATCTCCTATCTCCTATCTCCTATCTTCTATCTCCTATCCCCTTCCTTTCATTCCCAACTATGCTCAGTCAAATTAGCCAACATTTTTGACGAAATACGACTAAATTCGTCTAATTCCTGCGTAGTTAACCCAGATTTAAAGCTTTGCTCTAGCTGTTTTTCAAGCTTAACCAGTTGTTGTTGGATCTGTTTACCACTGCTCGACAAACTCAAAATTTGGCTGCGTTTGTCAAACTCGCTAGCGTGTTTCTCTAGCCAGCCTTTGTCTAACATATCTTTAATTAAACGAGCAATTTGTGCTTTGTCTCTACCTAATTGGTTCACTATGGCGTTAGCGGTGCACTGCGGGCAATTTGCAATAGCGTGCAAACACCTAACGTGCATACCATTTAGGCCTAGCTCATTGGCGTTCACCGCTTCTTTAATATGCATTCGATAAGCCTGAGCCAATGCGAAGATGTTTTCTCGTAAATTCATTATCACTCCCACATAGTTGACTTTATCAACCTTGCATGTATACTTGACTTTATCAACCAATTATAACAGCTTCCTGCTGTGTATTACCAGTTTTATAAGCGAGACCTAATATGAATCCAGTACGGCAAATGTTCAATAAAGTCATGAACCGAAAATTTCGTTCCACCCAAGTAGCTGAAATCCACCAGCTAACGCCACACCTAAAACGTTTCGTTTTGAGTGGCGATGATTTACATGATTTTCCCACCGACCAAGACGGCGCTCACGTTAAAATTATATTTTTAGCCGATGGCTCTCCTATCACCTCAAACAATCAACACGATGCCATTAAACGCTCGTACACTATTCGCGAATTTGATGCGAAGAGCCAACGCCTGACACTGGATTTTGTAGTGAACCGCCATCAAGGGCCTGCAACCCAGTGGGCACAAAATGCCAAAGTAGGCGACCCATTAACAATTGGCGGCCCAGGCACACGCAAGCTCACTAACTTTGAGGCTTCAAGTTATCTACTGATTGGCGACATCACCTCGGTGAACGCTGTGAATGGTTACGCCAAATTTATCTCATCAGAAGCATCCATCACCGCCATAGTCACAGTACCCACGGCCGATGATGTTATTGAGATGGATGGTGCGCAACAGGTTCATTGGCATATCGAAGACCAATCAACTCTGAGTCTTGAAGAATTGACGCGTACACTAGCAACCAAAATAAACAAAGATAGCCAAGTTTTTATGGGCCTTGAAGCCAGCCAACTCAGGACAATAAAAGGCATGTTACTCGGAGAACTCGACTTCTCACGCCTTAACATGCATGCCACAGGTTACTGGAAACAAGGAATGGACGCCGATAAATTTGGGGCAGACAAAAAGCGCAATCCGTTATAACCCAATCCGTTTTAACTAGTCGCGCTGTTTAGCACTGTTTCTACTTCAAAACTTCGTATTTATAGCATTATTGCGATTCTCTGATTGCTCGAACGAAATAAATGAATCTGATTTTACGAAGTGGGAAACAGACGTTTTGGATCTATACACACAACATAAATCGCATACTTAATTTACCTAATTGTTTGTTGCGTCTACTTTGTTAAGTTTGACATACTCAAGAAAAACACTACCCACTTACAGGATGTGAAGCGTTGAAAACATTGATATTCGTGTTGGTTGTAATCTTATTTAGCGCCGCTGCGCAAAGCCAATGCGAAAATGAAAAAATGCGTGTAGATAAATGGAACGACTCCTTGAGACATAAAGTTACTGAATTTGCTCGCAAACAGCACCGAAAAGCCAAAAAAGACTTTTTAGAATGTTTGCGACAACCTGAGAGTAAAGCATCAAAACAGTCACCACCACTGCGATCCAAGGCTAAAACGTCTCCTAAGAGCAACAACATATACGTACCCAAGGGCCATAAACAAACAAGCCATGTAACCGTTTCTGACTAAACCAATTTTAAGGGCAAAAAGAAATTAGCTTGGTATGACTATTTCCAAGAATCCGACCAATGTTTAGCGAACAGTAACGACATGAAAATATTCGTCGCCTGTGCAAAAATCAGAAAACAACAACTTAAACTCTTCAACGCCAGATGGAATGATCGAACACAAGAATTAATGCCATTGCTGGATAAAAATTAGCATGGTACAAATTGCGACAATAACGGAGCCTGTAAATGCGAGGTAAAGGAAAGCTAGTCAGTTGGAATGCAGATAAAGCGTTTGGCTTTATAGCGCCATTTGATAAAAGTAAAGATATCTTTATTCACAAAAGTGGATTCAATAACAAGGCCAGAGTGCCCGCAATTAACGACATCATCACTTATACCCTCTGTGTTGATAAAAATGGGCGTTCAAAAGCCATTGAAGCGACCTTTAGTGGCGAAAAACTCATTCAGAAATCAGCCGCCAAAAGTAATAAATTTTCTTTATATTTGGCGGCGTTTTTTATGGTAATAATCGTTGTTAATTGGTTGCTAGGTAAAATTCCACAAATGATTTTGGTGGTTTATAGCGTGTTAAGTCTGTTCACCTATATTGTTTATGCAAAGGATAAATCCAGCGCCAAAAAGGGAAACTGGCGAACCCCAGAAGTCACCTTGCATGCACTAGCTTTCGCCGGGGGCTGACCGGGCGCCGCATTTGCCCAACAACTATTACGACATAAATCACAGAAAAAAGACTTCAGGTTTGCATTCTGGGTTACTGTGATAGGAAATATTGTAGCGTTAGTGTGGTTAGTGAAACACAGTGGCTTGATAAACTAGAATCATCTATTGACTTCAAATAAAGTTTACTCTTCCCCATGATACTCCAGCCTCCTAGATACTCCCAGGTACTCGTAGATACTCCGTCATTCCGGTGTGCTTTTTAGCCGGAATCCATTTTTTTCTAACGACGGCTTTACCAAGCTTTGGCACCGTTGGTTATGCAATATCAAGCCTATCCTGTTGATCCATCGGTCCTGTTGACCCATCGCAACAATATAACGACCCCATTCACGTACTAGCTATGACAGTAACCTTTACTTAAAAACAAAAAACATTTGGGTGATACCTGTTTTACGAATAAAGTACTATGACGACAAACGTTAATTAACCATAAGTGGATAAAACATGATTAAAGTAGGTGAAAAATTACCCGAAGTATCTTTTAGTTTACGCAAGGCAGGGCAAGCAAGTAATCCCACTACTAGTGAATTATTTGCAGGTAAAAAAGTAGTGCTATTTGCGGTACCTGGCGCGTTTACGCCAACCTGTTCAGAGGCACATTTACCGGGTTACATCACCCTAGCCGATAAGTTACAGGCTAAAGGTGTTGACGATATCATTTGTTTGTCGGTCAACGACGCATTTGTCATGGCCGCTTGGGGTGACACCCAAAACGCTGAGGCTGTGACTATGTTAGCTGATGGCGGCGCAGAGTTTACCCAAGCGATTGGTCTAGAAGTGCAAACCGCTACCTTTGGCGGCGTGCGTTCAAAACGTTATTCAATGTTAGTAGATGACGGTATAGTGATGGCACTAAACGTTGAAGCTGCCGGCAAATTTGAAGTCAGTGATGCAGAAACTATGCTGAATAGTTTATAAATAACCTACTGACAATATTAACGATAATTTATAGGTAAACCAAGCCGCTAGTATTAGCGGCTTATTTGTATCAACAACTAAAGACTCTATTCTAGTAATTTAATTCTTACGTTCCTAAATTCGATAGGTTGACCTTCACTTTGTAGCCCAATATAGCCCGAGTCCAATGCCTTACCGCCTTGTGTAAACTCGGCTGCCGCACCTTTTACCGTTTGGTCATTCGCGTCAATTGTAGGGTTGCTATACACAAGTACCACTTCGCCATTAATAAGCTGTGTTATTTTGGAATCTTTCACAATTAACTCAGCCGTTACCCATTGATCTTTAGGCAGGGCTTTTTTGCTTGATTGTAAACAATGCTTCGGATATACCTTGCCATTAAATACAATGTTGGTACCAGGCGAACACATATTTCCAGTTGTGCGCTTACCATCACCTAAGTCTGCGAGGTATTGCATTTCTACCGATACCGGCCAATTTTGTTCTTTGTTTTGAGATCCAGCCGACTGGCTATGAAACATCACACCACTATTTAGCAAAGCGTAGCTAGGCGCATTGTCTTCAAATTCCCCACTAAAACGGTAATCAACGCTAAGGTGAAAGTTTTTAAAGGGGGTTTTGTAAAATATATGCCCAAATTCGTCGCTAAAGTCATATTGGTCATAACGCACTTTTAGCATTCCCTGCTCTACTCTGAAGGTATTGCCGTAGTTATGGCCCGCTTCATAATGATGAATTTTCACCGTCCAATCGTCTAAATCTTTGCCATTGAACAGGGTTATCCATTCGTCTGAGCTAGGCGTATTGCTGCACCCAAGTGTGAATAATATGCATAGAGTCATTAAAAATAATTTCATGGTCATTACGCTATGTACCTATTTTATAAATTGATTTTTATATATGAGCGCCGAACATTTAACCCTAATTTTCTATTACTTTCACTTTTTAAATCGCTGTTCAGTCTAATAAACGCAATTAATTTTGTTGTGGTGAAGGGCAATGTATTTTTTTTATGCTGTAGCCAGTTTCCAAGCTACTTGAAAAAGCATTGCAATCAATACAAAGCAACCTATCAAGAATAACCGAAGTCTCATTGGGACATAATTAGAACCAATATGCACATACGCATGAGCAAACCTACTCAACGCAAATAACCATGCTAAAACAATAGCCACTATGCCAACAGCATTGATACTGTAGAGCACCAAACAAAGAACGTAGAACAACACTGGAGCTTCAAATTGATTAGCAATATTGTTAGAAACCTTAATCACATCCTGCGGCCATACTTGATTGTTCAAAGCAGCCTGCTGGCGATTAACTGCCCCCGCTTTTACAGCCTTAGCTTTCCTCACTCCCAATATAATAAACATTATTAGGGTCAAAAATATTTGCGCTAGAACAGGCCAAATAATCTGGTTCGAATTCATTGGATCCCTCGTTGATATTAATCAGTAAATAGTGCGTTTAGATCGAGGCGTAGGCCTCTTCGCAACCACTATACAGCTTGGCTAAAATACAAGCTGCTGTTAAAATGGACAGCGTCAGTATGTCGAACAAAATGGACAGTGTCAATTTGAAAACAAAACCCAAACGTAGCGCAGGACAAAAGCACGGCGATCTCAGAATGGCACTACTTAAAGAGGGATTAGCAATACTCGATATTCACGGAATGGAGGGTGTCACTATTCGCGCCGTGGCACGCAACGCAAATGTAGCCCATTCCGCTCCCGCCAACCATTTCCCAACAAGACGAGCAATGCTGACCGCCATAGCTACAGTAATTTTTTCTGAGCTCGCAGATCTAACCACCGAAGCAATAAGCAAATTAGCGGATAAACCCGAACAAGCTATTCAAGCCTTCGCTGAAACCTGTTTCCAATTTGCTTTCGACACTCCAAATCGCTATCAACTGCTCTGGCAACGCGGGCTAATCGATCAAGACGACCCCAGTCTGGCTAAGGAAATGGATCGCGTCTATTCGGCACTACTTTCACTTCTGCAACAAGACAAAATAAACCACCGAGTAGACATCGAGACCGATGCCATTGCAATATGGTCAATGATCCACGGTTACATAAGCATGCGACTAGACGGAAACCTTGTGGCTGCAGAAGATACAATGACAAATCTTCCTCGACACAAGGCCATTATGCTGTCGCTTATTGATGGTATTTACAATCGTAAACATTGACCCGCACCCAATGTGAGACAATTGAATCTATGGACATTAGAATATGGCGCACCGAAATAAAAATAGAAGTCCAATTAATACAATTTAAAATAACGTTGTTCTGGCCAAATGATGTTCATTGTTCTATTCCAAAATTTAAGACGCTAAAGGGTATTTTGATATAGTTGGAATAGCTACAACCTATAAGTTGAATAACGCCGCCATCGACTAACGATAATTGAAACATCGGGAAAAAT
Source organism: Paraglaciecola sp. (assembly GCF_039964565.1). Taxonomy (GTDB): domain Bacteria; phylum Pseudomonadota; class Gammaproteobacteria; order Enterobacterales; family Alteromonadaceae; genus Paraglaciecola. Next base: position 185,406 of record NZ_JBDVXF010000045.1, read on the forward strand.
TAATGTGACGGCTCAGTTAAGTATTGATATTTCAATCGGCAAAGACGATGCCATTGTATTTTGCCCTTCCCACGCATGTATGCGAATCAATTATTTCTGAGAATGAGTAGATAAACTTAAATGCGATAGAAACTAGTGGCCACTCCTCTCAAAATGACATCCACAAAGTGGGCTCTAACGCCTTGTATGACGTTGCCATTTTTATGAGCGAACATTACTCTAAATAGTATTTAAGATAGCTGACTTGTTTTAGTCGTAACCTCAGTAAGAATCATGATGTAACCGATTGCATTTTATTGGGATAGTGCATTGAGATCGCAATATTTATGTGTATGATACCTCTCAAATTAAATTAAAATCACGATGATATGCCTACTCATACCAGAATCGAATCAATTGATATTTTACGTGCCTTAACGATGTTATTTATGCTTTGGGTGAACGACTTTTCCACTCTAAGTGAAGTCCCCAAATGGCTTGCCCATGGTCCAGCAGGTGAAAACTATATCGGTTTTTCTGATCTTATCTTTCCACTTTTTCTATTTGTTGTTGGCATGAGTATCCCCTTAGCGTTACAAATAAGGTTAGATAAGAATCACAGTTCCTGGTCGATTACAAAACACATTCTAATTCGAGGCGCATCGCTTTTGTTAATCGGTGTTTTTATTGTTAATTATGAAATCGCACACAACGCAACTATCGTTTTTGGCTCTCAGTGGTGGGGCTTTATCATGGCACTGGGGGTAGTGCTGATATGGATTGACTGGCGTAAAAGTCCAATTGCCCAAAAGTTCTATCTACCAATACAGTGCATTGGCGTGTGTTTACTGGTTTTTCTGGCTTTTGTTTATAGCGGCGGGGAAAACGGTGAACTAGGCATGCGTACTCACTGGTGGGGAATACTTGGTCTAATTGGCTGGGCATACCTTGCTAACTCACTACTTGCTTTGATTAGCCGCAATAAATTGCTCATCTCGATTGTCTTTTTTGTTATTTTTAATATTCTTTCAATTCTCAATTTTGCGGGCCCACTGAGCGAATTGCCCGGGGTGCTTAGCTATTTTGGAACGGTACTTCAAGGATTTATCCCAACTTTCACCGCGGCAGGCGTTGTATCCACCTTACTCATTCAACACTTTAGACAAAAAAGTCAAATTCTTACTTTTTGGATACTGCTGTTGTTTGCGGCTATAAATATACTGTATGCATTCTTAATGCAGCCCTACTATTGGATGATTTATAAACTGGGCGTATCCATTGCGTTTTCCATTATTTGTTATGCAATGCTTTATTTTCTGGTTGAAATTAAAGGCTTTACCAAATGGGCCTCGTTCTTTACTGCTGCCGGTACAGCTACTTTAACCTGTTACTTAATCCCCTATTTTTACTATCCCATGAGGGAGATTACCGGTCTAAGGCTTCCGGATATGTTAAACAGTGGCAGCATTGGTCTACTTGTTTCATTTGGGTACGCTTACCTAGTTGTATTGCTCGCTAGCTACATGGAAAAGTCAGGTTTTAAGCTCAAGTTATAAAATAAGAGCTGATAAAACAACGGTCGCCTAATGATCAATGCATTCCCGCAGCGACTCATGCGACCGAATGAATATGACTGTCTTGATAACTTACAACACCGTCATTCCGGTGTGCTTTTTAGCCGGAATCCACCCTGTTAAAACAGTAAGCAGTGGCTAGGTGAAAGAAAAAAGTAAAAGACTAAAACGTTTCACCACAGCGCGCTACGCTGCAAGAGCACACGGACAATAGATCTAGAAATAGGATAGTAAAGCCCCTACCCTAATCTAACTATTTTACTGTTGAGTTAATTTACTCCCGCAGATCTAGGTTATTAATGTGGTTTTGATCTAGTTGTCTAAATAACCTTATACAGACTCTGATATTACTTCACCAAACTACTGGTCTACCCCGTTACCCCTGCTTAATGTTTTTATTAGAATCATCTTTCAACCATGGCAATATGGATAAAATAAATTCCTTAATATCTGCAGGTTGCTCACTTTGATAACTGTAAACACGAATACCAAAAATTATGAGCATAAGCTGTTTTGCATATTGCACACTGATTTCAGGCGAGAATACCGTCTTTAGGTGAGCGCAGTAATTTGCTTCGATTTTCGCAAACTCTTCAGAAACATTAGTAAGTATCGACTCATTGTGAGCAGACAACTCCAATTGCGTTTTTACTAAAAAGCAACCACAGTAATCCTTAGCTTTGGCCGCTTCGAACAAGTCCAGCAGTATCGACTTTATGCCATCAAGAACACTTGAACTGCCTTGTATACGCGCGTTCACGGTCGTAATAGTGTCCGCGGCATAGCGACTCAGAGCAAGCAAGTACAAACCTTCTTTGCTTTCAAACTCTCGGTACAAGCTACCAGGGCGTAACCCCGTGGCTTGTAACAATTGCTGCATAGAAGTTCCATGGTAACCATATTGCCAAAATATGTTAATTGCCTGCTCAAGCACGACATCCACATCGAATTTTTTAATCGCCATAACGCTCATTACTTTATTGAGTACAGGTGATATTTAATAACATTTTGAATGGTTATTCAAATTAACGTTGACAAACATCGCTCGCGGAAATAACATTTTGAACGTTCATTCAAAAATAAATTTAATCTCAAGGAAATCCATATGAGTCTTAAAGAGCAACTAACTGAAGTGCGTGAAGCATCTGCTAAAAATATCCCTGCTGAAAAGCTATCTGTCATGCTGGCTGAAGTCGAAGCTCTAAAAGCAAAAGAGCTTGAGAAGCTTGCTCCTAAAGTGGGTGAGGTATTTCCTGCATTCTCTCTTTCAGACCAAGTTGGCAACCAAGTTACGTTGTCAGAAAAGCTCTCTCAAGGCCCGGTAGTACTAACACTTTACCGTGGTGGATGGTGCCCATACTGCAACTTAGAATTGCGTGCGTACCAAAACGTGCTTGACGATATCAAATCACAAGGGGCTAGCTTACTGGCGATAACTCCTGAGCTACCTGATGCATCACTTTCAACAGCAGAAAAAAATGCGCTAACCTTCTCTGTATTGTCTGATCCTAATTCTGAGTTTTCTAAAACCTTAGGTCTAGTGTTTACTCTACCGGACTCAATCAAGCCTATTTACAGTGGGTTTGGCATTGAAGTCGAGGCTCATAACGGCAAAGGCGCTTTCGAATTACCTCTTGCGGCAACCTATGTCATTGCCCCATCAGGCAAAATCGTATTTGCTGATGTGAATGCTGATTACACACAGCGCGCAGAGCCTAGCGAAGTTGTTGAATCGTTGCAGCAAATCTAAACACGTGGCAATAACCTACCAAAAGGAACGTTAAAATGACTCATTCATTCAAACTATTAGTGTCGGCCGCTATGATTGCGACCAGTGCATTTAGCCTAAACATTGCAGCAGCCGATAAAGTAAGGCAACTTGAAGTAGTTGCCAACCTCAGTGCAGAAACGCCTCCAGGCAACATTGCGGTGGGCTCTGATGGCCGAATATTTCTCAGTATTCACCACTTTTATGGCAAATCTCTGCGGATCGTTGAGCTGTTACCAGATGGAACAACCAAACCTTACCCCAATGAAAACTGGGCGTATGCGGCTCAAAGCCGAGAGTCTGGTGGCCTTTACGGGGTACTTGGGTTGAATATCGATGCCAATGGTATTTTGTGGTTGTTAGACACGTCTGGGCCTGATCATGCAGGGCGATTAGTAGGATGGAACACCAAGAAAGAACAACTGCATAAAATAATTTACCTAGCTAAGCCTGTGATTACTGACTCAAGCTTTCTAAATGACTTAGCAGTTGATAGCAAAAACAACGCAATCTACATCGCTGATACGGGCACGGCCTCAATCATTGTGGTTGACTTGAAAACCGGCATAGCTCGCCGAGTATTGAAAAAGTCTATGTCAACCAAAGCCGAAGACATCGATATGGTCATTGATGAGAAAACTGTCTACCTAAACGGCCAACCAGTTCGCATGGGCGTGAACCCAATCACCATAGATAGTAACTTTGAATATGTTTACTACGGTTCGATGTCTGGCACAAGTTTGTACCGAATTGCCACCAAAGATCTATTAGATACAAGCCTATCAGAGCGAGAACTAGACAAAAAAGTACAGCGTTATGGTGACAAGCCCATTTCTGACGGCATAACAATGGATAACTCCGGCAATGTGTATGTCACTTCAATAACAAATGACGCAATCGGTTACACTCAAGCAAATGGTCAATATAAAACCCTTATTCAGCGTGATGATGTGTCATGGCCTGACGGGCTTGCTGTCGGCTTAGATAATTACATCTATGGCACTGTGAATGAACTACACCGCTCTCCCGTATTAAATAACGGCAAAGACGGTACACAGGGCGAATTTAAGGTTGTACGCTTTAAGGCATTATCCGATGCCAATACCGGCCGATAATTAGGCCGGCAATATCGCTCATCCTAAGTAAAAACTTGAAGCGTTATACTCTCATTTTAAAAAGAATGTAACGCTTCAATCTTAAACTTTAATCTGTAGTAAATAGCTGCACTGACCATGACAGAATTTAAAAATGCGCCTTTTCCGAAGGTTAAAAGCATTTACCACAAAGCGCTTCGCAGTGCAGAGAACAAAAAAAACCACAAATTGGGATAGAAAAGCCCCTACCCTTATCTAACTATTTTACTGTTAAATTAATTTACTCCCGCAGATCTAGGTTATTAACGTGGTTTTGATCTAGTTGTCTAAATAACCTTGTTCTGATATTCACTGCGACTATAAAAGCCGCGCACTCATTTTTCGCATACCTGCAAAAATAGGTTGTGAGATAAAGGTAGGAAAGTCGTTCGGTAGCGACTTTTCGACTGTTTCGATAACGTTTTCTGTTTTAGACGACATGTCTTCAAGCATTTTCTTCATTGCTGTTTCGCTGAATCCTACTTCTTTTGCAGTAGCAATGAAGTGCTTAGGGAAAATCATGTTGCATTGGTACTTCCGTTTTTTCTTGCCCTTGAGTGACATTGCAAGTCTTAAATCTTTCTCATGTAAGCCCTTTTTACTGAGCAACGGATAGGCTGACAGAATATCGTACACAGGGGTGAGACAATATTGGTTATTAGGCTTAATAAATATAGAAAAGTTTTTTGCATGCCCGTCTGTTGCACCCAACAACCAGAATAATATTTGCGCCCCCATGAAGGTCGCACGATCTTCCAGTGGCGTCTGCGATCCCAGTAGTTCTTTCATTATCTGATTGATCCCAGGTCCGCCATCTGATTCATATTTTTTTGCAGGCGACACGCCAACTACCTGGCAGAAATCTTCTTGCGGCAGTCTGACGATCCATGACCCATCTTCTGAAAATCGCCTGTCAAATCGTTTGACGGCTAACGCCTTATAGCCGTTTGCCGCAATGATTTCACAATCAGCCACAGCAAATCCGTAGGCGCGAGCTATACGTAAACACAAAAACTCATTTTCAACACTATGAGTCATATCAATAATACGGTCGTGAGAGCGTATTTCACCAATTGGCAGCTTAATAATATGAGTAGTGGGCGTTGCTTGCTGGGGCAAGTACCAATTACCATTTTGGTATAGCAGCGCGGTTTTTTCTTGAGCACCGGCCAGTGATATACGAAAGTCATTTTCTTCTCTGAGCATGCCTAATGGTGCGGCAGATTGATATCCATTAAAGATAGCCGCCAGTTGCTTATCATTGAGTGGCTTGGCATAAATGGTTTTTATCTCAGGTGCTGGTGATGGGTGTAACAACAACTGTATTGCACCTACGCAGTCTCTGCCAATTTTTGACAGAATATCAAATGGCTCAGTCGAGTCAGCATCGTAGCGAGCGACTATTCGCTCTCTAATTTCTCGCGCATCAGGCAGTAAGTTGTCGAAAAAATTATATACTTGAGCGCCTTGATAGCCTGACTCCCGTAGTGGCATAGATAAAGAGATGCTACGTTTTCTAGGGTTATCAAGCCAAGCGCTATCATAGGTAAAGCGGTTTGCACCGCTTTTGGTACGCGTGTACTCGCCCACTTTTATCCCATTCATGTAGACATCAAGTATGTTCATTAGTTACCAGTTCTCATCCAAATGATTTTCTTTATGCTGGTTGCTGTCACGAGAGCTGACATCCAACTGCAAATTAAGCGCAGCTAAGATCTTAAATAGTGTCTCAAGCTTAGAGGACTCAGCTTTATTCTCAAAGTCAGATACGGTAGCCGGGCGAATACCAATAAGGTCTGAAACCTCTTTCTGGGTCAGACCCGTTTTTTTGCGATGCTCTTTAATCAAATTACTCAGTTGTTCTGGCCGAGTGATGTTCATTGTTCTACCCCAAATCAAATACGCTATAGCGTAACTTATCACAAAATACGCTATAGAGTATACACTATCAATATACGCTATGGCGTAATTATAATAAATATACGTTAAAGCGTATTTTTAGTTCTGCGGTTGCAGGGCTGGTTATGGGGTCAGGTTCGTTGAAAATCAGCGATTAGAATCGAGTAAAAGCAAAAGACAACAGACAAAAGCTATTCACCACAGAGCGCTACGCAGTGCAGAGAACAAAAAGAAACAACCCACAAATTGGGATAGAAAAGCCCCTACCCTTATCTAACTATTTCACTACTGAATTAACCTGCACCCGCTGGTATAGGTTATTAACGTGGTTTGATCTAGTTGTCTAAAATAACCTTGTTCTGACTCTGATATTCAAAACAATCAACAACGCCTCGCTTTCATTGTGCTTTTTAGGGACAAAGAAAAAGCCAAAACCCACACAAAAAAACTATAACAACATGATTTAATTCGATTTTTACCATTTTGTTACAGTGAGTGTCTTTGAAATTTATTTCAATCACAAGAATCACGAAATTTCTGACCTAAGCAATATTGATTTTAAATTATCTATATGATTTTTATATTTTATCGGTGGGAATACCTCAGACACCTTTCCTAATAATCAAAACCGTGATCTTCCCCCAGTTTTGTCTTACTGGGCGAAAGATAGTCAGCGAAGAGTAAACTTGACCAACTACCTTACCACTTGATTTTTAGTCGGTTAGACAATTAGTTTTTTGCCCTTGCAGATAAACATGTGGATAGCCAAATTGCACTGCATTATACGGCCATGTAGTATTCCCAACATTCCCATAAAAATAGCTCTCAGAACCATCAACAATGCCGTCAAAGTCTCCATCGTATTCTCTGAGAGTAATGCGATCTTGGCTACCGAATGTTATCTCCATTGATTGTTTTTTATCAATCTCCCCAGAATCATCATATAAGCCAGAATTAAAGCTAATGAGACATCCCCTGTCATTATAAGAATACTCAACAATAGAAGATAATCGTGGTGGAGGGAGTGACATGTTGGCATCGTTGGTGACAATCGCCGAGCTTATTAATCCATCCGATGAATAATTGAATATTGTTGCAACCAAAAATTCATCAAGATAGTTGTAGGTTGGAATTGAACCAATAGTATCTGAATATTCATACACTACACTATACAAATATCCTGGATTATTTATAGAAGTCGAACTTACAGACGGGTCATATTCACGAACAACATTTTCTAAACTATCTTCCTCATTATAAGTAAAAATATCTGTATGCCGATAAAGAGGCACGTCACTTTCATCCAAATAATTTTCAGTAATCGACATGGGATATTCTGAATCGTCTTTATATTCAAAAGTAAAGTCAATAGTTCTTGATGCTCTGGATGAGGAAGCATCAGGCGAAGTATTGGATACTGCGATATTATTACTTTTTATTACCCTTCCTATGTCATCGTAGGTATACGTTATCTCAACAGTCATGAAGCCCCTATGAGGATTCCCAAAACTTGCAGGTAAATCCGCTGTGCCATCTGCTGTGTATAAATATGTACTTAATACAAGCCTACCAGAATCATCGTAACTGAAAGTTTCTACTCCTTCGGCAACACCATTATTGTCATAATCGTAGTCGATTCTTTCTAGCCCGAATGTCTGGAATGTTAAAAGTGAATTTAGCTCACCACCTCCATCACCAGTTCCACCACCATCACTAGTTCCACCACCGTCACCAACTACTCCACCGCTGGTTTCGTTGCCGCCCCCACCACCACATGCAGTTAATAAGATAAAGCTAGAAAATAGCGTATTTACCACGATTTTTTGCAACATATATAGTCCCTTAAAGTCAGTTGAAATTGATTAAAAAACAAACAAATATTCTATTTTCAGATAGTACAACAAAAATGAATTAAAGATGATAAAAATATATGGGACACCGATAATTTATCCTTAATCACTAGTGAGATAAAATCTGGCTTAGGTATTGGTAATACTTAGATTTGATTTACTCTGTAGCGTATTCCTATTTCTATTCGCGAGTATATTTTTCTAGGTTGCCTGTGCGGCAGTGAACTTTGATGATTTTGCAGAAGAGGCCCTAATTCATGGGGTCACCCATAAGATTCTTGCTTAAAATACATTCTTTGCTAAATCGATGGTAATTGTTTTATATTTCATCTTGAACGTTCCCTATGTAAATAGTCTATTTGAAAAGACTATTTTGGCGCACTGACGCCGTATTAGGGAGCGTCCATCTCATCACTCACCTAACAACTTTTTAGATAAAAAATACCAACAGAATTACATGAGCTACCAAATATAAAATCCCATAACCAGTTATTACACAACACATTGCACAACCATAAATTACGGGTATATTTAATCCCTGAATCAAAAATCATGGATTGATCATGAGTCGCAAAAAACCTCCACTTCTAAAATCGTTTTTCTATTTATCTTGGTGGACACATGATATGGCGGGCAACGGTGTGGATGTTGCCCTTAAATTTGTACTTGCTAATTTATGCTTACAAAAGGCACGGGCTTGTTAAAATTTATAAGAAACGGAATTCTGATCCTGCTAGCGTTTATAGCCAGTTTTCAGATAGTTCATTACCTAGAAGGTAATAAACTCTATTTGCCACCCTTTTTAAACCAGCTGTTTGGCTATTTTGGTAATACAAACTTTGAGGGAACATCGCCTTTAGACTTGGCCTCAATTGAAAAAGAAACAATAAAATCGGATTCACCAACTCTACACTACGAACCGCAAGAATTACCTCAGGAGCTCCCTCGCGCTCAACGCAAAAATGCTAGCTGTATCGATCACTCTCTTGGCAACGTAAAAGTCAAACCTCAAAGCAAGATTTACACTTGGAAAGACGAAAATGGAGTCACTCATTTTAGCGATAGCAAACCAGAAGATACTGACTCGCAACCTTTGACATTAGCTGGGTCCAAAATATTTAATTACTTTAAATTGAATATCAGTGGAGCAAATGTACCTTTTGAATTTAAAGAAAAACTCACCCACTCCATCAATAAATTGTTTGCCCTATACGGCCAATTAATTGCCAAAGAAGACCTGAGACAAGTAGTCGTCAATCTAAGATTTTTCACCTCTAAACAGCGTTTTCTCGCTTATTCCAAAAAACACGCCCCCAGCCTTAAACCCACTGCAGGCTTTTATGACAATGGCACAAATGAAGCCGTGATTATGTACCAAAGCTCAGAACAAGCCATTACCACTGCCATACATGAATCAGTGCATGCCATTAATCGCGGCATTATTGGCAATAGCAATAAATGGTTTAACGAAGGCATGGCCGAATACCTAGAAAACATCACCATCAATCTCAGTACTGCAATAATCAACCGTAATAAAAGCTGGTATAAAAATGGCAAACTCAAATACCGCCCGCTTCCTTTACGCAAGGTATTAAGCGCCTCAAGAAATGACTGGAACAGCCAATCAAAAAGTAATTTATACAGCACAAGCTGGGCGTTTATTTATTTTTTAATGGACGACACAAAACGAAAAACCAAACTGATAAAAATGCTAAAAGCCGAACAAAAAAACCTGTGTAATACCTTGTCATTTCAACAAACCATGAAGATTTTTAATATGAGCGACAGAGAATTACAAAATAGATTTTCGAGGTGGTTAGCTAAGGGGGATAAGTTTACGCATCAGATATAGGGCTGCGAATAATTAAAAAACTAAAAGCACGCTGCGTGCCATCATTTGTGATGGTTTTTGTCTCGAATCCTTTCGAGCCAGTTACTCTTTTTCAACAGCAAAAAAGAGTAACCAGACAAAATGGTCGGGAACCATTTTAAACATCTGCAAGATGGCCCGAAGGGCAAAGTACATGGATGCACTTTGTAAAATGCCGCTCGCTACTAAAGTTTTTAACCGCACAAAAAGGCTTAGTTTATGGGCGCCAACCGCGTTGTCGTTCCAAATGTGTCCATCCAACTTTCGCTCAAATGGCAACCCACGCGGCGTCCGCTTGCCATTTTCCCCTAAAACAAGCCTTTTTGTGCTGAAACTTTAAATGTGGAAAAAAGCAGTGGCGGAGCCACCAAAGATGGTAACGACAAAGTCGATTCTATTACGATGAGTGATTTTGTGATTATTTCAACGAAGTCCCCTGCAGTTGCCCCTTCCCATTAAGTAACTGTTCATTTTTTGGACACACCATCAAAATATATGTATGATATTTAACCACTTATCATGAAAAATATAGGTCTGTACTATGTCGCAATCTAATATCGAGACACAAATAATAAAGTCAAGAATTCTACTTAAGAACCCATACGCGTACCTCGATGAAAATGGTCTATTCTCAGCAGAGGAACTTAGTGCAAACTCATCGGCAAGTAAAATTGAAGCTTTAAAAGTGGATAGGTCTAGTAAACAAAATCCATATGCTCATATTGAAAAAATACAACAATCACCGTTAGAAACAAGCAGTAAACAACCGCAATCATTTAGTGAGTTAGCCCAAGATGCCTTTAAACTTTATTCCGAGAATCAAACCCGTAGCGACGCTCAAATTGAGCAAACAGTTGAATTACTGAAGCAGATTATTTGGAAATGTCGCAATGAAATTTGGGGAAGCCATATCGACTCGGATCCAATTAAACTGTTAAATCCTTCACTCATACTTGAAAAGTTGGGTTTTGCGATAGAGAGAACTTCTTCTCTTGGCACATTTCAGTATGTCGGTAAGAGTTACGAAGTTGCTGGTGAAATAGATAGGGATTCAAATACAATTAGACTTTCCGATCAGGAACCTCATATATCACGTAACTTTACTCTTGCACACGAACTGGGCCACGCATTAATGCATGCTCAAACCGGGTTGCATAGAGATCCTCGTCCAGAAGATAGAGTAAATTTTGAACGTGAGCAGGTAGAAAAAGAAGCTGATAAGTTTGCAACTTTTTTCCTTATGCCGGAAAAATTAGTACGTGCCGAATTCAAAAATATATTTATGGTCGATGAGTTTATTTTGAATGATGATCGTAGCTATGCTTTAAATCCCTCAAGGAACGAGAAAATTAACCGCCAAATACAATCACGGAGAGGCCTAGCTAGATTACTAGCGCAAACAGATAACTATAATGGGGATTACCTAGAGCCTCTGTGTAAAAGATTTAATGTATCTATAGAATCAATGGCAATTCGCTTAGAAGAGCTGGAAATAGTCTGACATTCCTTTTATGTTTCTGACTTTAATTCTACTCACCAAAGAAAAGCTTTCTACTCGTTCTAGTCCACTTTTTACCAAAATACATCAATTGATGCATCTAGCTTAACTTTAAAGTGGAACTTTCGGGGTGAGGTTAATTGAAAATCAGCCTAACTGATGCATTTAAGTTCTTGATTTGCCTCGGTTCAAGGCTCGCCAGCTATTAGACCTTTATAAAAACTAAAAGCACGCTTCGCGCCATCGTCTTGATGGTTTTTGTCTCGAATCCTTTCGAGCCAGTTACTTTATGTTATGAATTACATCCGTGTAATTCCCCCTTCGGGCCAGCTAAAGCTGTTCCATATTTATCCTGTAAATATGGTCTACAGCTAAGAATAAAGTAACCAAAAAGAAGCCGCCGCGACTAAAGTTTTTAACCACAAAAAATGGCTTATTATTGGGGTGAAACTGGATTATTTAGAAGCACGGCTTCGCCCAGTTGAACATCTCTACAAGGACGTCGAGATTGGGTGCTGATCATCATGGACGTGCGATTTACAAGCTTAAGGGGTATCCCAATCATTTAATGGCATCCTTGCCATTTGCCCCTAAAATAAGCCTTTTTGTGCTGAAACTTTAAATGCGGGAAAGCAGTGGAGATGCCACCAAAGATGGTATCGACAAATTCATTTCTATTACGATGTATGTCCATACAGTTCATCAAAATAACAGTAAACATTTAAGAGTAAGATTATTTAGGACTTTAATCGTCGAATCCAATTAACAAACTTGGTAAAACCTGATGTGACAGTTGATTCCAAATCTGTTTTCTTCTCCGCATTATCAGATTTGGTCAATTCATTTTTTGTTTTTACAATTAATTGCGCAATTGAGTGAACATCATTGCCTGCGGCAAGTTGTCTTGTAATTAAGTCGTCAGGTAGTACATTCCCTAGCTTTCTATTAACGGCAAAGACATATTCCCTGTTCTGAATTTTAATGAAACCTTCAATATTCATATTATTGCAGTAAATATTTGTAAAATATGGACTCAACGGTTTTTAAGCCCTGTTTGTATTCATTCTTAGAATCTGATGAGGTGGCATCTTTTACCTGAACAAAAAACCTGCACTCTGGAACGCTTGTAACCGCAGTTGTATAAAAGATGTTTAATGTTTTCTTGAATTCATCTAAAGATAAAGGCTGCTTATCAAAATCAGAAGTCATTAGTTTGAAGTATTCGCTTCGGCGTTCTTCTGGATAAATTGAATTCAAAACAAGCGAATCATCTAAAACAGTAACCATATACGTATATTGAGCCTTTCCCTCTTGAGTAGCCCAACATGGAGGAAACTCTAGGCCGTTTGATAAATTTTCTACTTGACCTATCAAATTTTCATTCTCTGATTTAGTTTGTTCCAAAGCTTTCTGCGAGTCAGATAATTCCTTTTGTAAATCATCTATTTCAGCCGCTTGTTCAGTCGATTTATCAGCCAATTCTTTTAGTTGGGCCTCTAATTTTTCTTTCTCTAAGAGACATTCTTCAAGCTCTTTATTAATCTCATTTAGAGTGGCTAAAAGTTCTGGAACATCAATATTCGAATCGTTGGCTTTAGTAAGAGAAGTCCAAACATCATCCAACTTCATTTTGGCAAGAACTTGTGCTGCTTCTTCAGACTCAACCGAGTGCTTGAGAGCTTTAACAAGCGCCTGCATTTGAGCAATGGCGGCGCTAAGTTCTATGCTGGCAGGCTTAACTGTCGGGCTTTCTAGGCCTAATTTATTATTTACATCGATTAATTGTTGAGTAAGTTGGGTAAATTCTTCAAAGGTTTCTTTTTTTGTTTCAACTTCTTTTTGTAATGAAGAATTTAGTAATACCATTGCCACTAGCAACGAGAACATAATAATTAACAACAACTCAGTTACTGAAATATTAAACACATCATCCTTGGAAGATTTCATTAACTAGCTTTTTCCATTTCTGTTGTTTCTGCTCCTCGTAATTCGCGAGCAATGAATTTAGAGGTTTTAACTAAGTTTTCTGCAAAAAGTTTGGAGTTATTGGACATGTTTTCAGTGTCGTTACTCCATTGCTGCGCCAATTCTTCGAGGCTTTCTCTTCGAGTTTGAAGGGCTTCAATCAGTTTGTATTCTTCCTGTGATATTTGTTTAATCCCTATTCCCTCAACCATTTTTTTGAATTGTTCTAATACTTCTTTGTATTCATTAGTTAACTTAGTGAGGTGATCTGCAATCTGATTTTCCACTCCCAATACACTTTTGACCTTTTCATTTAGTGACGTTGAGAAACTCTCTAAGTTATTAATATATTCGTTTTGACTAGCAGCCATCGATTCCATATTAGGCTTGATTGATTCCAAATCGGCCATGTTTTCAGCTACAGAAATGAACGACTTATTTAATTTTTTGGTATTTCCATTTGCTTCACTAAAGGCTTTGTTAAGGGTTCCTGCTGACTCAATTAAGCCTCCTATAGATTCAAAAAACTTTGATGTGATTTCCTGTGTCATCGATTCTAGTAGCTGCTTAATTTCATCACTACTAGTCTTCGCATTCTGTGAATTAGAACTTAAAATTTTCTGCACCATTTCTTCAATGACAGATGAGGTTTTTCCAGCATAATTATTTAACTCGTCAATGGATTGACTAATTAATGCGTTGGTTTTTGTTGATAAATCATTTAGAGAGTCTTCACTCAATGTGACAATTTTCTTTTGTGTAGATTCGTACAACTCAATCGATTTTTCGTTTCGAGATTCTGTATCTTCAATATTTTTATTCATGACCTCAGAAAGTCGCGCTAAGCTTTTATTAGTGCTTCGCATCTGAATATTAAATCCTTTAACAGTCTCATCTAGCGCTTCTCTGGCAGATAGTTGAGCAGATTCCAGTGTTATATCAAACTGTTTGTAATATATCCGAAAAACCATTCCTAACAGCGTTGTTGTCATGGCCGCTCCGAATTGGGCCAGAATGTATGACGCAGATAGCGCGCCTTCATCAACATTAAAAAACATCATGGAAATGATTAAGGATAGGAGGGTCAATATAAACCCAAGATAGTAAACACTGTCAGCGAATGTATCGACAAGTCCATGAGGCTCTCCCCCTTTTTTAAATTGATAAAGATACGAGCACATTAGTGCGGCACATAATATTACAGCAACTAAAATGTGAGCTTCAATTAACCGAAGTAGAAGTATTAAAACTGTTCCTCCAATACCATGATAGATAAATGCTTTTCGAAGAGTTGGTGCGTCAATTTTATATTCTTGTGCCGAGAGAGTCCCTGTTTGGTTTGTTTCCATTATCTGACCTTCATTATGCTAAGGTTATTGACTGTTGCAGCTTCAAAGGTGCGTTCCCACCAATTAATCAAACCACTATTCTGAATTTTTTGTTCATTATTCTCACGTTGAATCCAATAAATCTGAACATCAACACCGAACAGATCAGGTATAAATGATGAAATATCATCTATTTCTATGGCTTCAATGTCATTTTTATAAAAACTAATGTTGGGTGAATGCTGTAGGAGATCTGAAATTACGACTAGCCTTTCCACGTTGATATGTGAATCAATTTTATACAAGGTTGATATATCGCTTAAACTTTCGATAATTGGAGAGCTTTTAGCGTCACTTTTTTCGTCTAAGGTAGAAGTGATTAATTGAATTTTTCCAAGAAAATCTTCATTAAAGCTCTTCTCTATCATTTGTTTATTTTCAACTAGCTGATTTACATCAGTGCCGTCTTTAGGTCGACATCTGTCAAATACCGGCTTAGACAAACCTTCATATAAACCATCATCTACTTCATAAACGGTTAACCTTTTGTCGGTTTCTAGTTTTTCTATTTCTGCTTCTACCGCCCGCATTAAGACTCGCTTTTGATTAGGACTAAAACCGCCGGTTTTATCAATTAATAATACTGTTGTTGCTGATATTGCACCTTCTTCGCAAAGAGTGACACTGTCGTATTTTTTCTTAGTTAAAATGCTCCAAGCTGCACCTGAGGCTAAAATTATGAAAAGCGCCACTCCAATATACAGTAGCCAATTGTGTGTACTTTTAGCGTCATCTTCTAACAAGCTCATTGTGCACCTTCATTTAGCGTAATTTTATTGGCAGAAGCTATGATAGATGCCCTAACTTGGCTAAAATCGGTTTCTCTAAAGCTCCTTATTTGGGCTTTTATTTCTCTAAATCGCTCAATGTCTTCGTTCTTGAGTAGGGGGGTGAGCTCTTGAAATTCAATTTTTTCTTTTTCTTTCGAGAATACCGCTGTTTTGTCTAAAATTTGATTAACATCGTGGGAAAAACGTTGTCTGCATAGCTCGCAATAAGCTTCGTACTCTAATGCCTGCTGAGATAAAAAGGACTGATAATCTCTTTCTAACTGCTCTATCGATTCTCCATCTTGTTCTAAGCTGTGAGATAATTGGTTTAGGGCTTCATATTTCTGCTCAAATTTCTGTATCAATTCAACCCTCATCTGTTTGACAAGGGCATCAGCTTTTGTTTTATATCTCGAGTATTTAGCAATTTCTGCGTCTGTCTTTCTACTGATTTCACCATAACCTGGATACGGATCATCATTCTTAAAAAACTTCCAAGTAACTAACATAAAGATCGCGAAGGTAATGCAAACCAAAATCCAGCTATCAAAGGTTGAAATTCCCAATGGAGCGTCGGCCATATTTTTAACGGCCTGAAATGAGGCTAATTCTAAATTTTCGTCAAGAGCTGCTCTATAGTGGCCAATGAACAGCGCTAGAGTTGATACTGCTACAGCGATTATTGCCGCAAAAGTAAATCCCATCATGCTTTTTTTAGAATCATTGTAATGTGCATTGCGAATGCATGTAGACATAAAAAATGCTAACAATATGTTCAACGCTGATATTCCTGCGGCCATAGCGAAGCCGCCAGCTAAACCAAATTCACTTGCTTTAGACAAGAAAAAAGCATTTAAACCCGCCTCTAAAACACCCATGAAAACTAATACACCAATAAGTTTATTTTGGTTGCTAGGGTAGACCGAAGCCTTGGTTAGCTTGTGATCTTCTCTAAACTTGTTTAGCTCACCGATTTGACTGTTTTTGCTATTAAGTGCTGATTGAAGATCCTTTTTGATAGCATCTAACTTCATATTCATTTCAGGCATTGAGGTTGTTTCCAATTGGCGAACTTCGTCGATGCTATCTTGAATTTTTGAGCTGTTATTTAGTTTTTTGTAGGTTGATGCCTGATCATGTAAAGCTTTTCTTGTTTGACGTTCGTGCTCGATGACCTTGGTTTTACATTGCAATTCAATCAATCCATCATAATTTTCATTATTCTGATTTTGAATTGAAGTAGTAATTTCACGTTTTGCGTTAGTTGACTCCAAAAGAGCTTCGGAGGTTAGAATATCAAAGGTGTTCATACGACTTAGTCCTTTAAATTACTGCTTGTATTCACTAGTGTGGTTGAATTCTTGTGCTTAATAAACTACAAAATTCACATAGAACAATAGCTTATCTGTGGAGGTCCATAATTTACACTAATTTCACCTGATGACAAAATTTTGTACATTTATATCATTGACCACACAATTAAAGTTTCCACTATTTTAAACTGACACATCGAACAACTCTAGTTTATCTAGGCTACCACTCCCTCAACTGCTGCATCTCTCTCAACCTACCTCTTTGTACCATCAGCGCTTCAAACAAGTCGTCGATTGATTCGTTGTTTGAGTTTAAGCCAGGTAAGGCGATGTTGGCCTCTGCGAAAAAGCGTTTGTTTTGCCATGGTTGGTGAGTGGCTTTTTGCTCTAATTCTGTTGAGGTATTTGCGTCAGCGGTATTAACTCGGCTGACTTGGTAGCCGGCTGTTTGTTCTTGTATTGCTAAGTTTGTATCACTTGGTTTCAGCCATGCTTGTTGCCACCAGTGTTGAATGCGTTCTTTGGCGTCTTTTAACTTTTGTTCTGTGGGTAGTCGGTCGCTTTTTTGGTTATTGATTTTGCAGTCGGTGGGTAATAGGTTCCATAGGTCGTTATTGGGCCAGCGGGCAAAGGGCATACTGTGGTCAATATCGTATTGTTTGTTTAGTGACTTAGCCGACCATACACATTGAGCTAGCTCGGGGGTTTGTTGTTTCACTTGTTCAAAGCGCGTGCGTACTTCAGTCGTGGTGCGTTTTGGCTCTAACCAGTTTAATGCTTGTTGCAAATAATACTGATTTTCTGCTGCAGCATAATGTTGATTGCCTGCATAACTGGCCATGGTTTTTACCCATTCGCTGACCAATACTGGCTCTATCCAACAGGCGTATCGGTTGAATGCTAACCATGTAGATTCTGGCAGTGAAAACTCGCCCCATTGTTCTAGAGTTTGCAGGTCTAGAAAAAGGCTGTCTTTGGCTTTGACATTTTTTTTGTCTACTTCAAATACCGCTTTGTCACTATTTGGCAAAGTGATGAAACGACAAGGCATGTCTTTAATGTTGGTCACTGCAGCCGAAATAGTTTTGTGTAAGGCGATGGCATCGTCGCCCACAAACAAGTTACCAATACGATAATCTGCCGCGGTGCGATGGGTTAACTTATGCCAACCGTCGGCTTTCATAAAGCCCATGTTCGGGCTTTTGTTGGGTGTTTGGTATAACTGGTGAGTATCGATTAATTCTTTATATTGATGACACCAATACAAGGCCACTAAACCAACAGGTAAAATCACCCTGTCACCGCTTGGGCTAGATTCTCGGCGTAATACTGCCCCTGGATGGCCGTCGGCAATGCGTAACAACACTCTTAATAACGCCAACTTGTGAGTGGCAGATTTGCCGTCGTTAATTGCCACATGGCGAATAAAGGGGAATGCACCTGTGCCGTCATCTGGCATTTGCAGCACAAGGGTTTGCCAATGCACCTCGTCACGGCCTAGTTTGTCTGTTTGGTTGGCTGTGACTAATGTTGAAAACAGCCCTAGGTTTTGCGCTAAAGCTTCAACTTCTTCCACACTCACATTGTACATACTGCGTTCTTGTTGCTCGCTTGCTGTCATACCAAACTTGAGAGAGATAACAATTTTGCCGCCAGGCTTAAGTAAATTAGCCAGTTTACGTAAGGCGCGGGTGCGCTGCGATGGTGGCACATGCATCCAAACGGCACTGAGTAGGATTAAGTCAAAGCTGATTTCTAGGCGGGTGATTTTGTCGAGAGACGGCAGAGAATCTTGCAGCCAATGCACTTCATGTGCGGCAGTGATTATCTGCCCAACTTTCATGAGTTCTTCTGCCGGTTCAACCGCGTAGATTTGGCAAGAGTTAGTTATGGTTTGGTCTGGGGTTTGAATGGCGGCTGCAAGTTCAGCGATACGTTTTACATCGCGCCCTACCCCAGCGCCAATATCTAAAATAGAAGCATTAGGCTTTTCTAGGATAGGAGTTAAATGCTGTGACCAAGTACTGTGTACCTCTTCAAAGGTAACAGACAAATATTGCTGCTTAATCTCATTCACTTGATTATTGTAATAGTCCGCAGACATTGTATTCCTTTTATTGCAACAGCAAACCCGTTAAACCAAGGCTATGCATAGGATTTACCCCTTTTTAAATTGAGGTATTCATCCACTTCTTTTAACACCATCCTAACAACTTTTGGGATAAAAGAAATACCAAAGTCATCTAGAGTCAAAGCCACTATTTTTTAAAAAACCTAAATAAAAAGCAATTCACCACAGAGGACACAGAGCGCTTCGCTGCACAGAGAAAAAAAATGATTGTTAAGACTAAATACCCTTAACAATTAAGTACGACTCCGCAAACATAAACTTTTTTGCTTTACCTCTGTGACCTCAGTGGTTCAAATTCTTTTGTTTTTATCTTGTCATTAGTCCCTGATTTGTCCAAAAACTAAATAAAAAGCAATTCACCACAGAGTTCACAGAGCGCTTCGCTGCACAGAGAAATACAAAATTATTGTTAAGACTAAATACCCTTAAGAATTAAGTACTACTTCTTACACATAAACTTTTTTGCTTTACCTCTGTGCTCTCTGTGTTCTCTGTGTTCTCTGTGGTTCAAATCTTTTTTGCTTTTATCTTTTCACTTGCCACTGCTCTTAATGTTTTATGGATCCCGGCCTAAAAGCACAACAGAAGACCTGCGGGATAAGGTTCGTTGAAAATCAGCGTAGCTAATGCTTTTAAGCTCCGAAATTACGTGACCCACCCCAAAATATAAAATCCAATAACTAGTTATCAAACAGCACATTGATCAACTTTGATTCACGGGTATATTTAATCCCTAATTTAAAAATCACGGATTGATCATGAGTCGTAAAAAATATTCACTTCTACTAGAGCTTTCTTATTTACCTTGGTGGGTAAGTGTCATCATAAGTATCTGTGTGTATGCTGCGCTTAAGTTTGTGCTCCCTAATATGGATTTTAGCAATCTATACATATCATCGTTTGTGGCTGCTGCGCCAAACGTAGCTGAGTGGTTTGCTGGTCTATTTCTGGTCCCTGCCATTTTTTCCATATTTAACCACCAAAAACGTAAACAACTAATTAAAAAACAAAGCAGTATCGACACCCTTCGAGAAACCTCTTGGAGTGATTTTGAGGTACTGGTGGGAGAGGCTTTTCGTCGTAAGGGCTATGCGGTACAAGAAAACATGGTGGGTGGTGCCGATGGGGGTATCGACCTTACTCTACGCAAAGACGGAAAGTTGCATATAGTGCAATGCAAACAGTGGCGCAGATCTAAAGTAGGTGTGTCTATTGTGCGTGAAATGTTTGGTGTAATGACCGCATCGAACGCTGAACGTGTTCATGTTGTCAGTTCGGGGCATTTTACCAGTGATGCAATTAAGTTTGCACAAGGCCTGCCTATTGAGCTGATTAACGGCGATCAATTACTTGAATTAATTGCTGAGGTGCAAACCACTAAACCTTTGCAAGCTTCAGTTAAACCAATCGATAAGCCAATTGTTCAACCAACAATTACAACTACATGCCCAAAATGTGCTTCGCCTATGATAAAACGGATCGCAAAAAAAGGGGTAAACATAGGTAACGAATTTTTGGGTTGTAGTAGTTTTCCCAAATGCAGGCACATTGAACAACTCTAGTTTCTGCAGATTAAGAACCGCTATTTTTTACACAAAGCGCTAAAAGAAAATTGGCAAACGACTTTCACTAATAACCCAAAACGCTGTTATTAAGATGAGTAAAAATACACTAATCAAACATATAGTTACTCACCGCTGGCACTGCGCGTTATTTATTGGTCTTTTGGGGAATTGACTCAGTTATGTTCCTTTAACCTTACGCTTATCTCTAACCCAAGTGCCAGAACCATTTTTTTGTTTTACTTCAAACAAATCAATGGCTGCAAACAAATCACTTAATTTCTTAAAACCATAGTTGCGTTGATCGAAAGATGCATGGTTGGAAATATGTTTTCCTATTGTGCCCAAGTTAGCCCAGCCACAATCGTCTTCCGATGCTTCTATTGCTTGGCGTAGCATGTTGATTAATTTTGAGTCACATTTGATGCTGGGCTTTTGGTGTGGTACAGGTTTTTCATCGGGTTGTTCTTCGTCAAGATACAGAAACTTGGAGCAACTATTCACAAAGGCAGCAGGAGCTTTGCGTTCGCCAAAACCAATCACAAACTTACCATCGGCTAAGGCTCGGGTGACAAGAGGGGTAAAGTCGCAGTCTGACGAGACTAAACAAATTGAGTCTACATCTTTGGTGTAAAGGATATCCATGGCGTCAATCACTAGCGCTATGTCGGTGGCATTTTTACCTTTGGTTAAATCGAATTGTTGAATGGGTTGAATGGCGTATTCGTGAAGCACGTCTTCCCAAGGTTTGATGTTGGGGCTTTTCCAGTTTCCGTAAGCCTTGCGAATGTTCACCACGCCGTATCGTGCTAGTTCCGACAATATAGTGCCTATTTTTGCAGCAGGTGCATTGTCGGCATCTATAAAAAGTGCGATTTTTTCCTGTTCTTTCACAACCAAGTCCTTTTAATTTTTATCAGACGTAGCACAGATAATGGAAGTCCAGCGGCTAAAAATCAAATCCGAAAAATAACCAAGAGTATCATTGAGAATACGTATCTATTCTACTTACCGGACACCAGCTGATTCATTGCAAATGTTGTTTGTTGTGTGCCGACCATACACACACGGCTTTATTCCTAGCGTTTTATCAGTGTTTTTCTTTTTGCTTGGAACAATTTATTTGAAACCCAATTGGGGACCCATGTAATTAACACGCATACCTAAAACTGGTTGTGTCATTTCGTCATAACTACCACTGCCAATGAAACAAAAGTATTAAACCTCATACATAGGTATAGCGTTTGATCTGTCTTCTTCGTTTTTGGAATGTAACTATCAAACTCAACCCAAGCGACTGATTTATATAAATAAATTGTATAAAAATCAGTCAAAAGTTTTGCAACTTGCGATGACTTCTAAATTTTCATCAGCAACTTATGGACGAAAAATGAATAAAAACGTTACGACTGGTTTATTAGTATTATGGGGATTAGCTCTTAGTGCATGTGGCGGTGGCGGTTCTGGCAGTACAACCGCTAACTCAACTACCCCAGTTACACCGCAACCCGTTGCAACATTATCCATCGAGGTCGCTGAGTTGGCAGTAAGCATGGCTGATACAGAGCAAAAAGTCGTGCCTGTCACTGTTACATACACCGGCACTAAAACCTTAACTGCCGAATTAAGCGATGTAAATATTGAAGGACTGAGCAAGTCTCAATCCCCAAACGAGGGGAATTTTGAACTGACGTTTGCGGCGGGTGATCTGCTCGGTAAAATTGAAGAAACGGCTGAAGTAACGGTTACTGTTACAGACGGCACTTTAACAGACAGTGCCACTTTAACCATTAGCTTATCTAACACATCACTTTTGCAGCTTATGGACAAAACATCTGCAAAATTCGATGCCTTAGATACCTTTGATGTGAGTGATGAATTATCCAATATCACTGCCTATGTGGCCGACAAAGCCTACCTTTATGGCAGATTGACCCATGACGAAAAAGGCCCATGGCTGACAGACATGCATTCACTTGTCAGTACAATTCAATCCACAGTCGCTAGTCAAACCAAAGACTTACTCGCTGCCGTACTTAACCAGCGCAATGAGTTAACCGAAACCGATGCCATTAGCCTAATCAATCAAGCAAACGACGTATTAAGCGCTGCAGGCTCAGAATTTGATCAGCTGTCGGAACAAATCAACGCCTTAGATGTGCCTAACCTCACCCCACTCGAAACCTTTGTTATCAGCCAATACAACGGGCAGTTTTCTCTTTTTTACGGCAATAACGCCTATGGCTCCGAAACCAACAACCAATGGCTGTTTGCTGAAAAGTGGTTGCTATTAAACACGTTATTACCTTTTAACACTCAATCTTGCCCTACTAATAATGCATAAGGAAAATGCCATGAAATATAGTCTAATTGCCTTATTAATGATTTTACCAAGTACACCTTATGCGCAAGAAAAGGAACCCATGCTTAAAACCCAAAATATCGGGAAGTTTGAAAAAGAGGTAGTAGTAGGCACGCCACAAAAACGCCCCAAACTTTATTCTGGTATTACGGATATGTCGCCTTACTTAGATAAACATACCGCTAAAAATGGATATAGCGTTAGTTCAGGTGGCAATTATAATTACGTGCCTAGCGACCCATATTTTGATCAACAAGTTTACTGGCAGCCCTCCGATGAACAATTTTTGGCCTATAACAACATTTTACCTAGTGTCCAAACACTGGCTCCCAAACGCCGCCCAGTAATAGGCATTATTGATAGTGGTTTTTATCAACATCCAGACCTCGATTATATGGATGGTTACAATATGGCAAGCTTTGGGACGGCAAACGAGCGAAGAGAGTATTTTTATATAGACGAAAAATTTAACACTTCGCCTGAAGAGCGCAGAATAAATTGTAGTGCTCATGGCACAGGTGTAGCAGGGGTTGTAGTTGCATTAAGGGATAATGCTATTGGTGTTGCAGGAATTGTAGATGCCGATCTTTTAGCGACGCGCTCTCTAAACTGCGGCGGCGGCATACTAAGTGACTCATCAGATGCAGTATTGTGGCAAATAGGTGAACAAGTTGACGACATACGTAAGCCCGTATCTACAGCAGATGTAATTAACTTAAGTTTAGGGGGAGCAGTAGATCATTGCCCCACTTTCATGCAAGACGCGATTGACGCAGCCAACAACAAAAATGTACCTATAGTAGTCGCAATTGGTAATCAGCAAATTGACGCTAGCGGATTTACTCCAAGCAATTGTAAAGGTGTAATCAACGTTGCCGCAGCGACTAAAGAAGGTGACCTCTTTCAATCGAGTAACTTTGGTAAACAAATAGATATTGTAGCGTTTGGAGACGGTGTGGCATCTATGACTGTTGATCCTGAAGTAACTGGTTGGTGGGAAGAATCAAGTTTCGCAACCCCCATAGTCACAGGTGTAATCGCTAACGCTGTATCTGAGCTAGGCAAACTAACCAATGCCGAAATTAAGTTTTTTCTAAGTGCAACCGCCACTCCCTTTGCCCCTGGTCAATGTGACGATAGCAATCGATGTGGTGCGGGTATCATGGACGCCAATGCTTTTCATAGCGCGATACGAGACTATAAAAAAGGCACAACCGTTATCTTACAGCCGGCTTTATCTAATACCGAGTTTTGTGACAAAGACTTATACGCCACCAACGACAACGAACTGGCCAGACTGTGCGAAACCTACGAATTAGTTTTACCCCAGCACCAAAGCAACCGCTCCGACATACGCTTTGAAATCTTGGCCTTCGACAAAAGCGAAAACATGGCGCACGCTAACGGCGAATTAGTTGCAACCTCAACCTCTGCGCGCATGCTCCTGAGCACTTTGGATATGAGCAGCAATGATTACGGAGTAAGAATGTGCAACTCAGAACGCTGCTTTGGTGATACCGCGATAAAAATTGGCGATAATTCAGATGAATTGCCGGCTATTTGTAAGCAATAACACATAGCGTTTTTAATACTTGAAACTGCAAGAGATACCTGGAGGCGCAGCAGCTAAAAAACAGCCAAGATAAAAAAGTATATTTTTAAGCAAGGAAGCTGAGCTACAGCAGCTAATTAATATCTGGGATAACACGCTACAAGACGAGCCTCATCTAACCGTGTTACTTAAAAACTCTAACGTCAATTAGCCGTTAGCTCTCACTAAGAACAGGTATTCATTCTAGTTATCAAGGGTCACCTGATACTTTTCAAGTAGCTTTTGTTGTGGTGCGCCTTGCATGGCCACACGGCCTTGATCCCAGATTTTGATTAGTTGTTTTCTTTTTTCAGAAGAGAGCTTTTTTGAAAAGATGGGCATTTCAATCAATGGTTTTCTAGACCTGACTTTACGAACAACCAAGAATATTCAGACTATTGTTATAGCCAACTGCTACAACCCTTTGTGAATTTTTTCCTCAAACAACCGGATTACCGTATGTAAGTCTCGTTCATTATTCATTCTTGATTCATCAACGGAATCAAGAAAGAAATAAGCTTTCTGGCCTCCTGATAACCATTCACTAAATAAGTCTATATCGCCAATTTTGAAGCTATTTCAAAATTATGATTTAAATCTTCCCGCCTTAAGAGAAAATCCAATAACCAGTTACCAAACGGCACATAGAACAACTTTGATTTACGGGTATATTTACCCCTTAAGTTTGTGTTCCCTATTTTGGCACGTGAAAACCCAATCTTGCTAGCGTAGCCACTGTTGGGGAAACATGGCTTGGATGTTTGGTAGTTTGTTTTTACTTCCGGCCGTTACTGCTTCTTTTATAAACACGTTGTTCCAATCTGGCAAAAAATATCTGTGGAAATACTCCAACAAAACCAAAATCACATGAACATTCATAGTAACAATAGGCAGAGACCTGCAAACTCAGGGATATGACCTAACTCAACTCGCGTTAACTATTTAGCACCTGTAACACGCGCTCAGGTGTAAACGGCATATCGTTCAAATACTTACCGGTAAGTGCGGCAAACGCCGAGGCAATGGCGCCACCGGTTGCTGGCAACCCCGTTTCACCTAAACCGTGAAGAACCTCCTCGGAATAAATAAAATCAACATCGATAGATTCAGGCATTTCAGACATACGCAAAATGGGATAGTCCGTATAATTTGATTGGACAACTTTGCCTGCGCTAAAGTCAACTTGTTCCTTTAACGCTAAAGAGATACCCATGATCACCGCTCCCTTTATTTGCCTTATGGCGTTTTTAGGTTGAACCACAACTCCACCATCACAGGCACACCAATATTTATGTACTCGAATCACCCCCGTGTCACGATTCAAAGATATCTGAGCCACGCCGCAGGTATAGGCATCTCGGTCGGCAAAAGCGATGCCCATGGCTGTGCCCTCTTTGGGTATTGGATCATAAGCAGACATTTCTACTGCACGTTCTAATACCTTTCTGGCGCGAGCATTGCCCTGCATCATAGCCAAACGATATTGATAAGGGTCCTTATTTTGCGAGCGCGCTATTTGATCAATGAAGGTTTCTATTGCAAATTTGTTGGTGCCATGACCCACTGAACGAAAATGCTTGGTTCTAATGCCGTGGTCTAGCTCTTTGCGTAAAAGCCGAACATGAGGAATATCGTAGTGGGATATTTCTGCACCTCTACTCGACATATTCCCACCGGGCCCAACTGCGGTTTGTTGCCAAGCGGTTATCCGACCTTGTTTATCAATGCCTGCCTTAAAAAAGTTTCTGAGCTGAGGCCTGAATGCACCGTAAGCCAAATCGTCTTCACGGGTCCAGATTAACTTTACCGGTAATCCCGGCACGCTGGCAGCAAGTTCAGCACATTCGGCAACATAATCCGACAAGGATCTGCGTCCAAATCCTCCGCCCAAGTAAAGCAGATTCATAGCCACATTATTGACTTCAAGGCCTAATTTTTCGGCCACTGCCTTTTGTGCTCTATCTGGCGCTTGGCTTCCAACCCACACCTCTGCACTTTTTTTATTAGTAGAGAAAAATACTACCGCATTAAGTGGTTCCATTTGGCCGTGGTAAACGTATTTATTGGTGGTGCTTGCTTCAATAATGCTGTTGGCCATTTGAAACGCCGTTTGCACATCTCCTTGTTGCCTTATTTCTTGGGCTCCATCTGGTGTATATTTGGCCAAATCTTCCACACTGTTATGGGAGTCTGACAAAGTGCTCCCCCATTCAATTTGCATCTGACCTTTGGCTTGCAAACCCGATTCGATAGACGTCGCTAACACCCCTATGCCATGCGCCAATTCAACGACAGATTTCACCCCTTCAATTGCAAGAATGGCCTGCTTATTAGTCAACTTGGGTTTAGCACCATGGGCCGCAGAGCGATTGATAAAGCCAAACAACATTCCAGGGAGCTGGACATCGATAGCGTATTGCGCTGTGCCATTGGTTTTTTCTGGAATATCCTGGCGAGGTATATCTTTGCCAATGAGTCTGAATTCTTTGGGATCCTTGAGTTGCAAAGTATCGACGCTGGGTAAAATATCAAAGTTCCCGAACTTGGCGACCTCAGCAAAAGACATTTTACGATTCGACTTTTCATGTAAAACTTCGCCGGGTTGGGTGATCACCTCAGATACATGCACTTGCCATTTATTGGCCGCATTTTGGCGTATGGCCATACGGATTTGTGCGCCCGTTTCTCTCATTAATTGATAATAGTGTCTAATTGACCGACTGCCCGCGGTCGTCATGTGTTTGTCTCTGCCGGGCGACCAACCCAAACCATAGACCTCAGCATCTACTGGGCTTTGGAGCACCCGCACTTGACTCCAATCGGCATCCATTTCCTCAGCCAAAATCAACGGTACCGATGTCATCGACCCCTGTCCCATTTCAGCTGAGGGGGTATAAATAATCATTTGGCCGTCATACAGCAATCGCACCCACACCCCCACTTCTTTTTCGACCCACTCCACATCGCCTGACATTTGTGCATTTTGCTGCGTGCAGCCTGGGAATAAACACGCTCCAAACAGTGCAATCGTTACGCCGCCGGTGGTTGCTAGAAACTGTCGGCGGCTAATCTGTGACTGCTGCTTGTCTATCATGACCGACCCGCCTGCACGATGTTTTTAATTGCTTTGAGGATTTGCGGATAAGCGCCACAACGACATAAAACGCTATCCATATGGCTGACAATCTCAGCATCGGTGGGTGTAGGATTTTCATTAAGAAGAGAGGCTGCTTGCATGACCTGCCCCGAAAAACAATAGCCGCATTGCGGTGCCTGCTCCCGTTGGAAGGCTAGTTGAATCGCGTGGTCGTTGTTTTTTGAAAGCCCTTCAATGGTGGTCACTTCACGGCCTTCAACAACAGACAAAGGCAGGCTACATGAAAGAACGGGTTTCCCATCGAGATGGACTGTACACACACCGCACGCGGAAACCCCACAACTATACTTGGTACCAGTAAGCTGCAAGCGTTCACGAAGGGTCCAGAGAAGCGTAGCCTCTTGCGGGGCATCCACTGATATCTTCACTCCGTTCAAAATGAAATTGGTTTTCATAAAAGGTATGAATTAGTTAATTTCCACTTTTGAAGAATAACTGTCCTGTTTTCTGAAGTAAACTACTGCTTGGGATATGAAGAACTGTGAGCTTCAGGTCCGTTGAAAAGTACAATTCATTTGAAATAGCATACTGTGTTTTCAAATATCCAGACAAAACTGCACGCTAGTAATTAACCACCAAATATATAGAAATGCCTAAACCAAAGGAGGCCGTGAAAGTTGTTTTCTGAATTGCTTATACGTTATAGGTAGTTGTTACCATTGACTGAAGTGCTCGCCATATAGCACGCTCTCTGAGTCTGTATTGTGACTAAGTAAAGGTAACAATAACGCTCAAGAAATCCCTGTATAACTGTTACAAGTGTAGTGTACGTTACCAAAACATCATTGCGGTATACCTAACACTATTACTGAAAACAAAACTGCCAGTTATCATTTAAATTTATGTAAGCATCTACCTCAGCTGATAAATTCAGGAACTCCATGGTATTCTCTAAAATGTCTTCGTTATCTACATTGGCAATAAAAGGGATTTTTTTACCATTAAGAGATAACACACATAAGAAAGGTATGCGTAAATCGGTGTAGTGAACAACGTTTAGCTGCCGAGATTCTGGTAGATATTGCCCCAAATCAATGGAGTGACCTTCAGAGCGTACATTTAATAAATGTCTAAAGTAGGCTGATTGCGCAATGTTTAAAGTGCAATTGTCAGTTTCTGTCGGTACGAATCTGGGCTCAGTAAAGTCACTCTTAATATCATCCTCTAGCGCTAGACTAGTTCCTTCACGTATCTTGCCTCGAGTAATTGTACTCACGGGTAATGGGGGCCATATACTTCGACTGAGCGTATTCAACGTTTTATTGTAAGTATTAAACACTAACTCACGCTCTGCACTTGGGCTGTTTTGGTTAAGCACATTAAAACCGATATTAAATATACGCTTATCCGTTTTTAGAAATGACTTTAAGCTGATGTTAGTTTTTTGATTGAACAATTCGCAATAGGTTTGTATTTCAGAAAAATCCAATATTGCTGAGGCTATCATATTGAATTGATTGATAAGCTGCACTTTTTGACCATTTTTAGCTAAACATAATTTTTGAAGAAGCCGAGTCAACTCTAGGTTGATACCTCGATAGGGGGATTGCCATTGAAGCACACTCTTTCGGTTAGGTTTGGTTTCAGTCAGTTTCGCTAATTTATCAGAAAAATTTGCGTACATGCCTGAATAAACAATGCCTTGTTCACCGCTTTTCAAAAATCCAAAACACTCTGCTTGATTATTCATTGATTCTCCTAAGCTAAAACTACGAATAAATGCCCTACCGAATATGCCTTTTTGGTTTCAGTGCAAAACGCGCAGACACTCGGATACATCTGCTTGAGTGCTTTTTTCGAGTAAATTTAAATCAGCGAGCGTAACGGCAATTTGGGTAGCTGTGAGTGAGACCGCTAAAGAACGTTTATAAGCCTGACTAATTGCTCGGGTCAGTAAACGTTTTATATGCCGCAGGTTGGTATTCTGTAGCTTAGCAATGACAGTTTCATTTAGATTCTCTGAGAATATGTCTGACAACTCATTTTCAGCGACCAGACCTCGATAAATATTTTGAACTACCCGTGAGAATTGCTGACCTACCGGCAACTCTATTTGATAGTTATTCAAACGAGATTGAATATTTTCTGGTAAGCGCGAAAATTTATTGGTTGTAGAAATAAAAATTACACCAGAAAGATCAATCTCTAAATTGTAAAACTGGTCTTTGAAACGTTTTGCCTGATGAGGCTCTAATATATTGAGTAGCACTGGCAACAGAGTATGTTCAGACTCGCTACCTGTATATACAGAACACAAATCGTCCAATAATATAATCGGTTGGAAATTATTTGTTTGTTCAAACATAATTTTTGCCAATCGCCCGCAACTGGCATTTTTCCAATTTGGATTGAACCCACAAAGTTCAAATTTAGCCACCATAGAACTAATCGTCAAATCAAAGAAATCGACACCTAATATTGTTGCCAGTGCGCGCACAAAAGTGGTTTTACCAGCCCCTGGAGGACCATCAAGATTAAGTGATTGCACAGACAACTTTTTTGATGAAATAGATAACAACGTAATTCTATCTACTAGATCTTCAATAACTTGATTAAAGTTTGGAAAGTCAACACTCAAAGAGGCCACTTTTTGAGCCATTTCAACGGTGCACACCAATGCATTTTTATATGGGCTTATAGTCGCTAACTTATCCTCATTATTGAGGAATACATCATCGTTATTTGACCTGTTTTCTTTTACTAAACTTTTAAGTTTTTGCGGATCGACAATGGCTATTTTATTTGGGTCAAACTTATCGTTTTGGTAATCTATTTGACCATTATCTCGAACAGGCCCCAAGGCTTTCAGATCTTTTTTAACAGAATCATACACGGCTTCCTCGTTGTCTAAATCTAAAAGTTCATCGAATATTTCTGCAAAATCCTGATCAAACTGATCGGTGCTTAGCTTGCCCTGTTTCGGCTGATTTTTATTCAACAAAGGATCTTTACTAATTTCACGATGAAGATTGGTTTTCATAGTTTTCTTATTGCTCATAAAAATTCCTTAATCAAAAGTCATAGCTAGCCACTCTTTAGAAACGAATCTTAAGAGGGCATTTATGTCGTGTGTTAGGCAGGAGGGTAATCACCGTAAAACTAACCTGCTAAAAAGATCGCAATCGCACCTTTCACCATGCTGGCTGTTCGAGAATGGCAGCTATATTAACGAGGAAGTCGGAAAGAATATTTCCTTTAATGGAAAAATAATAATGACGAGTTGATGCTAGCAATACCGTAAAACTCTGCGAGGTATTACAAAAGGCTGCTCGCAAAACAAACCTCACAAAAAATTTGACATATCATCAATAATCTGATTCACACTTGACTTTTCTACTCAATTAGTGTAAGATGCTCGCCGTTGTCAATAGACACGTTATTTAACTAACTCACTTTTATTCACATGAAATAGCCCTTCGGGCGAAGAAATAAAACGGTAGCTATTTTGCTAATTAGTTTGGCTACTAACTTTCAATCCTAAAATAATTTTTCGTTTAATTGTTATCGATCATTTCATTACTTCGAGGTTTTTTTATGTGCTTATTTAGTCCATCTTTTGAGCTTGCTCGTTTCATTACCGCAACAACAATCAGTGATGCTATATCGGTAGAAGAGCTTTTTGAAAGGCTACCTATACCTCTTCGTGGTAACGGAACTCCCGAAAGCGAAAAGAGAAATCTTAGGAACCGTCTAAAGCCTCTTTTTGATGATGGCCACATATGTCGTGTTGAGGGAGGGCGCGCAGCGAGGTTTTATAAAACCCCCCACTTTAATACCCTACTGACGCAATTGAGTGCAATTGAGAAAGGCAGAGTCAATAAAGCTTCTTCAGAGCGCTTAAATGACTTTGAGTTACAGGAGAGGCTGATTGGATTAGGAGCCAATGTCGTTGACCGTTTAGACAATGGGCTAATGGAACGCGTCGGTATTATTAAAGATGCGATTCAGCATAAGCGTAAGTTAGTCTTCTCTTATGTTAAGAGTAAGCAAGGCAAGAGTGAGCGCATTGTAGAGCCCATAGGCATTATTAAAGACGGTAGACACACTGTCATGATCGCATTTAATAAGCATGGTTCAATTAGGGCTTACACCGTAATGAAGATGCTTGAGTTATTTAAAAAGCATGGCGAAAAGCATTTTCATCCTTTGTCTCAAAGTGACGCCATAGCTATTCTACAAAGTGGGATTGAGGAGCATTTTCTTAGCGAGCATAAAGAGCATATTGTTTTGGAGTTGTCTTCTAAAGCAGTGGATCTTTACCGCGAGGAAAGACCGCGTTTTTGTGAGGACTGGCAGTTTGAAAATACTGACTCTTCATTCCGTAAGGCTCGTGTAACCTTTAAGCGTCGTTTGAGTGTTAAATTTATAGAAGATTTAATGTCCCTTGGCCACCACGTTAACATCATAGGTTCAGAGCGTCTCATCAATGAGATCCGTGAAAACCAACTCGATTTTAGTCGAGTTGGTTGATCGGACTGACTAATACGTTAATTTTTCAGTTATTCCTTTCACCACTTCCTTCAGCTCTAGTTTTTCTAACAAATAATCTGGCATATCCTCTCCACCTCTCGCTGAAACAAAAATCGACGCAGCTAAACTACAAGTAGAATCAGAATCCCCAGAGTGACAGGCACCCATAACCAATAATTGTTCGAATGTTTCGGCATAAAGAGCACAGTGTAAAGCCATCGCCAATGCCTCATCAGCAAACCAACCCTGTCCATAAGCAGATACACATTTAGCACCATTGTAATAATCGTTATCAAGTAACTCGATTATGTGTTCGATATGACTCCTTTGAATATCAAAGCCACGCCTCAAAATATTCGCTAAGTTACTAATGATTAGCTCTTTGGTCATTGCCATGGAATACAGCAATGTGTTTGAACTTGGACCTCGTTGTAAATTAAAAAAGAGGATTGTAGCAATAGTCGCCGCTGTTAACTTCGCAATTGGATGGCCGTGAGTGATTTGCGCTACTTTGAACCCTAAATCAAAACTTGCCAACGCTTTTTGATGACAACTTAAAGAATGTAAACTTAACGGTTGAGCTGCATACACCATCGCTATCGGCAGGTTTTTAATGGTCACGCCAGAGCCTTTACTAAAATTGTATGCGCTATCTGAGGGATATTGCATATCTTTCAATGCGCTAAGACAAGTATCGCCAGGTTCGACTCGCTGGTTTAATTCGGGGAAAGAAACTAATCCTGTTTCGATATCAATTTCTTCACAAAAAATACTCGCTTCGCTTTGCGTATGGAGCCAACGCTGATATGCGCGAGCCACTTCACGGACTATGGTGTCGTTCATCAGTTGGTAATCATTAACGCTATGTTTGATAGTGTATTTAGAGTAAATAATGCCTTCTGCGGTAAATAGGTTTAATTGTGTGTCATCACTGCTTTTACCTAAAAAAGTTAATTCATCATCACCATTGTTTAGGTGAAAACCCGACTGCTTGATTTTTTGTTCACAAAAAAACTCCATAGGAAAACCAAATGCATCACCCATTGCTGCCGCTAACATTGCCCTCTCAAAAACCGCAAAAATGGAATTTGCAGCTTGTGAAATAGGTTTGTTGTTACTTTTTTTAGCTGTACTTTGCATAGTTACCTCACTAATTAGATGACCATATTTGAGCTCTTTACCCGAACTTACTCATTTGAAAATGAGATTGCCCAAATTGGACTTAGTCGCATTGTTTTGTAAAGAACAGTTCATCAGATTGCGAAAAGCCTCTTCTAAATAGTTATCAATGTTCGAAAAATCGTCGACAGGTAAACTAAGAACACCTATATAAGGCAGCATCCAAGTAGGCTCGAACTCTCGCTTGATAAAAAACTCGTTAAAAAGATTGGCGATTAATTGTTGTGAAAAGCTCTTAGGTGATTGTTGATTGATTTTTTGAGGCAATACAAAATATCGTTGAATGTCTTCTGAGCTATTTTTTTCAGCTGAATTGAGGCTATTTACCTCAAATAAAACGGTATTAATCACGGTTTCAATTTGAGGAGCATTCGACGAATAGCCAAAGATAAAAATCCACACTTCTTCATTGGCATTAGGATTGCTAAATACTTTTATGTGATGGTTTTTACATACTAGCTTAGCCACTTTTTGGATGGCTGTTTTTGCATGACCTTCTAACCTATGTTTAGCTCTAATGAACACCACACAATCTTCACCATAAAGGCTAATTGGCCAAGGTGCTTTACGAGCCAATTCAATTTCACCTAAATACTGTCCTATTAGCATCTCTAAAATTACTTTGTCATCAAAAGCATCAAGCCTCCCCGCATCATTAACTAGCTTTTTCATAAACTCAATACGGTGACTAGAAGCAACCTTAATCGGTTTACAAGGCGAACTAATGTCAACCAAAAATGAGTGGGATTTTGCACGTATTAGAATATTGTGGATCGCTTGGTTTATATCATGCTGCATACACACTCCAAGGTAGAATGAATTAGCCGAATACAAAATGTATTTCCACAATTCAGTAACTTGAATATATAGCCCTAGGCAGAATAAAACTTTCCGTTAGCTAAAACGCCTAAATCTCATAACTATTTTATTGATGGAAAGATCTATTCCGTCTGTGTCGGTATATTTACTGCCATCAATTTAGGTGAGTTTACTAACATGGCTTAACGTTTTTAGTCGTCAATTGTCGTTCACATATCACACAGTAATATTTGTTACATATGAAAAATAATCAGCCGTATCAAAACGAACGAACAACAAAATATTTACCATAATATCAACAAGTTACATTCACCCAAGTGTTAAATAATAAGATCCAAACAATGAAAAGAGGAATACGAATATGGCCGAACAAATATTTGCAGTATGGATTGTTTTCGTAGCAATAGCTGATTATTTTATAAATGATTGGATTACGGAGGTAAGTAGATACATTGGAAGTAAATTAATACTCGCAGAGTGGTACGATACAGGATTTATTTTCCTTAATCTGGCACGTACTATGGAATCATCTGGAGCCGCTTTTATTGTAGGACTTATCTTAACTCTGATGGCTTTCGCTTCAATGGATCCTGAAAGTTTTAGAGAGATTGATGAATAATATATAGCCACAAGCAGAATAAAACTACCGTTAGTATAAGTACCTTTGTTGTGATCAAGTGTGAGTTGACTACACGATTGCAAAACTCTTCTCAGTTGATAATAAATAATTTTGGTGCATTTACAAATAATATGTAAACAAAGCTAGCGACAGGTTCGAAAACATTCTTGTTACAAAATACCTAAATTGACGAAGGGCAAGCTCTTATCATATAAATATTTAGAGGGATGGGATAGGCTGCAGGTTAGAATCAGGCAATGAATGGCTAATTTAAATCTCCTCAATAAAATATTTATTTCAACGACAACACCGCTGTTAGTGCATTAGTTTTTGAAATATTTGATGGTGAAGGCATCGTACTTATTAATTATCATTGTGCATAATTGCGGAGCATACAAGTGTTGACCATTTACATCTCATTAAATCCGACTTTGATTCGTGGACTCTGTAAAATTTGGATTTTCTGTTCGTTTGAATCTGCAATATTGAGTACACTCTGGCGAACTTATACAGGGAGATAGGTCAAGGCCACATCGGTCACCTTTTTTGCTAAATGGTACTTTTGACCTTTGTAAGGCACACCTAATTAATTAAAAATTAAGGAAGTTGAGTTGAATAAACAAAAACATCTGGCATTAATCAAATCTAAAGCCATTAAAGAAAGTAAGGAAATAAGTTACAGAAGTTATTTCAAATTATGTAGTAATTTTGATTTTCATTGGCATTTTCATGATGAACCTAAAATCCGCAACAGCCTAGAAAAAAAATATGGGCAAATTAAAAAAATTTCGCAATTACATTCTGAGTTTAAAATAATATTTGATGCTTTTTTCCAATATTTTCATTCAGGTGAATCATATAATAAACCACAAGCACCAAAACCAGTGCCTCAAAATGTAGAAATTAATATTACTTTTGAGGAGCCTATCTTCGAGCATGACGCCTATCTCGTATTTTGTCACAAACGTCAAGGTAAGTTAGGAGGAAAAGTATGGGATAGAACCACAGATGAAAAGGGAGCTTTTGCTATCCATGCAACCTTAGATGATGAATTAATTGCGGTTTGTGATGGGTATGAAAATGCTAATGCATGTGGAGAATATTGTTCGAGTGAACAATATGGAGGGTGGGGGGATGTTGTCATTTCGAATGTCGCTTATTTTCCTTGCATACCAAATGGAAAAATATACTTCTAGCTATACTAAAGGAGCTGATAGCGAGTTGTCCAGATTTTCACACATAGCAACAAGGGAAGAAAATGAGTTTAGAATTAAACTTTCATTAGATAAAAAAGTATTTAGATATGCTTGGGTAATATTAAAGTTTTACCGTTATTACCCAAAGTTTAAAGATGAAGTGGTTAAGTAATATTGGCCACAGTTTTATAGTAAAGCCAGTATCTTCTTTCTGACTCGTTTGGGCTTAAACTAGCATTGTACTGATGTGGCCTAGTCTGGCTGTAATAACCAACAATATAATCCGTTATGTGTTGTTTAGCTTCGGTGAAATTCCGATAGCCATTGGTAGGTATCCATTCGTTTTTTTAACTTCTAAAGAACCGCTCCATTGGGCTATTATTCCAGCAATTTCCTCTTCGATTCATGTTTTGGGTTAACTGGTAACGCCAAATCAATTGTCTAAACTTTCTGCTCGTATAAAGGTTTCCTCGGTCACTATGAAACATGACACCTTTTGGCTTCCCTCTGCGCTCATAAGCCATCGTTAATGCTTGCATCGTTAATTCAGTGTTAGGCGAAAACGACATTGCTCAGCCAATTGATTTTCTGGCACATAAGTCTATAACAACAGTTAGGTATGCCCATCGGTTACCTGTCCAGATATAAGTCACATCACCACACCAAACTTGGTTCAGCTCTACCGCTGCAAATTGTCTGTCGAGTAAATTGGGTATATCTACATGTTTTTTCATTCCTTTTTTATAAGCATGTTTGGGTAATTGACAACTGACTAAATTAAGTTGCTTCATAAGCCTGCCTGCTCGATAGTCTCTGAGATGCGTGCCTCGCTGCGTGACAATATCCGCGAGGGTCCTAGCGCCTGCTGAGCTGTTACTTTCATTATGCGCCACCCGAATTTTACTGATTAAACGTACTTGTTCTGGGCAAATGTTATCTTTGACGAAGCTGTTAAAAAAGCTATCACTGCTAATAAAAGTAAAATTGATAACAAAAAAATTCAAAGTGAGGTCTTAGCCTGATTAATTGAACATTAATTTTAGAAAAGCCTAGTCTTCACAACATGCTACCAATAAAACCGACTAGGCTCACTAATTCAAATTAGCTAATCCCTCAATAAAGGTTAAAACCCTTTGTTAACTAAACCCCATAAATTACTTAACTTTTTTTAGATGGAAAGATCTATTCCGTCTGCGTCGGTATATTTGCTGCCATCAACAACGAGCCAATGAATTACAAATTTATTAAAAGCAGCTTTATCGTTTACTAAATAGAGGATACTAAATGAGTAAATTATTATGTGGTGTTGTATTAACTTTTTCATTCGTATTAACAGGTTGTTTTGGTGACAGTCAAGATACTGATGGGAATGGGAAAATATCTGCAAGCGAAGCGTTTCCTGCGTATGCAGAAATGTTAAGAACTGATGGTGTGGGTAACTTTCATGATTTTGTTGCGCCTTCAACTGCTGATTTTCTGAAGAGCCACATAGCTGATGAAACAAATACCTCAGACGGTTTTTCTGAAGGCAGCATTTTTGCTTTTAAAATGCTGCTTGGGAGCGAAAAGCTATTCTGCTCTAACTACACAATTCTAGAAGAGAAGGTTTATAACAATGTTGCAAGGCTTAGAGTAGAATTAAAGCAAAAAGTCATGGAAGACCAAGAATGGTCTGATTATTGTAGTACTAAAGTTGGCTCAGTTCAGCGCCATACATTTCATTTGCAATATGATACGGAAACAAAAAAATGGGTTATACCCACTCAAGATTGAACACCATATATTTAGCGAACGGGCCCGTTTGATAGAAAGCTCAGACATGGATGTCTAGCTAGGAGAATATCAATATGGTACCCCCGGGGGTAACCCCACAAAGTATTCATGCTTTGAATATAAACACTATGTCAATTAATACCCTGTAACTTGCCATTCTTAATATGCATAAAAATTGTGTGCAGCTACCATCCTGCTCACACAGTTTGGCTCCTTGGAAATGGGTACAAACTTGCTTGGACTGGTTGTCCTTTCACGGCCTTGCAATGGATATTTATGATCGTGGTCTATGGTTTGCTGGAGACGGTTGGGGCGGGATTTTAAGTGCGTTCCTATTTACAGAATTGATGAGGAGTCTTTTATTCTTGGAGGATAAGCAAGAACTTAACGCCAGAGCTGATGGAACCTATTAGCGATTTCAACCCCAGTTAGAGTGTGCAAAAACTGTTTTCCTTTTTATATCGAGGTGTTTTGTATGAGAGTATTTATAGTATTAGTTGGTTTATTTTCATCAGTTTCTATTTTAGCTGAATCTTTTCCGCCGCAGTATGTTTTTACTCAGCAGCAAAGTAGTTCAGATAGCAATTTTACATACCCTGAGTTGAGCCTCCTTGAGACGGAAGTCACTTCTCATGACATTTTATTTTTTTATACTCATGACATGCTTGATTATTTTGATAATGATGTTGAGGAGTTAGTCACTTATGTTCAGGAGTCTGTTGATTTTAACAATGCTTCTTTCCAAAGGCAAAATATCCCTCTTAGTCGCAACATAGCCGGAATTGTACGGATTCCTGAAACGCTATCCTACGATGACCAAATGGATGGAGAAGAACGCTTAAACGCCCTAAAAAGAGTATATTCCGATGAAACATATAATTTTAACAGGCTCTATGATGCCTCTTATGTTGTTGCTTTAAACCGACACTATCCAGATATTGTAAACAATATCGGTCTTGCATACGTTGGAGGGCAGTTCTCGTGGGTATCACCTTATAGACTAGGAAAACCTGACAGAACCTTATCTCATGAATTGGGACACAATGATGGCTTTACTCATGATGAAGAAGCCGCAAACAAGCCTCGTGGGAGTGGAACAATTGCTGATATTTTACAGCGTAGATATGCCATTGGTGAGTCCTGTGGCACTCATGACAGTATTATGAAAAGTGGTTCTGGCTCACGGGATGAAGGTTTTTTTTCTTCGCCCCTAGTGTTTAACGAACAACAAGTTAAATGCGGAAGAGAGGATATTGCGGACTCTGCAAGAGCATACATTGAAGCTGCTTCGAATGAAATTCCAGCTAGAACGGGCAGTTTTCGTAATAACA
The DNA here is from genome assembly GCF_039964565.1 of Paraglaciecola sp. Lineage (GTDB taxonomy): Bacteria > Pseudomonadota > Gammaproteobacteria > Enterobacterales > Alteromonadaceae > Paraglaciecola. Next base: position 224,603 of record NZ_JBDVXF010000045.1, read on the forward strand.
AACCCAGCCCTGTAAAAACCGGCAGTGTGGGAATATCGTTACCTTCACAAATCATTTCAGAAGGCAGTAAAGTTGCCATTGAGCTATTCTGGACCGGTGCAGAGGTTGGTGACTCAGTGCAATTACTAACACGAAAAGGAACGGCCGACTTCGCTGATTTTAAGCCAACACTTACGCGAGCTTACTACGATGGTGAAAACACAACTTCTGTCATCGAAATAAATACTGTTGATGATGACATCTTTGAATTTGATGAGACCTTTACAGTTGAGTTACTCTATCCACGAGGGATTCACATTGAGGAGAACGCAGTATCAAAAGAGGTTATAATCACCTCTGAAGATTATGGTGAGCCAGGTCGAATTGGCTTCGAATACCCTACGCTTTTAGTCCAAGAAGGCGAAACAAAAAACATCAGGCTTGTTCGCACAGGGGGTACTGATGGAGCGTTGACTGTCTTAATAAAAGCTAATCTTAGTACCGCATCAGATAATGATTTCTATATGTCTCATGACACGCTGATGTTTGCTCAAGGTGAACAGTTCAAAACACTTAGCATTACCGCAATATCCGACAATTTGAGCGAATCCACTGAAGAGTTTTCTTTAGAGCTAATTGGAGAAGCGCAATTTCTTGCAAACACTCGAAATATCAACATAACGCTTCAAAGTAAACAAAAGAAAAAAGATAACAGCGAAAGTGGTGGCGGCAGTTTATCTATAATTGCAATGTTAATGGCTCTTATACTAGTAGTGTTACGAAGGTTTCACGTCGTTAATCAATCATCATAAACTACAGTCTTAAAAAATGGGGGCATTCTCTATGTAGCAGAGTATTTTTGAGTTTTTATGCAGTTGAAATCGTTAAATTTATTTGTTCAACAACTCGTAATCTAAAATGTACTTTTGTTGCAAATGCTACCTGCTCTATTCACTTAATGCTTCGAAAACCCCCCTTTAATTAGAAGGCTTGAAATGGGGGTTGAGGTTACTAAAATGTTGTGAATCTCTTATTTTATCTGATGCTGGATTTACACTACAAGGTTGGGTGAATGAGCTGAATACAAGTGTATTTCCACAAATCATTACACAGAATCTGTTACAGGCTCGCAGAATCAAACTTTCCGATAGAGACAGAATAACAAGAATCATTTTGAGGTTTTAATCTGATTAATTGAACTATGACTTTCGAAAAACCTCTATGAGGCTTCTGTGCTTAACAATCATTAGAGTAGACTAAAGTAGTATGTATTTAGACACATTGTTTCCGTCACACTGTCGATATAAATAGTATCTAGAAGCTTCACTAAGCTATTTTTGGATTATTGAAAGGGAATTAAAAGTAAGGGAATAAAAGTGTTCGCGAACTAACTCCCTGTATTTCATTTAATTACCTTGACCTAGCTCAATAACTCACAAATTAGCATTTGACACTTAGCGACGCTCTAGTATTTTCTCTTCGCTAACTTAAAGAGTGATTATTCACATCATGAAACCAACGAAAGCAGTGACTTTGTCTATTGTATTATTGCTAAGCAGTATGCCAAATTATGCTGCCGCTAATGATCAGGACAAGCTTCAATTTTCTGGTTTTACTCGATTAATCTTAGGCCATTTAGATGATAAAAACGCCGAGTACGTTGGCTACGACAATAGCATTAGTATGGACCAACAATCACTTATAGGGCTGCAAGCTGATTATGCATTTAATAATGAAATCTCGCTCACTGGGCAATTCATTGGGCATACTGGAAAGCAGCGATCTTCTGGCTTAGAATGGCTTTACCTAACCTATACACCCAATAAAGCGTGGCGTATCAAACTAGGAAAACAACGGATCCCATTTTTTAACTACAGTGACAGTTTAGATGTAGGCTTTGCTTATCCATGGCTAACATTGCCCCAGCAGTTTTACGACACTGCTTTTTTCTCTACTTTTGAGGGACTATTAGCTAATTATGAATACAATTTGGGTAGCTGGGTAATGAACTTCGAAGGTTATTGGGGGATCTACGACGACAAAATCTACTTAGCCAGTGGTGAAATAGACACTAAAGTCACCGGTTTATATGGTTTTAATACTAGCGCGGCCTATGATAGTTGGACGTTTCGTGCCGCGTATAATCAGGGCAATGCTGATCTCACTTTACCTGGTGCAGCCCAGTTTGTAGAAGTACTCAACCAATTTGGCTTTAACCAAAGTGCTGAAACCTTAAATCCTGATGGTTTAATTCGCTTTTATCAACTGAGCGCAAATTACGAAAATCTCAATTATTTTATTCGTAGTGAAGTGGCGACTATGGTTGGTGAAAGTGGTCCAGTGCCTGACATCGACAGCTTTTACATTTCCGTTGGTTATCAATTTTCACCTTATACTCTTTATGTTTCATATTCAGAGCGAGACGTACACTATGACCACCCAGCCAATGAAATTCCCTATGGTGTTTCTTCAGGATTAGACGAGTTGGCTGCGACCTATGAATTGGTTCTCGCTGGGTTTCCAGATGATAAAACTCAAGGTACAAAAATCGGTTTGAGATGGGACTGGCGATACAATGTCGCTTTAAAAGGAGAAGTGACCCATGTTAATGCTGATAAAGTCAGTAATGACTTTGCATTGAAAAATTTAGGTCGTTTTGATAACAGCGCAATTCTGTATCAGCTTGGCGTAGAGTGGGTGTTTTAATGGCAAGAGTTCTCACTTTATTGGTCGTGTGTTATCTAGGATTTGTTCAACCATCTTATGCTGCAGAAGCAGTCATAGTAGTAGCAAATACCGCAGATAAATCAATTCAACTAAGCCGTCAGCAAGTTCGCAATCTATTTATGGGTGGGGCTTTACCCTACGATTTAGATGCGGTGGCTTTACCGCCAGAAAACCATACTCGTGTGCTCTTTAATACTAAGGTTGTGGGTTTAACCGAATCACGTATTCAATCATATTGGGCACAAATGCGTTTTACGGGTCGTAAGAAAGGGCCTGTAGAGCTCAAAAACGAAAAATTGGTCGTTGAGTATCTAATGAGTAATGTTGGCACGATAGGCTATCTACCCGCAGGTATGTCAATTCCTGACGAATTAACGGTCCTATATTCCACCAATTGATACATAGATGGCCAAGTTTGCGATTCGACTTTAACGCCGTACCGTGACATCAGTAAATTTAATGGTTTAGCAACTTAAGATGATTTGTTAGCCACATATGTAAACTATAGATATTAGAGATAATGAATAGCATTAACGACCTTTTGGCAACCATTTCAAAAAAAACAATATCCGTAGTTTTTTTAGTTCAACTCGGTATCACAAACTCCCATGCTGCGAGCCAAGACTCAATGCAGTTTTCAGGCTTTGCACGTGCCATTATTGGACATCTAGATGATGCAAACGCAGAGTATGTCGGCTACGACAACAGCATTAGCCTAGACCAGCAATCATTATTAGGCTTACAAGCAGATTACCAACTCAGTGATACGGTCGCGGTTACCGCTCAAGTGGTTGGTTACACAGAAGAGCAACGTAGTTCAGGCCTAGAATGGTTATATCTCAGTTATGCCCCTAACAACGCCTTGCAATTTAAGTTAGGCAAACAGCGTATTCCTTTTTTTAATTACAGCGACAGCTTAGATATTGGTTTTGCTTACCCTTGGTTAACCTTGCCACAACAGGTATACGACACCGCGTTTTTTTCGACTTTTGACGGGGTACTCGCCAATTATGGCTTCTCTTTCAATAATTGGCTGATTGAATACGAAGCATACTGGGGCCACTATGACGACAAAATCTATTTAGCCAGTCAGGAAATCAATACCGTAGTCAACGGCCTAGTTGGTGCTAACGTAACGGTGAATATTCGAAACTTTACCTTTCGCGCGTCATACAACCACGGAGATGCCGAACTAGATCAAGAAGAAGCGAGTGTATTCAGCCAACAATTACGGCTGTTGGGGTTTTCGAACAACGCTGATTGGCTCAACGCCAACGGCATTATTCGCTTTTATCAATTCAGTGCCAACTACGAAAATTTAGATTACTTTGTGCGCAGTGAAATCACAAAAATGGTCGGCGAAGCAGGGTTAGTAGCCGATATTGATAGCTTTTTCGTGTCGCTTGGCTATAACTTTCATCCTTATACCCTGTATATTTCATATAGCGAAAAAGATTTACATTTTGACCACCCCAGCAATGAAATTCCCTTTGGTTTATCCGATGAACTCGATTTTTTAGCGGCGACCTATCAGGGAGTATTAGCAGTTTTTCCAGACGATAAAGCCACTGGCACTAAAATAGGGCTTCGCTGGGATTGGCGTCCTAATCTTGCCTTCAAAGCTGAAATGACATTCGTTAATGCAGATGACGAAGTGAGTAACGATTACGCGGTGAAAGATTTAGGTGGCTTTGACGGACAAGCCGTTTTATATCAAGTCGGTGCTGAGTGGGTATTTTAATGTTTAGTACAATGGCGAACCAACTAACAGCAATGTATCACTTAATGATAAAAACCTTAGACGTCACACCATCAACGCGCGCGTTAACAGTAGGTTGTTTTGTTACACGAACAATTAAAATTTCGATAAATATATGATTATAAAACTTTTTCAATCTACCCTAATAGCTATCTGTGTTTCACTCACGTTGACTTCAGTTGTATACGCTGATGACGACGGTAACGTGCGATTTTCTGGTTTTGCTCGAGTAGTAGCAGGTTATATTGACGAAGAATACGCAGAATTTAATGGCTACGAAGATAGAGTTAGTCTAGAACAGCAATCTCTTTTTGGTATGCAAGCCGACTATCAAATAATCGATAATGTTTCTGCCACAGCCCAAGTAATTGGCCGCACAGGTGATGATAACAAGTCAGGCATAGAATGGCTTTATTTCACTTATGCGCCAACTAAAGCGTTAAAACTTAAGCTCGGCCGTCAACGCACCCCCGTATTTAGTTATAGTGATTTTTCAGATGTTGGCTTCGCTTACGAATGGGTGTCATTACCTCAGCAAGTGTACCAGCAGTTTTTATTTCCAAACTTTGACGGTTTACATGCCCAATACGAGTACGTTAGTAAAAGTACATCATTGAATTTTGAGTCTTACTATGGAGAACTAGATCGTGAGTTTACCTATCAAGGCGACAGTTTGGATGTCAAAGTCAGTAACATGTTCGGCATCGTCAGTACATTGGGTTATGAAAGCTGGACATTCCGCGCTTCATTTCATCAGGGGGACGCGGATGTCACTCAACAAGAATTATCTGCGTTCAGCGATATCTTGCGCAATGTGGGTTTTACCCAAAGCGCAGACTCACTTTCAAATGAAGGGGTTGGCAGATTTTATCAACTCAGCGCTTTTTACGAAAACGTAGATTATTTCTTTCGTTCTGAAGTCACAAGACTAAGAACCGAATTATTTCTAGCCCCCGATTCAAACGGTTACTTTATCTCTGGCGGCATGCACTTTTACCCCTTCTCTATATACACTTCGTTGTCTCGCGACACGAACAAATACAGTGCAGATATTGCTGAAATCCCTATTGGGGTTAACGCCCAACTCGACCAGCTAGCTTTGGGCTATCAACAGATTGTTGGTCAAATTGGCAACAATAGCACTGTAAGTTATAGCGTTGGAGGACGCTGGGATTGGAAAGACAATTTAGCATTTAAAGCACAAGCTACACTGCTAAAAGAAAGAGATGGATACCATGGGTTATTTACCGCTCGTGACGAAATGTTCGGCGGCAAGGCCATGTTTTATCAATTAGCCTTAGAGTGGGTATTTTAATGAAAACGTTATTTTTCCCTCTCATTTTCAGCGCTTTTATTGGAGTTCATGCCTCTGCGAACAATTCAATTGTTGTCGTGGCTAATACAGACAATAAACAAATACAGTTAAGTCGCCAGCAAGTTCGTAATTTATTTATGGGTAATGCGCTGCCTTATGATTTAGAAGCAATTGCCTTGCCGCCTGATAATCAAACCCGAGTTTTGTTTAACACTAGAGTCGTTGGCTTAACAGAATCGCGCATTCAATCGTATTGGGCACAAATGCGCTTTACCGGCCGTAAGAAAGAGCCCAAAGAAATCGGGACTGAGCGAGCCATTCTAGAATACATTCTACATAATCCCGGTAGCGTCGGATATTTACCATCTGGTATATCTATCCCTGATGGGCTAACGATACTTTATAGCGCACTTTAACAGTCATTAAACATCGAGCAGTTCAACTAAGCTTTTGGGTTTCGAAAACAAATAGCCTTGCAACTGGTGGCAACCGTTTTCGATTAAAAACTCTGCTTGTTCTCGAGTTTCTACGCCCTCAGCGCATATTGTTAAATTCAACTGTTTCGCCATTTCGATAATGGTTTTAGTAACCAAAGTACTGCGCTTAGACACGTTCAAGTTATCCACAAACTGTTTATCAATTTTCAAGGTGTTTAACTCAATCTGAGTGAGGTAGCCCAATGAAGAATAGCCAGATCCAAAATCATCTAGGGCGATAGAACACCCCATCTCCCGCAATTGCGTAAGAAACAGGTTGGCAATGTCGAAGTTTTCTAAGTAGGCAGATTCTGTCACTTCAAACTCAATGCAGGCACTGTTCACATTGTAACGCGTGAACATATTACGAATATAATCAACCAGAGTGGTATTTTTTATGTCATGGGCCGACAAATTGACCGACACCACAACCTCTGTCTTTTGCAATCCTTGCAATTGTGCCAGTTCTTGGCACACCCGCTTGATCACCCATTTAGTGATAGACAAAATTTTACCACTTTGCTCCGCTATGGGTATAAATTCGGCTGGAGATACAAAGCCCAAGGCATCATTTTTCCAGCGTATCAATGCTTCATAGCCGACTATATTCTCGTCAGCACCCACTTTGCCTTGGTAATGAACACTGAATTCGTTGGACTTAATCGCGTTGGCGATAGAATTGGCGATAAGCAAGCGACGTTTGTTATCTTCCATCATTTCTGGCACAAACACAGTGTGAGTGCTACGACCCGCTAATTTAGAACGATACATAGCGATGTCAGCATTACTGACGAACTCACTAACATTAAAATTTGAGTCGCTGGCACGTGCAATACCAATACTGACACCCACTTGTACTTCCCAAGACTGAATTTGAAAGGGCATATTGAGCCCGCTAACTAGGCGCTCCGAAATTTCGTATAGCTCCAAATCATTTGGTTCATTGTGTAGCAAGATAAGAAATTCATCCCCCCCTAAGCGAGAAATTAAATCACCGTCACGTAAAATATTTTTAGTACGACTGCATACTTCCATCAATACCAAATCGCCAATTTCATGGCCAAATGAATCATTGACACCTTTAAAACCGTTTAAATCAAAATACATTAACACTCGGTTGAGATGGTCGCGCTTAGCTTTTGCTAATTCTAATCTCAATGTTTCCATAAAAAATTGACGATTGGGTAAACCTGTTAAACCATCAAAATTAGCTAAGCGTTCCATTGTTTTTTGTTGATCTTTGAGTTGCTGAGTGTACCTAGCATTTTTTTGTGTTTCGGCGTTGATAGTTTCCATCATACTATTGATATCACGGCTAAGCTCAGCCACTTCTTGCTTACCATTAGTATCTATACGTAAAGAGTAATCGTGAGTATCTTGGATTTTTTTGGCAACTTGAGAAAGTCGGCTAAGGGGCTGAAATAAGCGGCGTTGAATGAACATCGAGCCACAGATTGCGATAAATAACACCAGTAACACTAGAGGTAAGACACTTTTAAACAGGGTCAATTTACTGTTATACAAAGGGCCCGATAAGTCGTTCACTATCAGTAGGTAGCCAAGAGGTAATCGCGCATCACCCACTAACTTTAAAGCAACAAGCTCGCTGTTTTTTACAGCGACTCCCAGTGGTTGACTTTTAAGGGCATTGATATCGATCGCTGAATCGAGTTCTTCTGGGATAAACAACGGGCCAAAATAAACATTGAGTTGCTGCCAATTATTATCAAAAACGACCGCATATTTCACGTTTTCGTAGCGGTCTAAGCGTAATAAGGTGGTGGTGACTTCAAACATATCGGGATCTGAGGCAATCAGGTGCACGAGATCGCTGGCTAAGTTTTCAGAAAGCCCATCAAGATCTCCTCGCGTTGCTTCAAGGTATAGCTTTTCGTATTCTTCAATCGAAGAGGCTACTACAGCAACGCACACCAATACTATCGCAACCACTGTAAGGGTTGTTGTGGTGTTCTTTATTGTTCTAAACAGCATTTATTAATCCCTTGATACCGTACCACATCATCATAATTCGTGTAGTTTAGCGAGTCCTTTTACCAGCCGAATAGTATAAAATTAGATGCTGAAGTAGTAAGACGCTTAATCTTTACGGTACCTCAACAATAATAGTTAATACCCATGTTGGGTATTAGACTATTGGCTAATATTTCATTATCTATTCGCAACACAGAGCTAGGATACACAGCCTAAGTTAGCGAAATTTAAAATAACTAATAATTTGAATCAAGCTTCAACTCGATTCCTACCACCTTCTTTACCTTTGTAAAGTGCTCGATCGGCACGTGCAATTGCCGAGTCTAAGTTTTCGGTATGTTTTAACTCGCTAATTCCTGCAGTGATTGTAGGATTAACATCAACACCAACTTCATTAAGCCAGTGACAATTAAGAAATGCTTCTCGTATTCGCTCCGCGCTTAACTTAGTATCAGTTAGACTGGAGTCTGGGAGTGTGATCAAAAACTCTTCTCCCCCCCAACGAGAGATTAAATCTTGTTGGCGAACTTCCTTCTTTAAAATCTGCGCAACCTTGACTAAAACGTCATCTCCGACCTTGTGTCCATATTCATCGTTTATTTTCTTGAAGTGATCGATGTCTATTAAAATAATACCGATAACCTGATTGGTATTAGTGGACCTCAGTAACGCTTTATCGATTAAGTTATTCATATGACGCCGGTTGTATAACTCTGTTAACGGGTCAGTTGTCGCCATGATATTCAGCTTTTTCTGAGCACGACGTGCCGTCTTTAAATAATAAAATGACAAGTAACTGAACATAAAAAACACAACACTCATGTTAAACATATGCACAATTTTTAAAGCAAATGGGTTAATCGGTTCAATGGGCGCAATAAACCACGACATTAAATCAAGCCCGATAAGACACGCGAATAACACCGCCAATGCCATTAACGCAGGTTTAAAAGAAGTGGATAAAAATATCGCCGGAATAAACATGAACAAATAATAATGAAAACCGCTTCCCCAGCCAATTAGCGCCACCCCAAGGGCAGCATGTACAATCACTTCAAACCAAATAAGAGCGACGGCTATTTTTTTCCTACGGTTTTTCGACGCGTAATAAACAACGATGTAAATCGCCACACTAATCACATTAAACCAAGCAAGAATCGGCGACCCTAGTGCGTGAAAAAGAAAAAAGAATGCGACATCAATTAACGACGCTACCTGAGCACAACGCATAAACACTAACCAAAACTCTGGTCTTCGATGTTTACCTAATGCATTAAATATAGGGTCTTTAACGGTGGTCATTTACTAAACATACCTTTTGGAGATCCGGTGAAACATAATAATAGCAGCGTCCTCGAATTGGCAGCTGCAATGAAAGCTAATAACTTCTCAGCAACGACTAGCGGAAAAAATTTAGGGTTTAACTCTACAATAACAAGTCTACCCTAGACAAAACGACGACCAAATAAAAGATGTAATAAGAAACGATATTAAAAGGTATTTCATACGAAGAATTAGAATTACAAGATCCTTTACGAAATATTTGAAAATTGCGATTGCCTAACTAGTGATGTGAACGACCATAGGTTTACGCAATAAAACCAGCGACTTCAGTCATTTGCCATAAATTAAAATATGGCAAATGAAAAAATGAATGGAAACAAAAACTACATAATTTGACTGACTAGGAAAAGCTTATACAAAAACTTTAGCCGAGTATTGACACTCGGCGTGATCTTAAACAAAGGACATTACTCTTGAGTAATGTCCTCTAAGATGAAGTCATCAGCGTACCAAGTATGCCCTGACGTCATCAAATTAACCTCAAATGAGGTTTGAGTATCAGGCCAATCGACACCATCAAATTCGATTTCTACCAACTGCCACTCCCCTGTTAGAGTGCCGCCAAACCATTTTTGTCCTGAACTTTTCCATCCACCGTCTAAATTAATGAACTGACTCATACCTCCAGACCATGCCCCTGTAGACAGGCGTTTTAAATAAAAACTCAATTTAAACTTCTTGCCTGCCTTTATTAATGAGTGGGGTAGTACGGTCTCATCTATTGAAATGCCAACTCTTCCATCAGATGTATCGAACTTAATACCATAATTTCCGCTGTAAGCCGCGTCCTGAATAATTTCTAGCGCTCCATTAGAACCAAACACCAATTGCCAATCACCCAATGAACCTTGCTCAAAGTCGCCGTTAATTCCAAGTAAATTATTGACTGGATTAGGTGTGGTGTCTGTAGAGGTGATTTCAACTCCTGTAATAGTATGGCCATCAACACTGGTCCTCCAGTCCCCACCGACCTCTCGAAGCGCCGCTATGATTTTATAGCCTTTACCTGAAGCAAGGTTTTCGCTGAAACTTAGGGTGACTTGAGTGGAGCCTTCTCCTCCAGGTACAGTCACTGTGCTCAATCCCAGCCAGTTACCTTCTGGGCTTATCAACTCAAAGGCAACGTCGCGTTCGATACTTGTCGAGTAATCAATATCAAGTGTGATGCTATTAGTTGGTGCCATTGACGAAACATCGTTTGTAATAACGATAGTATTTCTCACGGTTAACTCATCTTTTACCTCAACATTAGTAGAAGCAACGTATTCGCCGTCATCACTGTGAGCACTGATCACAACAACGCCAGGGGAAACCGGTGTTACAAGTCCCTCATCAACCTTGGCAATAGACTCATCACTGGAATGCCAACGCAAGAATTTGTTAGTGGCCGATTGTGGCAAAACATTGGCAAACAAGCGATAAGGACGATCTTTTTTGATGGCCACTGACGTATTTTGCATTTCAACACCCGACACTGCGACCGATTGCAGTGGCTCTTGCTTATCAACCTCTAAAATTAAAGAACTAACGTGCCCTTGAGAGTCAGGAAACACTAGCTCCACCTCGGTATTGGGTTTCAAGAACTTAGCAGGTACTGGAATTTCAATGACCCCAAAAAAGTCATCTCGAGAAACCTGATCATAACCGCGCCAGTCATTGGGTACATCAATTTCATGTCCATTAACCAAAACTTTAGGCTGTTTAGATTTGTCGTGTTTACGGCCAATCCCCATTTTAAGCATTGCAACTCGATCTGAAGCATTGTATCCGTGCAAAGCATAATGATACTGCAAAGCTTTTGCTGTGGTGGGTGAGCGCTCCGCTCTTTGTGTTAAACGCGCAAACTCCGCACTATCGCGCCATTCATCGGGAAATTTACTTATTATACTCGTCAGTTGTCGATCAAAACTGCGCATAGTTGACGTTAAGCGATTTACTTCGTTTGGCTTAATGGCGTCGACCACTGATTGATCAAACTCTAGCCCCTTATAAGCATCTGCAAAGCCCCTAATCTCTTCCTCTACATCAATATTATTAAACGTAAACGACAACCCAATGTTTTCAACTATGGGCTGCAAATAGCTTTGCGCATAATAATTACTCTTTCGCACAATACCTTCAGGTGATATGGGATCAGCAAAGATGTATTCCAGCACTATGGTTTCATGCCCCGCCATGGTAATAGTTGGCGGAGTTGTCGGTAGAATTTTGTCTGTGTAGTTTGCTCCTTGAGCATAGGGAACATCGAGGCGTTTAGCTCGGACTTGTAACACTGGATGACTTTGATTCAGGAAAAACAAGTCTACAACTTTGTTACCGTCTTCATAATTATTGAGCGCCAAGTATAGCTTGTTGCCGTAATTGAATGCTTGAACTGCGATGTCAGGATCCAAGAAATCCACCGCCATTCGATTACCCTTAACATCTGACCAAAGCTGATAAAAGTATGCTTTTTCAGTAGGCAGATAACCATTTACTTTGTTTGAGGTAATTTTGTCTGGGTCAGGTCGCAGCACTGCAGCTGAGTATGGATTGAAATTGTTAGCATCGTAAAACCATTTTGATATTCCAGTAATGAAAGGGGTCGATGTTAGTATTCTGTCTTCCCTTTCTAACAACGAAAACAAAATATGGTTATAGGAGCGCAGCTCTTGAGCACTTTTCGCAGCACTGTATTCAAGTGGGTAACCATCAATTATTCCACCATACTCGGTAACAGCATGAGCTTTGACCTCTCCCCATTTGATGTGACTGTAAGCTTCTATCATATCGATAATGGCTTCTGCATTACTTCCAGAACGAAAATTGTCTTGGCCAGCCACATTCACACCATCGTACAAGTGAAAAGAAAACCCATCCATGTGATCACCTGCCACATCCATAAACATCTTTTGACGGGACTGCCAATGGGAAAAATCTGACAATTCAAAGGATGGCCAAGCGGAAGAAAAACCAATGACATTAGTGTTCAGACCGCGCTGTGCAAACTCTTTTCCTATCTCAGCAAACCAGTTGGCCATGTGTCTTTGCACTGCTTCATTTGCGACAGGATCCCAAGGACCATCGACAAAATCCGATGCATGAACAAAAGGCTCGTTCATTGGTTCGTAAAATAGCGGCCGTCTATCGTCTTCAAAATAGTACTCGAAGTAATCGGCTGCCCAACGAGCCCCTTCGACAGGATCATTGTCTTGCACCAACACGCTTCTAGGATGTTCTGTAGCAACGATTCGATTAGTACCGAACTCATAAAAAGCGCCCGTCTTACTATTGGCGATTGACTGTTCACCATCAAGTATTGCCTGTTGAGTGTCTGGATAGTTTGCACTGCCGCTCAAGGCCATTGGCCCCCAAAATACACGTCCATACTGCGCATTCAGTTCATTTCGAATATATAGCATGTCTTGTTCAGCAGCCCCTGGTTCGCCTGGACTTGAATGGATATTAAAGAACTTATTACGATCTAACTCTGAGCTATCCCCCACGTATAACTGTTTACTCAAATCAATACTGACACGCACAGCTTGTCCATATGATGAGTGCAGGAATCCCGAACATAAGAGACCCCCAATTATCGCAAACGTGGTTGAACTTGATTTGAACAGCTTCATTTAACGCCCCAATTGTTTACATATGATTTACAATAATTACAAATAAATCAGAAAATGTAAAACACTCTTCACTGAGAACATTTGTGTAAACTGTTTTTCTGCTATTTTTTGGTTTTAGACCGAGTTCGCAAAATTTACTATAGAGTCTCGCGAACAATCACCGCCAGACATACTTTAGTAAAAGGAGTATTGGAGTTTTCTAGCCTAGAACCGTAAAAATAAATCGTGATACCAACTAAGTAATGGCCAAAATGTAATTAAAATGTTAAACATCTTGCCAACTTACAATTATTCATTTATAAACAATTAAATTCACATACAAACTCAATATTATGAAAAAGAAACTTAAAGCCATACACTTATTGTCATTCTTAATATTTCCTACGGTTTCTCAAGCCGGCTTAATACCCTCAAATATTACCGTAACCGCAACGGTTGCATTTGACGACATCAGCTCATTCATATTGGATACACAACAAGCAGACAGTTTTAGGATTGGCACCCAAGGTAGCCAAGTTAACGATGGACTGATTACTGGGAATAACCCTGTTAATGGGTCACTGAACGAGTCTATTGTTATCAGTAGTACACTTGGGGCGCAAAACATTAATGTAGATTTTGAATATGTTCGCTATTTTTTCGACGTAAACCTAAGTAACACCGCTGCTGATAACACTGCTGAGTTTGTGTTTGATTATGGTATTTTCCAACAAGTATCTACTGCGGTTTCAGACCCTTTTACAGACGATGCTTTCGCAGATTCGGCTATCGCTTTGTTCGACAACAACAATTTAGAGTTTGTATTTTCTGCTATCTCGTCTGATATCAACCCTGGGCCACAAACTGTTGCCAAAAGCGGAACATTTTCTTTCTTACTAAACCCAGGAGAGTCGCTTTCATTTGGCGGTTATTATGAGTCAAACTTATATAGTTTTGGAGACGCAGCATTTTCATCACTGACGAGCATTGAATTAGCCCTAACAGCCGTCAATATGACAATAAACGAGGTATCTGAACCTTCAAGCTTCACCTTAACATTTATGCTTGCATCGCTAGCAATGGGATATCGCCGCAAAGCTACGCATAAAAATATTGCTGAATAAACTCATACCAACAAAAGGTAGACAGGTCGCATTGAGAGAGCACGATACAGAGGCCCCCGTTTCTATCATGGTTTTGGTATATCAATTCGATCTATAAAGGCAAAGATCTCACGATAAATGACTTGAAATTGTGTGTCTGTAAACCCTAAGTGACGACCACCGGGTATCATAGTGACATGATTGGGTACAGAAAACTCCTCGAGCGCCCTATGCAAACGCAAGGTCTGTTCCAAGGGCACAACCTTATCAGAAGAACCATGAATACTCAGCACAGCGGCAGTGGATGAATTTACATAATGGATAGGGGAATATTGACTTACAAGCCTCTCAAAAACCTTGTCACCTTGCGCCCATTTTCTTGGGTAATTCCAGCCCCCTATTTTCGCTAGGTAATGCTCAAGATGCTCAATATCAGATATACCAAACCAATTTATTATCGCCTTAACGGTCATTTCGTTACCCGTGTATGCAGCGTGACTTGGCACGGTATTAATAAAGCCAGCGAGTAGCGCTAAATGTCCGCCAGCCGAATCCCCAGACACCACAATATTGTTACGATCTATTGCGTATTGCTCGGCATTTTTTGTTAACCATTGCATGGCTTGAAGCACGTCATCTGCCCCCTGTGGCGCTGTGCCACCTCCAGTCGTATACTCAATATTGACCACTGTCCAGCCTCTTTCCACAAAGGGCATAATAGACCAAACAGAAGAAGCTTTACTGCCACCATGCCAAGCGCCACCGTGAATATAAACTAGGGTAGGCCTAGTTCGCGATCCAGCAACAAAATAATTAGGTGGCCCCTGCCATTGTCCTTGGCGGTAAATATCTAGGGTTTGTGAAACCGAAGTGCCATAAGAAATGTCATAGTCGACCCCGAAACGGTGCGACCAATTACCTCTATCAACTTCAATATTTGGTGTAACCTTATGACAACCTGACGAAGATAATATCAGAACACTCCATACCAGAAACTTACGAATAAGCATTTAATTGTTCATTTCCATCATACTAACCTTTTGTGAAAAGTCGCTGTCAGTTCAAGTTTCGATATAACACCTTTATTGCCCCATACATTTAGCAATCTGCTATTTAACATTGAACGCCACCAAGAAATTCATTCAGCGAAAAACAACAGATTACTCATGTATTATTCTGGACTACATTACCACCAAGTCGCATATAAACCGGTTAAAATAATGATCACCCCAATAGCCGCAACGGTAAATCCCGTAGTCGTTTTAAAACTTATGTCTTTTAGCTCTACACCTTTGTTTACCTCTGGCGCAACTTCAAATAACGAAACGACATACGCTAAAGCCAAACACAAAAGGAACACCAAGCCGATTCGATCCATAAAGGGTAAGCTAGGCCACAGTACAGCAATCAACACTGAGAACGCAGCTGAACCTAAGGCTGCAGCAAGCGCGGCTGTTGAAGTGGTACGTGACCAAAACATGCCCATTAGAAAAATCACTGTAATGCCGGGAGAAAATAAACCGGTAAATTCCTGAATATATTGAAATGCCTGTTCTGATTGGCCGATTAGCGGCTGAGCAACGGACACTGCGATGATCAAAGAAACCAAAGTAGTGACTCTCCCTACGTTAACGTAGTGATGTTCACTTTTCCCCTCATTCAATGGACGGTATAAATCCATAGTAAAAATGGTAGAAATACTGTTAGTCATAGACGCCAAGGACGAAATGATTGCGGCCACAAGCGCAGCAAAAACTAACCCCTTTATGCCCACAGGCATTAATGACATCATAGAGGGATATGCCTGATCTGGCTTATCTAGGTCTGGAAACAACAACACTGCTGCGATGCCTGGTAACACCACTATTATCGGCATTAACAACTTTAAGTAGGCGGCAAAGGCAATACCTTTTTGTGCTTCCTGTATGTTTTTAGCCGCTAAAGCGCGCTGAATAATATATTGATTAAACCCCCAATAACCAATGTTCATGACCCACAAGCCACCCACCAGCACTGATATACCAGGCAAGTTCATGTACTCATTGTTGTCTGGGCTCAATATCATGTCAAAGTGACTAGGGACTTTCTCGGTTAAAATACCGAAGCCCTTCATTAATCCCTCACCATCTGATATTTGCTGCAACGCAAGGTAACTAAGTAATAAGCCCCCGAATACCAACAATACCACCTGAATAATATCAGTATATGCAACTGCTTTTAGCCCACCATAAGTGGAGTAAGCAATAGAAAATATGGCGAGAAACAGCATACCGTATAGCCAATCAATACCCGCCACGCTTTGTATAGCTAATCCCCCTAACCACAGTACCGACGTTAAATTAACAAACACATAAACCGCAAGCCAAAACAAAGCTAAGGTGGTTTTTACTCGACCATCAAAGCGCTGCTGTAAATATTGCGGCATAGTATAAATTTCATTTTTCAAAAAGATCGGTAAGAAATACTTTCCCACGAGAATCAACGTAATGGCAGCCATCCATTCATATGATGCAATCCCTAAGCCCAGAGCAAACCCAGAGCCCGACATACCAATAATTTGCTCTGCTGAGATGTTTGCTGCAATAAGTGATGCCCCTATCGCCCACCAAGGCAGAGATTTACTCGCAAGAAAGTAATCTTTAGTGTTTCTTTCATGGGACTTTTCATTTCGAGAAATCCACAATGCAATTCCAAGAAGTACCAATACATACGCCAGAAAAACACCAATATCTAAGGGTGCTAGTGTAAATGTCATGCTGAGTTCCTTTTACACAAACCAGCTGTGTTGATTATTGTTTAAAACCGGCGCTAGATTTTTATACGCCGTTACCAATGCAGAATTAAGTTCGCTATTAGCGACCAACGATGCTGGAAATATAGATGAAATGGACAAGAACAAACTCACATCACTCTGAGCATTTCCACTACATGATTTACCCAATTTCTCTAGTTGCGAAGCCAATGGGTCTACCAATCTCTCGTCTTTGGCGAGTCGTAGACGAACAAAATGCATCCAAGCAGCTAAAGCGTGACACAGTAACCTAACGCTGCGTCCTTCCTCTAAATTTTGCTGAATAATTGGCAAAATGCGCATTGGAATTTTTTGAGAACCATCCCAGGCAATTTGACTTAAAAGGTGGCGTATAGCGGGGTTTCTGTAGCGTTGCAAAATATCTTGGCTGTATTGCTTTGCATCAAGTTCTTTTGGTCCATCGATAGACGGCAAAATTTCCTCGTCGATCATTTTTTCAATGAATGTTATCAACTGAGTATTCTGCATAGCGTCATAAACTGTCTCAATACCCATTAAGCTCCCTAAGTAGGCGAGACTCGAATGAGTGCAGTTAAGAAGGCGCAATTTAGCTTTTTCGAATCCCTCTACGTCTTGGGTTAGCACGGCGCCAACTTCCTCCCAAGCCGGTCTATCTGAGGGCAAACAATCTTCTATCACCCATTGCAAGAATGCTTCACGTTTTATGGGCCAGTTGTCTTTTATGTCAAGCTTTTGACTTATAAGGTCTCGCAGTGCGTCGTCGGTGGCTGGAGTAATACTATCTACCATAGTACTCGGGCAAGTCAGTCCTTTAGCTAACCAGTCACTCAGTTTTTTGTTGGTTTGGCTTGCAAAAGCAACAATCGATTTTTTTAGCTTTGTGCCATTTCCTGTGATGTTATCGCAGCTAATAACGGTAAAAGCGGGTAGACCTTTTTCATGCCTAATAGATAACGCCTCAACTAAAATTCCGACCGCTGAAACACGCTCAGTTACCCGTTGAAGATCATGTTTGATGTCTTGATGTGTTAAATCAAGTTCACCTTGGCTATTAAGGCAGTACCCCTTCTCGGTAATAGTCATTGTGACAAATTTTGTATCAATATTGGTGAGACGTGCAATGACCTGTGCGTACTGCTCTCTGGCGACAAGCACTTCCTTAATTGCACCAACCACCTCAAAGTGCGTTTCTTTGTCTAACTCTGCCAAACAATACAATCCGTCTTGATCAGTCAGTGCCTCGCTGACACCTCTTGAACGAAGCGATACCGCACTGATACACCAGTGACCCCCTTTATGTTTTAAAGCCTGATGTGTGTACCAAGCTTGATGGGCTCTAAAAAATGCACCGGGTCCGATGTGCACTATGCCAATTTTGGTAGTACTCGGAGGCTTACGGTATTGAGGAACATTAATCCCTCTATTAGAGGCGTCTTCAAGACTATTTTCGTTAAGATAGATTATCTGGGTCATAGGATTACTCTACTACTTTGCTGATCAATATGGCGTCGGCGCTTCCACGCCACGGGGAAATAAATAATTGCTCTTTGTTAATTTGACTGACTTGGGTCATTTCGCCAGTTAAGGTGTTAAACCACTGCATTGTACGATTTGGCTTTTTACCATCGGGGATCAAATACCAGTTCCCTCGTGACATCTGAAAGTTGTCTTTCGATACATAAATTAGATAGGTTTCTTGCTCATCAACCATGGTGAAGCCCGAACCGTTCTTACCTGGGGCCGGTGTAAATGAAGAGAAATTAAAATGCTCGAAAAATGTTGTCATAGCCCTAAAGTAGCCAAACTTGGGGTGATGCCTAGCGTCTGCTTGTTCAAATGGGTTATAAATAATGACGTTCCATGCATTTGCTTGCCAATAATAGGTGCTGTATACGCCAGCAAATATGGTCATCCAATTTCTTCTAAGTGCCACCTCGGGGTCGGTGTAATCACCAGGGAACACCTCGTATGGTGAGGCCTCATATGCACCATGTTCTATGTTGTAAATCACCTTGTCGCCAAAGCGTTTTCTAACATTTAACATACGATTATAGATGTCATAACCCCAATCTTGAGTGGATATAAAATCAACTTGCTCAGGGTACTTTGCACAGTAATTAAAGTCATGAACCGTTACTAAACGGTTAAAGTGATTGAGACTGCGTAAACGTTCGATTCGGTCCTTGATATAAGCTTCATCCGCGCGGCCATAAAATAACGCTTCTTTTGAAATATCCCACACAATATTCGGAAACGCTTGATAACGTTTCACGACATAATCAAAATACATATTGTCGGCATCTGAATTCATTTCTGGCCAACTAACCATTTTGTTCCACACGTAAATCATCAAATGACTCACCATACGCTTGTCGTGTAGTAACTGAATACTGCGGTCTAGTTTTTGGAAAAATGCCACGTTCAAACTTGAAAAGTCAGGCTGCTTGTTAGAGCCTAGAAAAGGGTAGATGTCTTGACGCCCGCCGAATTCATGTTCTGGATGTGCAGCCAGCTTTGCGTCTTTTTTCCAATTTACGTCATGAGCATACACATTCATCACCACATGATTAAAACCATGCTCTTTGATGCGTGACAACAAGTGTTCACTCTTTGGAGTTGCCTCGTCATTGGAATAATCCAAAGCAAACAACCAATCAAGCTCATATCCCAATAGAAAGTATTCACTGCCATCTTCATAAGCAAATGCTTGTTTGTTTTGAGATGACAACACCATAGCACCGTGATTAGAAGGATCTTCATTCACTGTCACCCGAACACGGCCACTTAACCCATTAAGTTGTAGAACATCTCCTTTGACTTGATAATGCCACTCTCCAGTTTGTGCAGCTGAGAATCTCAATAACCAGTTATTGTTGCCATTAAAGACGATAGGGACAGTTTGTTTTTCACCTGTTGCGAGGTGAACAAAATAAGCATTTACTTGAGCTTCGAAAGGTGTTTCGGTTGACGTTTTGGTCGTTAAAGTAATATCTAAAACTTCCCACTTTTCAACCTCTAGGTGCTGTGTAAAAGTGCTGTCAGGCTGTGCAGAAACCACTCCTACCATCATTAGAAAACTGCAAAAATACAATGTCGCTTTGATACTAAAACTCATTACCAGCTCCTTGGACTAATTGAGTAAGGCGAAAGCCATTTAGACGTACCTGCTGGTTACCATTGGGCGCGGCCATGATCAAAGACGCCTCACCTTGTGAGTCCACAGCGAAGGTGTGAAGTGCAAAACCAGCTGCACCTTTATTTGAACCGCCATCTCCCCTTTCTCCGCCGCCAGCTTCAGTGATAGCAATACGCTTACCAAATGTAGGTCGATAATTAGTAACGCTTTGTGAGCGCGAATTTTTCGGCATATTAAATCGAAACGGTCGAATAGCTTCGCCATCATCGCTTAGCATATGATGCCAAGTTTTCAGCTCATATTTTCCTTGGGGTAACTGACTGAAATCTAATCTAATGGGTTGCCCGTCTACGTTGTTGACGCCATCTTCAATTAGAAAACTAAGATCCCCTGGTACTCCCCAAGTATTATCCCAACTCAGAGGTAAAGTTGCTCCCGATAACGCGATTTTTACCTCTTGGCCATTTGCCGCGGCGATCAAACGAGAGTCATCACCTGACTGATGAGACCAAATATAAAAATTCTCTTGAGGATGTTGTTCACGATTGCCAAAGTCGACAGCAATCGTCAAAGGGTCAAACATATGACTAGACGTAACGTTCGACTTTGCTTCATCTGCGTCTTGTAGGTCGATACTGGCAGTGCCAGTTTCCAGGCCGTCGGCGTGAGCACTTAATTTCAAAGTCGTAGCCGTTGTTCCTACCCGAATCATAATAGGCGCATGACCATTGCGCCAGGTAACTGGATTCGCACCAATGGTCTCATCACCTATGATCTGCCCATCCCCTTGTAGTTCAAATCTGACACTAGGCGTGTCGTTATCGATGAGCTCCCCATTATTGTTTGTCACTTTTGCGTAAGCTAGAATGATACTCGAGCCATCAGCAATCTTGTCAAAGCCATCAGTATCAAACGTTACTACTAGCTTTTCCCCTCGGGCCTCTTTTGTTCTATGATGTTTTGCTACCACACGCTTTTTATCAGCGTGGTAAGCCAACGCGGTTAGGGTGCCGCTTTGCCAGTTGAAAGGAATCAAAATTGAAGGCGAATTGAGATGCTGGTTTTGCTCCAAACGCTTCGCTTTATAACGACCTAACGAACGATTGTTATGCAATAATTCAATTTCAGGTGCATTGGTAAAAACCTGCACTTGGTCTTCAAACTGCCCCCGAGTATCGGCAATATGGACCATAGGCTCAGAGGTAAGCTCTGATTGATACCAAAAGTAATTTGGTTTGGGTAATCGAAATGCGTCCCAACTGGATGCCTGCCATACTGACAAATTTGGATATTGTTTATCGCGCTTTATGAAAGATTGACTATCATGGGCGCTCCAAGATGCTAATCCAATCAAGTTTGGATCACCCTTATAGCGAGACACAATTTCTTGCAGTGAGAGACTATCAATAGAACCGGTGTGCTCCATGGCAAATAACAAGTCGTCGGCTTGACGCTTTGCTCCGCGGTAATCCATAACGGCATAAAGATCAGTAATTCCTGAATGCTGTTCGCCCGTCCACAAGGTGCCGTTATTCATGCTAATGCGCGTGGGATCTTCTTCTTTGGCGGCAAAATGTAGCCGTTTGATTGTACCTCTGTGGTTGATTCCCGCTCCCCAGCCTAATACCGATGGGTGATTACGATGATTTCTAATCATGCGACGGGTCGCAAGTTCTAACCTTGTCATCCAAAGTTCATCGCCCATGCCAATCCAAGTAGGGGGTTCCTCTACCACAATTAAACCCAACTCATCACAAGCTTGTAAGAACGCATTGTCATGAGGGTAATGGGCCAAGCGCACTAAATTCATACCCGAACGCTTAAACTTTAAGGCATCTAACCGATGAAGATTATTTGGGACTGCATCACCGATATAAGGGAAGTGCTGATGACGATTCGCTCCGATAATTTCAATTGGCTCACCATTAATTAACAAACCTTTACCTAATGCCAATTCAAATTTTCGTATCCCTAAAGGATTGGTTTTACTATGTAATACCCTTCCATTTTCATCGAGCAGTTGACTGACGACCTTGTACAAATATGGACTATCTGGTGACCAAAGATGCAAATTTTCGTCAATACCGGTGGTATGCCTCACCAAGCGAGTAGCACCAGCGTTAAGGTTATGCTCAGTACGTTTTCTTTGAATAACTATAGACTGTTGGTCGACAATATAAGTTTGCACATAAAACGTACGAGGTTGATTACCCATGTTTATGATTTCACTGCGCACGGTAACCGTTGCATCTTTTTTTGTTACTGCCGGTGTAGTGACAAAAACCCCCGACGTGCTGGAATCCCAATCAAATGTAAAATGCAGTGAATCTAATACGTTAATGTAAACATCACGATAAAGTCCTCCGAAAAGCACATAGTCTGCAGTATGGCCATCAGGTGGAATATGTTTGTTGCGTCGATTATCTAACTCAATAGTAAGGGTATTGGTTTGATCGAAAGTAACAAATTCAGAAATATCAAAATGAAATGGAGTATAGGCACCTACCGCATGTTCACCAACATATTGGCCATTAACCCACAATCGCGTTTTTTGGTGTGCCCCTTCAAACTCAAGATAAACCTTACTGCCTGGACTGCCACTAACGTCTATTTTTCGTTCATAGAAGCTAAGATCACGATGAAAGGTCAGTTGAGATTTGTCATCATTGCTGTTGTCTAAGTTAATAGATGTAAGTGCATAACTATGTGGAAGGCTGACTTTTTGCCACTTTTCAACAGACCATTGTTTGCTATTTGGTTGATGTTTGGTGCCCCCTTTATGATAACGCCAGTCGAGGTTTATATTCACTCGAGAACTAGTTGAAGCCGTTTCTATGGTTTTAACTTGGCCGTGAACATCTAACACTAGGTAACTTATTAAGCACATGAAAATGGCACGAAAAGACATAAACCACCTTATATTAATTATATAATAAAGCGACAATACATCATTCAAATACAATTGTTAATATTTATATATGATAATTATTTATCTAACAGTTTAAATGTGAACATGCTTATATTAGTAGTTTAATTGCATATAAATTGAATTAACCCACTAATTATAAAAGTGTTCCATTAATGTGCAAATTGGTAAAATACTGTTATTTACAGCGCCCGAGACGCGCCAAAATTCATTGTTAAAACGACACTCACTAAAAATGCATATAAAAATATTAAGTTTCATATGTAAATTTTATTTGCAATGTGCGGGGGTTTATATTTATAGTGTCGCTAACATTTTATTAACCTGAATGACTCTAAAAATGGTTCGAAAAAATATTCCAATAAAAAGTGTGTTAGCAATCACAGTGGCCACTTTATTAACTGCGTGTACTGAAAAGCCACTTGAATTAGCAACTACGGTAACTGACAAAGCAGATTATAGTGAAAAGCTATCTGAGATTCGTAATGTTGCAAACCAAGGGCCTTTTAAAGCGAATTGGGATTCACTTAAGGAATACAACATTCCCCAATGGTATCAAGATGCCAAGTTCGGGATTTTTATCCACTGGGGAGTATATTCTGTGCCGTCTTATAACGGGGAATGGTATCCACGTAAAATGTATCTAAGCGATACCGAGGAGTTTTCCTATCAACAAGAAAAGCATGGCTCGCTGACAGAATTTGGCTATAAAGATTTTATCCCACAGTTCAAAGCGGAAAAATTTGATGCTGACAAGTGGCTTGAAGTAGTAAAAGACTCAGGCGCTAAGTATATTGTTCCAGTAGCAGAGCATCACGACGGCTTCTCTATGTACGATAACTCATATTCTCGCTGGGATGCGGTCGAAATGGGCCCTAAACGTGATGTTATCGCTGAGCTAAAAACCGCCGCACAAAAAGCAGATATTTACTTTGGGTTATCGAGCCATCGAGCAGAAAACTGGTGGTTCTTCGAGGGTGGCAGAGAAACCCCAAGTGACGTGCAAGACGATACTTACCGCGGTCTTTACGGACCAGCTGTTAGCCGCGAAACTTCTGAAGCAGGGGAAACGCCTCCGACTCAAGAGTTCTTGGATGATTGGCTATTAAGAACGGTGGAAATTGTCGATAAGTACCAACCTGACCTTATTTGGTTTGACTGGTGGATGGCATCTGAGCCCTTCCATCAGCATGTGAAGGAATTCACCAGTTACTTCTATAATAAGGGTTCTAAATGGGAAGATATGCCAGCTCTTAACTACAAAGATCTAGGAGACTTTCGTTCATTTCCGCCAGGCTCGGCAGTACTTGATATAGAGCGTGGACAAATGTCTGATACTTATGAGTATTTCTGGCAAACAGATACGTCTGTGTCAAAAACCTCGTGGGGCTATGTCACCAACCCATCCTACCGTGACGCCAACTCATTAGTCGACGATTTGATTGATATCGTCAGTAAGAATGGCTCCATGCTTCTCAATATCGGCCCCAAACCAGATGGTACCATTCCGCAACAAGAAATTAATCTACTCGCTGAAATTGGTAGCTGGTTAAAACTCAATGGTGAAGCGATTTACAGCACTCGCCCATGGGTTACCTTTGGTGAGGGTTCTACCGTTGTTATTGATGGAACCAACTCCAATGATGCTGAAGCACATCGTAAAGATTTTAATAGTAGTGATATTCGTTTTACTCAAAATGGTAATGCGCTATACGCCACTTTAATGGCTTGGCCAAAAGGAAAAGACGAGCTTACAATCCGTTCGATTAACAGCGAAAATTATCCCGAAAAAATAACCAATGTCACCATGCTAGGCCATGATGGGGAGTTAAGCTTTTCTCAAAATGAAAATGGTTTAACTGTAAAACTGCCCGCTTCTTCACCATCACGTTTCGCTCAAGTAATTAAAATTTCGAAATAGGTTCCATAGGCAGTCATTGGTTGTGTCCTCTGATGGCTGCCTTTTTTATATGAAAATCCATTTACTTCCATCAATTTTCACCGCAATATTTTGTACCCTGCTTCAGGCGACGAGCCACGCCATTGAGCTTCCTTCTATATACTCTGACCACATGGTAATACAGCGCAACGAGCCTATTGTGATTAAAGGTAAAGCTGCCTCTAACGCAGAAGTTACCTTAACTATCGCTGGGCAACGGCATAACACCATTGCGGATCACAATGGGCAGTGGCAAGTTACCTTAACCGCTCGCTCAGCTGGCGGCCCGTTTACCCTGCACGCATTTGAATCGTCATCTAGTATTAAAATTAGCGATATTTATTATGGTGATGTGTGGCTAGCTTCTGGTCAATCGAATATGGAATGGAAACTTGCTTGGCAAGTAGACAATTGGCAACAAGAAGTACAAGACAGTAACTTTCCGCTGATCCGCTACTTTGACGTACCAAACCACTATACGGCCGACGAGCAAAACATCATAGGCCACGCTAAATGGCAATTGGCTTCACCAACCACTGCCGGTGATTTTTCTGCAATCGCATGGCTATTTGCTAAGCAACTGCACCTTGAGAAAGGCGTACCAGTAGCCATCATAGATTCCACATGGGGTGGAACTCCTGCAGAAGCTTGGACACCACTGCCAGATTTACTGAAACATAACGCATATAAGTCTCAGGCAAACGATCTTATTTCAAAGCCAAACCATTGGAATCAAGTTTTCCAACAAACCAGAGTTGACGAATTCAAAAAACAACAACGTCTGAAAAGCAAAGATGGACATTATATTTTGGGCTTATCTCACCCAAACTTAGATGACCAACACTGGGTAACAACCGACCTTCCTTTAACCAAACCTCTTCCGAATGTACTCTGGACACGTAAGCGATTCTCACTCACACAACTACAAGCTCACTCAAATGGGGCACTTTTTATTGGCTATACCCCATCACATTTTCAAGTTTATTTAAATGGGACGCAGGTACAAAAATCAATAGGCGCGCAACGAGACGATCCATATATTTTACCTAAAGAGCACTTTATTGCAGGGCAAAACCTCATCGCCTTTAGAGCAGTCAATAGTTGGGACAATCATGTTAATATCGCAAGTAAAGACGCGTTAACTCTGCACCTAGATAACACCCAAATACAGTTAAACAGCGGATGGAAAATCAGCAATAAAATGGAAGAAGCGGTTCCTATGCCACCCAAGTTGTGGCAAAAACCAGGAGTGCTTTACAACGCCATGATCCACCCCCTCATCGATTTTCCATTGAAGGGTATTATTTGGTATCAAGGAGAAAGTAATGTCAAACAAGCGACTCAATATGCCTCTTTGTTTACATCCTTAATACAGAGTTGGCGTGAACGTTGGGGTCAAGCCGAATTACCTTTTGTTTACGCCCAACTGGCAAACATACATGCTGTAAAAGAGACACCATCCACTAGTAACTGGGCGTTGTTACGAGAAGCGCAAACTCAAGCTCTCGTGCTCCCAAAGACCGCAATGGCGGTACTAATTGACGCAGGCGATCCATGGGATATACATCCTAGAAACAAACAAATAGTGGCCCAACGTTTATGGCAAGGAGCCAAAAAGGTCGCCTACAATAGTAAAAGTGTTACATCTGGACCCATGGTCAAAGAAATGCAGGTTGAGGACACCGATTTGCTACTGAGCTTTACTGACATAGGGCAAGGTCTTCGCTCGAAAGGGCGTACTTTGCATGGTTTCGAAGTAGCAGGAAAAGATGGACGCTATGTAAACGCTCAAGCCACCATCGAAGGTGACCGCGTACGCTTACATTCTCCCACTGTATCGTCCCCCATATCAGCACGCTACGCATGGGCCGATAACTCTTTGGCGAATTTGTATAACATCAATGGGTTTCCTGCTGTCCCTTTTCGCATTGGGGAATAAGTCACTACGCTCAGTCACCCCTTTGCATCGCCACAAACCCATTTTAATGATTGGAGTTAACTGTGGTGACGCCAGATAGCCTAATCTGTTTGTAACGTTTCAGCATTTCGGTGATTCTATCTTGGTGTTTGGAGAATTTAAGCAAATTTTTAGTCTCTCGCTCCTGCCGATTGCTACCTAGATTAAATAACGCTATGGGCTCAAATTTTGAGATTTGATGATCGCTTTGTATTATCAGTTTCCAATCACCTTCGCGATATATCAATTCATTTTTTGACCCACCCTGCAACATCATAAAGTCTCGAGCTTGCCAGGATTCGTTGGAAAGTAGCGGAAGGAGGTTTTTAGAATCAGGCGCGGCTATGCTATCTAGAGGTGTACCAGCCGCAGCGGCAATAGTGGCTAATATATCTTGTACTAAAACGGGGGACGTTAGTGACATTCCACTCTTTAAAACCTTGGGCCAAGAGACAATAAAAGGCACTCTGTGCCCTCCCTCGTAAGCGCTATTTTTACTTCCTCTATATTCGCCGCTAGGACGATGTCCAGCCTCAAGTGTTCCAGGAACACGATAGGTTAAGCCTCCATTGTCAGAAGTAAAAATTATCAAGGTATTTTCATAACGGCCCGCCTCTTTAAGCGAAGACACAATTCTCTTCACTTGCAAATCGAGTTCATGAATCATATCAAGGTGTACAGAAGGCATGGTCCCTGCGACTTTTTCTCCATCAAAGTATTCGGGGGGTATATGGGGTAAATGAGCCATTGGGCTTGCATAATACAGAAACAGAGGCTGCTCTTTTGGCTGCTCTTCAATAAACGCTACCGCTTTTTTTGAAAGTAAATCGCCTATTTTTCTAGTATCCCAAGCGCTATCTCCCATGCCGTCACCTTTGTCAGAAATGGTGCTTAAGGATGGTGCTGTTTCTTGATTAACATGAATGATTTTTGACGAGTCAGATAATGGCGCCCATCGCTGATTTTCGTATGCCAAATACAATGGCCCCTGAATACCGTCAGGTAGCATAAAGCTGTAATCAAAACCGATATCATTCGGCCCACCTGCAACCATAGTTGATAAATCTACTTCTGGAATAAAACCTTCGTCAGAACCTCGGAAAATACCAGTGCCGTCGGTTCGCATAAAATCTCCGCCTAAGTGCCACTTGCCGATAAATCCGGTTCTATAGCCAGCCTTTTGCGTTACATTTCCCAATGTATGAGAGCTAGTTGAAATAGCATTTTTCTGAAAACTCCCCCACACACCCCAAGGTGATTCAGAGCGATAGTTATTATTGCCTGTCATCACTGCATAACGCGTAGGGGCGCATAGTGCAGTCGCCGAATGTGCATCATTAATCCACACACCTTGGTAAGCTAAGGCATCAATATTTGCCGTACGCAGCACTGGCTTTTGCTTTAAAACGACATCAGTATAATAACTAATGTCACCTATTCCGATGTCATCCGCCAAAATCACTACTATATCCGGCTGTTTAGGATTGCTATGGAGGTAGAAAGGCAATAACAGCAAAAATGTTATTCCTAAGTGGTTGAGTTTACATTGGGTTTTCACGGAAACGCTCTCAGGTGGGTTTAGATTGAAATAGCCACAATCCCTAACATCGGCAAAATCACAAACCAACAAATTTGATACTGTAATGGTGTGTGCGTGGTTTGTTTTCTTCATAAAGCTGTTTATGTAACGCCATCAATTCCTTTTGATACTGTGCCTCATTATCGATTTCAGCTAGGTATGTATTTACTTGTTTTTTTAAATATTCATACCAAGGCTCAGAAACACTCTTCTCGACATGAGCAAATAAGACGTTGGAAACTGCTGTCAGATCTGATTTGTCAGTTTCAGGATATTGGTCGAGCATCGAGTATTTAACCTGCGCTATATCTCGTAATTTGCTTGCTATAATTGCTCGGCGATCATTGAGTGTTTTGACTAGTAAAGCTTGCTGATACATAGGCGTAGATTCAATTGCCGCTAGGTTGATACCCCGAGAAAGCAAGGTATTTGAAAAACTACCAATCGCTTTTTGGTCAAGTTGAATACTATATTGCCCAGGTTTTAGTCCACTTATTCGGAGCCGCTGTTGATTCAATTTATTCATAAAAGGTACCCACTGTAATGCTACCTTTTGTGCTTCCGAAACAGGGAAGGGTAATGCCTCAGCTTTACACGTAAACTCAACAAAATCCTCAGCCAAACTCAGTGCACCTACAAGCGGACACTTTTGAAACTCGTTGTCTCTATTGGCATTAATATCAATCGAAATATTTGCCACATATTGATCGGTTTGTTTAGCCATTAAAAACGCGTACGACATGACAAAGTGTCCGGCCTCGCCAGGATGGACTCTGTCAGTTCCCACTATAGTGGTTCTTGGATCGTTTTCTTGCAGCTTAGCATTGATCTCTAGCATGGGCTGATGAAAGTCCACCCATTCAACACTTAGGTCTTTGGCTAATTTTGTGACCTCTACCGAAAGGTTCCGCAGTGCATCGTTTACACCGTAATAATCTACTGGTGCAAACAACGCAGTTTGATCGTAGATAGATGGTGTTATCACCACGACCCGCGTTCCCATCTTAATTAACTTTTGTATAATTTTACGCACGTTGTCCAGATACGCAGCGACTATATCTGAAGCTTTTTTGTCTCTTACAGCCCTCGCCACTCGGTCTTTTTTGGGCTGCTTGTATAAATAGCGTCCAACATCATTCATACCAAGCATTATGGTTGCAACAGTGGGGCGATGCGGCGCTATGTCCCTGTCAAACCTGCGTAATACGCCTGTCGCAGTATCACCAGAGATGCCGCCATTCACAAACACAATGGGCGTATGCGGAAATCGCGTCGCATTAAAAAGTGCAATATTTGTGTGATAACTACCTCCATGAGTGATCGAATCACCTATAAACACCAATACATCTTTTTCTTTCAAAAATGCAGTTTTGGAAGCAGCATGTAATTCTAATCCTGTAGTCAAACCGATCAAAATCGTTAGAAATTTTACACAAATAAGCGAGCGCTTTAAGGCATAGGAAGGCCAACAACCGATATTTGGGCATTTTTTAGTGTTGATTGTCAAAGTCAAAACGTCCTATTCAAATTCATAAATTCTTCACGCCTCTTGCTTGTTGTATTTAGCAATGATGGCTTTTCGATAACGATTAGGCGTACAGCCATATTGCTTTTTAAATTGTGCGATAAAGTGCGAAGGGTTGGAGAAGTTCAAGTCATAGCTAAGTTGAGTAATGGAAACTCGGCTTTGTCCAAGCATTCTTGCCGCATGATATAACCTATGTCGTACAACATACTCAGAATAAGAGAAGCAAAAAATGCTTTTAAAAACCCGAGAAAAATAAGATGGCGATAAATGACACTTCTTCGCCGCATCTTCCAAACTCAAGATAACACTTGTCTGCTTTCTAAATATTTCCATAACAGGTTGAATTTTAGCGCTAAGCAATTTAGAGCTTAAAATACGTGGCACTTGGACATTTAGCACTTTTCCGTGCTCCTTGAGCATGACTAAAGCTAAATTAAGTAACGCAATACTTTTTGCATGATACTTATCTGTCTTAAAGCTTTCATGTGCCCATCGAATTATTTGCAATAGTTGCCCTTGAAACTCTGGAGGAAGACGCAGATGCATACCGACCTCAAACAACGAAGACAAAGCCTCAAACTGATGGGTTTCAAATAGTACTTTGGGAAATTGAACGATATACCACGACTTAGCCTGTTCAGTTAAGTCAAAGTCATGGGATTCCATCGCCGGGGTATACACCACGTCGAAAGGTTCTAAGGTTGTTTCCCCTTGATGATAATGAAAAACTCCTTCAACCTGTTCGAAAAAAATAAGTTCTTGCACCTCATGAAAATGCATTTCACAATGATAATCTTCATTGTCGATATAACCCACATGGTGTATTTCAATTTCATGTCCATCCTTGATGCAACAGGGTTCGCAATACGCATCTGACTTAGAAGTATTCATTGTGTTGATCCTTTAAAACCTAATGCCGTAGTCTCATGAACTCACCGTAACTATTACAGATGCTGATAGCCCGGAACGCAAAAAGGACGGTGCAGTGTTGGCAGCTAAAGGCTCAGCATCTTCCCATGAAAAAGCACGAATTGTGGCTTGCCCAACCTTCAAAGCATGTATCTGCCCGAACTTGTCCACACTTACAACATCTGGATCGCTAGATTCCCAAATAATGCCTTGCCTCTGAGCGTGCTTGGGAATGATGTTGATATCTAGTACCCCACGCTCACCGAGAGATAAATTCCTTCGAGAATCATCTATAATTAATTGAGTAACAGGAGTCAGTTTATGCTTGTCTAAAATGGCGCCTAGGTAACGATAAGCATCGGACTGTTCTGGGGTTAATCGGCTTACATCTAACCCGCTGTAGCGCTTTAATTGCCATGCCTTTTCAACGACTTTAATGCCTTCTCGCTCTAAGGGATCGTGTCGTAAATCAAAAAATCGGCCTTGAGGGAAATCGTTGTCTGGTGCGTAGCGTTTAAAATGTTTATTGAATGCGTAACGTAAGACTTTGTTTTCGTCTTTGTATGATTCGTTGCCGATATACCAAGTGTAAATATATTCTCGGTGTTCTTTGATTTTCTGACCCGTTGCTTGAGGCCAGAAACTGATGCCGTCTATCTGCTGAGCGGCAGGCAATTCAATACCCGCCGCTTGAGCAATCGTTGGGTAAATATCGGTCAAGTTAACCAACCCATCGTATGTGCGATAATCAGCATGCTTGCCACTTGGTATTTCCCCGGGATGATGTAAGACCAGAGGCACATGTAACCCATTGTCTGCGTTGCCTCCTTTCCTGCCAGGATAAATGCTCCCGTCAGGTAACATATGTCCGAAACTTTCCTTGGTTCCGTTATCTCCCATCACCACGATCAAGGTATTGTCGAGCAAATCTTGCTGTCTCAACTTTTCAACCACCTTCCCTATCATTTTGTCCATATAGCGGATCATGTCGGGAAAGTACTGGCGGTCATCTCCGCGAGTATTGTTATAATCCGCATTTTCGGGAAACCCATCAAATATCGACTCTGGCTGCGTATCGGGTGTAGGTTTGTGGTCATCGTGTACTAGGATCATGGGGTAGTACAAAAAAAACGGTTTATGTTTGTTCTCATCTATAAATCGCAAAGCATGTCGATTAATAATATCCGGTCCATACCAGCGTCTGCCTGTCTGTGGATCTAGGTCCTTTCGCCGTTTGTAGTTGCGCACCTCACCATTGATCACAAGATTAGGGTTAATATAGCGCTGCCCTTCTGTAACGACGTCAAACGCAGCGTAATAATCCCAGCCAAACTGGCTTATATAGTCCTTACCAGGAATTTCCATCGTGCCTCGAGTTTGTTTCCATTTACCAAATAATCCTGTGGTATAGCCAGCTTTTTTAAATGCATCTCCAAAGGTTAGATCAGAACTATGCTGAGATTTTGGCTGCAAATAGTTCCTATCGTTTCGTTTGCCACTCATTAAGGCAATTCGTGTGTTTTCACAGATTGGATAGGCGAAGGCGCGGTCTATTCTTAAACCTTGCTGTGCAAGCGTATCAATATTAGGCGTGGCAAACTCTGCTCGAGTAAACTCACCATCGTAGCTGTGTAAGCGGTTCGCACCATAAGCCGTTACACCATAATGACTTAAATCATCAATCAAAATCAGCACTACATTGGTATTCGGCTTATCTATCACTGATAAATTGGTAGGTTTAAATACAGTTTCAACTTCAAAAACGTCAGTTTCGCCTGATTGTTTAACGCATGCGGTAAAAATTAAAGAGAAGACTGCGAAAAAAAATAAACCGACAAGTTTTACCCGCATATATATTCACCCAAAAAAAGCCAATATTAATTTACATATGATAAACATACTTTATATTTAATGTATACTGTATAACCTCAATCTGTTGCACTAATGTAAATAAAGAATGAGTAATGATAACTAAAAACGCAGCAATCACCTTGCTAGCTTTGTAATTGGCTATTTGAGGATGGAGTAAAGCCATGATCAATGGCCGATAATATATTTCCCACTTTGGTCAACACTGAAGCGGAGACTATCCACAAACAGCCAAGTTAGTAGTTAAATATGGTTTTGTTGGTAGAGGTGATATGTGTGGTGCAAAAAGAGTTGAACAAAAAAGGCCAGCATCATCTATGTCGGCCTAACTTTTGAACTACGGAAATACGCTTGGACTGATTACATCGCATTTCAGTGATGTGTGCGTATTAGCCCACTTCAATTGGGCTGTACCTTCATCATTGCTATGTTATCAAAAACTGCATTACCCTGTTGAGAACCGCTAAATCGCAGAGTGATTTTCTGACCTTTGACACCAGAAAAACGTAAACCGTATGCTGAAAATACATCACCAGAAACGATAGACGACGTCATTACCTCGCCTTGTTCATCCAACACGCTTATGCTGCCTGTAGTCATAATTTTCTCCCCCGTATTTTTAGCATACGCAGAAATTTCGAACAGGCCTCTTTCTGGCAAGGTTACCCTTTGCTGTGCATAGCTATCAGCTCCAACTTCAAGCCCCCAGGAATGGGTATAACTCATTTGAGGCTCATCTGTGAAGTGAACTTTTTCGCCCATAAACTCCCAATTGTTGCTCCGCGTCGATGATTCGAATCCCGCATCTTGTATTAGATTTAAAGGGGATGTTCTAAGTTGGTAACTGCGTACATGATCGTAATAGGCTGTATTTATTTCTGAGTCATCCAACTCAGTCTGACTTGGGTATGGCCCATGCCCTTCCGGAATCCATTGCGGTTGCCAATCGTATGTCTCGACCACCATTCGCAACGACATTTCACTATTGAACGGCAGTTGGTCGCGCTCATGAGCCAGATTAACCGTGCCTGTACGATTGCCGTTAAAATAAAAGTGCATTTGATTTGGCGTTACCCACCACATTGAGTAGGTATTGAAGTCTGCCGAGAGCTTATTTTTACTGTCATATTTTGCGCCCTTTGAAAGGTATGGTGCGCCTTTACACTTACCATCAACCATTTCGCTCGGTTTATAGTGCGTGTTTGAACGCATCACATTAGCCCAGCTATCCTCTGGCCAGCCGCCAATCGTCTCAAGAATATCCAATTCTGTGGAGTGGTATTTACCGCATCCTTTGTGCCGATCATCAGACTCATCTGAGTGCAACCAAAACGTTGTCGACATTTTGGTTTTGGACGCTTTAATGCGCGCTTCGAAGTAACCGAAGGTGGCAGGAGTCTTGCCAGACACCGCAGAGCCCCCCATGGAATAGGTTTCATTCGGCTTAGGGTGAGTCGACGTTTTTAGCTCAAGATTGCCGTTCGCCACTTTCACGTTTGATGTCAAAAACTCGGCCGGAGGGCGCCCCTGCCACGTCGTAATGTGGTCGCGCCATTTTGTGCTATCAAGTTCCCCAGCGTTAAATTCATCAGACATACTGTGAATGGGCAGCCATTCAAAGCCCTTAGGTGCATCGGGTAAAAAGCTCGGGACAGGGCTTTTTGCCGTTGCCGCCGGTATATCGCTATTGCCTTGCTGGCAGCCAGCCAGGCAAAACGCTGCCGCTAAGGCCGTTAGTAGCGGCCCGTTATTGTAAGCAATCATAAACATTCCTAATGTTAGATAAAGAATAATTCCCTGAGCAGTTAAAGCACGTCAGGGGGAGGATCAGCTAATTCGATTTTGATCCCAAGGGCATAGTTTC
The DNA here is from genome assembly GCF_039964565.1 of Paraglaciecola sp. Taxonomy (GTDB): domain Bacteria; phylum Pseudomonadota; class Gammaproteobacteria; order Enterobacterales; family Alteromonadaceae; genus Paraglaciecola. The sequence continues at coordinate 259,368 of NZ_JBDVXF010000045.1, forward strand.
CCGCGGGCTTGCTCGGTAGCGTTACTGTGAGTTTGTCGGCATCTTGTTGCCAAACCAGTTCCTCGTCGTTGGCCAACAGCGAGATACGTTTTATCGGATCGATAAGATGATGTTGCTCACTGCCAAGGGCGTTGAAGGAAACAGTGTCTTGCTTTTCTGGCCAATCAAGCACAAAAGCATAAACAGACTGGTCTTTGCGGGTATAACGGATATCGCGGGAGGTATAACCTGTGTCTTTGTGGTTGCCGTGCAACACGAGCTTAGCATTGGTGGGGCCTTGACCGAAAACACTGAATGGCCTTGTTTCGTAAATCCCCTCGCCATTTTTATCCAGCCATCCCCCTAGCTCCATAAGCACGTCGACTTGATCTTGAGAAATAATGCCATTCACATCTGGCGCAACATTGAGCAGAAGGGAACCGTTTTTACTGACAATATCAATCAGGTCACCAATCAACTTATCCGCTGGCATGGTTTGCCAATCGTCATTGTAAGACCAGCGCCAACCACCTAACGACATGTCGGTTTGCCAAGGCATATCTCGTATTCGGTCTAATTTACCTGACTCCACATCAAGTACCGCAGCGCCATCAGGTATAGGCTTGTAGCTTATGTTTTTGTAGTTAAGTACAACGCCTTGCTCATTCTTAACCCCCTGATTGTAGTATTGAGCTAGAAGCGATTTACGCTTTTCTTCGTACTCAGGATTAGAAAAGCCTAAATCGAACCAGAGCAAGTCAGGCTCATACTGTTGCATCATGTCCATACTACGAGCGAACCATTGGTTTACATGTTCTTCACTGTGGGGGGCGGTAATCGCATGCGGTTTGCCATAAAAGTCCTCAAAGGCGGGGTCAACTGTGTCCGTCCCTTCTTTGTATCCCCACCAATACCAGCCGTAAGCATAGTGAGATGACATGCCGACCTTCATACCTTTTGCTCTAGCGGCTTCGAATATTTCCCCCACAACGTCCCGTTTAGGGCCCATATTGACGGCGTCCCAGCGAGTAATGTTGGAATTATACATGGCGAAACCGTCGCAATGCTCGGCAACAGGGACCACATATTTAGCCCCAGCTTTTTCGAATAAGGTTATCCATTGCTTTGCATCAAAGTCTTTACCATGAAACTTTGGAATGAAGTCCTTGTAGCCAAATTCTTCTGTGCCACCATAGTGTTCTATGTGGTGCTGATACACTTTATTCACTCTATCTGGATTCGGATTACCTTTGATATCAACCGTTTGCTCTCGATACATATGGTATCCATAAAATGGCCCTAAATATTTAGGCACCACATAGGGACCCCAATGTATAAAGATCCCCAACTTTGAATCTTGGAACCACTGTGGGGTTTGATACTGTTTTAGTGAGTCCCACGTGGCTTCATACGGACCAGAAATAAAGGCTTCTGACTGGGCAGACGAGACGCCTTGCGTGCCTATTTTCGCATTTAATTGAGTTTCTATTTGCGCAACTGCGTGTGTCGTTAAAAATCCACTCAATAACGTCCCTATTATCGCGCTAGCATATGTAAAGCGAGCCATCAGTCTATTTCCTCATCTATCACTTAGTAACCAATCTAGTTATTCATTCAGCCGTTAAATCAGTCATATTTCGCACAACAAATTATCACATATAAATATAATACTTTAAATTTAAATCAACAACCATTCAAAAATTATGACTTTCCAACCCGTATTTCAAACTAGGTTAACGCGAGTTTCAGGTCATATATTTTGTTCATCTCAATCCACTTCTGGCCTTCTTCTGCCCAAGGCAATGGTTTTTGAAATTGCCACATGAGCGCTTCCCATTCATCACTCTTCGCTCTGCCTTCTGGGGTAGCCGGTTCCGCGTTTGGATCATAATGCTCGTTGGTTTCCATTATCATAAAAAGCCTATCCCCTAGATGATAAATCTCCATATCAACTATGCCCATTTCTCGCATGTTTTGCGTGATTTGTGGCCATGCTTTGTCTGGCGTATGAAACGCTAAGTACTGCTCTATCAGCGCTGGATCGTCGATTAAATCTAACGCCAAACAATAACGTTTGTGAGTCATGTGTTTTCCTTCATCAAAATTTCTGCGTGATAAATGCATAAAATAATTGTTGTCAATTTGTAAATACGGTACATTTAAATTAAATATGAATCAATTAATTAACATGTAAATTTCAAAAGCGCTTGTTTGAGCTAGATTTACATATTAAAAGAGGTGTTCTACCAAATGCTTTACGCCCGCTATGCCACTTTGTTCGTCATTACCCAGGTATGTTTGTTGTTCTCTTTTACAGGTAGCGCAAAAACAGTTCAGGTCAAAAACGACTGGGAGAACCCAGACGTGATACAAATCAACAGGTTACCCGCCAGAGCAACCTCCTATTCTTTTGATACGCCAGAACAGGCTTTGACCCGAGATCGCAACCAATCCACCATACAAAGCTTAAATGGCCAGTGGAAGTTTCATTTTGCTGAAAAAAGTCAAAATCGCCCCATGAATTTCTTTCGCACGGATTTTGACAGCCAATCTTGGTCTACCATCACCGTCCCTGCCAACTGGGAGCTAGAGGGCTATGGCACGCCAATTTATACCAACTCGGTATATCCGATGTTTAAAGATGAAAATGACATCGTTTTACCCTTAATCACCCGTGACAATCCTGTAGGTTCCTATTTAACGGACTTTAGCGTTCCTGAAGACTGGCAGGATGAGCAGATTATTTTGCACTTTGGTGGCGTAACCTCGGCCTATTACGTTTGGGTTAATGGACAAAAAGTTGGCTATGCTCAGGGCAGTCGCCTGCCATCTGAATTCGATATTACCGATTACTTAGTCCCGGGCAATAACACCTTAGCAGTGCAAGTATTCCGGTGGAGTGATGGTAGTTATTTGGAAGACCAAGATCACTGGCGATTAAGCGGCATTCACAGAGAAGTCATGCTGATGGCTCAGCCTAAAGTCGCTCTGAACGACTTTTTTGTGCAAACCCATTTAAGCGACAATTACCAACAGGGTATGATTGAAATCAATCCTAAACTGTCTAACCCTGAGCGTCAGAAATTAGCAGGTTGGACAGTCAAAGCTGCACTATACGACGCCATGGGTAAAGAAATCGACGATACCCGCATGCAAGTTGACGCGACAAAATTAACCCGCGTCGCCTATCCTCAGCGTGATAATTTCGCTTTCGGGTTAATGAAAACCAAGGTAGATAAACCAGCACTATGGACATCAGAAACCCCTAACTTGTATACCCTAGTGTTAAGTTTGCACGGTCAACAAGGTGAGCTGGTTGAAACACGCAGCACCAGAGTAGGCTTTCGCGATGTGAAATTTGGCCCCGAAGGAGAATTATTGATAAATGGCCAAAGTGTTGAAATTATTGGGGTAAATCGTCACGACCATGACGCGAAAAAAGGTAAAGCGCTGGATCGCGAAGATCTACGTCAAGACGTTATCATGCTCAAGCAATTTAATTTTAACTCAGTACGCACCTCTCACTACCCCAATGATCCGTATTTTTACGAACTTGCGGATGAGTACGGTTTGTACATTATGGATGAAGCAAATATTGAATCTCACGGTGTGGGCGGCCTGCTTGCGAACTTACCCGAGTGGAACTATTCCATGAGTCAACGTGCCATGCGCATGCTTGAAAGAGATAAAAATCACCCGTCTATTATTTCATGGTCTATGGGTAACGAGTCAGGTACCGGCCCTAACTTTGCCGCGATAGCAGGCTGGTTAAAAGATAAAGATCCTACGCGATTTGTGCATTATGAAGGCGCACAAGGCGATCCAACGCACCCACAATACGTCGGTTTAAGTCAACGCTACCCGACCGATGAAGAGAAAAGTCAGTATTACACCCCTCTTGCTAATCCGACGGATCCAAAGTTTGTTGATGTCATTAGCAGAATGTACCCCACCCTTGACGAGCTTAAAGGCTTAGCTGACAGTCCGCATATTGATCGTCCTATTTTAATGTGTGAATACGCCCATGCGATGGGTAACTCCTTGGGTAATCTTGCCGAGTACTGGGAAATGGTTCGAGCAAGACCAAACCTCATCGGCGGCTACATCTGGGACTGGATTGACCAAGGAATAGAGACACAAAACGAGCAGGGGGAAACCTACCTTGCCTATGGCGGAGATTTTGGTGACACGCCAAATGCATCTAACTTTTGTTTAAATGGCGTGATGGACTCCTACCGCCAACCTAATCCTCATGCATGGGAAGCAAAATATGTTTTCCAGCCAGCGGAATTTACCTTAGTGGAACCTGCGAAAGGTAAAGTATCAGTACTTAATCGCTTTTTCTTCAACAACCTAGCTAACTACGATATTAGCTGGTCGCTTTCTGAAGATGGTAGGCGAATTGAACAGGGCCTTATTCAGCCAGGTGATGTGGCACCTGGTGCACACAAGAGCCTAGTGATCCCCTATCAAAAACCGAGCATTAAGCCAGGTGCAACCTATTGGTTAAAGGTCAGCCTATTACTTCGCGACGATACGTTGTGGGCGGCCAAAGGCCATGAGTTAGCGAAAGCGCAATTTAGTTTGCCTTTCTCTCGCCCAGCTGAAGAAGCTCCCATCAGCGCGAGTGCATTGCAAGTGGATGACACTGCAGCGAAGTTAACCATCGCTGCAGACACAGTTAGTGTGACCTTCAATAAAACAACAGGTTACTTAGATAGCCTCATTTCTGATGAGCTGAAAATCCTACACGAACCGCTTAAACATAACTTTTGGCGTCCACAAACTGATAACGATCGCATCGGTTGGAAAACTCTCGAGAATAAGAAAGTATGGTTTGAGGCTACGCAGCAATTAGCACTTGGCACCTTTGATTACCGCCAAACTGATACTGGTGTGATAGTAAACACCCGCCATAATAACGGCGCTTCTGTGATAGTAGACACCCAATATCAGATTGACGCAGCGGGTAATGTCACCGTGCACGTCGCACTGGATGCCGATAAAGACTTACCCGATTTGTTGCGAGTGGGTATGTCTACAGCTGTGAGCGGCACGCTCGAGCGCATGGCATACTATGGCAAAGGCCCTCATGAGAATTATATCGATCGTAATCAAGGCGCCGAAACTGACGTATATCAAGGGGTAGTTTCAGACTTTGTACACAGCTACGCCCGCCCTCAAGAAAATGGAAACCGTACTGGAGTGAAGTGGTTAACCTTAAGCGATTATGCTCAGCACTTTTTCACCGTAAAAGGCAAACAAGACCTCAGTATGTCAGTATGGCCTTGGTCAGCTGAGAACTTACAAGAAGCAAACCATCCATATGACTTGGTGGAACGGGGAATATTTACCGTTAATATCGACCTTATCCAAGCTGGAGTAGGCGGAATTGACTCATGGAGCCCCAATGCGGCACCCATCAAAAAGTATCAGTTGCCATCAGGTCAGTATCAATACCAATTCACCCTAGCTGTAGGTAAGCATTAATCATGTGGTTAAAAAGACTGCACGCTTTGGCGGTAGGCCACATCACGCTGCTAGTAAGCAGTTTGTTGTGGTCGCTAACAGTGTGCTCAGCCGAGCAAAATAGAAGCGCCTCAGCTGAGCCCCCCACCAAACCCAATATTGTGCTTATCGTTACAGACGATCAGGGCTATGGGGATATTGGTCGTCACAGTAACCCGATTATTCAAACCCCCAATATTGACGATATTGCGGCGCAAAGTGCCAGGCTGACTAACTTTCATGTAGACCCCACATGTTCTCCCACGCGATCTGCTTTGTTAACGGGTAAACACTCCCTGAGAGCTGGCGTTTGGCACACTATTTTAGGGCGTTACATGCTGGGCCCTGAACATGTCACTCTCGCTGAATCGCTTCAAGAAAATGGCTACAGAACCGGCATATTTGGCAAGTGGCACTTAGGTGATAATTATCCTTATCGCCCACAAGACCAAGGGTTTGACGAGGTACTCATTCATGGTGGCGGTGGCGTAGGGCAAACCCCAGATTATTGGGGCAATACCCAGTTTGATGACACCTATTACCGCAACGGTACCCCCGAAAAGTTCAGTGGTTACGCCACTAAAATCTGGTTTGATGAGGCCAAGAAATTCATAGATAAACAACACGACACACCGTATTTTGCCTATATCGCACTCAATGCCCCACATGGGCCTTACCGCGCCCCAGAAACTCACATTGAGCCCTACGAAAAACGGGGTTTAAACCGAGACATGGCAAGCTTTTACGGCATGATCAGCTACATTGACGAACAAGTCGGCGAGCTGCGTGCTCACCTGCGCGCCCAAGATCAACTCGACAATACCATTTTTATTTTTATGACAGACAACGGTAGCTCTTATAAGCCTACCGATGAAAAAACCCATTTAACTAAGCGCCACCTGCCGTTAGCTGAGCAGAACCCTGATTGGCAGCCGAACGACAATATGCGCGGCTATAAAGGGGAAGTGTATGAGGGAGGACATCGGGTACCGTTCTTTATCTCTTACCCTAACGGCAATATCACAGCCGGGGATTACGAAGCAATAACCGCCCATTTTGACGTTATGCCAACGCTCTTAGAATTGGCAAATATTCCGCCGGTAAATAGCACCTTAGATGGCACAAGTTTAGCAACATACCTTAAGGGTGAGCAGGCAAACCGCTCTTTGGAAAGCAAGTTATCCGAGCGAGCGATAGTGGTGACCAACCAACGCGTATATCACCCCAGCGTCAAACGCCCCATCGCTATTGCGTTTTATCAGTGGCGCTACATTTCAGCCAATGACAGCGAGCAACTGTTTAACCTTCAGCAAGACCCAAGCCAGCAAAACGATATTAAAAGTGACCACCCTGACATACTCGCCAATATGCGCCAGCGCAAGCAAACTTGGTGGCAAGAGATGCAAGCCAGTGGTTTTAAAGACCGCTATATTTCAGTTGGCAATGACGCAGAAAATCCAGTACGTCTTAACGCGATGGATTGGATGGAGGTACCGGACAATCAAGCCGTGCCCTGGTTCATTGGGCATCAGGCCCCAGCGCCAGAATGGGACTATGTACATTGGTTAACAGAAGAAGATAAATACCAAGCGCTACCTTGGTATATCGATGTAGAGCAAGCGGCAAACTATCAAGTCAAAGCGTACTTTCATGATATACCCGCCGCGACGCCGGTAAACAAACAGCTGTGTGTTATACAAGTTGGCGACAAACAGCTTTCCGCTCCCGTTTACGGTCGTGCCTCCCACTGTGCTATTACCGTACCCTTGGCCAAAGGCAAGCAAAAAATCAGTGCTTGGTTTACCGATAACAAACAAAGCCTGTCAAAAGAAAAAGCCGCCTTTTATCTCTATCTTGAACGTATCTAGCACGAGGAATTAACATGTCAGCCATCAATGGAAAAACGCTGCTCGTAAGCACTGCTTTTTTATTACTATGCGGTTTAAGCATCTGTGCAAAAGCCAATACTCGTACTCAAGTGCACAGTGAAAGTGAAAGTGAAACAGTAAAAAATAAACCCAATATCGTTATCTTTTATGTGGACGATCTCGGTTACAATGATATTGGTGCTAATGGAGGGACACAGGTCAGTACACCAAATATCGACCAACTCGCCAGCAAGGGGATCCGCTTCACTGACGCCCATAGCTCGTCAGCGACCTGCACCCCTTCGCGCTATTCCTTGCTCACAGGGGAATACGCTTTTAGAAACAACGCAGCCGTACTACCAGGTGACGCCCCTCTTATCATTGACGTAAATAAGCCAACCTTGCCCAATATGCTCAGCAAGGCCGGCTATACCAGTGCCATGGTAGGTAAATGGCACTTAGGGTTAGGTGACGGCGAGAGCCCAGTCGATTGGAATCAAGAAGTGAAACCCGGCCCACGACAAGTGGGGTTTGACTACAGCTTTATCCTGCCCTCAACCGGTGATCGCGTACCGTCTGTATACATGGAAAACGGCCGAGTGCTGAATTTAGATCCCATGGACCCGCTAAAAATAAGTTACGTGGAAAAGATTGGTCAGCGTCCCACAGGACGTGAAAACCCTGAATTACTGCGCCAGCAAGCTGATAATCAACACAGTGATACCATTATCAATGGCATTAGCCGTATTGGTTTTATGCAAGGGGGTAAATCCGCTGAATGGAAAGACGAAGAGTTCTACCAAGTCTTCACAGATAAAGCCAATCACTTCATCGAACAAAACGCGAAAAAGCCGTTTTTCTTGTTTTTCTCATTTCATGATATTCACGTACCACGTTTGCCTAACGAGCGCTTTTTAGGAAAAAGTCCTTTGGGTATTCGCGGTGATGCCATTATGCAAATGGACTGGATCACTGGACAAATCGTTTCAAAACTCAAAGAATTAAACGCCCTAGATAATACACTCATTATCTTTACCAGCGACAACGGCCCTGTGTTGAATGACGGCTATGAAGACGGCGCCGATGAAACATTGAATCTACATCAGCCAGGGGGAATATATCGAGGCGGTAAGTACAGCGCCTATGAAGCTGGCACGCGAGTTCCCACCATTGTGCACTACCCAGCAAAAGTGCAAGCTGGCATAAGTGATGCGCTAGTGAGTCAAATCGATATTTACGCGTCATTAGCGGCAATGCTCAATATTGAATTGGATGACAAAGAAGCGATCGATAGCCAAGATTATTTAGCAACATGGTTAAACAGCAATGCAGACGGGCGAACTGATTTAATTGAAGAGTCATACACCTTGGCACTGCGGTCGGGGAATTGGAAATTTATCGCTCCCACAAGTAAAGTCAACCTCTGGATTGCCAATGATAAGGGCATCGAATCAGGCATGGCCACTACAGCCCAGCTATTCAACCTCAAAAATGATCCTCAAGAACAGCGTAACCTGTTCAAAAAACATCCAGAGATGGGAAGGCAATTTGAAAAGCGAATAAATAAAATTATTCAGAAAACAACAAGGCATTAGTTTTTTGGTTTCAGTAACCTGCGTACGTCATATTCTCGTCGAAAGGCTGATGGCGTAACGCCCGTTTCTTTTTTAAATGTACGTGAGAAGTGGAAGATATCACAAAAACCGCAGCTTTCAGCCACCCTGTCAATACTCTCAGCTCCCCGCAAAAGACGTTGTTTCGCTAGGGCTATTTGCTTATGCAGCATATAACGTTTGGGTGAAACATTAAATGTAGCTTTAAATTTTCGTGAAAAATGCTCTGGGGACATATTTGCTGCCTCAGCGAGTGTAATCAAACTTGGTGGATTTACTACCTGCTGATTCATCAAGCTAAGACATGAGACGAGTGACGGATGCAGTAAATGCTTACTTTGCTGAGATGTGTCATCAAAAATATGCATAAATGGCAATAGCAAATTGAGTAGCAAACTCTGTCGTTCAAGCGCAGCACTAGGGCGCTTAATCATCATTTTTTGAATTAACGTATCGAACTGAATGCTAGTGTCATCAGGCAAAGGACATTTGACCCGACAAGGCTTGCCAAAAAGCATAAATAAATCCAAACCTTCATTTAGGCTGGCCTGAAAATGGACCCACTTAAAAGACAGTTTACTTAAAGCAGTATGCGACAACAGTTGATAGGGCGGAATGAGGTACAAGTACCCTGGCTCCATTATGAGCACGCGATCGGTAAATTGTAACTCGGCTTTACCTGACTCAACATAGTAAATTCGATTATAGTGATTTACAAACTGGCTACCATTCCACTCAGCACCTATTTGCATATCGAAGGCGGCATAAACATGAAATTGCACCTTACTGAATAATGCGTCTGGCTGTAGATTTTCCCACACAAAACCGCCAGAACCGGTCTCAAATTGCTCAATTAACACTTCTTCTTTTCACCTTAATACACAAAGCATCTTTATCATAGGTACTGAAAACAATCAACTTTACTAGTAAAACATCAAATTTACACAAATATACATCAAAATTATCAATGGTGACACTCTTAACAAGTACGTAACATTGATTACATCGAAAATACACTTAAAGTTAAATATGGATTTATTTCAATTCTTTGCACGCTTTCATGTTCTCGTGTTGCATTTGCCTATTGGTATTCTTATGCTGGCTGCACTGGTTGAGATGGCCATTCACTTTAAACAGCAAGCCCGTAGTGCACTACTCAATGTGGTTTGGTTCTGGGGTGCCATTTCAGCTGTGGCTGCATGTGTTCTGGGTTGGATGTTATCTCAAGCCGATGGCTACAGTGCAGAGGCCATTTTTATACACCGTAGTTTTGGCATTTCCGTAGCCGTCGCCGCTTGGATTTGCTGGTGGGTATTTAAACGTAACAGCCCAGGGATAGTGATTTATACCTTATCAAGCATTGTGTTGGGGCTGTTATTTTCTACTGGCCATTACGGCGCCAATATGACCCACGGTGAAACCTATTTAGTCGAGTACGCACCGAACCCGATTCGCCAAATAGCAGGTTTTGAACCACATAAAGCACCCAGAGCCCCAATCACCAGCCTTGCTCAAGCAGATGTGTATCTAGATGTCATTTCCCCAATGTTTGAAAAACGCTGTGCCAGTTGCCACAACGACAGCAAACAAAAAGGCGGCCTCAGCCTTGCCTCATTTGAAAGCCTGAAAAAAGGCGGAAAAAGTGGTGATACCGTCGTCGCAGGTAAGCCTGAACTCAGTGAACTTTATCAGCGCGTAACCCTCGATCATGACGAAAAAGGATATATGCCAGCAGAAGGCAAGAAGCCCCTTAGCGCTGAGGAAATTGACGTGATTAAGTGGTGGATAGCCATAGGTATACCTCATCAAGGCCCTGTGACTGATTTTGTGCAAAACAAAGAGCAAAAAGCCTTACTCACTGAACTACTGGCCATTAACCCAACCTCTTTAGCGGACATTGAGCCGATTAGCGACAAACAAGCTCAACAGTTAGTCAATGCGGGCTTTGTGGTTAAGCAAATTGCCCAGCAATCAAACTACCTAGACCTCGACATGTCTATTTCACCATTGCCGCTTTCTGTTGACACCTTAGCCCTGCTAACTGAGGTGAAATCCCATGTGCTGTATTTGAATCTTGCTAAGAAAGACGTGACCAAAAGCCACATGGAAACCATTGCCCAGTTGCCTAATTTGCAAAAACTGCGTTTAGAGCACTCAACTGTGACCACCAGCGCTCTGGCTCCCCTGAAACAAGCCGCTAATTTGTATTACCTCAATCTTTACGCCACCAAAGTAGATAACGATGTACTACCAATGCTCAACGAATTTGCCGCATTGCAACAAGTGTACTTGTCAGCCAGCAAGGTCGATGCGGAGGCATTTGCTCGTCACTCCTTAAACGGTGACACCAAGATGTATTACAGCACGGTCGCAAGCAACGATACCAACATTACCCAAAACAATAAACACGGATCGAAAGTGGAATAATGATGCAAAACACGAAACTGAACACCACAGAAACAGCGCGCGCTCATTCAGCCCTTGATTCGGCCTGTCACTCAGCGCTTGACGCACCCAATGTAGATACAAGTAAGCGCCGGTTCTTGCAAGGTAGCGCAACACTCGGTGGCGCTTTGCTATTAGCCGGCATGTCGTCTTCCACCCATGCTCATGAACCCGAGAAAAAGCAGCTGCCCAAGGCGGGACGTTCACCTCACGGCAGCATAGTTGGCCACGGCGACTTTCAATATAAAGTGGACTACAACTGGGGCAGATTAGATCCCCACAAAGTGCCCGTTGAAAACAGTCACGGTCTGGCTATCGACTCTAAAGGCCGAATCATCATGGTCACCGATAGCGACGTAAATAACTTCGTGGTGTACAACAAAGACGGCAAATTGCTCGACGCTTGGGGCACACAATATCCGGGGGCGCATTCCGTTAAAATTTCCCATGAAAATGGTGAAGACTTTATCTATATCGTTGATAGCGGATGGGTGCTTGATCGCAACCGCCCTGACGATCAATGGAAAAATAAATGGTATCCACAAAGTGGTTTTATCGCCAAGCTAACAATAGACGGCAAGCTGGTTTACACCATAGGTCACCCCGTCACCATAGGTATTTATACCCCAGACATGCGCTATCAACCGACAGATCTCACCGTCGCCCCTAACGGAGACTTGTACGTCACCGACGGCTACGGGTCAGATTTTGTTATTCACTACGATAGCAATGGTAAATATCTGCGCCACTGGGGAGGCACAAAAAACGCCGATAAATCACTGAACTTGGTCAATACCCATGGTATTGGAGTGGACACACGTGACCCAAATAATCACCACTTACTTGTCAGCTCAAGGGGCGAACAAGCTATCAAAAAGTATTCAATGGACGGAAAGTTGCTCGGTGATATTCATTTACCTGGGGCCTATGTAGGCGGTCCGGTGTTCAAAGGTGAGCATTTTTACGCCCCTGTTTGCTGGTCGCACATAGACGCAAAGATGGCTCCTAACTCTGGTTTTATCACCATACTCGATAAAAACAACCGTGTGGTCTCTAACCCCGGCGGTTTAGCACCTGAGTATGTCAATGCTCAGCTACAGCCTATGCAAACCAACTATCAGGTTTTTAATCACTGTCATGCTGTGTGTGTAGATGATGACGAAAATCTGTATGTGGGTCAGTGGAATGCCAATCAGATGTACCCCATTAAATTAGAACGCGTGTAGGTCAAGCCATGAAAATTCATTTCCCTCTTATCACTACTGTTATTGTTGGTTTGCCCATGGCAATGCTTGTCGCGGGTTGCAACGACGATGCAAGCGATGTGGCATTTAAAGAGCCGCTGCCTGATGTGGTCGATTTTAACTACCATGTTAAGCCGATCCTGTCAGATACCTGCTATTTGTGTCACGGCCCGGATGTAGCCAACGCCAAAGCGGGCTTAAGCCTGTCTAATTTTGACAGTGCCACCAGCCACAAGACCGATGACGGACTGGCCGCCTTAGTCGCAGGTTCAGCCAAAAACAGTGCTGCCTATCGTCGTATCATGTCTAATGATGAAAACATGGTTATGCCGCCACCTGAGTCAAATCTATCGCTGTCTCCCCGGGAAAAAGCACTCATCAAAAAATGGATAGATCAAGGTGCTGAATACAAAAAGCACTGGTCTTTTATTGCCCCAGAAAAAACAACCTTGCCGACACCCGCTAACTCAGACTGGGCGGCAAACCCAGTGGATAATTTCATACTGAAAGCCATCGAGGATAAAGGCTTAACGGTCAGTTCTCGTGCTGACAAAGAAACACTGATACGCCGAATCACCTTCGATCTTACAGGCCTGCCCCCCACTTTAGAGGAAATCGATGCGTTTCTTGCTGACACCAACCCTGATGCCTATCAGCAAGTGGTACAACGACTGCTTGCCACCCCAGCTTTTGGTGAACGCTTAGCGACACAGTGGCTAGATGTTGCGCGCTACGCTGATACCCACGGATACAGCACAGACTTTTACCGAGACATGTCTCCCTATCGTGATTGGGTCATCCAAGCATTTAATCAAAACATGCCATTCGATGAATTTGTTACCTGGCAGCTTGCCGGCGACCTGCTACCTGACCCAACAAAAGAGCAGGTACTCGCCACAGCCTTCAACCGTATCCATGCACAAAATGGCGAGGGCGGGATCGTTAACGAAGAATTCAGAGTGGAGTACGTGAAAGATCGGGTACAAACCGTAGGCACAGGCTTACTGGGTTTGACCATGCACTGCGCCCAATGTCACGACCATAAATACGACCCTATATCTGCCAAAGAATATTACGCCACGACAGCGTTTTTTAACAATATCGAAGAGTCAGGGCAAATATCCTACGATGCCAACGATATGCCTGTCCCCTCATTACTGCTGCCTAGCGATACACAACAGATAACACTCACTCGTATCACCCAAAAAATTAATACGCTGACTGCACAGATGAAATCTCTCTACACAGCTGACAACAGTGCATTCAAACAATGGATAAATAAAAATTTAACTACCCCACCCCGTGATAATGAGCAAATCTTAGTCGCTTACTATCCTTTGACGACGTCAGACAGCAACGACAACATAACGAATCAGATAAACAATGGAGCTCCTGGTAAAGTCATCTTTGGTTCCGATCCTAACAAGAAAGAAGGAGAAGAAATGGTCCATGTTAGCAAAGATGGACGAGAATCTATCCGACTAAATGGTGACGACCCCCTTTACTTTCCGCACGTAAACGGTTTCGAGCGTGCCAAACCTTTTACCATCAGTTTAGATACGCAAATACCGGATTCATTAGAAGAAGGTGTACTGTTTCATTACAATAAGGCCGGTATTCTTTATAACTTCAAAGGCTTCGATGTGTCTATTGAAGACGGACACTGGCAGGTGCGATTTGCCCATACCTATCCATTTAATGCCATTACATTGACCTCAACAGAAGCAGTCAAGCGCAATCAATGGCAAAACGTCACTCTGACTTACGACGGCTCATCTAAGGCCGCAGGTGTGAATTTCTATATTGATGGACAGCCAGTAAAAATGCGTGTTGAGAAAGACAACCTATACAAAGATTTTAAGCACACTCATAAAGGTGTGCTCAAAGAAATGGGCCTTAAGATTGGCGCGAGATGGCGCAGCCGAGGTACGCCAGACACATTAGTAGACAACGTGCGAGTGTACAATGCAGACTTAACTCACATTGAAGTCGCCAAGGCGTTTGGTGAGCAAAATAGCGCTAATGATTTTAACCAACAACAATTATTGGCGCTATATAACCAACGTTATAATGAAGACTTTCAGCAAGATGCGGCTCGACTCGCCGATTTACGTGTTCAATACAGTGGTTTAGCTGAACAAATTCAAGAAATTATGGTCATGAAAGAAGGCCCTAGCCCCAAGCAAGCCTACGTACTGAATCGTGGAAGCTATGCAGAGCATGGGGAGCCAGTAGAACCCGGTGTCCCTGAGACGGTCCTACCGTTTGATAAAAGTTTATCTAAAAATCGTTTGGGCTTAGCCAAGTGGCTAACGGATGCTAAAAACCCACTGGTGTCTCGGGTTGTGGTTAACCGCTATTGGCAGATGATTTATGGCCAAGGTTTGGTGACCACGCCTGAAGATTTTGGCAGTCAAGGCAAGCTACCTTCGCACCCAGAATTGCTCGACTGGCTGGCAGTGGAATTCATCGAATCTGGTTGGAATGTTAAACAACTCATCGCGTTGATGGTCAATTCATCGACTTACACTCAATCATCCAAGGGCTCGCCTGAGCTAAAAGAGCTAGACCCAGAAAATACGCTACTGGCTCGCGGCCCAAGTGCTCGTTTAACAGCTGAAATGATACGTGATAATGCGCTGGCCAGTAGCGGGTTATTAGTCAAGCAGGTGGGCGGGAAAAGCGTACACCCTTATCAGCCTAATGGTATTTGGCGAATGAACAACATGGATTACGTGCAAGGCTCAGGGCAAGATCTGTATCGCCGTTCCATGTACACCATTTACAAGCGCAGCGTTCCGCCACCCAATATGACCGCCTTTGATGCTCCATCCCGTGCGCACAGTGTGGGGGTTAGGCAAGCAACCAGTACCCCGTTGCAAGCGCTGGCGCTATTAAACGACCCACAAATTGTTGAGGCATCTCGTGTGTTAGCACAACGCGTATTAAGCGACACCGCAAACACCGAGGAACAACTCAAGAAAGTATATCGTTTACTGACCAGTCGTATGCCAAGCGAAGCAGAGCAGGCTCTGATCCTAGAAATGTATAGCGAGATCGAGCAAAGCTTTAGCCAAACACCTGACAAAGCAGCTGAATTCCTGTCTGTGGGCGAATCACCTACCAATACTGAGCTCAATCAAATTGAGCTGGCTGCTTTGGGCACAGTGACCAATATGTTAATTAACCACGACGCTAGCGTCATTAAACGTTAGGAGCCGAACATGACAAACAGACGAGATTTTTTAAAAGGTACGATGCAAGGTTTAGCAGTTGGGGCAATGGCCAGCGCCATTCCGAATTTCGCCCAAGCACGAGACCTTAATCCTGGCTTAAATGGTATTTTGGGCTCTCCGCATACACCGGCCAAAGCCAAACGGGTTATCTACTTGTTTCAAAGCGGTGGGCCATCTCAGCTGGAAACCTTTGACTACAAACCCACGTTAGACAAACGCCATGGTCAACAACTGCCAGCAGAAGTTAGAGGCGATCAAGTCCTAACGGGCATGAGTGCGCAGCAAAGTTCGCTGCCTTTAGCTCGCTCAGTGTATGACTTTAAGCAATATGGCGAATCTGGGGCGTGGGTGAGTGAATTGTTACCACACACCGCAAAAATTGTTGATGATTTATGTATCGTGCGCTCAATGCACACAGATGCGATTAATCATGACCCCGCGATCACGTTTTTACAAACCGGATTTCCCATTGCTGGGCGCCCCAGTATTGGTGCATGGTTAAGCTATGCGTTAGGGTCTGATAATCCCAATCTACCGCCTTTTATCGTTATGGTGTCGACAAATGCAGGTGGTCAACCTCTCTATTCACGATTGTGGGGAAACGGCTTTTTACCCTCGATTCATCAAGGAGTGCAATTTAGAGGTGGCGCAGATCCTGTTCTGTATTTAAATAACCCACCTGGGTTAGACGTAAAAAATCGCTCGAAATTGATGGATAAATTCAAACAGCTGCAAGACGCACAGTATCGGCAGTGGCAAGACGAAGAGATTATGTCTCGGGCTGCGCAATACGATATGGCTGAGCGCATGCAAAAGTCAGTGCCAGATGCCACTGATTTTAGCGATGAGCCTGATTGGGTATTTGATATGTATGGGCCTGACTCACGCAAACCGGGCACCTACGCGGCTAATTGCCTTTTGGCGAGACGCTTGGCTGAGCGTAACGTTAAATTTACTCAGCTTTATCATCAGGGCTGGGATCAACACGATAACCTGCCTGGCGGCATTAAAGCCCAGTGTGAAAAGACCGATCAGGCTTCGGCAGCGCTTGTAACAGATTTAAAACAACGCGGATTACTAGACGATACCCTAGTCGTTTGGGGAGGCGAATTTGGCCGCACTAATTACTCTCAAGGCAAGCTGACAGAAACCAATTATGGCCGTGACCATCATCCTGGATGTTTTACAATGTGGATGGCGGGCGGCGGCACAAAACCCGGAATATACGGTGAAACAGATGAGTTTGGTTACAACATAGTCAAAGACCCGGTTCATGTACATGACTTTCAAGCCACCTTGATGCATTTGATGGGGGTTGAGCACGAGAAGCTCACCTACAAGTATCAAGGCAGACGTTTTCGGTTAACCGATGTGCACGGTAAGGTAATGAAGAATCTATTAATATAGCTCGCTGATCTGACTGCAATTTACACAAAAAAGCTACAGAGTTGTCGCCTCCATACGATTACTTTCGCTTCGGACTAATTTTCTACGGCTTTCGAGTGTTTTGCCATTTTATTGTGCACTATGTCTGCAGGCTTCTTCTTAGAGCCAATACGATAGCTTTACCTTGTCAAAGATAATCACTCGACTTTAGTGGTAATGCCTTAGTTAAGCGCACAACAATGCCGCCGTTTTAACCGAAATACAGTGCGACTTGTGAGGATTTATTTGGTTTCCTTGTCGAGTGATGCGATTAGATGCTGGTTTTATTCTATCGAGCCTACTTGGCTGCCTAAGTAGCTTTCAAATAGGCTCTACTATCCCTTTGTACCGGCAACCTACTACATTAAAACTAGGTACAATTGATAGACTAGCTCTGCAAGGGATATAACCTAATTCTTCTAAGGGGCATGCAGTTCATCGGTTAAGTTCCTGCAAAATACGACGAGGTAATGCTGTTATTTGACGGATTTTCATATCTCGGAAAAACACCTCAGCCCCTTCAGACTGCAACTGCAATTGCCCAGAGGTTAGTGGTTCGTTGTGTTCATCCCTCGAGTCTGTAACCACCATGACCACTTCATCGTTAACAACGAAAATTGCATTATCTGCTAATGCATAGAGTTCCACAGTGTTCCATTGACCATGGGGTTTGTCGGGCTCTATATGTGCGTGACTGTAACCCCCAACTTGACTTTTATCGTGGCTATTTGGGTCATAATACTGCTGCCCATCTTTAAAGGTTGAGCGAATGGTGCCTTCGGGTCCTGCTAGGGGGATATAGTCGCCAAAGTCACTTTCTTGAATTTGTAATTCTTGGCAAGCCTTCCACACTTTCCAAAATGCACCATGTTCACCTTGGCAATGAAATAATAAACCGCTGTCCCGTTTAGCCTCTAGCCTAGGCGCCCACTTTTTGTCGCCCCATTTAACTTGTAGGCTCAGATGATAATTCTCAAAGTCGTTTTTACTAGTTAACCCACCATAAATTTCGCCAGTTATATGCAAGACGGGTTGTTCATTTACTATGCTGACACTAAATACATTTTTAAAATCAGCATTTAAGCCCATAGCATCATTCGGATCGCCATTCACATTCAAATTTTCAGCTTGGTACGTTCCTTGAGGTAACCCTTTTACCGTTGAATGTGGCACCCCCATCCAAACATCCCATTGACTTAGTTCCTTGTCTAATAGGTAATGCCATTGGCTATCAGATGCCTTATTAGACACATCTTCTATTTGGATACAACCGACTAAATATGTCGCTGAGCATAACGTACTCAAAACACAATACTGCTTCGCTAAGCGCGGAGAAATAAATGACTTATTCATTTGTGAACCTACCTTTATATGGGCACCTTTGGCGCCAGTAATCGCTATTTAAAGCTGACCCAATCTATGTTGAACAAATAGCCTTCTTCGGCACCCAAAAAAACAAATGAAAGGTTGTGAATTCCTGTTAGCTTTGCCTTTAGTGGAGCTTCAAATGTTTGCCACTTTTTCCAGCCGCCTGTACCACTAATTGCCACCTCCCCAATGATTTCACCTTGTGGGCCGCCTAAGCGAACCTGAACAGTCCCTCCTGCAGTTTGAGATGCTGCTTGAACCATGATTTTTTTGGATTTACCTTGCTCGAAGTTAACTCGGTCATAATTTAACCACGATCCATTTTCTACCCAATCTACTTGCCAATTTGCAGGTAACAAACCGCCACTAGTTTTAGATGCCTTGACTCCTTTGTCAGATAACATGCTATATCTGTCAATTTGCAGCTTTGCTGTGGCAAGTGGTGTGCCTATACCCCGCTCTGTGGGTATCACAGCTTGAATACGCCCTGCGTTATCGAAAAATAAAGCGTCTGCGCGCATTGAACGTAAATGCTGATCCTGACTAATTTGGTGATGATGGTAGAAGAGGAACCACTGATTCTCGTATTCGACAATAGAATGATGATTGGTCCAAATACCGTCACGCCAGCGTTGCATAAACATACCTTGATATTTGAACGGCCCTAAAGGATTGTCTCCAGTGGCATAGGCTAACTCTTCTGAGCCGCTTGGAGAATGCGGAAAAGTAAAGTAATAAACGCCGTTGCGTTTAAATAAGAAAGGACCTTCTTTATATTTGGCTGGTAGGCCCTCAATTTCTTGTGGCGCACTGGCTAACTCCACCATATTCGATTTGAGCTTGGCGACATATAGTTTCTCACCACCACCAAAGTATAGATAAGCTTGTCCATCATCATCAATAAATACATTGGGATCTATACCACTAACACCCGCTATATAATTATCCTGCACAGTAAAAGGACCTTCAGGAGATTTAGCCGTTGCTACACCAATACGTCTAAACCCACTTTCGTCCAATGGGATATCTGGAAAATAGAAATAGTAAGTCCCGTTTCTTTCAATCGCATCTGGTGCCCACATGCCAAAACCATCTTTCTTGCCCCAAGGTACGTCACTTTGATCAACAACTGTACCGTGATCTTGCCAATCATGAAGGTTGCTCGATGAAAATACATTATAACTAGGCATACAGAAACCGTTGTTGCCAAACCCCTCTTCACAAACGACGTCTGTGGAAGGGTATATATAGACTTTATTTTCAAACACCCTCGCAGTGGGATCTGCTGTAAACATGTGAGTAACTATAGGGTTATCGGCTAATATCGAGCTAGAAAAACAACATAAACCTAAGAGCGTTAATTTCAAACGACATGCGATCATGACTTTTGTTCCGTGCAATTAATGTATATTTGAATATACATTTTCATATATACACTTACAACCGCATTTTAAAGGCAACAATTAATAAGTTTTCTCCACCTGCATGGGATGGACACTGTTTTTGATTAAGAATAGCTTAAGCTAAGTGCCGCAACTCATAAGAAACGCAACTAATATAACTAGTTAACCAAAAATTAATAGTTAACTCATGCACGAAAAATTAAGTTTTATTCAGTCTATCAGCACTAGACGCGCAATAGTAAACTACAAATAGGGGATGTAGTACCGCCCAATAATTGTAAAAAAAATGTTACTAAAAGTACTTTTCTTATTGAACGTGATTAATTTCCCTCTACAACAAAGCAAATTAAAAATCATTGTTCACAACATAGAACAAAACAACTTTTCACTATAATTTCAATCGCTTAGCTAACATCTCTCGGTGAGTAACGTGCCTCATTAACACATATAATTATAATGACAATTTACTACATTGATAAAACTCATGATTTATATGTGAATTTTCTTTACATAAAAGAAACAACTAAATATACTCTTCAACATATAAAAACACTATTTTATATATAATACCAAAACACACACAAACATTTAGTAATACTAGACCTCAGCAGAGTCCGATTGCCAAGTGCAATCTAGTGGCTCCAGAGTCGGTATTGAATAGGAGAACGAATAAATGTCTGCAAGTTTCAAATTAAAGCCACTCGTCCTTGCGATGATGCCTCTTTTATTTGCTACCAACTCTGCAACTGTATTTGCTCAAGATACCAGTGCGGACAACACACCCAGCAGTGAAGAAGAGAAAAAGAAAAAAGCTGAAGAAGATTTAGAGGTCATTACAGTTTCAGGCTATAGAGGTAGCGTGATTCGCTCTATCAATGCCAAGAAATTTTCTGATGGCGTGCAAGATTCGATATTTGCAGAAGATATAGGTAAATCAACCGACCAAAATATTGCCGATGCCTTGTCTCGCGTAACGGGAGTAACTGTCCAAGAAGCTGACGGCGAAGGTACTCGAATCTCCGTTAGGGGAGCAGGCGCTGCCCTAAACCAAATATCGCTTAATGGCGTGGCGTTAACATCTGGATTAAATGGCTCAGGTTCAAATCAGAGTGTGTCTGATGAAAGTGTTGATTTAAGTACGTTTTCATCTGACATCCTTTCCTCTATCAACGTAATCAAAACAGCAGCAGCTGATCACGACGAGGGATCGCTAGGTGCCAACGTTATCCTAAAAACGTTTAAACCTTTAAGTGTTGAAAAAGATCGCCGTTCACTAGAGATACAAGGTAGGCATAACGAATACGCTGAAAAGAACAACTTTAAAATCAGCGGTACCGTATCAGAAAAATTCTTGGATGATAACTTAGGTATTATTGTCACTGCGTCAAAAGAAACCCAAGACACCCGTCGAGATTCATTGGGGGGAAACTGGCTTTCACCCTATAAAGTAGCGCGAATTCGCGAAGGCGGAGCAAGAAACTTAGACGGTGAAATTATTGGAGAAGAACGTGATGCGCTCATCGCTAACGGGCGTTCTTTTAATACCTTTGTTAATACGCGAGATCGTGACACACTAACAATGGGCATTCAGTTTCTTCCTACGGACGTAACCGATATACAGTTAGACTTGAGCTATTCAAAGCAGACTTTCGAACAAGACTCTCACAGCATATCAGTTACCACCCCTGATTTATCAGTCCTTGGGTCATCTGTTACCAACTTTTACAATTCCGAATTCAACGGTACCATTCCTGAAACCCAAGCTCATTTGGGTTCAGTATTTACGGATCCTCAAGAAGATTGGTGGATACTGGACGAGCAAAGTAACACTTTAGTCAAATCAATCAACCGTTTTGCTTCCGGGGGATTCTCCCGCCAACTTTCAGGCAACGAAACCGAAAACAAGGTCGCAACCTTAAAAATTAACCACGAAATAACAGAAGACTTAGCCGCTGAATTTACTGCCGGATATTCGAGAACTGATTTTGAATCACTCCCCAATGCATCGTTAAGAACGCAAAACTGGAATAGAGTACCCATTCCCGATCTCGCAGAAGTTCCTATCGTCGATCCTGATGGCAACGCTGTATTACAACCAGTGGGTTTTGACTGTAGTACGGGTCAATGCGTACTAGTAACGGGTGATCAACCAGTATCCTATGTTCCTATTAATGCTGGCGGTGCACAATCGAATATATCACCTACAGGTTTTAGCCCTTATGACGTGAACGCAAATCATTTAGGCGGTTTATCAAGATATAATGAAGAACAAATTGATACCAACAAGTCCGTTTTCTTAGATTTTGATTGGGTTGTTGATGTTGCTGGTGTCAATATGGTGGAGTTTGGCGCTAAGTACTCAAGCCGTGATAAAGAAGTGTTCACCGACTACCAAGACTTCACTTCTACGGACGATATTGTTCTAAATCCGGAAACAGGCGAAGTTATTTCTGGCTTAGCCCAAGCCGACATCACTGTAGCTGATTTCACATCAGGCACAGGTTTACCTGTGAGTAACTTCTTTGAAGGTTTGCTTGGTTCAAATGCCGATCAGTACAACACTGACTACCTTAAAGGTTGGGCAATTCTGGACCCCGAGAAAGCGTTTGCCGAACGCTTCCAAATTCCAAATTCTGTGTTAGTTAGTAATAACAACGGTGATAGAAAAATAACCCAAGACAACGTGTCTGCCTACGCCAAACTCAATTTTGAATATTTCGATTCCAAACTTACCGGTAATATCGGAATACGCTACGTTAAAACAGAAAACACCTCTATTGGTAATTCTACTTTTAGTTTCAATTCACAAAACGTTGCGTTTGATCCCATCGCCTTAATTTACGATAAGCAACTAGCCAACACCTCGTTGGCACCATGCCCTGAAGCGGTCTTCGTAGATGGCTCTGTTATTGACGCAGATCCCAACATTTACCCTTGCTACGATGATGGTTTCTCTGGAATTGTATTAAACGATGCGGGTGATTCTGTCGATCGTGGTTTTGCTGTTGAATACGATGCAAACGGTAATGTAATTAGTCCGGTAGGGCAGTTCCCTCAAAACGATCCTGTGACCAATAACTCCCGAAATTGGTACCAATTGCTCGATCATAGAGATACGTCTACCCAAGGAGCTAGCGCACAAGCATTACTTGATGCAGGATTAATTTCTTCGTTAAGAGAAGTCAATAACCGCGCCTTCGCAGGTACAGGCGAAAATGAATCTGAGATCTGGTTACCTAGCGCAAACTTAAACTATGCGATTAACGATGAAATCATCGCTCGCTTTGCAGCCTCTAAAACAATGGCGCGACCAAGATTCGATTCACTCACACCAGGATTCAGTGCCAGTGAGAATCCATGGGGTGTGGATAGTAGTAGTATTCGTACCAATAATCCGCAATTACAACCACTTACCTCGAATAACCTCGATATCTCATTGGAATGGTATTTCAATAAATCTGGTATGGTTTCTGTAGCGCTATTCAGAAAAGACATGAAAAATTTTGAGGAGCGTGTCAGCGCTGAAGTTTTCTTAAAAGATATACGTACTGATTACGGCTTAGAGTCTATCTCTCTTAATGAAGTCATTATTAATCCGGGTGCAGAAACCGAAGTGACCAATCCAAACGATGGTCGCATAACTTTGGTCAATGAAGTCACGCCGTTAAACAGCGAGTGTTTACCCTTCAGAGTTGTTCAAGTGCAAATAGCAGATGTATTGCCAGTGAAATGCCGCAATTTCCAAGCCAGCGTTTTACGTAACGGTAAAGGGTCACTGACTCAGGGACTAGAGTTTGCCTATAACCAATCTTATGATTTCTTGCCAGGTTTTTGGTCTGGCCTCGGAGTAAACTTTAATTACACCTTTGCTGATTCAGAAAACGACACCGATTTTGATGAAACCTTGCAACGGGCCGTACAGCCAGTTCCTCAGGCCTATACCCCTCGACATAGCGCAAACACTACTTTTTTCTGGGAAAAAGACGGACATCAATTGCGTTTAACCCACAGGTTTAATTCTGACCAATTTGTGGGAGAGGTAACCAATGGTAACTCATGGCAGGACTCAACGACTCGTCTCGATTTCAGTGCAACCTACAAATGGGACGAAAACACTACGTTTACCTTCCATGCACTTAACTTAACCGATGACATTACGCGCACTTACTTTACTTCAAGAGATATTACATTGAGAGACGCTGAGGGCAACGTAACCATATTGAGTGAAGGAAATGCATTGACGGATGATGTTTATGAAGGGCGAACCATAGCAGAGTACAAAACAGGCCGACAGTTCCGTATTAGCGCTAGAGTGAACTTCTAACTTTCATAAATCGTATCGTAGCGCTCGTAATGATTCAGATCTTAACGAGCGCACAAAAAATTGGAGAATTGGTAAGATGTACATTAACTTACTTAAAAAATGTAGTTTAGGCTTGGTCGTTTCTATGGCATTAACCGCGTGTGGTGAAGGCGATGGAACACAAAAATTATTTGGCGATAACGTTGAACCACCACAAGTCGCCGACACTAGCCCGTCATGGACGTTTAGCGAGAATGAAACCGTTACCGTTGACCTCACTGCGGATGTGACTAATCCCTCAGACACCCCCATTTTCATCAGAAAACTCACATACCTTGAAAAAGTCATAGACGAGTTTGGTACCGAAATTTTAGATGCAAACGGCGAAGTGCAAAATCTATTCGTAGGGCCGCCACTACCTAGCCGAACTGTTACCGCCATTGAGAACGAACTTACTTTTGATGGCTCAAAGTTCGAAGATACCTTGGTACACCCTTATACCGTTGAGCAACGTGATGCATTAATTGCACTAGTGAATGCTCAAAATAGTCAAATTGAGGCGAGTAATAACGCCGATGATGATCCGAATAACGACGAACCGCTATTAGATGTGCCCGAAGAACTGTTTTCACAAGGCGTATACCGATTCACCTATTCAGTGGATAACGGTGCTGATACCCTACCGGAAGTTGAGCTTACTATTACGGTCAATGGTGCTGAAGTAGAAGCAGAATCAATCAACTTACTAAGTGCGGCCAACGTGGAAGTAGCGCAAGGTTACAGTGCGCAAATCATTGCTAACTTGTTGCCAACAAACACCACCTATATCAATCCAGTATTTACCAGCATGGACCCACAAATTGCCACAGTGAGTACTCAAGGGCTCATCACTGGTATTGAACTGGGTAGTTTTACCATCCTAGTTTCCAACTTCGACGGCACACTGACCACTGAAGTTTCTGGTGAGGTGGTTCCACTAACTAACCCTACTGGTGTAGACATCATTGATGATGATAGCGCCGATTCACCCGTTACTTTAACTAAGGTAGACGTCAAGCTAGATACTCCTTTAGATTTAGATTACCTATTGCTGCCGGTTACCGATGAAGTAGATTTCAGTAACAAGGTAATCTGGACGTCTTCTGATACGAATAAACTCACAGTTGACGAAGACGGTCTTGTTACTGCACTTTCGTATAACAATGCAGTGGATATGCAAGACGATAATAAAGTGATAGTAACGGCTATGATAGAAGGCACCAGCCTATCCTATGACACCGAAGTTACAATTATCCCTGGTGATAATTTAATGGCAGCAAACAAACGTGAGTTTTCATCAGAAGATGCCCTTGGCCCAGACTTTTTGTTCGCAAGAACGGAAGCAGACCAACTCAATCTTGGGGAGATTGAGTTGCGTGACGACGCCAACTCTATCGACGGCCAGAGTTTGTATGTAAACTCGATGGGAGGCAACGGTGTGAAAGCACAGTTTTCACCTAAGGCATTTGCTCATTCTGCCATAGATACAACTACAGCTCACGAAGTAAGCTTTGATGTGAAAGTCATTCAAGGTAGTGCTATTCAAGTTTATTTCCAATCTCCAGGTGTAATCAATTGGCAAACAACTATCTTGAGTGTAACGCCAGAACAGGTTGCCAATGGCGAGGTTGTACGTTTCACTCACAGGTTTAATAGCCCAGGCGAAAGCCGTAACGACGGTAGCTTTTACTTCAACTTCCATGTTGAACCCAGCGTAGAAGCTTACATAGATAACCTATCTTACAAGAATGTTGAATAAGCGTTAATCACACTAAAAAGCCCCGTTAATCGGGGCTTTGTCAGTAAAAGATTTCATGTTTTCAAACCCCAAAAAGTCGGTTGCTTATATGAAAAAAACAACGCTCACAATATTAGGCGGCGGCACAGCAGGTTGGTTGTCAGCAGCCATTCTCGCCAAAGGCTTACCTAAAGACAGATTTCATATCTGCTTAGTAGAAAACCCTGATATGCCAAGTGTTGGCGTCGGAGAAGCAACAATCCCACCGTTCACCTCATTATTGAAGTATTTAGAGATAGAGGAGAGCTGCTTTTTAAAACGACTTAACGGTACTTTCAAATACGGTATTCAGTTTGAAGATTGGTCTGAAATTGGCAGTCGATACATGCACGCATTTGGAAAAATTGGTACGCCACTTAAGACGCCACAAGACCCGCACCACTGCGAACTTCCTTTCACTCAGGCATGGCTTAAATCGGCAAACACGTTAAAGCTTAACGAAGTCGCCAGTTACATACCAAGCGCGGTAGCAGCCCAAGCCGGAAAGTTTCATCCACCGGTGTTCCCCCCTAAAGATGCCGACCCACAACATTTTTATCCTCTTTCTTTGCTATTTTATGCCTACCAATTTGATGCGACTCAACTCGTTGACCTGTTGAAAGATTACGCGATTGACCACTCAATTGATCATATCGAAGGGATGGTTTGCCGTGTGAATAACAAGCGAGATGGGAACATTTCAAGCTTGAGTTTAGGCGATGGCCGTAAAATTTTCGGCGATTATTTTATTGATTGTTCAGGCTTTCAAAGTCGCCTGAATAAAATGCACTATAGATGTCAATTTGACGACTGGAGCAATGAATTACCCTGTGACTCTGCCATCGCTGTACAAACTAAGCGGGATACCCCCGCCCCTGCTTTTACTAAGTCCATAGCAATGGGATCAGGGTGGCGCTGGCAAATTCCCTTGCGTAATCGTACTGGTAACGGGTACGTATACGCCAGTCAGTTCATATCCGATGAAGAAGCCTTAGCCGAGCTAAAAAAAACGCTAACAGGACATATATTCCTCACACAACCCAAAATCCTGCGTTTTAAAACAGGATGCCTAAAAATGCCATGGTTTCGAAATAGCATAGCCATTGGTCTTGCAAGTGGTTTTATGGAACCTCTTGAATCTACCAGTATCCATCTTATACATAAATACGCCCTTGAGCTAAAGGACGCATTACTTCTAGGTCAAGAGATGCCACTAGAGGCACAACGATTTAATCATCGTTTCTACCAAGAAGCCACGAGCATAAAAGACTTTTTGTTGGCGCACTATCATGTAACAAACCGCACTGACACTCCGTTTTGGCAGCACTGTAAAAATATGCCCATTACTCAGACGTTGAAAACTTACTTGGCCGAGTTTGCTCGAACTGGGTATATCACGTTACCAAACGATAGTTTATTTCCTTTTCAGAGTTGGTTTCAGGTGCTGATTGGACAAGGATATTTGCGAGACTATTCCGCTTTTGAAGACAAACAGTTCGATGCAAAGCAAGTAGAGCCGTTTTTCAATAATGTAAAACTCGCCATACAATCAGAGGTGGCACGTTTAGCTCTGCATCAGTCCTACCTCGAATAATTCCCAAATAGAAAAATACGGTGACATTTATGCAATACATACTAAAATCGAACATGGGTTACACTTTAGCGCTCTTCATTACAGGCCTATTTACTGCACAGGCATTGGGTTTCGGTACGGATCCAGTGTCCAGTTATCTTACTCAAGGCAGGTCAGTTGGCAGTTGGACTGCTTCTATAGGTAATGGATTAAATTACTATATTCCTCTACAGGACCAGCATGCTGCCACTGTGAGGGGAAATCTAAAGGTAAGCCCTGCGACGCAAAATAAGCAGGGGGATTCCCTTCACCTTAAATGGAAGGGCAGAAAGGTCAAGAATGAGTGGGGAGGCAACGCCCTCTACGATAGCACTTTCAGCATAGGTAAAAGTAACGCGGATATTTCATTGGTGAAAGACGTGGCTGCACTGGTACTGAATTTAAAGGTACTACGGGCACCAAATGAATTGACCAAAATCACACTTCAATGTAATAACTCAAACACCTGTATAAGTGAGCTACCTATTAATAATGCCCTGGGAAAATTAAATAAAAATCAATGGCTTAATTTACCTATCCCCCTTAGCTGCTTCAATGGTTCTGAGCTATTTGATTTTAGCAACCTCACCAGCATATCGATTGGTACCCAAGGAAAGATGGAAATAGAGCTTTCAAACTTAGGTTTAGCGCCTCTGCCTGAAGGCGTTACTGGCTGTTAATAGTGGTCCATCGAATTCATCGGTAAAGCGTAAACTTAATGCCCATATTCCTTCATTAGTCTAATGCGACAAAGGAAATCTATGATTTTTCCTTTGCGCTAAATCACTTTTTTGGTCTATGGCTGCATAGCCAGGCGGCGGCACTGTTAACTCCTAGGCATAACTGGCTGCACCCGATACCACTGCTACGCCTGTGAAAATGGCATGATTCAATGAACTCATAGTCCCCTCCCTTATTTACGACTTGTTAGAGAAATAGAAGTAGGCTTCGCACCTGACGTATGAACTCTAAGGGTTATTTCGCCCGGTTCAGCTGTACTTTGAATAATGGCTAACGCACGCCCTTGATGAGGGAATATCTGATCTGAACGTTCGTCTTGGACGCTGAGCTGTGAGCCATTATCTACAGCTAATAAATGGCCTGGACCAGTCACTCTAAATCTCACACTATCATCATGATTGAGCACGGTATTTCCATTTTTATCCACCAAACTGACATGCACATGGGCGACATCATACTGATCTGCTTGCATTTGGGTTTTAGAAGACGTCAGCTCAATTGACGCAATGGATTGATGGGTTTGTAATGCATATTCAGCAACTGGCTGCCCATTGTTGTAACCTACAACTTTTAACTCACCGGCTTCGAAAGGAATCTGCCAAAACAAAATACGGTTGTTGTCGTCACTAATAGATTGCTTGCCAAGTGACATGCCATTTAGGAAAAGTTCACTCTGCTCTGTGTTTGAATAGACATGCACGATAACCTCTTGCTGAAGTTGATAATTCCAGCTGTTCTTAACGTCATACCATTCCCAAGCTCTTAACCACTGCATTTTTTCAATGGGGTGAGCACGTTCGTTGAACACCCAGCCATGTTGTTCATCAAACTGATACTCAGATTCAGCGGCATCTATCGTCGCTAGATAAACCTTCGGCTCGTCAACCCAAAATCCTTCAAACTGATGTCCGCGAGGGGTTTTATTACCTGCATAGTCAAACAGTGAAATCTCTAATCCTTTGCGTGGCCAAGGACCCGCTTCACCTTTGTACGCAAACCCAGTCCAAATAAAAATACCCGGTACAAATTCACGATCTTTGGCAGCTTTCCATTCTGGCCACGTGCCCCAGTTTTCGGAGCCGTAAATTGGTTTGTCTGGGTACATTGCGTGTGCCGCATCGTATTCCTGAGAGCGGTAGTTAAAGCCCGCTACGTCGAGCACGTCAGTATAACCGCTCACAAAATTAACGGAGGGAGTGACCATTCCGGCGGTAACTGGTCGTGATAAATCAAGTTTTTTAACTACGTTTGACAAGTATTGCGCTGTTCGAACCAGGTGATCGACATTCTCTCCATTGTTCTTGTTAAACTCTTTTCGCACTCTAGCGGGATCGTACACAGGAGGACGCTTACCGTGGTAGTTTTTCTCCGTATCATCCCATTGCTGGGAGGCGTTATAATAGGGATAAGTCCACTCTATCTCATTACCAATACTCCACATTATGATAGAAGGGTGATTGAAATCTCGGCGAATCAAATCGGTTAGGTCTCGTTCGGCCCACTGAGGAAAATGCTCAGTGTAGGATTTTACCGCATTTCCCTGCCCGGCATTATCACTAAGGAATACAACACTCTTATCTTTTGGCCGCAACCAATCATCGAACATTTCAGCAATGACTAAGAACCCCATTTCGTCAGCCAAATCGAGTAAACTTGTAGCATGTGGGTTATGAGCTAGTCGCAGAGCATTCACACCGACAGATTGAAGTTTTTCTAAGCGATAACGCCAGATCTCTTTTGGAACTGCGGCACCTACTGCACCTGCATCATGATGCAAGTTTACACCTTTAAATTCAGTACTTTTTCCATTGAGTAGAAAACCTCGATTTGCATCAAACTCAATACTTCTAATACCAAATCGCGTTTGCGTTGTATCGTAAACCTCACCCATGCCCCTTAATGACACCTTAGCGGTGTACAAAGCAGGCTCCTCAAGAGACCACAGTTGAGGGAGTCGCAGCAAAAATTCACTATTAATTCGTGTTGAATGCCTTTGCTTGAGCTTTACGCTAGACTCTGCCACTTCCTTACCATTTGGATCGACAATATGAACATCTAAATACAAAGGTGCACGATTGATGCTAGAGATTTCAGAGAGCACTAATTCAGTGCTAATAGAAATGTTCGCTTTACTGGCGCTCACCTTGGGAGTCAACACTTTCACTCCCCAACGGGCGACATGATTTTTATTAGTTTTTACTAACCGAACATCACGGTAAATCCCCGACCCTGTGTACCATCTGGCGTCATTGTATGCGCTACGGTTCACTTTTACAGTAAGCACATTATTTCCCACTATGGCGAAGGGTGAAAGATCAACAGCAAAACTGCTATAGCCATTAGGGCGCTCCGCAGCAAAGTGACCATTTATCCAAACTTCAGCATTATTGTATATGCCATCAAACTCGAACCACATCGCTTTTTCTAGCTCACTTTTTGTCAGCTCAAATGACTTTTTATACCAGCCTATTCCACCGGGTTTAAAACCCGTACTTGATGCGCCATTTTGCTGAGTGTAGGGCAAATCTACCGACCAATCGTGAGGTAATCGAATTTCCTTCCATACTACGCCACCGGCATTATCCGGAATGAAGGCGCCTTCAGCTTGTCCGAGATGGAATTTCCAATCAAAGTTAAAATCTATTGTTTGTCTTGCTTGAGTACTGGCACAAACATGGCTGCATAGGCAACCCCATAACATGATAATTAGTGACCATTTTTTCATTATCTTATTCCCCTAATGAGTGGCCGGTGAGATTGTTTATCTGAAGATATTATTTGAAGAGTTATCTAAAAAATCACCTAAAGAGTCACACAAAACCGGTAACATATTGTGTGTTTCATGCTAATCGAGCTACAACTGAGTGAATACAATCCTTGCGACGAGAAATAGTAAAATTATGTCTTTTGGTTTCTTTGTATGGCTATACAGAGAAGCAAATTCAGTTAGCTATTTTTGAGCTCAGCAAGTGCCGTATCATGAGGTGGGTAATGTTTAGCACTGGTTTCAACAAAATGTTTTATTTTTTGCATATTAATTCGCATAGGAGCTGGTAGTGCCTCGGATGGTTGTACGCTACTGGGAAACACACCTTTACCTGCTAACAAACACAACCAAGATTCATGACCAAAGAGTTGTAAACTCACAGACTCTTCTTCAAGTACCCTAGGAACACTCTTACCTTGATGCCAGGTTGTTAGGATGCGTTGCAAACGCCTTGAAGGTATATGGCTGCGTGCCGCTTTCCAGTATGCTGTATCGTTACGGCTATTCGCCAAGTAGTGCAATTCAATATAATCTCGCACGCAGCTAAATCTATCACTCAACTTATTGTTGTATGCAGTTTGATTTGAATATCCGTCTTGCTCTTCGCTGTGGTCGATTGCACTAACAAAATCAACAATTGATTGCGTTGTGAAATGCAGAGCGGTGGCTTCTAAAGGCTCAATAAAGCCTTGGGAAAGCCCAACCGCCAAGACATTTTTATCCCAGCCTTTTTCAAAATGCCCTACGCGCATTTTCAGATGGTTAAACTGAGTTCCCTGTGGTAATCCTAAATGTTGTCTGAATTCATCTTCGGCCTCTTCGGGAGATTGGAAACGACTACTAAACACATAACCATTTCCAAATCGATTGGTTAGTGGAATGCGCCACGCCCAACCAGACGAGAGTGCTGTAGATAGTGTCATTGATGGTGTGGTTTCTTCTCTATCAGTTACTATGGTCACTGCAGAGTCATTTAGCAGACTATCTGCAAAGCTGTTATAAGGGACCTTCAAGGTCTTCCCTAAAAGTAAAGAGCGGAAACCGCTGCAATCGACGAAAAAGTCAGCTTCGAATTCTTCTCCAGCTTCTGTTGCCACGCTAGCAATGCAGCCATCGGCCTTCTGATTTACTTGGCTTATGGTCGCCACCTGATGCGTAACATTCCATTGCAAGGCTTTTTTCTTTAGAAATTGAGCCAATAATGTCGCGTCAAAGTGATAAGCGTAAGCCATATCAAAGGGATAATGTTCAGGCTCAATGGGTGCTTTACGTTGCTTGGCTAACTCACTAGCTAATAAATATTGATCTGGATGAGCATGAACATCAAATCCACGGTGTTTCAGCTGAATATTTTGGAAAAATTCGTGTTGAAAATACTCATCTAACTGAGAATAAAAAGGATGGAAATAACTCTCATAGTTTGGGTCAGACGACCAATTAACGAATCGAATTCCCGTTTTATACGTAGCGTTGCAAGCTGGCATCCACTCTTTCGCCGTGATACCTAATTGCTCAAAAAAGCCTTTTATAGAAGGGGTTGTGCCTTCTCCAACCCCTATAGTTCCTATGGCGTCAGACTCAATAATCTTTATGTCTACATCATATCGCTGCCACATTTTGGCTAGGTAGCAGGCACTCATCCACCCTGCGGTTCCACCGCCAATGATAACTATTTTTTTAAACGGTAGTGACGTTTGCATGATTCTGACCTTCGGCGACTTGGCTCTCATGTGATTGAAAATTTAAGCAGCAACCTCTTATTTTTCTGCACATATCTTGAATATTATCGTAAATACTTTCAGCTTTGGGGTGAGGCTTTACATCATTATTAGGATAGTGCCCCAATCCAGAAAATAATGCGTACCAAGCAGTTAACCCATTAATATCAAAAATGGGATCAACGTCGAGATCCTGACCTTTTAACCATTGACTAAATAAGGTTCTACCTATGGGACTAAGCGAGTGAATGTCCTGCGGTGTTTGCCAGTACGGCGAGTTTCGCCTGCTGTTTAATAGAAGCAAAGTATTATAATACGAATGCTCATATATAAAGCGGCTTTTTATTCTGTGATTATAGTTCTTAACTAGATCTGATACATCATCAGGACTTTGGATGCTGGAAATAAAATGCTCAAGCATAGCGAACGTATGTCCAAGCTCATGATCTTCTGTTCCTTCAGTTGAGCCACAAGCTGGGCCTATCGCCAAACAGTTTTTGATCCAAGATTGAGAAGCTAAACATGTTCGACTCTCGCTCAAATGCCGCTGAAGTACATGTTGGTATCCTAAATTAGAGACATGTCGCTCTAATACGTTCACGGCTTGTGCGTCTTGGGTAAAACTGCTGCTGTAATGATATTGAAAATGCACGGTGTCTCGAAGAAAATATTGTTTTACAAAACCGCTATCTAAAGCAGTAGTCGTAATTTCACTGGCGCAGCACTCGGACGCTACAGTAAAACTTAACTTTCGATCATTTACCCTTACGTCTGGAAGGCTCTCTTGACGAAACTCAGGCATGTTTCTAATCAGTAGTTGCGCACTCGCAGTACAGTCAAAAAAGTAGTCTCCAGTGAGTATCAGGTTTTCGCATTCGATGTGCTGTAAGTTTCCATCTTGGTCAAGCTGAAGCGTATCTAGCTCGCACTGCTGCGTATTGATATCGTTCTCTGATGCTACTTTCCGTAACAAACAAAGTAAACCATTGGAATCAACTTGGTACTGGAAATCAGTTTCAAATGGAAAATCCTGAGCTTTAGGAGACAAATTTTTTGTAGCCAGTGCTTTACTAAAAAAGAAATCATCTAATGCTAGATCCAGCTCATAGTGCTGGCGTTTTAATTTGGTCAGTTCAAACATCAATGGACGATGTAAAATGTCGACTTCTGACGTATTGGGTACGCTAAAACTCTGTTCACTAAAGCCAACATAGCGATTATTCAATTTGAACGTAGCGTTGGTTTGACGCATCCAGTTTGCTTCTGCCAGATCAAAATGCGTCATTAGCGTATTAAGCGCTTTGCCCGCTAACATGACTTCAGAAGGGATATTTTCATCCACTTTACCCACGACAGTAATAGCTGCGACTGCCGGGTCGTATGCTTTACGCAATAGTAATGCAGTGAGCAGACCGTGAATGTTTAGCCCTACAATGATGATATTTTGGGGGATTGGTAACACTGGACTGTTGCATCCTTAATCTAGAATTTTGGGTATCCATGACTAAAGCATCTAACGAGCTCTCTATTAAACGCTCAATTAAACACCGTACTTAACTCAATTATAAATTACATATAAATCAAGGTTCTCATATTCAATAAGCTGCGTACATGAACACCCATGTTTTCGCATTTGGTGTCGATAAAATGTCACTAGTTCATCGCTATTTTAGTACTTGTATCGTGCAGCTTCATATTGAGAAACTGCACCAGCCTACCCTTTAACCTTATCGAGCGTATTTATAATGTGCACGATAACCAAATAGGCATATCATCACGAAACAGATTAATGGCAACACAAATGATGTTTGAACAGATGGAACCCCTTCAATAACGGCAGCGCCATCTATCATAGAACCTTGTATTGGAGGCATCAGTGCGCCCCCCACTATTGCCATAACCAAACCTGCCGAAGCCAGGCTAGCGTCTTCGCCCATTCCTTTGAGCGCAATGCCGTATATGGTTGGGAACATTAACGACATACACGCTGAGGTAGCAATTAAGCAGTACAGCCCTGTATACCCTCCGACGAAGATGGTGCCTAGCGACAACACAACCCCACCCAAAGCAAGTAACATCAACAATTGCCCGGGTCTAATGAATCCCAGCAAGAATGTACATATAAAGCGACTTGCTAAAAAGATCCCCATGGCGATCATATTATAACTTTGTGCTTCGGACGCACTTAGCCCTACTGACGTCATGCCGTAGTGAATAACAAACGTCCAACACATAATTTGCGCGCCAACATAAAATGCCTGGGCAACTACGCCTTCTAAATAACATTTATTGGCAAATAAACGTTGAAACGTGTTCTTCAATTCTGTCGTCGTTAAAGGCGCAGCTTGTCCCATGGTTTTGGGCAATTTACTAAACAAAAACACAAAAAACATAATCGCCACCACAACGGCAATTGCTACATATGGACCGCGGACAGTAACGAGATCTGCCGCCTGCATTGCTTGATGCTCCAGTGGATTATTCTGCGCAAAATCAGACAAGGCATGGGTTAACTCACCATCCACCTCTGAAGGTAGCATTTGAGCAAACTCAGGATGAGCTAATTTTTCTTGCTCTCTGAATGCTTCAACTCGCAACTCACTAAGAATATAACTACTCGCTACGAACATTCCAGTTAACGACCCTATAGGATTGAACGCTTGAGCCAAATTTAAACGCTGGGTAGATGTGTCTGGGTGACCCATTGAAAGTACGTAAGGATTTGCGGTAGTTTCTAATAATGCCAGCCCACAGGTTAGGATCCACAATGCAGCTAAGAAATAAGAAAACTCCATATATATCGACGCTGGAATAAATAGGCTTGCACCGATAGCGTACAACCCTAAACCGAATAGAATTCCTGATTTATATGAAAAACGGCGAATAAAAATAGCGGCAGGAATAGCCATTACCCCGTAACCCAAGTAGAAAGCAAATTGCACCAAACTACTTTGCGCATTCGAAATCATAAATATGTCTTTAAACGCTTTCACTAAGGGATTAGTGACGTCATTTGCAAAGCCCCATAAGGGGAATAACGAGGCAACTAACAAAAATGGGACAATATATTTCGCTTCTAAAATTTGCGGCTTATTCCCTTGTTTTTTCTTTACTGACATCGCTTCAACTGTCTGCTCTAATCCGCCCGCCATGTTACCCCCAGCTTTATAAGTAGTATTCTTTTTTTATATGCAAACCAATACAATATAACATTTAACCAAATTAAAATTTACATTGTAATTACTTTAAACTTAAATCATGACCATGTCGACATATCTATGCGCGAAAACCATGAATAAATCAAAGCCTACAACAATCAGTGATTTTTTTACATATAAATAGTATATTTTATATAAAAACACACATAGAGATTTGAAATGCAAGAAATAGTCAGCACAGAATTGTTAACAAAGCCCCAAGACAAGCAAAGGATTGTGCTTAAAGTTCACGCACAAGACAACGTTTTGATAGCGTTGAGAGACTTATTTGAAGGCGAACAAATAATGTACAGCGACACGACTTTGATACTACAAGAAAACATCAAAGCTGGGCACAAAATTGCTATGCGTCATTTTAAAGAAGGTGAAACGGTAATTAAATATGGCTATGGAATTGGCAGCACGACTCAAGCTGTAAATAAAGGTGCCCATATTCATAGTCATAATTTGACTACCAACCTAGATGGCTCAGAAACTTACCAATACGCTCCTGCTCCATTACCTGTCAATGAAATAACTACAGTGCCCACCTTCAAAGGGTATAAACGTAAATCTGGCCATGTGGGCGTTAGAAATGAAGTGTGGATAATCAACACCGTTGGCTGTGTTAATCAAGCGGCAAACCGAATTGCTGAATTGGCGAAAAAACAATTTTCTTGCCGCGCTGACGACTTTATTGCGAATACCCATCCCTTTGGTTGCTCGCAGTTGGGTGACGATTTAAACAATACTCGAAATATATTAGCCAGCTTAATGCAAAACCCCAATGCAGGTGGTGTGTTGGTGATTGGGTTGGGTTGCGAAAATAACCAACTTGATGGGCTAATACGCGCTACGCCCAATATGGATCCTAGTCGTTTACGCTTTTTTAATTCTCAAGAAGTCGAAGACGAAATACAAGTTGGTTTAACACTAGTTGAAGAACTTCTTGATGTTATGTCTGGCGATCAGCGAGAAACAGTTCCTGTTTCTTCCTTAAGTTTGGGCATGAAATGTGGAGGCTCAGATGGTTTTAGCGGGTTAACTGCCAACGCCATCGTAGGTAGAGTTTCGGACAAATTAACTCGCTTTGGCGGGCGAGTCATTCTCACTGAAACACCTGAAATGTTTGGCGCAGAGCAGGTTCTATTGAACAGAGCAAACAGTAAAACTACTTTCGACAACATTGTAAAGTTAGTTAACGATTTTAAACAATATTTTATTACGCAAAACCAACCAATATATGAAAACCCTTCACCTGGTAATAAAGCAGGAGGCTTGACCACATTAGAAGAAAAATCACTCGGAGCAATTCAAAAAGGCGGAAAAGCCATTATCAATGAAGTGATTGACTATGGTCAGCGAGCCTCTATAGGCCAAGGTATGACGCTTCTACAAAGCCCAGGGAACGATGCAGTTTCTTCAACAGCGTTAGCTGCGGCAGGCGCTAATATTGTGCTGTTCACAACAGGACGGGGCACACCATTAGGATTTCCCGTGCCCACAGTTAAAATTGCCTCGAACTCGAATTTAGCGATACGGAAAAAACATTGGATTGATTTTAATGCAGGTAGAATACTGGATGAAAATATCGACATAGACCAATGTGCAGATGCACTTTTTGAATGTATTTTGGCGATCGCATCAGGTCAAAAAACCAAAAATGAAGAAAACGAGAATCGTGAAATGGCCATATGGAAGAATGGCGTCACGCTGTAACGTATACGCCTACCTAGTAAATTTTATACAAAAATGCGCCGGATTATTTGGATTCCGGCGCATAACTAGGGCTTGTACTGGGTCAACATGCAACTAACTCGCAGCTTTAGAAGACAATAACGTAGCCACCAAACAGCGTCATTGTAAGCGAGGAAAAAGCATTATTTATCTTGATTTTGCTCGTACCCTGAAGGCCAAGTACATGGAACATCAGCAAAAATCTGTTGAATTTCAGTCACCAATGACGGCTCAGCTTTTATGGAAGCCCATTCGACGTTTTTGAGTATATTCTCTGGGTTAGCAGTTCCCACCAAAGTAGAAACAATAGATGGGTGATCGATTGCAAACTGCAAAGCTAATGCAGTGATATCGATCCCTTTAGCTTGACACAGACTCACTGCTTTCAAGCTCGCTTGTCTAAGTTGCTCACTTCCTGGATGCCACTGAGGTGCACCACGTTGGGTCAGGAGTCCCATCCCCGTTGGAGAAGCATTAATGATACCAACCGAAGCCTTGTCTAACTCTGGAATGATACTTAACAATGAGTTGTCATAAAGGGCATAGCGACAATAAGTTAAGATACAATCAATCTCATATTGACTGATTACTTCGCTAAACACCTTCAAAGGGTAGCCTGTAACACCAATGTAGCGTATCTTTCCAGCTTCTTTCAGTGCCAATAAACAGGGAATACTCTCTTCTAATACTTGGCGCATATCAGCAAATTCAATGTCATGTAGAAACAGAATGTCAACTTCATTAACACCCAAACGAGAACAGCTTTCATCGAGACTTGATTTGATTCGCTTTTCAGAAAAATCAAAGTCCTCAAAATCAGGTCCATAACGGCCAGCTTTAGTTGACAAAACATACTGCTCTCTCGGGATACCTTTTAATGCCTTACCTAGCACAGTTTCGGCTACTGTATCTCCGTAATAAGGAGACACATCAATATAGTTTATTCCTAAATCTAACGCCGTATGGACCGTCTTTATCCCTTCTTTTTCACTGATGTTTCTAAAAACACTGCCAAGCGGTGATGCGCCATAGCTGACTTGTGATAGGTTAAGATCTGTCTTTCCTAGCTGCCTATAATTCATGATATCCTCATTACAATCGGTAGAATTTCTGAGCATTTAACCCAAATACTTGCTGCGAAAATTCTGGATACAAACGTGCGACATAACGTTCAACAATGCGTATGACTTCAGAGTACGTGGCAGCAAGTTGGCAAACAGGCCAATCGGATCCAAACATGACTCTTTCTGGACCAAAAGCCGAAAATATAACATCCATATAGGGAGTAAAGTCCGCTTCTTGCCAATGTTGGTGATTTGCTTCAGTGACCATGCCGGAAATCTTACAATATACATTTTGGTTCTCAGCAATGGCCGCCATGTCTGCTTTCCACTCATTAAAGTTTTCACCTTTAGCAATATCAGGCTTAGCTATATGATCGATAACTATCCTGTGCGTTGGCAGTTTATCTATAAGCTGACGAGCCTGGGGCAATTGAGTGGCGAAAATAAGCAAGTCATAGGTGTATTCATATTTATGCAGCACCTTCAAACCATCAATGAAGCGGGATTGCAACATGAAGTGGGGATCTGACTCTCCTTGAAGAACATGTCGAAAACCCTTTAATGCTTGAGCGTTTTGCAAGCCTTGCAACTGCTTTTCCAATGATGGGCTCATCAAATCAACCCAACCCACGACACCTTTTATAAAGGGATACTTCTGCGCGAGACTAAGCAGCCATTGAGTCTCAACGATAGATTGACGCGCTTGAACAACAACAGTGCCATTGATCCCCTGTGTTACAAGCTCTGCTTCCAATGTTGCTGGCAAATAATCGTGTTTTAAAACGCTCTCACTTTCGCCAATCCAATCGAATTCATCTGGGTTGTAGACCCAAAAATGTTGGTGTGCATCAATCCTCATTACTCATCCATTTCTACAACGGCTTTAATCACACCGCTTTCTGGTTTTGTCCACTGACTAAAATCATCGAATAGCT
Source organism: Paraglaciecola sp. (assembly GCF_039964565.1). GTDB lineage: Bacteria > Pseudomonadota > Gammaproteobacteria > Enterobacterales > Alteromonadaceae > Paraglaciecola. The sequence goes on from NZ_JBDVXF010000045.1 coordinate 299,347, forward strand.
CGCTAAATTTTCCTGTGTGGGTGATGAGTGAGCTACTCACTACGGTTCCTTCTTTTAAACAACTCACTACAAATTCAAAATCTTGCACTGTCGCATTTCGACTACCTAACAAGGTCGTTTCTCGCTTATGAAACTCTGGGTCATCAAAACAAATACTTTTCTTAATAACACTGACGAATACGATTTTTCCACCATGAGCTAAATTAGTGAAGGTAGACTGCATTGCGTTGACGTTGCCAGTGCAATCCATTATTACCGTTGGATACTGGCCATCAGTCAATACCGCTAACTGCGCATTTACGTCACCTGACGCGTCCACTACACCGTCTAAGTTGTATGTCTCTTGGCAGAGCCTAAGCTTGTTTTCTATAACATCTGAAACAAACACTTTAGCTCCTGCAACCTTAGCGAACTGCGCAGTACTTAGTCCGATTGGCCCAGCTCCCTGCACCAACACAGTGTCTTCATTGGTCAATTGCGCACGCCTAACGGCATGCGCTCCAATGGCAAGGCATTCAATTATCGCCATATCGTTAAACGAAAGCCCATCAGCGATAACAACCGCAGAAGCTGGTACAGATAAGTACTCACACATGCCGCCATCTCTGTGCACCCCTAATACTTCAATATTAGTACAACAGTTTGGCTTGCCATTGTTACACGCAACACAATCACCGCAGCTGAGGTAGGGAATTATATATACCGATGCCCCTAAGGGTAAATCAACGCCTTCACCGAGAGAAGCGATAGTGCCTGACAATTCATGCCCTAAAACACGCGGGTATTCAAAAAAAGGCTGATTACCGCCATAGGCGTGTATGTCTGTGCCGCAAATACCGATGGATTTAATTTTAACTAAAACTTCGCCTGCGGAGGGGGAAGGTTTTTCAACTTGTCTTTTTTCTAAGACACCGGGCTCAATACATACGATAGTTTTCATTAAAGGGGATCCTAAACGGTCATTTGTTTTACTTTAGTATGTGAAAATCATAACACTTAGGGCGAAAATTTCTAACTTTATTTTTGTATATGAATGCAATTATTTATATTTAAGATAATATTTATTTAAATATGATTGTAAACCTCAGTGCTTAGCGTGAATTAATCCTCCAATTTATACCCTAACTATTTAGATATATTCGTCAACGCCTTAGTCCCATAGCGTTATAAGGAATAAAAATAGGGGTTACATATAAAAACAAACAAAATTTATCTATAAATGCACCCTTCAATACATAAATCCAAATAATCGGAGTTTGCTAGAAAGTAAAGGTGAATTTGAAAAAAAGCTAATGGATAGCAGGCAGTGAACTCAATTAATGGATAGATATTGGTGGCGCTGCAGCGCGCTATTTCAAGCCGCCACTTAGTAAAGTAATACTAGATGGCGATAACAAAGAAGGAGAATAGAGAGAAAGAGCGAAAGAGCGAAAACATAAAGCTAACGCTCGTCATTTTAACATGTAACTAGGGTACTTAAAGCTTGCGCACGATCCCGTAGGTGACGGCTTTGGAAATTTCTTCTGCCGCAATTTTGAGCTCTTTTAACACATCATCGATACCCATGATTTCAGGAATACGCATGATATATGGGATAGTCAAAGTGGCAACCGCATGATCAGAATCAATGATCGGATAAGACAAATCAGTGACCCCATGTACGAACGCACTTGGAGCTTTCAAATATCCTTGCTTTGCTACTTTTTTACAGTCTGCCATGAACTGTTTAACTTCTTCTGGGCTATGATGCTTCTCAAGTAAGTTAATCATCGATTCTTTCTTTTCTGCCGACTGATTCACAAACAAAATTCGGCCCGACGCTGCAAAAACGATAGGACGTCGGTAACCTACTCTAACCGAGTATGACAGGTTACTTGAGGTTTCAGCCCTAGAAATAACAACAATCTGCTCTTGGGATTCAACCGCAATATGACAAGACATACTGGTCTTTTCTGCAAGAGAACGCATGATAGGTTGAGCGTACTCCAAAATATCCTTAATTGGCTCATGCTCAGTCCCTAACTGCAACAACCTTCGTGTCACCTGATATCCGTCAATATCCTCACTTTTTTCAATGTATCCTCGTTGCTCTAGGACTAAAATCATCCGATAAATTTCAGCATTTGAGCGACCAAGTTTTTCTGCAATTGTAGAGGTACTCAAAGGGGTGGCGTCTTTAGACAGTAGCTCTAGAATATCGAGTCCCTTTTCTAGAGCTGGCGCGGAGTACTTCTTCGATGATGTCACTTCCATATTTAAAACCTTATTAGTTAATACTGTTACTTATAGCTAGACAATATTGCTCGCTATTTTTCAAATACAAAAATTGAAAAAGCATATATCAATTTTAGAGCCTTTTAAGTGGATGTCGATAGCTTTATGCAAAAAAGACCTATCAATTTAACAAAAACGTCATCAATAAAATGTTGAATGTTTACCTTAACAGCTTAGTTATTTTATATTTAATTTTAAACTATCATATACAATAAAATAAGAGCGATGTGTTGAACATAGACACTAAGGTGCTGTTGGTTTTAGTCACACTTGGTGTAAATTGGGGATGCGAGTCAGTTTCTAGGCCAGTTGGCGCCACACACACAGCACTACAATATCCTTTATATTATGTCGAATGATCACGCAGCTCACGCTGTTGGCACCTATCAAGACCGCCTAACTATATGCATGGAAAAAGCTTCAAAATAGCATTGTTTTCTCAACCTCCTTAGCAGTGGCGCGCAGCTAGTTACTTCCGCTATTGGACACACAGAGCTTATCATGATGTGCCGGCCCACTTTGGGGTTAGAAGTAAGGATTTTAAACTGGTTTTCTACTATGGGACCAACCATATGGACTCGCCTTATGCGTTCTACGACAAAGCATAGCTTTAACGGACGTGCGACCAATACCATTGATACACCGATTGCATGGGAGTTATACGACCTTAAGAATGATCCTAGTGAACAGAATAATGTTTATGGGGATATTCGCTACGCCAGCGTTATGGCTAGCTTAAAATCTGAACTAGTTAAACAACGAGAAAAATATGGCGAAATAGACACGAAATACCCACACATACAAAGTATTATTGACCATCATTGGAATGGTTAGCGTCTACCAAAATGACCTAGTAACTTTTTCATAATACTGGATGCACTGTCTTGCCTAAAGAGCCGAACGGAAGTCTACGTTGACCTCATGTTGGCCAGCCAAGTAAAATTGGCTTAGATTAGAATCAAAAAGCCCCTGCGCGAAACGAAGGGGCTTTTTGTAATTTGGCGGAGAGAGAGGGATTCGAACCCTCGTTAGGTTTAACCCTAAACACACTTTCCAGGCGTGCGCCTTCAGCCACTCAGCCACCTCTCCAAATTTTGACTTTAAAAGTTCTATTGTGCTGACTTTCAAAGCGCGGCGTATGGTATGGAAATCATGCCCATGAATCAAGCTAAAACCTTAGTTTTAGTCTAATTTACCTAATCAAATGCCAAATAAACTGAAAGCGACAAGGATTGAACGTCTTAAATACGCCAAAGCCCTCCTAAGAGGGCTCACTTTAGAGCAATCGGTGTAATTACAACTTCATTTGTACACCTAGTGTTATGCGACGCTCTGCATAACGTCTACTGTCTACGTTTTCTGTCCATTGGTGATAATCTTCTTGGTATTCTTCGGTGAGGTTAGTACCTTGCAAAGATACCGATACCATTTCGTTTACGTCATAACTCACTGATGCATCTAAGTAACTAGTTGCTGCTGTCCAGTATGCAAAACGGTAGTTACCTTCGTATTTGACACCATTGAACATTTTACTGCGATAGTTATGGGCAATTCGGGCTTGGATACCGTCTTTTTCATACCAAAGCGCTAGGTTGGTTTGAGTTTTAGAGTTGGCGATCCCTGGCAATGGATTACCATAATAATCTAAATCAGTGCTTTCACTAGGTGAATAGGTGTAGTTAGCAGTGATCCCAAATCCGCTGATAAAACCATCAAGAAAATCCAACCCTTGTTGATAACCAATTTCAAAACCAGGGTCACTCCAATCACCTTCAATATCGAAAGTTTCTGTGGTTTGAATCGGCACTGTACCTGTAAATTCCCCAGTGGTGAGGTTATAGCCCCGTACTTCACCGTCGCTGTCGACTATGTCATCACGTTCGATTAATGAGGTTCTGAACTGGGTATTTCCTTTCACCATAAACAGACCTACGTTGAGCATGCCCGTTTGGCTAAAATACCACTCATAAGACATTTCGATATTGTCGTTACGGTTGGGTTGTAAATTAGGGTTACCTGCTTGACCGCCGCCGGTGGCACAAAAAACATCTTCACCGGCGCTGTTTTTAATCTCACAGTTTTTAACGCGATTCACTGTTAAGCCGCCTGCGAGTGAATCGGTATTATGCGTCGAGACTGTTTCTGTATAGGAAAAGCGTAATATTTGCTCTTCATCTAAATTCAAGGCTAAATTAATAGCGGGTAGAAAATCACTGTATCCGTTGATTGTATTCACTTTATTACCATCAGGCTGCAATACGCCGTTAGATATCAAATACTCTTGACCGTTAAAGGTAGCCACAGAGCCTTGCAACGCTTCACTTTGCACTATATCGAACTCAGTTTTAATGTATCTAAAACCAATATTGCCTGTATAGCTGAAACCGCCGATTTCGCCTTCTAAATTTGATTGCAAATAAAAGGTTTGAGTGACGTCTTCTAAAACATATACGTTGGCCGCATCGGGGGCTAACACATTTGTACCGTACATTTGTTCGTGCCAAGCAATGGGGTCTTTCATTGATTTGGGATCAATAAAGTAGAAGTTTTCTAGTCCGGCAGTGCCTTTAAAGTCACTGATTTGTTTGATCATGCCTAATTCGTTTAACTCGGTATACGAAATAGGTGGTATGTAAGATTCTAACGTAAGCGGCGCTTGAGTGGCGGTATCTTTCCAGCGAGCTAAAAAAGCATCTCCGTAAGCATTAGTACGAGCTACACCACCGTACCAACCGTCTTTTTTCACTTCTCTCGTAGCATGGCGCACTCCAAAATCAATGGATGTCACCATAGGAATAGCGTCAATATCCAATAGGTAAGTACCATCTACGCGAAAGATGTCTAGGTCTGCATTGGTAAATTCACCATATGAATTAGCAGACTTATTACTGTAGCGATTTAAATTACTTCCAAAGGCTTCTGTTACCACTTCGCCAGTGACTGCATCGGTTACTTGTACATCAGCAAAATTCCATGTTTGTAAACCATTTGCATAAGAAATACTCACTGGATTTTGAGTATAGTCACCCGCTGGTGTGCCGTCGGGTAATTCTGCTGGTAATCCCACGTATCCCCATGGGTTGGCATCACTGATGTATTCGTTGCCCGGTCCGTGATAAGTGTCTCCAATCTGTTCACCAGATAAAATAAACGAGTCCACTATACTACGAGCGCTGTCATTGGCGGCTTCTCCGTGGACCCAGCGGACACTGGCAGAAAAATCACCGCCGTTATCATAAGTTAATTCTAAGTTGGTATTCAGCGCTTCTTTGTCAACTGCCCAAGTTTGGTTATGGGCTTTGACTGATCGCGCTTGATAATCTGCAGCTTGCACCGAGTAGTAATTACCCTCCCCCACCACAAACTCACCATCTTGATTGGTAATATTCGGATAAGCCGTAGTTTCGGTAGGTGTAAACCAGCCTGTAACCCCTTGCCAAGCTTGGCTCGCTACTATGCCAGCGAAGTATTGATACTCTTGTAGTTTGGTATAAAACACATCGCCAGTTAACTGCAGTGCATCAGATATTTGATATTGCAGCGACGCATTTAGCCCCGTTCTTTCGCGTTCAATAAAACGATTCGCAGCCTGATGACCTTGAAAGCTGTAAAATACATCGTTGACGTCTCCGTCACCATTCACATCAACATTGTCTTGCACAAAATTAGATGTCTCAGCGGCGTTAAAACTCCAACCACCATATCGACCAGGCTCGCCACCTTGTGAACCTAAAGTGTAATCGGCTAGATAACTGTCTGACCGAGACACGTTAAGAGAAAAACCAAAATCGCTATCATTGTTGTAACCCAAAAAGGCAGACAATGAAGGATCCGTTTCTTTTCCTAGTGATCCTCGAGAGGCCTCTACTTTACCTAAAGCCGTCCAGCCACTTTCCAACAAGAATGGTCGGTTAGTTTTTAGATCAATCGTTCCCGCCAAACCACTTACGACATTGTTGGCCTGCGAGGATTTATACACATCTAGACCAGACACCATAGTAGAAGGAATATCTGCGAAGTCGGGTGTAATAGTGGTGATATTGCCTGCTGGCAACATTTGCTCACCGTTTAATGTGGTAGCAACATTGCCGTTACCACGAATGTTAACTAGCGCCCCTTCACCACCAGAACGGGTAATTTGTACACCTGTTATACGTTGCAAAGAATCGGCAATAGTAGAATCGGGCAACTTACCTATATCTACCGCTGAGATTGAGTCTATTACACTTCCCGCAAAACGTTTATTTTGCATGGATTGTATTAAAGAGCCACGGATGCCGCGTACCACTATAACTTCGTCTTCTGACTCAGCTTCAGCGGTCGCTTCATTTTGTTGTGCCAGTGCTGCGCCAGACAACATGAGACTTGCGGCGATGCTTGCAGACAAGATATTGCGATTAAATGTTCTATTTTGGAAAGACATATTCATTCCTTTTCTTATTTTTGTAGGCGGCATCGGGTTTAGGAAAACTAGATGCATCCGAGTAATCACTTAACGTCGACGCTTTGAACTATTCAAAACGTACGTTATCAATGAAGAATTGCGCATCTTCGCTGCTGTTGTTTGGAGCTTGAAACCTGACACCAAAGCCTTCGAGTTCGCCTACAGTCAGGTCGATACTCAATTCCACCCCACCTTCGGTTACAGGTATGGCTTCAGGCCAGCTTTGTTCGCCTTCTCCTTTCCAGAAAATATGCGCATTCACATCCGCACCGGCATTTAAGGCGTTAACATTGATCTTCATAGTGGTGACATCACCTAGCAATAAACCACCACTTGGATAAACTTGGAACACAATGTCGGCAGTATTGGCGGTGCTGGCTGACAAGGCTTGTTTGCCTTCAGCAGACCAGTCTGATGACAGTTGAATGCCAGTCGTGGGCGCCCAACTCACTTGGAACTCCCAGTTTTTGGAGCCTTCAAAATCGTAAATGACCGCATCGTCCAAACGTACATTGTCCAGATAGAACCTAGCGTCTGTCGCCGCGGCATCGATGTTTTCAATTTGTAAACCTAAGCCTGCAAGCCAAGTATATTCAGATACATCAATTTCGAGCTCTAAACCGCTATCGCTAATGGCGATAGCGCCTGCATCTGCCCAGGCCCAATCGTCACCGTGTTTAACGAATAACTTAATAGTCGTAGCCGCACCAGCACCAACAGCATGAGCGCTGAGTTTTAATGTAGAAATGTCGGTTACATCAATACCACCAGCAGGATAAGCTTGGAACATCACACCTGTGGGGTCAGTTTCTTGTGACAAGTCTTTAATGATGGTCAAAGCGCGGCTACCACTGCTTGCCCAATCGTCAGTCACAGTTAATCCAGGTACGCCACTCCAGTTGATTTGTGACTCCCAGCCTGATGTTTCAGGTTCAAAGTCATAAATCACTGCGTCGTCTAAACGTACGTTATCTAAGTAAAACTCTGCTGCGGTGGCTGCTGCGTCAATGTTTTCGTATTGGAAACCCAATCCTGCAAGCCAATCAAAACCCGACACATCCACTTCAAGCTCAATGCCACCATCTACAATTTCTGCGGCGCCACTGTCGGCCCATGCCCAATCATCACCGTGCTTAACAAATAATTTCACTGTGGTACCTGCGCCCGCGTTAATGGCATTGGCACTGACTCTTAAGGTGGTAACGTCACTCACATCAATACCGCCAGCGGGGTACACTTGAAACATTGCCCCGGTTGGCTCAGTTTCAGCGCTGAGGTCTTTAACTAACGTTAAGGCGCGAGAACCACTGGTTTTCCATTTATCTGAGGTTGAGATCCCAGAGGTAGGTGACCAATTAATTTGTGCTTCAAAATTTTGGGTACTGACTTCGAAACTTTCCCAAAGGCCTGCTTCGACTTTATCTCGGCCACCAGGAATATCAGCCAAATTAATCACACCATCAAAAGCATAATTGCTATCGATAATGGCGTTATCTATGCCATCTGGGCCATATTGGTCAGAAGAATTCCAAGTGATAAAGAATGACCACCAGGCATTTTGCTCATGCATTAGTGACACATTAGGAATAGTGCCAGTTTCTGTTAGGGCAACTAATTTTTTACCGTTAAAGCGGTCTTTTAATGTTGCATATTGCGATCCAAATGGTGCATCTGGATTAGCCCCTGCGTAGCCGTCGTAACCCACAATATCGACGTATTCATCACCCGGATACCAATTGCTGTCTAACTCGCCTGCATGGGTAAATACCCAAATCAGGTTATTTAAACCGTGGGTATTAGTCATACGGTCAAACATAATGATCCACAACTCTTTTAAGGCATCGGCCCCGGCATTACCCCACCAAAACCAAGCGCCTTCAGCTTCATGTAAGGGGCGCCATAACACGGGGATTTCAGCATCATTGAGCTTTTTAAGCTCTGCAGAGACGGTATCTATATCAGCCAGCAAAGCCGCGTATTCTGCACTGCTTTTATCAGCTAATGCAGCGGCTAAATCAAAGGTTGTGGCTTTACTATAAAAACCAGACCACCAAGCTTGTTCACTGCTTCCCGACACGTCACCTAGACCATCACCGTCGGCGTCAGTTAAGTGCATTGGCGCATTCCAATGCCATAGCGCAGATAAGATGACATTCTTTTCTTCATGCTGGGCGATCATGGCCTCTGTTATGCCTGTCACGTCTGTGCCATTGCTCACTCGGCTTGCAGACATATCAATATAATCAAAGGCGACAATAGCGGGTGCATCATCACCCGTTGCAGTCACGACTTTATCAAACTCGGTTAACCCAAATTGATTGTCTTTTACTAGGTATTCGGTTTGCCCAGACAAGGTACTGACACCATAGTGTGTAGTGAGATATTCCATCAGAGTGATTGCTGAGTCTTGGGCATTGGGATTAACTAAATTGGGGGCTACAGCAAGGGGCGCGGGAGGTTGCGCGGCAGGCACAGTCATGAGGTAATCTAAACGATAATAATTCCAGCCTCCGCCCACTTCAATGATATTTTCACCGGCGTTAAGCTTTATTACGCCAACACGGTATTCAGAAAAATTCCCTGTTGCGTCTACTGTGATTTCGTTTTCGATGCCGTTCACGTTAACGATAGCCACTTTACTTCCATATCCGCTCGATGGAATACCAAAAGCGGCGTATAACGTCACAAACTTATCTTCTTCAGCGCTAATGCTAAAACTTACGGACGCACCAGGAGTAATATCTTCGGTATGGGAGCCTGAAGCCCCTGAAAGGTAATTTTCACCTGAAGACACCGCATTAACAGCCGTTAACGTGGCAACACTTTCGTCTTCAATTTCGTAGAAAACCTTAGTAGCAGGATCAAACACGGTGATACTAGTAGAAGCCACAATTGGCTCATCCGCTGCGTTTAAGGCTTCAGTGCCGTCAGCATTTAATGCTTTAACTTCAAACTCAAAGGTTTCAATGCCCAGTACATCAGGCGCAGTAAAGGTAATAGCAGTGGACGTCCAATCAGCCACCCCTTCAATGGCCGTTCCCGACGTTTGGGTCCAGAGCATAGTTTGCCCTGCTACAGTGCCAACTAAACGGGCACTAATGGTGACATCTGAGTTGGGCTCGTATTCAGCACCTTCAGTGGCAATGATACCCAATGGGCGTTCTTCAGGCGTATAAGTCACTGTATCGGTATTTAGCTTTGCCTCATCAACACAGCCCGTGGTTATGCCAGCTACTAAAGCAAATAACATTGCTCCTACTGGTTTTATGCTTGTTTTAAGTCTCATTTTTAGCCTCTAAAAGTAGCTCAAACTATTGTTAGAATTTTCCCAACAACAAAATGAACCGGTTCACTTTGTTTGTATAAAAAAACCGGAATGCTTCATATAAACAAAGTGAACCGGTTTACATTTGTACGAATAAATTAATCTATCTGAACAGGATATTCAACCTTTTTCTTACAAAAAGTTAACAACCCTTAATTACCGCGAGTTAACACTCATTTAAGCTGCACGGTTTGAGTATTCGATGGTGCAGATTCTCCGGAGTCGTTGCTAGCGATCACCCTGTATTCATAAGAACCACTATTTAGGGCACTGGTATCGACAAACAAGTCATCTACTTGAGGGTCGAACTTATTTTTCCCATCGGAAATTTGTTGTGCAATCACCGACCATGTTTCACTCAAGGTGTTTCTGCGCTCAATTCGATAATGCTGCCCAGTGGGCGAACCTAACCAATTAAGCTTTAGCCCCTCGGAAATCGGATGCAGGGTTGGGGGCTCAGGAATGGGCAATGGAGGTGCATGGGGCAAGCCGTTCATATTAGCCTGAGCTTTACGCACAATAGACACCACCTCTCGCTCTTGATTAAAATCTCCATCTCTAAAGCCTGGTAAATGGTAGCTATAATATGCGCCATTGCCTTCACTGTGCCAATAAAACCCTCCCGTTTCTCGGTGGCCTCTAAATCCCCAAATAAATGCTCCCACTGCTTGGGCACCATTTAACTCATAGTGCACCGCAGTTTGCATAATATCCTCTAATAACCCAGCAGGCGCCAAACCAAACTCTCCCACCATATAGGCTTTTTTAGCGGAAATAAAAGCGAGGTTATCCTTAATGGTTTGGGGGTTATTATTGTTATTTACCGTATAGAAATGATTGCTGACAATGTCTACATTAGGATCATCAAGTGAGCTAGGTAACAACTGTAAATAGGTGCCATCCACCACCAACTGTTGTGGCGCTAAGGCTTTAATATGCGCAGCCGTTTGCTTCACAAACTGTGCTGTACTGAACTTTAGTTCGTTACCTGTCTCCCACGCCATTATGGCTTTTTCTTGAAAATAGTGACGTCCAGTCAAAGTGTTTTTTCGGGTGATAACCTGTTGAATAATATTCAAATAAGCGTGATAGGTCTTTGACTGGGTGTCATACAGCGCGTCTTGGTTTTCGTTATAAAACGCAGCAAGTTGCTCTCGGCCACCCCACCATTGCCAATGATCGATAAAAGGTATTATAAGGCGTAACTTGTGTTTCGATGCTAAGGCAATCATTTGGTCATAAACCACCATAGCTTCTTCATTTAAACGCGGAGGTCCATCAACCGTGGCGGGGTTTAAAATATGGGTTTGCCTGTGACAAACCGCATCATCAGGATGGGCCACTGATAGTACGTAAATACGCATTGCCTTATGGCCAGTGCGCACTAGTGCTTTGATCCAATTTTCTTGTTCGGTATAACTGGGCCATTTAAAGTATTGCCCCCAGCTTCGTCTATCCGCTGCACACTTACCTTTCGCATCATCTTCAATTCGATGTAGCTCTGGTGCATGAATACCTGCAAATCTGAAAGGTTGCTCACCGTCGAATAACTGATGCCCCTGTCGAGTAATAAAGTTCTCAATCGGTTGTTGGGTAGTTATCGATGCACTGGTGGTCACACAACTCGTAAAACTTAGACTCGTAAAACATAGTATAGAAATCCAGATTAAAATTCTCATGGCTGTTGCAACTTATCAAACAATTTAATCACTTCCATCATAGCCCTACCGTTATGATATGGGGCTTTCCAAAAACCTGCTTTGTAGCTTTGATGACAATTAGCATCATCAACATTAGCTAACCAAAACCATTCTCCAGCGACAGGATCTTTATGATACCGCTGTATGAACAACCAAATGTTCTCGCAAATATCATTCAGGTGTTTATCGCCCGTAAGATGAAACAGGTTTAACAGGCCTACTAAGGCCTCGGCCTGCACCCACCAGTATCCTTCTTGAGCCTTATGCTGCTTTATTTTGTCATAGTCTTCACAGACTTGACCGTGAACTCCCAAGGATTCTTTAGCGCACACTTGTGCCATATGAATAACCAATGGGCGCCATTCTTTTAGCAGCTCTGGGTCAGCTAATATTTCGACTGCTTCCCATATCAACCAACTTGCTTCTATGTCATGACCATAGGAATAACTGCTGGATTGGTCTCGCCAATCCTCGCTAAAAAACAATCTCAGGTGACCATTTTCAAGATCAATAATATGTTGCTTAAACATCAACAATACATGTCTCAATGACTCTTCTACCTCAGCGCAGGGATTCACTTTGTATAAGGCCGAAAAAGCTTCGAGCACATGTAAATGTGTATTCATAGATTTGGGGGTATTCATGTCTTTTTCGCTTAAACGAAAGTCTTCTATTGGTAGCCAATTATGTTGAAAGGCTTCAATATATCCCCCCATTTTTTGGTCTCTGGTGTATTGTTCAACCAGAGAAAAGTAGCCCATGGCTTTATCCAGCACTTGCTGTTTTCCTGTGGCTTGGTAATAGGCACAAAATGCATAAATGCAAAAACACTGGGCGTAGGTTTGTTTTTTACTATCGACGCATTCACCTAAATGATTGAGTTCCCAAACCGCGCCACCATATTGTTTATCATCAAAATGCGCCATCAAATACTCATAGCTGCGGGTCGCTGTCGCCAGTGCACTTTTACCTTGCTCGGTTTGCAAACCACTGAATACCGCGAGCTCGCTAAAAAACCACAAAATACGGCTGTTGAGAATAATGCCTTTGCTAGCTAAGTGTTGCGGGACCCCAGCGGAGTTGACTTCCCCTACAAAGCCACCATTTTTAAGATCAATGCTGTGAGACTGCCACCAATCAGTGATCAGTTGCAACTCGTCGACCATGGCTTGTCGCGTAAATTTTTGGCAGGGTTTCATGAATAGTTATGCCTGGCTTAACTGCGCATTACGGGCAATCAATTCATTGATAGATTGCACCGACTTAGCCGAACGCAATCCATCTGCAGGCGTATTGAGGCAGTAATCGACTAAAGTCTCAACGGTGCTGGTCGCCACGTGCATACGTGTATCCGACGAAGCGTAATAAATAAACAACTCACCATCGCTATTTGCCACCCAACCATTGCAAAAAGTAACATTCGACACGTCGCCTACCCTTTCACTGCCTTCTGGAGCGATAAGATGCCCGGCCGGTTTATGGGTGATCTGCCAAGGTTTAGATAGATCAGTTAAAAAGGTATACAGCACATAGCGTAATCCCGCCGCTGTATTCCTGACGCCGTGGGCCAAATGTAACCAACCTTGTTCAGTTTTTATTGGCGCAGGGCCTTGGCCGTTTTTGACTTCATTTATGGTGTGATACACCTTGTGGTCAATAATGGTTTCTTCTTTTACTTCAGCGTTGATCATAGATTCTGACAAGCCCCAACCTATACCACCGCCTCCGCCAACTGAAATGAAGCCGTCTTGTGGCCTAGTATACAAACCGTATTTTCCATCAACAAATTCTGGATGAAGCACGACATTTCTTTGCTGTCCAGAATACGTAATCAAGTCAGGCAAACGTTCCCAATTAATTAGGTCTTTAGTACGAGCAATACCACATTGTGCTTCAGCAGCAGAGGTATCGTTGGGATAAGCGAGATCTTGACGTTCGGTACAAAACAAACCGTAAATGTAGCCGTCTTGATGTTGCGTTAAACGCATGTCATAGACATTGGTGTCTGGCCTATCAGTTTCAGGCATAATGATAGGTTTGTCCCAAAAGGTAAAATTGTCGACGCCATTATCACTTTCACATACGGCAAAATATGACTTTCTATCCACTCCCTCGACCCGCACAACCAATACATATTTGCCATTAAACATCATTGCTCCGGAGTTTAATGTGGCATTGGTGGCTATACGTTCTAACAAATTGGGGTTAGTAGACGGATTAAAATCATAGCGCCAGTTCAAGGGAACATGGTCTCGCGTAACTATGGGGTCTTGCCAACGGGTATACACACCATTGCTGATAGTTTCAGGTTGATTAACTTGGGTAAGCAACTCAGATTGAGCTTGGGTTAACCGGTTCAATCTACTTTGAAATTCAGTTGCTGATAAAGACATAATGACATCTCTCGCTTTATAAAATTGGCCGTTAGGCCTTAGGTGTTAATTGCTGTAAGTCAGCAGGATAATCAGATAGTTTGTTCCACCAGTTTTTCTTTAAAAACCAAGAACACAATATGGCAATGGCACAGGCAACTGTCATGCTAGGCCAATCTTCAATCACCATAAAAATAGGTGCCGCCGTTAAGCTGGTATGCCACACCAAGCCAACCAATATATTGGATAGATCTTTCTTAAACTCGTTGTTTCCAGACACCTCTGGGTAGTCTTTTTGAAGCTCTCGCAAAACAGGCTTCCAGCTACCCCAAGGTCGAGTTTTCAAATAGAAGGCTTTGAGCACTTCCATATCATCTGCAGGACCTAGTAGACTCACTGCAACGCAAGCGACTAAGCACAATGCAAACATGATTGGAAACCCATAAAGTGGTGAGACATCAGTAAACATCATAGGAATGGCCGCTAAGATACCCACTGCCATACCTGCAAAATAGCCCATGCCAGTGAATCGCCACCAATACCATTTGAGTAAATTGGACGCTGTATATCCCCCATAAAGAGCTGAAACCAACCACAGCACAATGTCGTTTAACGAAGGAATAAATAGGCCAATTAAGGTGCCTAGCACAATAAAAAATATCGACACCCCATAACTCATATAAACGTAGGTTTTGGGATCCGCGTTTGGGTTGATGTATCGACGGTAAATGTCATTTACTACATAGGCTGGTGCCGCATTGGTAGTGGCGGCAAAGGTAGACATAAAAGTGGCCAGTAAGCCTGCCAATATAAGCCCCAGTAGACCTGAAGGCACATAGTTTGCTAACGCAAATGGTAATATCTGTTCGAAATCTACATCTGGCCCCATAGCTTGTAAGTCAGACGAAAAATACACTAAGGCTAAGATAGTCAAGCCGGTGATCATCATGTATCGAGGAAATAATAAAACCAGATTAACAAAGCCACTCATTTTGGCCGCTTCACTTGGTGTACGTGCCGACAACACTCTTTGCATATCAAAATTGGGAGCGGGACCCGCAAGGCTTTGTAAGATGCCTTTGAATAACACCAACATAAAAAATATCGAAAATAACGACCAACCATCATCGACAATTTTTTGATTGGCGCTGTCCAAAATACCCGTCCAATCCAGCCCCAACTCCCAACCAAAAGCTAAACTGCCCCAGCCATCAGGTGTCACCTTGGCCAACATATCAGGAGAGACTTGTTGCATCGCAATGACTCCAATGGCAACACATGCCACTGTCATAATGATGAATTGTAAGACCTCGGTGAACACCACAGATACCATGCCGCCCTTCACCACGTATGAGGCTGTGAGAAAGGTCATGATCAAGCCGTAATATATTTCGTTGCTTCGTGGGTTAGAAGACAATTCCCAAGGTAAAAATACCGCAGCAAACTTACCAATGCCAATAAAGCCGTAGGCCAAGAAACCTAGCACGCTCAGTAATGCAAAACCCACGACAATAAAATGACTTAATCTCGCGCCTTTTCCTTCGCCGAAACGAAACTTGATCCATTCAGCTCCCGTCATTACACCGGAACGACGCAGCCAAATCGACAGAAAAACCATTAAAAATATTTGATTAAAGCTCGGCCATAACCAAGGAATATAGACACTTTTAAGACCGTAGATAAATAACAGATAAACCATCCACATGGTGCCACTGATATCAAACATTCCTGAGGCATTAGACAAACCCAGTAATTTCCAACTAAGTTTGTTGCCCCCTAAAAAG
Organism: Paraglaciecola sp.; assembly: GCF_039964565.1. Lineage (GTDB taxonomy): Bacteria > Pseudomonadota > Gammaproteobacteria > Enterobacterales > Alteromonadaceae > Paraglaciecola. Next base: position 315,246 of record NZ_JBDVXF010000045.1, read on the forward strand.
TAGCCTTCTACATCTTTGTTGGCCGAGCGGGAAATCCAAATACCCAGCGCCACAATGGCCACTAAATACAGGCCGATGATTAACAAATCGAGTGTGGTTAAATTCATTATTGTTACCTTGTTATCCGGCTTTGAATGTTTTCATATCGATTTTTTTGTCGGCGTTAAACTGTTACAAATCAATCATCAACAAAAAATGAACCGGTTCATATTTATTTAGATTAACCATAACTATTATTTATTACCAGTTTAAATTACACTTTATTCAAAGATTTTTTGACAACAAACTAATTTATTTATTATTTTCAACAGGTTAAGGTAATATTTTGGCAACAATACGTGACGTAGCCAAGGAAGCTGGTTTATCAACTGGAACCATTTCTAAGGCTTTGAGTACACCTGAACGGGTTTCGAAAAAGAACTTAGAAAAGATCCAAGCGGCCATAAAAAAACTGAATTACAAGCCCAATATGTTGGCGCAAAAGTTCCGAGCAAAGTCATCAAAAACCATTGTGGTATTGGTGCCTGACATCGCTAACCAATTTTTTGCGAGTGTGATAAGTGGTATTGAGTTAGTCGCACAAAATAAAGGGTTTAGCGTATTGTTAGGTGATACTCGAGACTCAGCTGTTCGCGAAAGAGAGTTTGTGCGTATGGTAGAAACCAAACTGGCAGACGGCATTATTAATCTTCGCCCCTACAAAAAACAAGACGCCATACTGCCAAGAGACGATATTTTAGCGGTAAGCGCGAGTTCTTGTGAAGGCACGCCCTCATACTCAGTTCGCATAGATAACGTCGGTGCCGCCAAAAAAGCGGTGGGCCATTTAATCTCCCTAGGACACAAACGAATAGGGGTTATATCTGGCTTACAAGATAATCCACATAACATCGACCGTTTAAACGGCTACAAAGCCGCCTTATCTGCTGCCAATATAGATTATGACCCAACATTAGTGATTGCAGGCGATTTTAATTATTGGTCAGGACTAACCGCAGCAGAGCAGTTTTCTAGTATGAAACAACGACCCACCGCGATTTTTTCCATGAATGACGAAATGGCTATTGCCGCAATTAGAGGATTCAAAGACAAAGGTATTAACATGCCACAAGACATGTCTATTATTGGATTCGACGATATGGAAGTATCAAGATACTGTATACCAACACTTTCTACCATATCGCAACCCGCCGAAAAGATAGGGCAAAAATCTGCTGAGCTGTTATTACAATTAATTGAAGGTAGCAAGCCTGAAACCGAAGAGTACATCCTGCCTTACGAGTTTGTGATCCGAGAAAGCATTGCCCCACCTAGGGCTTAGTGACCCCTTGACTAAGCCCTTCCACCAACATTTTTGCGTCTTAGAAATGTTATTTAGGCCATGATTAATCAAGTTGATTTTGTTTTACTCTTTACAAAATGAACCGGTTCATTTACTTTAATAAACAATTAATATACCAAACTCATTTTATAGGGTTGATTTGTTTACTCATGACAACAGCACTTGCCGATATCCAATACCAAGACTTAACCCTTGATATACAAGAATATTTAGGGTGGTTACAAAACCACGCACTGCCCTTGTGGACCCAAAAAGGCCTAGATCATCAAGGCGCGGCCTACGAAAGACTGTTAGCAAACGGTGAGGCTGATTTAAATTGTGATCGTCGCGTAAGAGTACAAGCAAGACAAATGTTTGTATTTGCAGCCGCCCAAAAAAATCATTGGATAAACGATGGTATCCTGCTTGTAGCAGGCTTAGATAGTTATGTACATAATTATGCAAAAACTCATAATTCAGCGATCTTTGCACATATACTTGATAAAGATAACCAAGTGATTAACCAGTCTCATGATCTTTATGATGTAGCGTTTTTTTTATTGGCGTACGCTTGGCGATACCATGTATTTAATGATTTAAAGGCGCTGGATTATGCTAATAAATTACTGCAACAAATTGATACTGATTTAAAAGGCCAAGCCGGCGGTTGGCAAGAAGGCTCATACTCACACCAATATCGCAGGCAAAATCCCCATATGCATTTGTTTGAAGCATTTTTAACCCTGTACTCGGTCACAAAAGACGCGAAGTGGTTGGCGAAGGCTGGGGAGATTTTTAGTTTATTTGAAAGTACTTTTTTCGACAACAAGCAACAAGTGTTATTAGAGTTTTTTAATCACGATTGGTCTTATACTGATGACCCAAAAGGCCAAATAATAGAGCCTGGACATATGTTTGAATGGGTATGGTTATTAAGGCAATACAGCTTATTAACCGGCACCCCCGTCGATAACTACTGCCACATTTTGTACCACAAAGGACTAGATTACGGGTTAGACAATTCTTGTAATCTCATCTTCGATCAAGTGGGCCTAAATGGCACGAAGATCAGACAAACCAAACGTTGTTGGCCGATGACCGAATGGTTAAAAGCGGCGTTGACCCAGGCGACCTTTACCAAACAATCAGATACACACCAATATGCGAAAGACGCTCAAACGGCCTTGTCGAGTTTAACTCGTCATTTTCTGATAGCCACTCCTAGTGGTAGTTACATCGATCAATATGGCGAAGGTAACCAAGTTATCTCTGACCTTGCTCCTTCTAGCACTCTTTACCATCTAACGATGGCTGGACTAGAAGCGAAGCGGTTTATTCAAGGAAAACAGCATGTGTTCTAAATTTTTAGTCGCTTTACTCCTAACTTTCAGTGTATTTGCCAGTGCTGATAATAATCGCCCCAACATCATTCTGATTACAGCGGATGATCTAGGATATGATGATTTGTCTTTACATCATCACCCGCATATCAAAACACCTAACCTTGATGCTTTAGCTCAGGCAGCAGTGCAGTTTTCTGATTTCACCGTGACACCGGTTTGTTCAACAACCCGAGCGGCATTGTTAACTGGCAGAGATTTTTATAAAACCGGCGTATCTGGTGTGCATGGTGGCCGTGATTTTATGCATTTATCAGAAACCCTGATATCCGAAGTATTACAAAAATCAGGCTACAAAACCGCAACGTGGGGTAAATGGCACTTAGGTAAAACGGAAGGTTATTTTCCGTGGAATAGAGGGTTTGATGAAGGGTATTACGCAGAGCTTTATCGACATAAAAACTCTTTTGGTTGGTTAAATGGTAAACCGGTACAACATGATAAATGGGTATCAGAAGTGGTCACCGATTACGCCATAGATTTTATACAACAACAAAAGGACCAGCCTTTTTTTGCTTATCTAAGTTACTTAGCCCCCCACGAACCTTGGTTAGCCCCAGAAAAATTTGTCAAACCTTTAGTGAAAAGCGGACTGCGCCCCGCTATAGCTAATTTGTATGCCATGGTAAATGAAATGGACTTTCATATAGGCCGATTAATTGATTATCTGGATTCACAGCAATTGCTCGAAAACACCGTCATCATTTTCATGAGCGACAATGGTCCTTGGTGGGATTCCTCAAATTTCGGCGCGATGACCAAAGCGGAATGGCAGGCTAGAAATCCAAGTAAAATGAAAGGTAATAAAGGGCAAAGTTGGCAAAATGGAATACGCTCTCCTTTGTTTATCCACTGGCCCAAAAAATGGCAAGCCAGTGTCGTCAACCGATTTGTAGACGTAAAAGATATATTTCCAACCCTACTCGAACTATCCCAGTCATCATTGCCACCACAACATAAAGGTTTAGATGGATTTTCGTTAAGTCATTATCTAGAGGGAAAAGTAACAGGTGTTAACCCTAGACAAACCTATATAGCGTCTCATGACGTCATCAGCAATAAACCACACTTTAATCAGTGGACACCAATAGATAATCAAGCCAAACAACACATGCAGTTTCAACAACAGTTGATTGGTTTAAGGACAGAAAAATACAAATTACTGCTTAATCCTGCCATGGATAGACCACATTACCCAAAGCCTAACAAACAATATTTAATGTTTGATATGCAAAAAGATCCCTTAGAAAGCAGCAATGTTTTTGAACAACTCCCTGACGTTAGCGCGCAACTAGTTAAAAACTTACAAGGTAAATTTAATGCTTTATTACATTCACAAAGCGCTTATCGAACCCCAGTTTACCAAGTGGGCAACTATCCGGTATCAGTTGTGAATGGCTTTGGCCCCTCAGCAACGACCGGAAATGTGATTAGTAAAGCCCATCAACTCACTAATTTGAAACAGCAGGGAGACAGCGCCACTTATCAAGTAAAGGTACATAAAGCAGCGAACTATAAAATATTCATAGAACAAAACAACAAGGACTCCGTTGGTTTGCAAATTCGTATGTCAGGCCCAAGCTCGGCATTTGAACATCTACTCAATGAGAGCAAGTTACAGTTGGCTGGTACGTTATTTTTACCCAAGGGACAATCCGAAATCACACTAGAAGGGTTATCCAACAACAGTATTAAACCTTGGACCGCCATTAATGGTTTGAGGCGACTGTATTTTGTAACTGCCGATTCTGATGAGGATCCTGTAAACTGGGATTACCCACGCTAATTTCTGTGTTTATAAATATGAATGAAACGACCGAATCGACAGTGTTTCAGTTTTGTCCAAACTGTAAAAGTGCGCAGATTAATTCTGAAAATGGACATAAACACCTGTGTAACCATTGCCAATTTGAATATTTTCACAATACAGCTTCTGCTGTGGGGGCAATTATTTGCTGTGAAGATGAAATGTTATTTACCGTTAGAGCACAAGACCCACACAGAGGTAGACTGGATTTACCGGGTGGATTTGTTGATCACAACGAATCTCTTGAAGCAGCCCTAACACGGGAGCTAAAAGAGGAACTCGATGTCACTATAGATAACTGGCAGTATTTTTACTCTGGGGCCAATACCTACTTTTACAAAGGCGTGCTTTACCACACTTGTGATGTGGTTTTTGTTTGCCAACTATTCCACAAGCCACTATTAACAGCAGATGTTGCCGAAATAACTGAATTTAAATGGTTAAAATTTGATGAGATTGACTGCGAAAACATTGCCTTTGCATCCTTGCGAAAGGCGGTACAAAAATTATTAAAGCAAACAATTGAGTGAGGGAATTTGACTAAATATCGCTGTTAGGCGTTACCCGTTACCTGCATTTTTAACTCAGCTGAAAAATCAAGCATGCGATTAAGCGGAATTAATGCTCGTTGTCGCAAGGATTCATCAACAAAAATTTCATGACCTTGGGTATCTGTGAGTGACTGGTGAATTGCCTTTAAGCCATTCATGGCCATCCATGGGCAGTGCGCACAACTTTTACAGGTAGCACCATTGCCGGCAGTGGGCGCTTCTAACAAAATTTTATCGGGGGCTGCTTGCTGCATTTTATAAAAAATACCGCGATCTGTCGCCACGATAAAATGACTATTAGGTAACGTTTCTGCTGCATTGATCAACTGTGTAGTTGAACCAACGGCATCTGCCAGAGCCACTACACTGGCGGGTGATTCTGGGTGCACTAAAATAGCTGCATCGGGATAAAGGTGTTTCATATCTAACAAAGCTTTTGCTGAAAACTCGTCATGTACTATACATTCACCCTGCCACATCAACATATCAGCACCAGTTTGTTTAGCAATATATGCCCCTAAATGGCGATCCGGAGCCCAGATGATTTTTTCTCCTTGGGAGTCTAAATGTTCAACTATTTCTAAAGCAATACTTGAAGTGACGACCCAATCTGCGCGAGCCTTTACCGCGGCAGAAGTATTCGCGTACACCACTACAGTGTGATCCGGATGCGCATCACAAAATGCTGAAAACTGGTCTTCAGGACAACCAATATCCAATGAGCAGGTGGCTTCTAAGGTTGGCATTAACACGGTTTTTTCTGGGCTGAGAATTTTGGCGGTTTCGCCCATAAATTTAACACCAGCAACAATCAAGGTTTCCGCTTCACAGTCGCGACCAAAACGCGCCATTTCCAGAGAGTCTGAAATACAGCCACCGGTATCTTCTGCTAAAGCTTGGATTTCAGGATCGGTGTAATAGTGAGCGACCAATACGGCATTTTTTCGCTTAAGCAAGGTTTTAATTTCTTGCACATATTGTTGCTGTTGCACTTTACTCAGGACAGCCGGCTTAGGTGGAAAAGGGTAATCTATGGTTTCGACAGGAAATAACTGAGACATAATCTGAATGTAATACTAACAGGAGCAAAAAACGTTCGGGTATTATACCCATGGTGATAGGGCCTTGTCACACAAATGACATTTTCATTTGTTATAGATTGCCAATTTTATGGGTATTGGTCTGCAAATATTGCTGATACTTAGCGCGCCAGAATTGGCTTTCTGGCAAATTATTAGACTGCTCATACAACTGTGCAAAATTAACATGGGCCGAAGGTTGATTAGGCGTGTTTTGCAATTGATTTTGCCACGCTTTTAAATAATTCGCGGGGATAAAAGCCGTATCATGATACTCCATAAAGGTGAGCTTTTTGGACGCTTTATATGCTTGGGTCGAATGATTATCGCAGGTTCTGGCTGCAGTTAGGTCGGCGGAGCTAGAAAGGCCAATTGAGTCCCAATATTTAGTGTCGACTTTTGAATGTTTTGTCTTCTTAAAGACTATATTCGGCGCATCAACCCCTGCACACACTCGTTTAGCAAGCATTTTACTAAGAGGGTATTCGTCGATAAAACCCGAAAAATGCGCTAACTCGTGAATAAATACGTCGTAAGTGTCTTTGCGATCTAGAAACATAATGCCGTTGTGAACATTGGCTTTGCCTTTTTTCGCAAACATCACTAAATGGGTAAAAGGCACTGTTTTTATTTTTTCGGCTAACGACAGCAACTGACAGCCCAAGCGCCCGCTTTGTTGCCAATTTTCCTTGCAGACTAAATCAATAGGGTCAAACCAAGTTTGCTCATAAATACAAATCGATAAGTCGCTCATACGTGGGTCTTGTGAAAAGCGCTTCCTAAAATATTCAGCCTGCGGCAAGGATTCAAGATCTGCCGTCACAAACAACAGTTTTTGTTTACAGTTTTTAGGTACAGCTGAAAGTGGATGGGAAACCTCAGAATGCTCATTGTGAATAAACGCAGAGGCGTGGTAATGATATAAGTTAGTTAAGGTTTGTAACTGTGGGTCTAGTTTTTCGGCCGCTAGAGATGCAAACACCTGCGCCGACTGTTGATATTTTTTATCACGCCACAATACTAAACCATGAGCTAAGTGTTGCTCGGCCGCCGTTTTGGATACCTGAGTCGACTTGTTAATTGGAGCTGCGAGGCTTTCTGGGGTGGTTTCTACCGCTAGAGTGGTGTGTTCTATCATTAACCAAACAGGCAATAGCGCGCACGCTAACGCCAAAACCCATTTGGATAATACTGTCATTGTTATTGGGTTTGTGTTGCTTGCGATTCTATTTTGTTGGCTTCATCACGTAACAAGTTAAGTTCAAGGCGCGCGTAGCGATGTTCAACGTACTCAAACACATTGGTACTTAAAGCAAGTTTAAAATAGTTTGAAGCAATGCCTCTGTTGCCTTTAGCAGAATGATATTTACCCAAATAAAAATAGGCTTCGCACAATCTATCGGTCAATTGTTGTTGACTAGTGACCCCGGCAATTAAACCACCTAACAATTGGTTTTCAGTGGATTTTCCCAGATATAAATCAACTATTTGCGTTGCCCAGTTATTTTCATCTAAGTTTTTTCGCAGTTGCGCTAGCTCTACCATCGCTTGAGGTTTATCTATCTCACTAGACGCTAAGTAACTCCATAACGCCCGATAGGGATCAGATGCGTTAATGTTATAAAAGGTGCCAAAGTCACGTACCGCCAAGTCGGGACGACCACCATAATACAGAGCAATTCCACGGTTTAAAAACGCAAACTCCATATCAGGATTAATATCTAAGGAAGCATCAAAGGCTTCATAAGCTTGAATAAAGTCCATTTGCTGGGTGTAATGAACGCCCATAGAATTATAAGCTTCCGCCAAGTCAGGCTTTAATTGAATCGCCAAATTAAAATCATATTGCGCCAACCCAGACAAACCGACACTGTCGTATAAAGTGCCACGCTGATGCAACAGTTGAGCTCTTTGCTCGTCTTCTAAATCGGTGTTAGTTAAAATATGGCTGTAGCGTGCTATAGCCAATTGGGAACGTTGATTCATGGGAGCAGGCTCAGCCAACAACAAGTTTCCCATTTGCGGGTTACCTTGCATTGAACCGCTGTTGCTGGCGCAACCAAATAAGAATGCGCTAAGAAAAAGGATGCCGCTGAGATGTTTTTGCATATTAGTAGAGAAGTTTTACCTGAAAATAGATTATGTATATGACTCTAACTTTGACTCTAGGTTGCAACACAACCCTTTAAAATAGTCAAAAAACAAGAAGAAGGTATGAGCATTAGAGTCGCCTATTTCCCTCGAAAAGTAAAGTTACCACGGTGCAAGTAGCACTTATTTGTGAATTAAACTTGAATCTTTAGTCCAAAATAAAGCAAACTACGCGGCCGAATAAAATTTGAAGTCAGATTTTTATGACAGTTAAGCTAACACCCGAACATAAAATGCTATTGGCATTAGCCTCAAAAGCACAGGCAAACGCCCATGCTCCTTATTCAAACTTTCATGTTGGCGCAGCCATTCTAGACGAAAACGCACAACTACATGCAAGTTGTAACGTTGAGAACGCCGCTTACCCTCTAGGCCAATGCGCCGAAGCCGGGGCGATTTCGGCGATGATAGCTACGGGTAGCAAACATATCAAACAAATCCTAATCGCCAGTCCCAATGATGATTTCTGCCCACCTTGCGGTGGTTGTAGGCAAAAAATAGCTGAATTTGCCGATGCTCAAACAGAAGTTCACTTAGCAACTCAACAAGGTGAAATTAAAACCGTTAAATTCACCGAGCTGCTGCCTTTGGCTTTTGGGTTTGATAAAGACGAATGAGTCAAAATTGCTAGACAATTTCCAGCCTAGATTAACCGAATATTGAGCTAGCAGCCTAAGATAGAAAGAAGGCATGTCCCATAACTATGGGACAAATGCTCTTTTCAAATATTACCGACTAATTAGTCGACGCCTAAACGAAAAGAGCAATATTAATCCAACAATTTAGAGTTCAGTTATTTACTCACCAAGTCAGCTTCCATGTCTGCGAGCCATTTCGCATCGGTGACAGTTCCCGTAGCTATTCCTTTACCTGCTTGAGTAGGTCTTGCATCCATTATACAGCTAGTTGTGCACGGGATTATTTGACCACTAACTATTTCAAATACTTTCCACCATTTGCCGCTACCCGATACAGGGGCGTTTAGCTGCATGTTTTCAGTTTCTGTTTGCAAACTGACTTGCGCTTCAGAACTAGTTGAAATAGTGCCGTTACCTGCGAAATGATGGACCGCATATATGTAGTGAGCCGTATTATCAATCTGATCAATCGTAATCGTTTCTGGTCCATAACTAGATGTATCATCCAAATCTAAGCTATCTGCAACCCCAGGCGCAGTTTTGTTTGAATAATAAAGATGGTACAGCTCAGAGCCATTACTATCATATTTACTCAGATGTGAGTCTAAATCACGAGGGTTGAGGTCCCATGTTAGTACTGCAGACAACTCCCCATTTGCATTGGTACGCTCGGGGCTGAGGACTAGGGTACATTGATTGCTAATTAATGGCAGGATCGTACATGTATTGACGGTTTTATCGTAACCAACCTTAGTTATTTCAATGTGATATCTACCAAAACGCTTTTCGGTGAGTAAATGTTGACTGGAGCTCTCTGAGCCATCCTCTAAAAAATCACCGTTATAATTACGCACTACATACTCAAAGCCAGAAAGTGGCTGACCAGAAGTAGCGTCAATCACTAAAATATTTAGGGTGTTTTTATTAAGGGCGTTAGAAATTAAATCAATAATACCGAAGTTCAAAGACGATCTAGCAAAACTACTCGCTGTAGTGATGGTGCGACTGACTGTCGCCCTCAAACCAGAGCCACTTTCAGGCACAACTTCAACACTATAGGGTGAGCTAGCCACAAAGGGCACACTAATATCATAACTTTCCCCCATAACCACTTGTTGGCTACCTACTTTTTCATCTCCGTTATAAACATTAACCACAGCAGTAGTACTTGAGCTTCTAGCTTGAAGTTGAGGCGCTGATTGTGATTGGGCTTGAGAAGCTTCTTGTACTCGGCCTGTGACGCTGATTTGTTGTTCTGGCGCAATAGTGCTTAATACAGGATTTGCTCTGAGGAAACTTTTGACATAGAGCCAACTTGGGTGTTCGCAACTAGCCTCTTCGCTATATTTATATGAACATTCAACTCCCCTTAATCCTACCTCAGATGATAATACAATTTCCCCTGTGTTTGAGCCAGTAACCGCACCTGTTCGGTCAGCAATTATTCTTATTTTTCCATGAGAAGAGTCATATGAACCTGTCATATGGATTGCACCGGCAGAAAAACCTGACTTCCACAATGATTGTTGGTAATTTAAAACCGTGTGCGTACCCGTAAAGACCCCTTCTGTTCCATACTCAAACGGAATCAGATGGTCAAAGGTTAGCGAGCTGCTTCTATTATATTCAATGGTGTCAAAAAAGGACCAGCTTTGCTCAACCATATCGCTTCTAGTCAGTGATTGACTATTGTAAAAATTTAATAAATTTTCTTCTACATTGTGTAAGTTTGTATTTCTTGGGTGAACCTCCTGATTTCTTGGATCAAACCTTTGGCCTTTCAGTGAAATTAGGCCGTCTCCCAAATGTTCACCTCTTGCAAAGCTATACCTAACTTGACATGTGCCGTTATCATTTGAGACACATTTTATGTTGCTAGAATCTTGCACTACCCCCAGCAAAACCTGAGTAGGGATGTCAGGGTAATTGTTCAAATCTTTTGCCAAATCATAGACAAAATACCCTTTAACAGAATCCATTTGACCTGTATGCCTGTTAAGGTTATCCGGCAAGCCATAGTCGGAGGGTATTTTTACTCCATAGTAACTTTTGGAATTATGGGCATGCAATCTATTCCAGTCTTCCCCAGCTTGATAACAAGTAATCGCAGTACATGCATTTACGGCCAAACCTGCTGTATTATCAGTGCCATGAGGAAATAGGATAGCCTCACTACCATAGTCAATAGTGGTTCCATTGTCAGCAGAAAAAACACCTGAATGTGGTGTACCAATTGTGGTAATTGATGCGATGTATTTCGTTGCGAAAGCGATATCTGGATTTAAGTTACTAGCCACAGAAGCCTTACCTTGAACTAAAGCTCTTACTGTCAACCCTCCGTAAGAATGGGCAACGATGTGCACCTTAGTATGGGTTTTGTCTGAAATCATTTTTATTGCTTTAGCGAGATCCAAAGCAACGTCTTCAAACTTTTGATTAGTTTGCCAAGAAAATAAAAATGGATTAAATTTTCTACCATCTATGTCTGCTTTTGATAATACTTTTGGAAAAGAGCCAAAATACTCTAAATTACTACTATCAATTCCGCCTAATGTTCCTTCCCGCACAAATCCATGAACAAATAATACAGCCTCTTTAGAATCTAGATCAGAACTAGTCCATGAAACAGACGACCTTAGCGTTGATCTACAACGCGCTACTTCAGCTCCTCTACCCGTCATTTTGACAATTCTAGGGTCCCCACCGTTATTAATTGGATTTAGGAGATCATGAAAAAAGGATGAGTTCCCTTCCCAAACATAGTTAAAAGAATGTCCATCATTATTTCCATCTACCCAAGACGTTTTGCAGGTAGAAGGTACTCGTGGACCATAGTAATTAGTCAGTGCTTTTTTAGCATAACTAGATTTCATAGCGGGGCGTGCGGCAACAATATCACTTGTTGGTTCTATATGGTTTCGAATAATTATTTCTGATGATGGTAGGTTAAAGTCCAGCTCGATTCGCTCTTCATCAGGCATCTCCGGCACACTATCCAAAATAAACCTAACGGTGTCCTTGCCCGTTGCCGCAGCATAAAAACTCAGTTGATAGTTTTGGCTTAATTTACCTGTAGCTACAGCAATGCTGATGTCTTTGTCTTCATTACTAATTGTGCCTGCGACTGAAGATAAATCACCTGATAGCAGCAACACTCTTTCTAAAACTTCGACTGTAAATGACACGCTTTTATTCGCGCTGGCGAGATTTGAACCTGCAACCAAATTAAAATCATAACGTCCTGGTGTAACATTTGATGCAGGGTTTACCTCAATGACGTCGCTCGATAGGCTTACCCAAGAAGGTGCGTTTTCTAATGTGGTTTGCACATTGTTGGTGGTGGCCAAAAGTTCTACACCTATTTGAGTAGAAGCACCCGGCCAAACACTAGTTTCTTGCTGGCCCAGCACCTTGATCGCCAAAATCCCCCCGTTACTGTTGGCAAAAGCACTCATATTCGCAGCACTTAATTCGCCATCAGCTAAGTCGTTGATAATTTCGTCAATCCAGGCATCTATTCCGATAACAGCGATATCAATTCGAGCTGAGTTTTCGTTTAATAACTCGGTATCAATTTGGTGATAATCATCCTCTTTCAGTAAACCTAAGAAGACCAATTGTGCAATCGCATTATCGCGCTTTTCTATAAGGGTCGCACCGGCTTGTGTTGCTGCTAATTTAGCAATCAGAGTTGACATGATGGTCAAATTGGCATCATCAGGATTATCATCACCCGTGTAAATCGCCTTTAACTCGCCCAAAAAAGGCTGGCCATTCATGATGCCACCTGATGCGGTGATGATATACCCGTCTCCAATTAAACTTGTGTCAATATTAAAGGAAAAATCACCTTCATCACCACTTGTTGTGGTTTCCAATAAGGCATTGTTAATATCAAAGAGTTTTACATCGGCATTTACTACCGGGTCATCTACGACTAGTCCCGTTATTTGGCCATTCTGAGAATTTGATGGAAATGGTGTGCCAGGAGGTGCAGTAATATGAACCACTACAGGTTGCTCAGCACCAGTATGAACTTCCGTATGCGAAGTGGTTGCTTTGTCACCCGATCCGCCACAGCCGAATAAACCAAGTATGACGATAAAACCTAAGACTCTTAACATTCCCTAACCCCCAATTGAATTAACTTGAATCTGATTTTTAATAGAAAACCGTAAACCCCGTACTAATAGGATCAGAATTGGTTTCCGTTGAAATAATTGCTTTTATTAGAACACTGTGTTGAAAAACAAACCTTCCCTGTAGCGCGCATTAAAAAAATTAATTATTTTTTGGAAAAATTGCTGAGGGTTTCTTGGATCGTTTTAAATCAGGGAATAAGCAGAATAGAGCCATTGTTTATTTAGCAGTATTGACACCATGGCAAAACCTAAACGATTTACGACCGATGAGTTTACTCAGAAATTAGATCAGGAGATTGGCAGGCTTATTGAAACCAAACAATCTGGCAGAGAGTTAATTCAAACAGATATTCAAGTTAACGATATAGCCTTAGCATTTGGTGTTAACACTGCAACAATACGACGCTGGTGCAAAGAGCATACTGCCCTTTCTCCTCGCCAATACCTGGCGATATATAGAATGGAACGGGCAAAACAGTTTCTTAGGTTAGGGCTAAAGCCCGCAAAAATATCAACAAAACTTGCATTTACTGAGCATAAAGTTTTTTGTGCTGTTTTTAAACGTTATGAGAAAATTTCCCCTTCGAAATTCAATACATTGTAAGTTCGTTAGAGCATAAGATTTTCTGAATTTTTGCTAAAAGAGTCTACGACAGCTTTTGCTTGTATTGTGTCCCTATGTTCTTTTCCAAGTTTGATATGTAAAAAACCATAGGCCATTACCACCATTGAGTGTGCTTTTTGAGACTGGTTGTTTTCAGCATACAATTGAGTTAATAAGGTTCTAAATTTATTGGTTAAAGGATGTTCATCACCTAAATACTTAACAGTGTATTGGTTGGCTACATTACTATTGCTATACAATAAAACCGAATGTCTTTCTGGCATGGTTTATCTTTAATCTCTCAGCGTTACTCAAAATACTCCCAGTCTAAATGTTAATCAAATGCGCCGTTAAGTATATTAATAAGCCAATCAAACCTTGCAAATGGTTGGCACGATTAATAAAACGCTGCCGCCGTTATAAAAACTTAATCGCTTGGTTAACGATGATTTCGGCACGTTTTGTTTCTGCATGCTCAGCACCGACTAAATTCAGTTGAAAGTCGTAGGCTGGCTTAGCTAGGTCATAGGCCTCCTGATAAAAACCTTGTGCCAACAACAAATCAGCTAAAATTCGTTTGTATCCAAAGGTACTAAAGTTTTGTTCACCATAGCCGGCAACCGCAATATCTATGGCTTTATTAATGTCTAAAACAGCAAGGTCAAGTTGCTTTAAGGAGCGGTAAGTTAAAGCTCGTTGAGCATAAAAACCCGATATTGAGGGATGTCCTGCTGGATAAATTTTTAACGCTATTTGCATTGCCTCCGACAGTAGCTCGAGTGCTTGCTGATTGGCGCCTTTGAATCGTTTTACTCTGGCCAATGCTTTTAAACTATTCACAACACTTCGCGATTCATAACCATATGCAACTAATCGAATTTTATGCCTTTTTTGATAGAGTAATTCTGCTTTGTCGTACGCTTGTTGTTCAACTGCAATATTGCCTAAATTTCCATACAAAGACGCCACGTGAGTTTGGTCCACGCTCTCGGCACTTAGGGCTATAGATAACGCTTGATTAAAGTACCCTTCTCCTTGCTCAAATTCACCGATATGTTTATATAAAACCCCAAGACCGTTGTACAAATTAACAAACTTACTGTGCCCCTCAGGCAAAAAACTCATAAAAACTTGTTCAGCTTCAAGTAGCGCAGCTATTGCCCCTTTGGGCTGTGATAAATCTTTGAGCGCATGTGCCTTATTAAATAATGAGTCGACATATTCATAACCACTATAAGGGGCATGTTGTTTGTGTATCGCTATGGATTTATTGGCAAACTCTAAAGCTAATGGGTAATCACCCGAGGTATGATAGAAATACGATAATAGGTTGTAATTAACCCCAGTAGTGGGATGTCCTTCACCAAATATTTGTTCATCTAAGGCTACTAATTTTTGGTAATACTGTTCTGCTTGGTCGAGTTGGTCTAATTCTTCTAACGCACTGCCATAGCTGAAATACACAGTAGACAACAAGGCATGGTCATCAACCTTGGCGGCTTGATACGTTTCTAATGCTTGCTTAGCAAAATGTTCAGCTTGCTGATAATCCGGCAAATCAAAAAATATCCCGCTTAGTTGAATATAAGCTGACACCTGATACTTAGGATTATTGCTGGCTAACGCAAATTGTTGGTAGCTTCGATTGGTTGCTTGCGCTACGTCAAATTGTCTTAGTTTACGATGGATCGAAGTTTTTAAACTATATAACTCGGCTAATAACTGCTCATTGTTACGCAGCGGTGCTTGCTCTAACGCTTGCCCCACTTTAGTTATTGCCAATGGGTAATCTAACGCTTGTTGAGCTAGTTGAGCCTGCAAATACAATTGTTCAACCGCTATTTGAGGTTCGGGTTGTACCACACTGTTTAGTAACTTTTGGCTTTTTTCAAACGCGCCTACTCCAAGCATGGCTTTGGCTAATGCTATAGAGACTCGGTTTTTACTGGCTGTAGATAAACTACTTTTCTCGGCAATTTTATTACTCGCTTGCGTTAGCAGTGCTTCTACCGTTATGGCTTTATTTTGATGCTCGTAGGGTGACGATTGCTCAAAAACATTCTCTAAAAACTGTACCGATTGGTCGGCTACTTGTTTTTCAATCAATATTTGTCGATATTGCCATAACAACGCACTGCTGCTGACTATTAAGGTAATTAAGAAAGCCGCTAAACTGACACTGGATTTGGGGTTTCTTTTAATCGTTTTTTTTAAACGATATCGATAATTGGATTGGATGCTTACCAGTGCTCGTCCTTGAATTAATCTATCAATTTCTTGCTCTAACGTTGCCACAGAGGAGAATTGCTGGGTTTGGTTATCTGATAAGGTTTTGTCCAATAACGCCTGCTTTTCAATCTTAGCTATAGCCTGGTTTATCAGCAGCTCGTTCAACAGTTTGCCTAAAGCATAGATATCGGTCGCGACTGTTAATGATTTGTTTGCTCGCTGTTCTGGACTAGCATAATCTCGACTTGCCGCGCTTAAACTGCCGCTTTGTTCCGCTTGGTCTAAATGGCGGGCTATACCAAAATCCATGAGTTTTGGATTGCCATGGCTATCAACCAAAATATTTGAGGGTTTGATATCTGCATGGATAATCATGTTTTGATGAGCTATTTGCACCGCTTGGCAAACTTTTTGAAATAGCTTAAGTCTTGCCGTTAAATTTAGTTTTTGTTGCTGACAATATTGGTTAATTGGCACACCATCTACATACTCCATCACCATATAAGGTAAGTCATTGTCTGTGGTATCAATGGTTATGATTGACGCAATATTAGGGTGGTCTAAATTGGCCAGATGCTGGGCTTCTTTTTGTAAAAAGTCTTGCCCAGATAAAGCCACGATAGAAGGCAAAACAAATTTGATTGCTACTCTTTGTTGCAGTTGCTGGTCATTTCTTTCACCTAGGTACACTGTACCCATACCGCCCTGCCCTAACTTAGCCACTAATTTATAAATGCCAATTTGTTTGCCAACTAGTTGCTGAATAATTTGATCGTCTACCAACCCCCCCGCTTGATCAGTGATTAATTGGCTAAATTGAGTTTGTTGCTGATTTTTATAGTGCGCGGCGATTAGGGCGCACACATCTATATAAACAGACTCATCGATATCATGCATTGCAGACAAATTTTGCTGCATATGCTGTTCGTCTAGTTCAAGAAGATGCTGAAATAACGCAAACGGATTTGTTGTAATCAAAATAAAACTCTCAAATACAATTTAAAAGGCTTGGAACTGGGTACGAAGATAGGCTTTTGCTGTTGATAATTCAGTGTAGATAGTCGACTTCTCGATGTTTAACGCGCTAGTCATTTGCTCAATATCATGACCTAAAAAGTAATGCATTAATGCCACTTTGTATGATCGAGGTGAGAGTTTCTCCAATTTAGACAGTGCTCTGTCAAATGTTAAAAATGTCTCTGGGCCGTCGGGTAAGGATAAGAATTCTGTTACTCGATGTTCGCCTTTGGTTCGTTTTTGCGCAGATTTGGCTTTGAGGTCATCGAGTAACATCCACCTGACAAATGAGGCAAGGGAAAGCAAAAATTGCTCTTTGTTATCAAATATTTCTTTTGGTGGTGTAAGACTAGCTAATACTTCATGTAGTAATGATGTAGTGTTGGGTAGTTGATCAATTAATTGCTCGGAGGGGCTCTTTTTTGCCTTATCACCAATCTGTTTTTTGACAATACCTTTAAGATGGTAATAAACAATACTGCGCAATTGGTTTGCACTATCTAAATCATTGTTTATTACCCAGCTATTTAATATTTCAGTAAAAGGTTGCACTTCTTCTTTGCTGAGACTTGCCTGTTGCTGACTCATTTTTATTCTTCTTATTACAGCGATTACTTATTTTTATACTCGCGAAGCCATAAGCTTCGCACCGAAAGTACTGCAAAAATAGTGACCAGTGAATTCTTCGAATAATTCGGTCTATTGCAATCAATATAATTTTATAGCACATAACCCAATGAATCATAAGATTTTTTTAATACACCAGCTCAACCACTGGACTTTAGATAGCAATTTTTCACACACCTTCTTGTAGTCATTTGATTAAAATCAGGCCAAAAAAATGCCGCTAGGTTTAGCTAGCAGCATTTTTTAAATTGTACTGATTATTACATCGACATAGGTTTAAAGGGTAAGTCTCTGTAACGTTTACCCGAGGCGGCAAAAACTGCATTAGCCAATGCGGGCGCAAAGGGTCCTAAACCGGGTTCACCTAAACCTGTGGGTTTGTAGTCATTTTCCATGAAGTGCACGTTTACTTGGGGCATTTCATTGATCCTAAGCACGGGATAGTTGTGAAAGTTGGAGTTCACTACTGCGCCCTCTCTAAAGATCACTTCGGTGCGTAATGATAAAGACATGCCCATTACTACCGCCCCTTCCATTTGCGCGGTAGCGCTGTCTGTATTGAGGACTTGGCCGCAGTCGACTATCGCGTCGACTTCTAACACTTTTATGTCGTCACCGTTAACTTCGACTCGCACTGCCATGGCCACATAAGAGTTAAAACTAAAGTGTACCGCTATCCCTAAACCTTGATTGCTAGGTAATGCTGCGCGATTGCCCCAGTTGCTCTTTTTGGCTGCCATAGCTAATGCGGCTTTAGAACGGGCCACTTGTTCTGCTTGTTCAGGATTTTTGTTGTTGTCGTAAATGCTGTTCAACAAACTAACGGTATCCGTTTTACTCGCATGGGCGAGTTCATCGGCAGCGCTACCAAAGGCAAAGCCATAAAATATGGCATACACTGCTCGATACCAACCAATTCGTGTATGAGCTTTGGCTTCGCCTGTTTCACTGCGATAGTTGGCAATGCCAAAAGGATGGTTATCTACGTCACCTAGATTATTGGCAGGGGCTCTATCAAGTGATGGGTCAAACAATGAGGCAATAGCTGGAAAAGCAGCGCGGTGCAACCAGCCTGTTACATTGCCATCTTTATCTAATGAAGCTTCAATGTGCTGGGCACTGATTGAATGATAATAACCAGTACGCATGTCTTCTTCGCGAGACCATGTCAGTTGCACAGGAGCATTCACAGCTTGGGACAATACAGCGGCTTCGTGAACGTAGTCACACTTAAATTTACGTCCAAACGCGCCACCAGCCATAGTCACATTGACCATGATGTCTCTCGGCTCCCGTTTCAAATATTGCGCTAGGACTTTTTGAATATCACCAGGACTTTGCGTGGCAGCCCATACTTCACAACTGTCTTTTTGTACCCATACAACGGAAGCATTCGGCTCCATAGGAGAATGAGATAAATGCCCGCCCGTATAAGTGGCCTTCACCACATGTTCGGCTTCGGCAAAGGCTTTTTCAATATTGCCACGTTCGGCAGCCAATTGAGCAGGGCTTTCTACGTTTTTCACTAGTTGCGCTTTATACGCCTTAGTGTCATAACTTTGGTGCTCACCTAAATCCCATTCTATTTTTAGTTTTTTAAGGGCTTGTTGCGCCGTCCATGTATTGTCTGCCACTACGGCTACGCCACCAAGTGAGCCAAATGGCACTTCAAATCTGGGGATTTCAACAACATCGATTACGCCCTTAACTTGCATAGCTGCGGTTTTATCGACACTTTTGAGTTTACCGCCCATAACTGGGCAATGGGTAATAGCCGCATATTTTAACCCCGGCATCTTGGTGTCTACGCCATAGGTTAATTGACCCACCACTATGTCACCTTGGTTATGTCTAGCTAAATCTTTACCTATGTACTTGTAATCTTTTTTCTCTTTTAAGGTCACACTGTCTGGAACTGGTTGATCGGCAGCAAGACTAGCCAATTCGCCGTAACCGAGTTTTTGTTGATTGTTGTTATTGATAACAAAATGGTTATCAGCCTTGCATTCTGATGCCGGTACACCCCAAACTTTGGCGGCAGCGGCCACTAACATAACTTTTGCTGCGGCTCCTGCTTCACGCATGGGAATATACATAGTACGAATACTGGCCGAGCCTCCGGTCGCTTGAGGCCCATATTTTTCTTCGTTACCTTCACCTTGTTCAATACTGACTCGAGTCCAATCAGCATCGAGCTCGTCAGCTACCGCTGCTGGCAACGCGGTACTAATACCTTGCCCCATTTCACAACGTCCACAGTAAAGTAGGGTGTCGCCATTGTCGGCTATATGAATAAACGCATTGGGATTAAACGTATTGTCTTCACCCATCTTTATACCGGCAATAGTCTTTTGAGGTAAACTTATACCTAAGACTAAACCACCTGCAGCAATGCCTGAGCTTTTAAGAAATTGTCGACGACTCTGATTAGAAACGGTTTTTTTATTTGAAGAAGGAAGTGGGTTCGCAATACTCATGTTAGGCCTCCTTGTACATTTCATCAGCGGCATCAACTACTGCCTGTTTAATACGCTGGTAAGTGCCGCAGCGACAAATATTACCTTGCATAGCACTATCGATATCTTCACTACTGGGCTTTTTATTCGTTGCTAAAAAGCTAGCAGCATTCATGATCTGCCCTGCCTGACAATATCCACATTGCGGCACTTTGTTAGCAATCCAAGCTTTTTGCAGCGGATGATCACCATTTTCTGATAAACCTTCAATAGTAGTAATTGTTTTACCGGCTGCGGCTGAAACCGGCATCAAACAAGAACGTGTTGCTTGGCCATCGATATGCACAGTGCAGGCACCACATAACCCCATTCCGCAGCCGAATTTAGTGCCGGTTAGCTCAAGTCTGTCTCGCAAA
This sequence comes from Paraglaciecola sp., assembly GCF_039964565.1. Taxonomy (GTDB): domain Bacteria; phylum Pseudomonadota; class Gammaproteobacteria; order Enterobacterales; family Alteromonadaceae; genus Paraglaciecola. The sequence goes on from NZ_JBDVXF010000045.1 coordinate 335,684, forward strand.
AACCACAGTAAGGGCATTTCGCCGTCTACATCGATAGGATAACTTTTGTCATTAATCTTAATACTCTGACTCATCACTCTCTCCGCTTAACTGGTCTGTAGGCTGAATCGATTAGCTGAATCTGCCTGGTTACTTTGTTTACACCGCTAGCCACATATAAGTTTAGCCTTGGACTGCTGGTGTTGAATATCTAGGTGGTTGTATTGGTTTGCTTTTAATTTTCTTCAACTGCTTCATTAATTCTTGTACGCCTCTGAGCAGTTGTGGATCCTCTCCTTTAGCTAGAGATTTCGCATCTTGGTATACCTCAATATCTGGGGCAATCCCAAAATTTTCCGCTACCCACTTATTGTTTCGAGGGTCAAATACTGCATTATCTGGCGCGGTAAGAGCACCACCATCAACCAAGGCATAATGCACCGATGACTTCACTAACCCACCCCAAGTACGCGCACCAATTAACTTGCCGATTTTTTGTTGACGAAACGCCCAAGGAAAATAATCACCGCCAGAGCCAGCCAGCTCATTGATCAATAACACTTTAGGGCCGCTTATCCCAGCAGGTAACACCAGCGGTTTCCCATTAGGCACTTCATTAGTAAGAGCCCCGCGAAGTTTGCGACTCATCAGATCCACCATGTAGTCATCTAAATAACCACCGCCGTTGAATCGTTCGTCAATCACTACCCCTAACTTGTCTTGTTGAGCAAAGAAATACCGATTAAACGAAACAAAACCTGGTTGGGCAGTGTTAGGAACCCATATGTAGGCCAATTTGCCATCTGATAATTTATCTACCAAACGACGATTATCTTCTACCCATGCTCTTTGTCTTAAGAAATTTTCATTTCCCGTTGGTTTAACTGTTATTTGCCAAGCGTCGCTAAATTTAGATTTATCATTAATATGCAACACAGTTTGTTGACCAACTGTACCGTCTAAAAACTCATAAGGGTTATCTGAGCTAGTTAACTCGTTACCATTAACACCAACTAAATATTGCCCTTCAGCCACTTTTAAACTAGGCTGATCCAAGGGACCTTTTAGTTTCGGATTCCAACTTTCGGCAGTAAATATTCGACTAAGCTGCCAACGCCCGTCTTTAGGGCTTAAATCTGCGCCTAATAAACCAGCACTGGCTTTTTCTGTTTTGGGAAAGTCGCCGCCAAACACAAAACTGTGACCTACGGATAATTCACCGTTTACCATATCCAATAAATAGCTCAGATCAGCCCGATGTTTGATATGTTCCACTAAGGGTTCGTAACGACTAAATACTTCATTCCAATCACGGCCGTGCATATTTTTATCGTAGAAATAATCTCGCTGATAACGCCATGCCTCTACAAACATTTGACGCCACTCTTTTTGGCGATCCAGCTTCATCATTAGCTTAGTATCCAAAGGCTTTTCTGTTTTAGCTTTGGATGTATCGGCGTCCACCACAAACCATTTAGGACCTTGCTTAACTAACATTTTTTTGTGGTTTGCCGAGATACTGGCTGATTGGATTCCTGCGATAAAGGGCTCTGCTTCACGACTTTTTAAGTCAAACTTTAGTAACTCAACGTCTCTGTTTTCACCTTGCTTTTTGGCAAAAAACACCGTTCCTTCTGGAGCCGTTAGAGTAAATGCATAATTTCCAGCAGGCATCGGGAGCGGTAAAATGCGTCTTTCAATATTATCGAAATCTATTTTGATTAACTCTACTGAGTCTTTTGCTGATTCTTTTTCGTCACTCCCACTTTTTGCCGAAGCACTGTCTTCGGTTGACTCTTCATGGTCGTTTTCAGACGTGTCTTTTCTAGATTCTTCAATATCTTCCTCATCACTGCGCGGGGCAAATGGTGAAACTTCATCTGCCAATAAACTCACAACATACGGAGCATATTCTGCCTCAGCAGACATTGAGCTGGTATTGGCCCAACCACTATTCAAACCGTAATCGGTGCTGGCTAAGAAATACAAATATTTACTATTTTGATCCCAAGCTGGTGACAATGAATTGGCAAATTTATTAGTTAAAAAATGCGTTTTTTGACTGTCTATTGAGTAAATTTTAATTTGCTGAAAACTGTTATCAGCGGTTTTAACATAGGCTAAATGGTTGGAGTCGGGTGACCAAGCTAAGTCGTTTCGCCCACGCTCTAAATTGTTGCCACCCACATCAATAGTTTTAATGTTTCTCGTGGCCAACTCTAGCAAACGAATCCGCACATCATCGTCTACAAAAGCGATATATTTGCCATCAGGAGACCATGTTGGCTCCCATGCCATTTTTGATTCACCTATCGCGATCGATTCTAGCTGTGACAGACCATCTTGAGACTGCAACATCAGTTGATAACCTTGCTTACCTTTATCAGAAAACCAAGCAATTTTATCGCCTTTAGGTGACCAAATAGGTGCTCTGTCAGCAGCATCAGATGATTGGGTTAGATTACGTACGCTGCCATGTTCAATAGGCACCGTAAATATTTCACCTCGAGAGGCCATGACCACGCGTTTACCAGAGGGTGAAAGTGAAGCAGCGTTTGCTTTTTCTCCCACATCTTGCCATTTGGTTTCAGCCCACGGGAAATCACCAATTAGATTAATAGATAATTTTTGCAATTGTTTAGAGGCTAAATCAAAGGTAAACAAATCACCGTTTTGTTCTAATACGAGCTGTTTACCGTTAGTGCTTAATTGTTTGACATCAGCGTTCTTAAATTCGGTGATTTGTTTGAGTCTTTTTCGTTTTACAGAGTAAGACCAAACATTCGAAACCCAATCTCTGTCTGATAAGAAATAAACCGTGTCGTTCACCCAAACAGGTTCGATATCTATGGTTGAGTCGCTGTCGATCATCGTTTCTTTCAGCGTGTCTAAATCAATCACCACTAAAGGGGTATTTTGGCCACCTCGATAATTCCGCCATTCACCATCCCAACGAGACATACGATCAATAACCATTTTTTTGCCATCGCCAGAATACGCGCCATTATATGCCCATTGGTTGAGTACTAACCCAGCTGAGCCGCCATTGACGGGGATAGTCCATAAACGATTGATAGGCCTTGGCGCAGTGTCGCGGCCAGACGCAAAAAGTATCTTTTGCCCATCAGGGGTCCATCCACGTACACTGCCTCCAGATGCGTGCCACGACAATCTGGTAGCTTGACCACCTGCGGTGGGCATGACGTAAACAGAGTCAGTTCCGGAGCGATTCGATGAAAACGCAATAGTTTTACCGTCGGGAGAAAAATGGGGATGACTTTCAACCGCTGCAGTACTGGTAAGCCTTTTAGTATTTTTGCCCGATAAATCAGTAATCCAAATATCAGCTGCATGTACAAATACGATATGGCTATCGCTTATACTAGGTTGTCGCAACAGACGGGTTTCTTGGGCAAAAGACTGTGGCAATATAAACCAGCTGGCCACAACTAATAGCCAAGGTAAAAACTTAATCATTCGGAGTTCCTTTTGATGATGAGCACTAAAAAGTCAAAGTTAGTGGCTTAGGTTACATTGTCACTGTACATTTTTACGCCACTTAGCTCAATCGCTGTGCAACGCATCAATGGGATTCAGTTGCGAGGCTTTGATTGCCGGATAAACCCCAAACCCTATACCTACAGCCATACAAATGGTTAAAGACAATACGATTGCTACAACTGACCAACTCACTGCCCAACCGGAATAAAAACCTATGACTTCAGATAGAATCAAACCAAAGGCAATGCCTAACAAACCTCCCAATACCGAAATAGTAAAACTTTCAGCAATAAACTGCATTCTGATGTTTTTTTGAGTCGCCCCAACTGCGCGGAGCAGGCCAATTTCTTTGGTTCGCTCCAAAACGTTAGCTAGCATGATATTCATGATGCCAATCCCCCCAACCAACAAAGAAATGCCTGCTACACAAGCCATCACAATATTGAATATTTGTTGGGTTTGTTTTTGTTGCGCTAACAAAGCGGCAGGAATAACCAATTGATAATCGTCTGCTTCACCATGGCGCAACATAAACAAATGAGACACAGCTTTTGCTGCCACTACAGGGTCCGTACCCTCAGAAACCTTTAACTTCACCAAATCTAATTCACTGGCTAATGCCGGGCTACTAAGCTTTTTGATACTGGTGTTAAGAGGCACAAAAATGCGCGCGCTGTCACCGCCAATTTTTACGCCTTGAAATTCTTCTTTATCGAAAAATGGATTATTCAACACACCTACGACCTGTAACCATAGATGATTCACTTTTAAGAATTGGCCCACCGCTTCGGTACCTTGAAACAATTGTTCAGCTGCATTGGCACCAATAACCGCTACTTGCGCCACATTCTTATCGTCTTGTTCTGTCAACAGTCGCCCAGATTTCACCTGCATATTAGACAACCTGAAATGGCTATCACTGACCCCTACCACTTTTAAATCGGCAGTACCTAAGTCACTGTACACCGATTGAGTTTTAATATGCCTTTCAGCACTGTAATCCTCAACGAAGGGCAAGGTTTGCCTCGCGGATTCTACATCTGCCAAGGTTAACCCTAACGACTCTTGACGTATTTCATTCAATTCATCGTCAGCAAATTGTTTAGCTTCAATGATCAAGTTTCGCAGCCCCATTGAATCAATCATTTTTAATGCTTGACGCTCGGCCCCCTCACCAATATTCAGCATCGCAATGACCGCACCAACACCAAATATCATACCCAACAAGGTTAACAATGTACGAAGTTTATGAGCCGCCATTTCACTGAGCGCATCAAGCACTAAAGGCATAAAACTATTATTCATGACTTACTCCCTGACGCAGCACCTGAGATACTTGAGGCATCATCTGGCACACTTAAAGCGATAATATCTCCGGAGCTCAAACCTTCTGTAATTTCTACAAAGTAAAGATTTTTCTCTGCGGTTTTCACTGGACGCCGAATGAAGTTATTGCCATCTTTTAGATACACATAATTTTCACTTTTTTCATTGAATATAGCCTGTAAAGGAATAACTATTTTAGACTGCGAATCGGTGACACTCACTGACGCAGAGACCTTAGCGCCTGGTTGCAATAAAGCAGATTGTGCATTTATCGAGACAACTAACTCAAAATACTTAGTGGGATTACCGCGTTTTATGGTGCGTGAAAACCCTGAGACAGATAACACTTCGCCTGTGAGTTTTTCTTCTGGGTATGCGTCTAGGGTCAAATTCACCTTCTGCCCAATCTCTAGATTGATTGCATTTTTATCTAACACATTTATCTTAGCTTGCATCTCTTCTAAGTTAGGGATCTTGGCAATAGTGCTACCTGGGAATACAGTTTGCCCTATACTTGGTTTTTCACCTCTCCAGTTTTTTTCATAAACCAACATGCCATCATAAGGAGCCAATACTTCTAACTGTGAAAGTGCGGTTTGATGTTGCTGGAATTTGGCTTGATGACCTCCTTTACGTATATCCAAAACGTCCAATGCACTTTGATTTCTGTCATCTATGCTGCTTTCTTTCCACTCGATAAACTCTTCTTTTGCCCCAAGATAATCTCGGTTTGACAAGGTATCGATAATTTCAATTTTGGAATACAGTCTTAAATCGTCTATGGCAAAGGTATCGACAAAGTTAAATTCTTTACCAACCAGAATTTTGTCAGAGTTCAATTCATTTTGCTGCTGGTTTTCTTGGGCATATTGCTGGCGCATATCCATGTCTAACAGCATCATCTCCAATTCTTCTTCACGGCTATCAAGCAGCAACTGTTCTGCGTCAAAACGCGCGACCACTTGCCCCTTTTTAACCCAACTATTTTCTTCTGCGAGCCAGTCAATGGTCATAGGACTGCGCCCCGGGGAATTGATTCTTTCGGCTTGCGCAGCCTCAAGTTCACCTACAGCTGGAATAACTACCGCAAATTCTTTTTGTGCCACTTGATATAAAGGCACGCTAGATTGCGGCGACTCACCGCAAGCGACTAACAACATGCCACATATACTCAGTAAAAGTCTGTTCTTCATGAATCCACAACCTCTACTTTTGCTTTCATACCAGGACGCATCACATCAGGCCTGTTTTCACCCAATTCAATTTGCGCATCAAATATCACTTTAGGATTATTGGTTGATTTCGGATAAAAAGCCTGGCCTAACTTAGAAATTTTGCCCATATATGACATTTCCGGATACGCCTCAAAAATAACTCTTACCTCTTGACCTTCTTTAAGCTTGGATTTATCCGGCTCCGAGAATTCCGCTTTTAGCGCGATTGCATCGAGAGATGGTAATTGCATTAAACTACGCCCCATATAAACGGTTTCTCCCACCGCTACTTTTTCGCCACTACCATTTTCTTGGTACATCACTAATCCATCTTTAGGGGCTTTTACACTAAGTTTGACAATTTCCTGTTGGATCCGATTTACCCTACTTTGCATAATATTTATTTTGCCTTGAGATACTTTTTCGTTAATCAACATTGCCTTTTTATGATGAGACAACTTTTGCTTGGCTTGGGCTAGCCCTTCTTTTTGATAACGAAAATCAGCTTGCTGCTTCAGGCGTTCGATATTTGAGCTGGATGCATCTACAATCTCGGCTTTACGTTTAGCCTTTTGGAATTCCATTTCAGCTTCGGCTAGTTTTAGCATTAAATCTTGTGTGGTCGCTTCATCTTTCAACTTGTCACTTTCTGCCTTTTTTATTTCTGCGTCGAGTTGACTTTGTCTGCCAATCAAATCATTTTTTACTCGCTGTCCATCAAATACGATTATCACTTCGCCTTTTTTAACCAGCTTATTTTCAGGTGCCATTTGTTGAATTTTGTATTGCCACATCCGTGATATATTGGGTGGGCCAATAGTGGCATTTTTAAGAGAGATAAGTTCTGCGGAAGCGGTCACTTTTGGGGTATCAGTTTTGTGTTCCACCGCTTTTTGCTCTTCTTCACACGCCACCAACAAAACACCACTTATACCCAGAATAAATTTGAAAACATAGGCTGCAACTTTCATATCGCTAACTCCGTAATAGGTTGACCCTGTTGTACCAAGTTTTGATGTTGTAATTTCACTCGTACACTCATACCCGGAAAAATTGCTTGTTGCGGCGCTTCGGCAAAACCTAACTCCACACGATAGTATGCGCTGTCACTCCATTGACTTTTTTGCTCTGCCTGACTCGATACCGAAATGATCTTTCCTTGATAAGATTGATTTGGATAGGCATCTAAGGTCAATTCAAAGGTACTTTTTTGTAAATCGATTCGAGCCGCATCAATCTCATGTAACCAAGCAGAAACCTGATAAGTCGAAGCAGCTTGCACAGTTAACACTTCCCAGCTGGCCTGAATATTCATACCTGCAGCCACTTTTTGCGCCATCCACTGGTGCATAGCATGAGTAACAGGGCCAGACACTTTGGCTCTCACACTTAATTTTTCAAGTTGACTGCGTTGATAGGCGATTTGCTCTTTTAGTTTCAGGATCTCGATATTTTTCTTGTCTAACTCAATCTTTTGCTCTTCTAACTTAAGCTTATAGTTTTCTTGGGCTTTTATTTTCGCGGTGATAGCTTTTTCATATTCAATGACATTTTTGCCTTTCTCGTAAGCACTCACCTCTCCGTCTGGTACAGAGGCTTCGATACGTGTTTTTTCAACCATGATATTAGCTAATTTTAGTGCACCATTTGCCTCTAAGACCGCTTGCCCCTTGTCCATTTCCAGTTTTAATAATTCTAAAACATCGGTTTCAAGTTTTTCCTCATTCACTTCTAGCTGCGATTCGATTCCACCCGAATCAAACACCACTACTAAATCACCTTCGTTTACTATCGTGCCTTCTTCGATCATCCACTGGATCTGCACCTGCCAACGATTAGTTTTAGGTGCCGTAACTAAATGATATTTTGAAGATGAAATGATCCCAGTTAGCAAAGTGACTTGGTCGTCGGCTTGAGCATAGCTGGCAATTGTAAGACTAAATGCAATGAGAAAATTCTTTAATGACATGGGTTTATTAACCTTTCGCCACTGTTGGCGCCTGTTCTTTTGCGGTGTCTCGCAAAACGTTGCCATCACGCATAGTAATGACTCTTTGCGCATAAGACGCGATATCATCTTCATGGGTGACCATCACAATGGTTTGTCCCTGCTGATGCAAATCGGTCAATAATGCCATGATCTCTACTGAGGTTTTACTGTCTAAGTTACCAGTAGGTTCGTCTGCCAAAACCACTGTAGGGCGATTAATCAATGCCCTAGCGATTGCTACACGTTGCCTTTGACCACCTGACATTTCGAATGGCCTGTGAGTTTTACGATGCCCCAAGCCAACTTTATCCAATAGTTCATGGGCGCGTTCGTTGGCTTCTTCCTCAGAAACGTCACTAAAGCGTAGTGGTAACTTCACATTACCTATGGCATCCAATTTAGGTAATAAATGAAAAGTTTGAAATATAAAACCAATATGTTGGTTGCGGATAGCCGACAACGTGTCGTCATCCATTGTCGCGACATCTTTGTTATCCAAAAAGTACTGTCCACTATTGGGCGTATCCAAACAACCCAAAATATTCATTAAGGTAGATTTCCCAGAGCCAGAACTGCCCATGAAGGCAACAAATTCGTTTTTTTGTATAGCTAAAGAAATATCGGTAAGCGCATGGACAATTTCAGATCCATTGGCAAAAGATTTGGCAATATGACGGAGTTCGAGCATGATAATCTAACTAAAATGGCGTTAGGCTTACCTTATACAGATGCCACGGAACAAGCAATACAGCTAACGCCAAACCGACAAATTGCAGCTTGGCTTAACTGTTTCAAGATATTTCTGTAAAGGTTACTGACACCCAGAAGTCGATGGTTCGACAGCGGCTTTTTTAGCTTCTTGTCTGGCTTCATAGCCAGCCAATTGTTCAGGAGTCGCGGGAAGTTGATACTTTTCCTTCCATTCGCTAAATGGCATACCGTAAACCATTTCTCTGGCTTGGTCATAATCCATTTCAGCCCCTTCTTCCTTAGCTGCGGCCATATACCACTTAGCTAAACAATTTCGACAAAAGTCTGCCAACACCATCAAATCGATATTTTGCACATCTTTGTTGGCATCTAAATGTTTAAGCAAATGTCTAAAAGTAGCCGCTTCAGCGGCAGTTTTTTGTTGTTGATTCATAAGTGGCCTTTTATTTACGAGGGTCGGTAGCTGTGACTTCAATTCGTTGGGCATTGTCATCATGAAATGCCAACAACTCAGTCAAACCTTGCATGTTATGTAAATTTCTAAATTCGATCCAATCAATTAAACAATACAGGCATATGGCGGGATAATTCCAGCTAGCAAATTGTTGTTTCGCTACCATTTCATTTAACTGCACCAGCACTCCATTGACTCGCTGCTTTTGTAACTTAAAGAACAACTTATCTTCATCTGCTTGAATGTCTGAATTCGACAGAATAAACATTTGCACCAAAGAATCATTGGCCGAGTCTATGAGTGTCAGTTGATTTTCTTGCTGCCAATTTAAAACTGGATCATCAAACTTGTCGGTTAAATAGCGATAAATCACTCTCGAGTCATAAATAACCTGTTCTTCTCCGTTAATTTCATCTTCTAACATTGGAATTTTCATAGTCGGATTTTTGGCTGCAAGAATCTGCCTGTCATCCTCAGAAAAAATCAGTAAATTGATAAATTTATGGTCCGTATTGGCTAACCAAATACGCAGACGGCGTACATAAGGAGAAGTAGTAGAACCATACAATTTCAGCATAATAACCCCTTAAATAATTGAACAATGAGACAAATAATATTTGCCTTAAACATTAGGGTGAACTGCAGTTTAAGGCAACCTAAATTGTTCATTAAGCTAAAGTTTTATTGTAGCAAAACGTAATATATACAATCAGATAATAAGTGTACGAATGACTTGGCTAGCCCGCAGCTTAGTGCTTAGGCCACGTTTATATCACAATCATCTTAAGTGAGTTATCGCAATGAGATGTACGAGGGCTTTGACCTGAAGTTAATACTTGTACTTGATCGTAATCAACACCTGCTAAGGTGTCCTTAATGTTATCTGAGAATTTATCCGCGTATTTCCTAATCACAGCACCCTGAGCACCTAAGGCATCAAAATCTTGTTGGTGTTTTTGCATAAAATCATCGAATTCTTTAACGACTACATTTTGTTGTTCCATCAATTTTTTATCGATATACAGCGATTCATCGGTTTCTTGAATGGCTAATTTTGTGAGCTTTTCAATTGAATCAGTATATTCCAGCATTTCTTGTTCAATGCCTTGAATAGGTAATTCTAATTCATCCATTTTTTGTTCTTGTTGCTTCAAGCTAAGATAAGCAGCTATCCCTTGCTCTGTCATTGCTTGGTGGCTGACAATTTCACAATTTTTGAATGCAACGACTGAATAGTCATCCCTTGAATTATTATCTGACTTTGCCACAACCACCTGACAAACGACCAATGATACGAGTGAAGAAATCAGATTTTTAGTGGCATTTTTCATAAATAAACCTTTTATACCAATTCATCTTAACAATTTGTCACTCAGAGAACACCAGCGACTTTCAATCGAGGCGTAGTCCTGCAGGAATGGCCACTCCCTTTCAAAGGGCTAGAACGAAGAGTGAAAGTCGCTGGTGTTCTCCCTTTGGGCGAGGTTTAAAAGCACCTACTCTGCGTTGCTCGAACTTACAGTAGAATAACTATTGCTTCATTCGAGCGCCTTGATTAGGTGATTTTAAATCTCGCTGAGCGATCAATTGTTAGGATGGATTGGTATTAGTTGTGTAATCAACATTTAAGTCGAGTACACAGCTAAAAAAGTTTGTGAGATTAATCATTATTGTGTGAATAAATTAGATTTTTGCTTTGTTTTCAAACGACGCATCTTCATACCAATCATCCATGGTGTCGTACATGTCACCTTTGAGAATATAATAAGGAGATTTATGGTAAATCTTAATATCATGGAAAGGGTCGGTGGCAATTTTAGTAAACCATACTAAACCTGACTGAACTCCCATCAATTTAAATAGATGCACAGTTCTAAACACAATTGCGCCTAAACCAACCACTAACCAAATGATCGCCATGTTGTTAATAAACCCTTCAAAATTTGTAGCTGCAGTAAAAATCCCAAAGAACTCTGGCTCAAAAAATAGCACTATGGGTACCAACGCCCATATAGATAACAACACGACTTTACGTTGTAAGTTATACCCAACCTTAACGCTCTCCTTATATTCATGGGTAGTTTTGTTCACCTCGTCGTAAGTTTTTGGTTCAAAAAAGAAATGCCCTGTTTGGCGCAATACCATTGCCAATAACCAGCCCACTAACGCCGCTGCCGCGGGAAAATAAAATACTAAAATGTAACTAACGATAAAACAGCTGGCGCTAAGTAAATGCAAAAATTGGTTAATTCTATTATGGTGATAATAGCGATGATCGTCCCAACGTTGTTTTTGTAATTCTTCTAGAAAAGTCATATTTATACCTATTAGTTAGTCAATGTAAAATCGACGACTCATTTGTCGTCTAAGTGTTATGGAAAACTGGTTAAATGCCCGCTAAGCAATGGTTGCCCCATCTGAATAGGCGTTCCTTGTTTAATGCCTTCACAAAACTCGTAGTTACTAGTGGCAAATAAAATAATGGTAGAGCCGTGCTGGAAATAGCCCATTTCTTCACCTTTATTAAACTGTGCATCACAAGGAATTTCGTTCGGACCTTGGTATTTCAAATTTAGGGTTTGCGACAAAAAGTTAAACTTCATACTTGCCACCAAAATAGCGGCAACTGGCACTAAAGTGATACTGCTGCTAGGGTGAGTATTTTTAAGCTCGATGACCGCGCGCTCGTTTTTACAAAACAGTTTTTGTACTTTTTTAAGAGCCACTGGATTGACGTTCCACGTGTCACCGGAAATATAAGTCACATTGCTCACGCTGCAGGCTACAGGTGCGTGAAACCTATGATACATACTGGATTTCAAACGCAGCGTGACGTATTTACCATCACGGTATTTATGATTTAAATGGATATTCGGTATTAACTCACTGATATCATAAGGAAAGCCCTTGGCTTGAAATACTTTGGTGCCTTGTATTTCACCGCATTCACCCACTATGGCGTCACATGGACTCACCACTTGCTGCGGATCCATTACAATAGGTCTTAAGCCATCTTTAAGCTCACGAGTAAAACACTCTCCTAAGCTAGTAAAATTTTGCTTCTTAGCGTCTTGCAGCCTTAAGTCCTCGGCGAATAAAGACCATAACCAGATTGAAAATTTAGTTAACAACGGACTTTGAATTTGGCTGTACCAGCCCATAAAAAAAGTAAGCCACCGTCTAGGAATACGGTTAGTTAGCAAAAAGTTGAGCTGTTCTCGTTTAGTTAAAGTGTGTACTCCGCTTACCACGTTTAGGCCACCGTTCTTTGATTGTTGTATAAAACAGGTAACTCTAACCCCATGTCATGTAAAAACTGTTGCATGATAGGTTCTGCTTGATATTCACTGGCTCTTTGTAAGGCTTTTTGCTGCATACTTTCTTGAATACTTGTATTTGAAAAATACTCAACAATCTTGTCACTCATGGCAGCAATATCTTCGACCAAATAACCATTTTTATTATTTTGGATAATGTCTTTAGGGCCTTTACAATTGTATGCAACCGTTGGCATACCGTGTACAAAAGCCTCTAGAATGACGTTACCAAAGGTATCGAAGCGAGACGGAAAGACAAACAAATCTAGTCCTAGATATAAAGCTGCAAGTTGTTTTTTATCTTGCCAGCCAAGGTAAATGGCATCTGGCAAAGCTTCCTTGAGTTGTTGTTCCGCAGGCCCTGAGCCGGCCACCACAATTTCTAAATTGGGAATACGCTTTTTGGCATGTTTCACAATTTCAGGCAGCTCTAAAATTCCCTTTTCTTTACTTATTCTACAAGCAATAAACACGACTGGAGTATCATCAGTCGCGCCGGGAATAATGCTAGCCTTACTTACTTTTTGTATCCCTAAATCTCGTGGCTGAGTGTGGTGCGCAGTAACAAATACTTGGTTTTCAGGAAGTTGCATCTCAAAACCTGTTAACCAGTCTTTGTGCTCAGAGTTAAGCACAAACACACCATCGTATCTGTTATATAGCGCACGCATTAAACGCCTGACTCTGTCACGTTCATGTTGATTCAAATCGGTGGTGTGTTTAATAAAATCCACCCAGTCAGTGTGCATAAAGAAATAACTTGGGACGTTGAACATTTGCTGAATAAACAAAGAGACCGCCGCCATGGGTCCTTCTGTAGAACAAATGATTCTATCGTAGCCACCGTCATAAAATATGTTGGCGATTTCCATCAAGTCTGGAATACGAATTTTTTGTTCCCCATAGCGATGCACTTCAAATTCGGTAATCGGGCGTACTACGTGTAAATGAGGCGCTGACTCTACTTCTTCATGACAGATCAAAAAATCAACGGGTAAATCTGCACGCTGTATTTCTTTTAGTTTGCCGCTTAATGAGGTTGAAACGCCGTTTTTGTCAAACAGAGTATCTGTCAAATATAGCGCTCTATTTGAGTGCTGATTTTTGCCCAAATGTTGCGCAAATTGATTTAGCAATTGTCGATTCTGATATAGCACTCGGGTCGAAGCTAAAGTTGACCCCGCCAAAATCAAACTGATTAAAATCGGGAATGATAAGTTATCAAGCAACTTCTCAACACGCACGTTACTCATGTTGTCTTGGCGTTTGCCTTCCCCTAAAAACAGCGCGGTAAGTTGACTCGGCACTTCAAATTTACGGGTAATTTCTTCTGTAGAGAAACTATCTAAGCGAAGACCATTACTATTTTTAATGGCCGTTTCCACGCGTTGGGCAATCAGCTTATTCAAATGCGTGAATAATTCTCTGATGGCAGTATTCACCGTTTCAGTAAAGACCTCGGGGCCTTCTTTTTTGCTGTCAGCAATTTTTTCTAGTTGGTTGATGCAAAATTTGTAATCTTTGGATACCTGCCATTTCAGCAACTTGCTTGGTTTTTTACCTTGCAGGGATTCATGTACAAAGGAAAAAAACTTCATTGTTTTTTTGTGTTTTTGCATTTCTAACAACAAGTTACTGACAACAAAACAACCTATTTTGTCCCAAGTTGAACCGCGGTGTAGCATGATCCTAAACAAACCGGGATCTTTGATTTTAGTCGCCACTTGCGAGAAATAGTCAAGCAAAGCGATATTGAGTTTTTGATTTTCACCGACTTGCCCAAAAGGAGCGATATCACCGTTTTTTATGGCTTCTAGTGCGAGTTCAGAGGCAGGGGTTGTTTTCAGGCGTTCAGCCAAATTTTCGACATATAAATACGAACCACACTGCCCTGCAAAAATACCCGTGTGATCGTCAGAACCGCCAGTTAGTACCTTAGCTTTGTATGGATCAACTCCAAATTCTGCGGGGTCAAGATGGTGCTTTTTAGCATAACTCAGGACCTTTTCTGGACTTAAGCTTTGCACCCAATTTAACGTCAGTACACTCTGCCATAGGTCTCTTTGTCCATTTAAAACTTCGAAGCGGGCAAAAATCACTGCCAATTTTTCAAACACGCTTAGGTCAATTTTTTCATTTCGAGTATAGAAGTATAAAGGGTGCGGCATAATTACCGGCAAATCTTCTGCGGCAGCGTAGCGCAAAAAGTCGTACACATTTTGTCGTTTGCGATTCAGAATCTCTTCTTGCTCTTGACTAAAGCCGTAAGTTAAAACATGGATAAACAAATCGTATTCTGGGAAAAAGCAGGTAAATTCTGCAGCCGCGAGAACATCTATACCTTTGGATTTAAGATCCCAGCAAGAACGGGCGTTATTATGGTTAGTAATGGTTAACACTTGACTGCCGTTTGCCTGAAGCAACTTAACCAACTTTTTGGTTTTCAACCACGTTTCTGGCAGCCTTAAAATACGCCCCCATAACTCGTCGGGTACGTCACTGTTTTGATCATGGCAATGAAAATCAATCTTAAGACAGTTTTCAGGTGCAAATCTTTTGCTCTGTTGTTGTAAAAAGACATCAAATTCAACGTTTAAAGACGGCCTAAAGCTTTGCTGTACTCGTGTATCTTTTGTTATCAACATATCTAACCTACCTGACTTGAGTTGTTATCTGACTGCGCTACGAATTTGCTATTGGGTGCCTTTGGATTATTCAGACTTTTAAGCTTGTGCAGCGGCGCAGGTAATAGAGGGCGTAATATCGGAAACATTACGCTTAACATGTCTCCTAAGAACTGTCGTTTGATGGCTTTGTTAGTTAGCGCATCACAGGTCCACCACCAGCCATCTTCGGACATCTGTTTTGCTGCCGTGACAAAACAATCAATCACTGCGTCAAATTCATCGTCGCTGTAACTTAGGCTCATGATAAATCGCCCGGTGCCGGTCCAGCTCAACTCTAAACCTGCGTCTCGCAGGTAAAACTGCAACATCCAATTATAACGACTAGGTAGGGTATAAATTACCGACAAAATAGAATGCATATTGGTAATTTTTAGTGGCAGTTTTTCAGCTAATAAGCGCTGGTTAAAACGTGCCACACGCTGATTCCAGCTTGCTTCGGATGTTTGGTACAAAGACTGGATATCTGGCGTTTGGATTTTTTTGAGAAACTGGTGCATCGCTCCCATCACACTTGGATGAGAATTAAACGTGCCCCGAGCAAATGAAACATCTACCGGTTTAGCGTCTTTAAAACGTTTCATTAGAGAGTGAGTGCCCGCTAACACCCCAACAGGATAACCGCCGCCCAGTGTTTTACCATAGGTCACCATATCTGCCTGAACACCAAAAAATCCCTGAGCGCCGCGATAACTTAGCCTAAAACCCGTGAATACTTCGTCGAAAATAAGCACGATGTTTTTGTGGGTGCAGATATCTCTGATTTTCGTCAACCACTTGCTATAGGCCACTTTATCGAAGTGGGTATTGCGGTCGCTGGCAATCAGTGACACGTCTGACGCCGAATCGGCATTGGGATGAAACGCTTGTAACGGATTAATCAAGATGCAGGCAATATCTTTGCGAGTTTTAAGTACATGTAAGGTATGCTCACTTAAATCTTCTAAGGTATATACATCGTGGGTTTTACGATTATTACCTATACCAGGCTGCACTCCATCCCACCAGCCATGGTATGCGCCGCACAAACGAACAAGATGGGTTTTGCCGGTATGATATCGCGCTAATCTAACGGCTTGCATCACAGCTTCGGTGCCGGACATATGGAAAGACACTTCGTCTAAACCCGAAATTTTTTTGATTTGTGCCACATTTTCAGCGATGACTGGATGATATGCCCCTAAGACAGGCCCTAAGGATTGGGTTTGCTGTGCACCTTGCTGCATACATTCTTTGTAAAAATCGTAGCCAAACACATTAACCCCGTACGAACCCGACAAGTCATAGCGCCAATTACCATCTAGGTCTTTTATTTGGTTGCCCTTAGATTCATCAGCAATAGATCCGAGTTTAAAGGTTTGGCTTAACTGATTTCGATACGGGAAAGGAATACGATAGTGACTAGTAAAACGTACATCTGAAATGCTACGCTCAATTGACTCGCAATAGGCCAAGGTATCTGCGGAACGTTTTGTTAGATTGTCTTGCAATCTTTGCATAGCAGAACGCCTGAGCATGGCAATGTTTTGCGGTGCTCCGTCAGTGCTAAAATACTCAGAATCGCTATAGGTAAAAAAAGGTATTTTGGAAGCAATACGCCTAGACCATTTGCTATGGCCTCGCAGAGAAGAATGTTTAGCTCGGGAGAGTTGCAAGCGAGTCATTAACCGAGAAACGACATAACACCCGACTAATATTAGAACAAAATAAATAATGTAACTGATATGCATAGTTTTGCTTAAGCCAACTGGTTTGGCTTAAGCTAACATTGCAGTTTGAATAATTTATTTCACTTTTGAGACCGTTTGATGACAAGTGTTTATGCCGTCATTTAAGCATCACCTAATGGATCAGGAGAGTACTTAATTTCCCGTCCAACAATTTTTAAGGCCTTGCGCTCTTCTCTTCGCGCTTTCAAGGCTAACATACAAGGTGTCAGAATTAAGGTGAGCACAGTCGCAAATGCTAATCCTCCCGCCACTGCTGTAGCTAATTGCGACCACCATTCTGTTGAAGGACCACCAATATCAACGTTACGACCAATAAAGTCGATATTGACTTTGGCCACCATAGGTAACAATCCTAAAATGGTAGTAACGGTTGTCATTAACACCGGCCGCAAACGTTGAGCTCCTGTACGCAATATCGCCTCAGAATAAGGAAGGCCCTCTTTGCGTAAAATATTATAGGTATCGATGAGTACGATGTTGTTGTTTACCACAATGCCCGCCAACGCAATGACACCAATACCAGACATAACAATTCCAAAGGGTTGTTGAAACACTAGTAGACCCAAAAACACCCCTACAGTTGAAAACAATACTGCGCTTAGAATCAAAAAGGCCTGATAGAAACTATTAAACTGTGTCACCAAAATTATCGCCATCACAAACAACGCCACTAAGAAGGCATTTTGCAAAAAAGCGGTTGACTCATCTTGTTGTTCATTTTGGCCTTTGACCTGTAAATTCACTCTGGGGTCGAGATCTAATTCAGGTAGTAATGCCTGCAATTTGGGCAATTCAATACTTAACAATTCGCCTGGAACCATATTCGCTTCGACTGTAATCACTCGCTGACTATCGATATGCCGAATAAGGTCGGTTTTAGGTTGTGGAGTACGCTCGACAAAATTGGAGATAGGCACCATGCCACTCGCGGTTTTCATACGTAACTCATCTAGTTTACCAACGTATCGGGAGTCCATTGGGTAACGCACTCGAATATCTAACTCATCATCAACATCGTTTGGTCGATACTCGCCAATTTTCAAACCATTAGTAATAAACTGAACAGTACTGCCAACTAGCGTTGCGTCTGCGCCAAAACGCGCCGCATCACTGCGATTAACTTTAAGTTGCCATTCAATACCAGGTTTTGACGACGTATCGCTAATTGAAGTAAATTTATCGTTACTACTTAGTGCAGCTCGTATTTTTAATGCCGCTTCATCCAGTAATTCAGGAAAACGAGAGGACAATAAAATTTGTAAGTCTTTACCCTGCTGGGGACCATTTTGATCCGGTGTAATTTCGATATCCATACCGGCTAAATCATCAAGCCTAGCGTGAGTCTGTTTAAGGACCTCGTCTGAGTGTTCACGCAAGTGCCAATCCAATAGATTCATGCGTAAGTAACCGATTTGATCGCTACCACCGGTTCGCACATAAAGCGTTTCAATTGCATCCATATCTAACAATCGAGATTCGACTGTTTTGATGACTTTATCTTTTTCGTAAATCGATAAATCACCAGCACTTCGCACGGTAATATTAATCCCTTTAGAATCAACGTTAGGAAAAAACTGTGTCCCTAAACCAGACATCCCGTAAGCGGTAAAAGACAAAATGGCAACCACAATTGCACCCATCAATATTTTCCAAGGATGCGTAATAGCCGTCGCTAAAACACGGATATACTTACCAGAAAAGCCTTGTACTTTCTTTATGTCACCAGTTTCAGACTCAAGCATTTGTTGCTTAGCAAATTGGGTGACATACCGTGGTTTGCCAAATACACCGCCCAATACGGGAACAAATATTAATGCCATTAACAGTGATGCTGACAATACAGCGATCAGGGTAAAAGGCAGGTATTTCATGAATTCACCCATCATGCCAGGCCAAAACATTAAAGGGGCAAATGCCGCTAAGGTAGTCGCAGTAGAGGCGATTATCGGCCATGCCATTCTTTGCGCCGCTTTACTGTAGGCTGCCTTTTTATCCATGCCTTCACTCATACAGCGGTCGGCGTATTCGGTCACCACAATGGCACCATCCACTAACATGCCCACTGCCATGATAAGTGAAAACAAAACCACCATATTTAAGGTGTATCCGAATAACGAAATAATCAGGATACCGGTCAAAAATGAGCCCGGAATAGACACCCCCACCAATATGGCTGTGCGCAACCCCAAAATTGCCACAATAACAACAGCCACCAAAATAATGGCGCTAGACACATTGTTTTGTAGATCTGTCAGCATCATGTTTACGTCAATGCTTTGGTCGCCTGTATAACTCACCTCAATACTAGCTGGCCATATAGAAGACTTTTGAGCCGCAGAGACTAGTGATTTCACATCAGCCACAGTTTCAAGCATATTTTCACCGGGGCGTTTTTTTACCTCCAACGACACTGATGTATGGCCGTTTAATCGTGCAAAACTACTGGGATCTTTATAGGCGCGTCTCACTTGTGCTACGTCTTGAAAAGTAATCACACTGTCACCCTGCACTTTTACAGGTTGTTCCATTACATCTTTGACTGATTCAAATACAGAGGGAACCTTGACCGCAAAACTACCTTTGCCATTGTCCATCGTACCTGCGGGTACCAGTTTATTATTTCGCGATAACAAGTTTAAAATATCGCTTTGATCCAGCCCGTAAGACTCCATTAGTAATGGATCGACCACTATTTCTACGATATCTTCGCGATCTCCACCAATATCCACTTCGAGGACTTGGCTCAATCCTTCCAATTGATTTTTTAGTTCTCGGGCAACGGTCACTAATGCGCGTTCGGAAACAGGCCCTGACAACACCACAGTAATCGCCGCTTGTTGCCCAGCCATGGTCACTTCATGAATAGTCGGTTCTTCAGACTCAGAGGGCAGTTTTGCTCGGGCAACGGTTACTTTATCTCTAACATCTGCTAGCGCTTCGCCAGAATCAAAGCCAGCTATAAATTCGAGGTTGATACTGGCGAACCCTTCTCCAGCAGTCGCTCGCATTTCCTTTAGTCCATCAATAGAGCGTAATTCACGTTCCATGGGTTTAACCAACATCCGCTCTGAATCTTCTGGAGAGATGCCATCATGAATAATTGAAATATAGATAAATGGAATAGGCACATCTGGATTCGATTCTTTAGGGATATTCGAATAAGTCACTACCCCTGAAACCAGCAGTAATACAAATATCATTAATACCGTGCGGCTATGGTTCAACGCACCATAAATTAGATTATTCATTGGTTAGCCTTTGAAGAAAGACTGTTAGCACCGTTGGCGCTTTCGTTAACACGGCTAACTTCTACTTTATCCCCATCTCGCACAAAACCGTGCCCAAGGGTTATAATGTCCGCTTGTTGGCCTAAGCCAGATAACCACACACCTTGGCTATCACTTTTTACAATATCGATAGGCACAAACTTGACGTGTTCATCGACTACTATTTTGACTCCCAGATTACCCTGTTCGTCTAACGCCATTACCGCTGGAGTAATTCGCATAGCCCAAGTTGTTTCCAGTGGTAAAGCTAGTTCAGTACTCATCCCAGCCATTTGAGAATATTCAGGGTTAGGTACTTCCACTTCAATTTTGAAGGTATTAGTACCCAGTTCAGAAACACTGGATATATAACGAATTTTACCTTGCAACACGTCCCCTGACACCATACGTCCAGAAGCTTGCTGTTGCGCTTTTAGCCCATTAACATTAGCTTCAGTAACGTTAGCAGTAATGACCAAAGGATCTAAATCTACAAGCAACGCTACTTTGTCGCCTTCCTTAAGAAAATCACCCACTTCGATAAATCGTTCATTAACAATGCCATCAAATGGTGCCGTAATCTGGGTTCTAGATACCGCTAATTCGTAAGCCGTAACATCGGCTTTAGCCATTTCCAAATTGGCTGAAGCTTGAGCCAAAGCAGTTTGTGATTGATACCCTTGTTTACCTAAAGACTCTGCACCTTTTAATTCGACTTCGCGCTGCTTAAGCGTCGCTTTAGCTGACTGTAAACGACTTTCGTAATCATTTTTTTCAAGACTGATTATCTTTTGGCCTTTGTTAACACGTTCACCTTGTTGCACATGCACTGCTGTTACTAAACCTTTTACTTCAGCACGTAAGGTGGCCACACGATCGGGTTCGGTTCTACCATACAAACTGATTTCACGGGTCACTGTGTCGGCGGTGACCTGCTCAACCGTTACCTTGACTAACGACGCTTCGGTTTTTTTGGCTGTTGCTGAGTCATCTTGGTTTTGTGCTTCAAGCATACCCGACGCAACCCATAAACAAAGGGCAACGAAAATAATCAGTGCGATCCAAGCTGGTTGCTGTCTAAGTTTATTAATGGTGAACGCCATGGTTTTTCCGTGATAATTTGAATGCTATTAATTTACCTTTTTTTGATGGGAATATCACAAGGAATAAAAAAAATTGTGCAGCGAAAATGTTACTAAATGCTTAGAATGTAACAGTCTATTTGCAGCGTAGAATACACATAACTTGACTAGTTCGAGCCCCCCTCTACTTTTCTAGCTGATAAATCACCTCAACCAAAGAGTCCATTCTATCTGCAAGCACAGTCTGAGCATCGTAAAGTCCTTGGTTGTAATAATGGCTACCCATTTCTTTTGAAATGAAATCGAGTAAGAAGTCGGCGTCAAATTGGCCTAACTCAACTTCTAGCTCTTTACTCATATACTTTTGTAACTTTTGAATAAGCTGTTCTTTTTGTTGTGGTAGAAATTCAATTTTTGACAAAGTCAGTTTCTCACGCAGATTAAAAACCAAAGTATGACTGACTGCTCAGTTGTTTCAACAACTAATCGGCTTATACCCTGCTTGTTCGGTTCTAGAATTCGGTTAGTATTGATGGATATCTCCTAAGGTTGTGGTTAAGAAATACATATGAATACAAAAATGGATCCGATAAGTTTAATTTATCAAGCGACCTTAGAACCAGAGCTTTGGTTAGAGCTATTAGAGCAAATGGAACATTTGTTTAATGATGCCATTTATCCTGAACAAGAATTCAATTTGTTATCCGAACATTGCCAACGGGCTAGAAAAATAACGCGAGAATTACATGGTCTACAAGAGCAAAGCGGCACTTGGAAACATTTAGTTGACCATTTACCTATGGCAGTATTTTTTGTTAACCCTGAATTAAAAGTTATTGCTCAAAATAGAAGAGCAGCCAATTTACTGCAAAAAGAACAGTTTTTATGTATTAATCAAAAGCAACAATTTGAATTGAAATCGGCTTCATTGTCTAAGCAGTTGCTTGATATCATGTCTCGAACAATAAACTTCCCTACCCAAGGCATGCAGATAGATATTGACTCTAAAGTACTGTTAATGGCGGTACCAATTAAGAAAATTGAGGTAGACAGATCGCTAAAAGGTGCAACAACGGCTTTACTTGTTTTTACTGCGGATGAAAAAATAACTCCTGATTTATCGGTGATTAGATCTCTTCATCAATTAACTTATGCTGAAGCTCGGTTAACCCACGGTTTATGTTTAACATCTTCTCTAGGCGATGCAGCAAAGTTGAGTGGAGTTAGCCTTAATACGGCACGCTCTTATTTGAAGTCAATTTATAGTAAAACATCGTCAAACTCTCAATTGACTTTGGTTAGGAAAATAACTGCAACCTCTTTTGCCACCTTAGGTTTTGCGTGTTCTGCTCAAATTAATCAATCGTACGAACAATTATTGACACTGTCGGACAACAGGTTATTAACTTGGTTAGAGTATGGGGATCCTCAAGGTTTACCAATTATCATTTTTGAAAGTATTGGTGGCGCATTTCCCAATCACGAAGATTCTACTGGGTATTACCTTGAGAAAAAACTACGTATTATTGTAATAATTCGACCTGGTTATGGTTCGTCTACAAGCAAAGTAGAGGTCAGTTATAAAAGTTTTAGCCATGATGTTGTTGAATTATTAGATCATTTACGCTTAAAAAAGGTAAGCGTTATTGGTTATTCACTTGGAGGGGCTTACGGATCGGTATTTGCTGCGCGCTTTCCTGAAAGAGTTAGCCATTTAGGGTTATTTTCAACTTCAATTCCTTGGGACTACATATCTCAACCTTTAGCACCCCATTTAAAAATGATGCTGCGAGTCTTTAATATAGCCCCCGATATATTCAAGTATGTTATGTCCTTAATAATGCATTCCACTTTAAGAGATCCTCGAAAATATTATTCTAAAATTGCTAAACAACTTAATCAGACAGATTCACAAATTTTAACCGGAACATTATGGCAGGAAAGAATAGGAGAACAGCTTCGGCATAGGTTAATGGGGGGAGTTAATGTCTATGTGCAAGAATACGTGATGATGACACAAGATTGGGGAATAGAGCTTAGCGATATTCAATGCCCTACATTAATTTGGCATGGAGATGAAGATAATTTAATTAATATTCATGACGTTAGAGAACTAGCTGACGACATTGGGAACGCTGATTTAGTGACGTTTAAAAAACAAGGACATTATTTAATTTGTGATAAATGGCATGACTTTCTTAACGCCTATTCTAAACACAAACAGGAAAAATTAGAGTTTGTATAAAAGAAATACCCCTATTTAAGGGTATTTAAAGTTTCCCCCTATCTATACCCTTTTTCAATTACTTAATGCTCAAGCCTTTTGAATATTCAAGAGGTATTTTGAGAATGTTAGTCGTTAAAAATAGGGATAATAAAATGAACAGTCAACTTAGGCCTTTACTAATATCAACGCTACTTAGCAGTAGTTTACTATTAGGCTGTGGAAGCGATTCCACTCCCCCAGCAGCAACACCCACTAATCAAAGTCCCGCGGTTACTGTAAGCGGCGAAAGTACAATTCAAGAAGGGCAAGTAATAACCTTGACCGCCAACGCGTCGGATGCCGATGGCAGTATTACCAGTGTAAAATGGTCAACCGCATCAACCGATATTACACTTTCTGGAGATGATACTACTTCGGTCAGCTTTACGGCTCCTGATGTTGACAACGACGATATCAGCGTAACACTTGATGTACTCGTGACCGACAATGATGGCGCGACAGCAACCCAAAGCATCACTATAACTATCACACGTAAAGTGTCCAGTGTGACCATTACCGGATTAGTTATAGATAATATCGCCAGCAATGCTGATGTAGAAATTACCATTGGCACAGATGCGTTTTCAACCACCACTGATGAAAACGGGGTGTATGCAGTAACGATTACGGTTGATGAATCCTTAGAAGATAATCTCTTACAAATACGTGCGCTGGGTGACAGCAGCATTAATCCAGAAGTTGAATTAGTCTCACAACTTGGTTCACTTACAAGCTTAATTGAACAAGCAGGCAGCGATGGCGATTTAACTGAAGACGAAAATTTTGGGGTAAACATTACCAAAGTCACGACTGCAGAATATGCTTTACTTTCCCGTGATGGGGTCAATCCAACAAACGATGCAGAACTAAACACGGCTTTAAACCTGATTCAAAGCCAAGAAAAAAACACCTTAGCGGCTTTAATAAAAATTATTACTGATAATGATGATTTTAGTTTACCAAGCGGCGTTACTAGCACATTAAATTTAGTCAGCGACAGCGCAAACGCTGCCGCTTTTGAACAAGATGTTATTACCCAAGACCCTAACCTTATTAACAAAACAATTGCAGCTATAGTGAATGACAATAGCCTAACAAGTGAATCGGATATAGTAGGTTCATGGAAAGCAGGTACCGACATCATTACTTTTATGCGCTCTGGTCATTATGCACATATTAGTACCGAGATTGATTCTGAGAATGAAGATGAATGTGGTCAAATTGGTTATGAAGTTGGTACTTATGTTTGGGACAGTGCAACAGGCTCCATGAGTGTAACAACCAAAGAGGACTCAGGCGGTTGCGGCGGTTTACATGACGATCAACCTCTTAATACCGCATTTGTTGTAGAGAGCCTTTTTACTGTGACTGGCAGTGGGGATATGCTAACTGTCCAAGAGGGTGATGAAATATTTAATTTGCCACGCCTTGTTAGCGACAGTAACCCTTTGGTTGGTGGTTTTTATTTGAAAAAAACCAACTTTAGTGATGACTTATCAATGTTGTTTACAGTAGATGACAATACAATTGTTCTTTTGAGCAGCGGGAATGGGCTACCGGAAGGAATTAGTTATTTTTATGTTATGCGCGATTATAGTTATGACGCTGAGTCTTCATTACGCGTCATACATTCACAAAAAGTATATATTGACGGCGATGTAGTCCAAGAAACAACAGAAGAGGTAGGCCGAGCGCTGATCACTGTGCAGGGGGATGTTGTGGCATCACACACCGGTGGTAGTACTGCTTTTATAAAAAATAGTCAAACCACTACTACTCAAGATTACTTAAACGCTGAAGATGTGATAGGTGATTTTGACGGTGTTAACGGCGAAGATAATTTTAACATCACCATTAACGCAGACGGCACTGCGCTCGCTAATGGCGAAGTGGTTTTGCAATGGGAAGTAACATTTGGTCAATTGCTTCTTATTTCAGAGAGTTTTACCCAAATTTGGTCACCCACTACGCTTGCTAATGATACTTGGCAATTCAATATTAATGAGTATACCGCAGAAGGAGACTTTGACCGTAGCAATGTTGGCTCTCTCACAAAAAGCAATTAATGCATATGCCCAAAGCTATTGGGGTTACAGATAGGGGGCAAACGAACTCAACCCCAATCACTTGATTGGGGTGAGTGAGAGCAGCCAACAACGCTGCAGCTTCAAGGGAGACGGGTTTTTACCCAAAGCAATTGGAGTTGCAGTTAGGCGGCAATCGAACTCAGCCCCATGAGCTTAGACGTACTAAGTGATTGGGGTGAGTGAGTGCAGCCAACAACGCTGCAGCTTCAAGGGAGACGGGTACATTTAACCTAGCATATCTTTCACAGATGCACCGCTAGAATAATGCTGCTGGCTGACTCTAAGGCTTGTTTTCATATAGAGTTCATCAATCTCGTTGACCGGCATAAATTTTTCGCTAAATCCCGGCATAACAGGGTCAATATGTAGTCTCGCACTGTTGATGAAATGTGCAATCAACTCTCTAACGTTGTCAGTACCCATCGCCACACGCATTGTGGTTAGGTAAATGCCACTCTTTGCTTGGGCTTCTGGATCTAATTCACTGTGAGAAGTCAGTGCTGGACATAAAACAATAGTATTGTGCTGACCAATGCTCACCTGGTGACTAAAAGCAGGTTCAAGTGCATCAAAAAAACGTACAAAAGCATCACGGCTTATATCGGTACCTTGCATATCTACGGTAAAGAGAGCGCATGGCCAACCGTGGCGCATTTGGCTTTCCCGCAGTTCAGCGTTAGGGTGCCCCTCGATGGCATGGCAATTAACGTTAAAACTTTTATGAGATGCCAAAAATTGGCTAAAGACACAGGTATTAATTACCTTTTGCATAATACGCATTTCTAATGTTTTCATTCCCGTTAATACATCAAAGGCTTTTTCTGAGTCTAAAAACGCTCCCTTAATATAATAAACATCCCAAAACATAGTTTTCGACCAAGAGTAACCTTTCACACAATCACCTTTACCTTGGAACATGCGATAAGCTTCGCCGATAACCACTCCTGCGGTAGTGGCGCCACTACCACAAATGTCTTTGGTATAACTATGTACTACGTAATCTGGTCGTTCGTCTTTGTCTTGTCGTTGTAAAGGTTGATGTAAAATCGGCGTGGCTAGAGTGGCATCTAACATCACTACATGACCTGACGCGTGGGCTATTTTACAGATCCCTGCAACATCAAGCACATAACCGTGAGGATTACAGGGGGATTCCATGTATACATGTAAGTTGCTGCCCGCTTCGAGGCGCTTGGCATGTTTAAGCTTGGTTTGTTGCATAAAACTAGAAAATTCTTGCGAGGTATAACCATCAAACCACTCGAGTCGAACATTCAATCGATTGTCACGTGCAAAAAAGTCGTGAAGCAGTTGATACACTCCACCATAAACATTTCGAGATACAATTAACACATCATCATGACTCAATACATTGGATAACAACGCGTCAATTGCTGCCATGCCTGAGTTAAAATTCCATGCTAAATAATCTGCTGAGTAGGGTCCTGCTTCTAAGTCGACAATAGCATTGGCCAGCGAAATATTAGTTGGATTAAGTAAGCGAGAATAAATTTGATGGGTTGACTCTTTACCTTGAAAGGCATCGTCTACCCATTCGGTGCAGGCATAAACGTAAGTCGCTGTTCGAACCACCACAGGTGTTGCCGAAAAAAGTGCGGTCACATTATCAAACAAAGGGTAATGACTTTTGCTAACTTGCGAACCAGATTGTTTACTTAAACTTTGATAGGTAGCACGAAACGGATTTTGTAGGGTGTCGAGAATTTTCGCGATCTGAAACGACAGAAACTTTTTGGCATTAAAATAAGCCACTTTATTTTCTTTACTCAACCCTTCTAGGGTGTCACTGGTAACCTGCCAAAGTTGTTGCATATTGGCTTGAGTAAAATATAAATGCTGCGCTGTATTAAACAACGCTTGGCCATATTCACTGTTTTTATCTATCCCGAAGTGAGCAAGCTGTTCGTTTGTTAACTCTTCAATTGTATTGGCTTGTGTGGTGTTTCTTTTAGGCGATAATATTTTCGCTTGATCGGTTATATTCGCAGTTACATTGTCAGAAGCAGTATCTGTAGTGCTCATGTTGCAGTCTCTTTCTATTATTATTGATGTAAATAACAATAAACCGAATTTAATTCTAAATAAATCAAATTATTACAAATATAATTTTGATAATATGAGTTTTAGTAATTTTTTCTTTACATGGAAGCTAATTAACTATGCATAAGGTTGCCATTTTAAGCCGTGATTCAGAGCGCTATCGCGCTTTAATAGAAAAATCACCGCTGCCCGATATAGATTTAGTATGGGTAAATAACAAAATTTCTGAGTCTATTGATTACGCTAAGGTAGATATTTTATTTGGCGATCCGGATCTAACGTCACAAATTGTGGATCAATGTACCAAGTTAAAATGGCTTCAATCTACTTGGGCCGGTAATGCGCCATTATTTGCTGTGGATAAGAATGATTATCAACTATGTGGTGTAAAAGGAGTATTTCAGCAAAAAATGCAAGAATACGTGTTTGCCTACTTGTTATATTTTTCCCGTAATTTGAAAGGATTCGTTCAATCTCAAAAAAACTCGACTTGGGCACCACCCAGTTATCAATCACTGGCAGGAAAAACTCTGGGAATAATGGGTGTAGGCGATATAGGTAGCGGTGTAGCCCAAATGGCAAAGAATTTTTCCATGATTACTCGAGGCTTTACGCGCAGCAGCCGTGACTGCCAGCACATTGACAGATATTACAGTTTCAAAGACCAACAGGATTTTGCTACAGATCTGGATTACTTAGTATGCTTACTACCACAAAGCACGGATACTGTAGGACTGATAGATCAGACATTTCTATCTTATTTACCACCCCACTGCGTATTAATTAACGCAGGCCGTGGGGCTTCTGTAGTCGATAGCGCATTAATTGCAGCTCTACAAAATAAAGCGCTTCACGCCGCGGTATTGGATGTATTTACACAAGAACCACTTCCTGAATCTCACCCATACTGGCAGTTAGATAACGTCTATATCACTCAGCACACTGCGGCAGAATCAATACCTGAAGAAATTTTCGCCATATTCAGTGATAATTATGTTAATTATATAGAAGGTCACGCCCTACAACATGTATTGGATTTTGATAAGGGCTATTAAAATTAAGTACTTCAATTGACTTGTCATTACTTAGTAAAGAGTAACGGAAATCAGTAGAACGGGGCGCAGAGTACTAATGATAAAACATAGAATAAGATCGACTGAAGAATATATCGTATTGTCTATTAGTGGTGCTTCAGCTTTGTGTATTGCACCATTCGTTTTAATTAGGATTTTTCACGGTGAATGGGCAATGGCATTGTTGGATTCGTTTGCTGTTTTGTCTACTGCTTTTCTTTTTATCTATGTTTACCTCACTGGCAAAATTCTTTTCGCTCGAAGATTTTTGGCCTTGTTATGTGTTGTTATTGTGGTGGCGACTATTGCCCTAAAAGGACCACAACAATTAGTCTGGTTATACCCAGCGATCATAGGAATATTCTTCCTACTCAATCCACAGCAGTCTTTTATTATTGCCGCTGCTATGGTGACGGTTCTAGGCATTTTCTTATGGGAAAAACTCAACTATATTTTTGTAGTGCAATATATATTTTCAACTCTGATTACACTGTTGTTTAGTTATTCCTTTGCCGACCGAATGTTGCGTCAGAAAACCCAACTCAAAGAATTGTCAATTAAGGACCCGTTAACTGGGGCTGGCAATAGAAGAGCACTTGAAGAGGAATTGTTACGCATCACTGAACAAGACTGCGAACTCAAAAATCATAGTCCTTGCCTAATAATTATTGACTTAGATGAGTTTAAGAAAATTAATGACCAATTTGGGCATAGTGTAGGTGATAGTATTCTACGTGAATTTGCCGACTTAGTGAGTCAGAAACTCACTAAAAATGAACAGCTCTATCGCTTTGGTGGTGAAGAATTTGTAGTAATTTCACATGATAGTAATCAAGAGGAAGCCTCTATATTAGCTGAATCACTACGAGAATCTATCGACCAACATCGTTTTGATAAAAACCTACACGTCACCATTTCATTAGGCATTGCACAGTACTCGCCCCATGAAACAGGCTTTGAATGGATAGGTAGGGCTGATAAAGCGATGTACCGTGCGAAAGACGCGGGTCGCAATTTATGCTGTATTGCTGCGTGATGAGTGGATAGTGGATAGTGGATAGTGGATAGTATCTAAAATTATTCGGATAGACACGACAACGCTATTCTAATAACGAGCTAGAAAAGCCTTTGAATTCTATCGGTAGTTCTGGATTAGTCAAAGTGAACATTTTTCTGTCTCTCAAATTTAATCGCTGTACCAACCCTCCGTGATGTTGCTTAAATAGCGCCTCAAATTCGCCACTGGCAATCAACTTGTTTAGACCAGTTTCTACCCGTTGAGCCAAACGGGCTTGGTTTGCAGCGACATAAAACACTAACGGGAACGGATAATAAAGCATGAGTGATGGTTCAATACTTAACCCGCCTAAAGGTGCAGCTTTATTCTTAAAAACTTCCTCAATTTCGTTTACTCCTAGGGCAACATAATCGAACTCTGCATTTTTTAATCGCAAAAACAACTCATCAAAATTGCCCTTCTCGACAACGCTGTATTGGTTATACCTAAAGAGTTCAGCATCAGCCCAGGTTTCAGGTATGCCTAAAGGCTTAACTTGTAGCTGTTTGGAATGAGTAATCTGCGAAAAGCTCGACGATAGCTCGTCTCTAACTATCAGCAGCCGGAAACCTAACAATCCTTTAGTAATAGCTTGAGTGATCACCAACTTTTGGATGTTTTTAAACTTTCGGTTTCCGGCCACAGTCACTAAAATATCGGCACCATTGGCAAATATATTGGCTTCGTCTGCGGCACTAGGATAATCAGTGTTATCGACTCGTAGGTCGACAGATGCATATGCTTGATTAGTGGCTTGTAAACATGCTTGCAATAACGCCAATTCATAACTCTGCCTTGCAACAGACTTATTACCGTTCCAAAAAAACACCTTGTGCATCCGCTTAGTCCCAACAACCACCCAACTGGCCGAATTATGCCTTGTTTATGTTCGTAATGCTGCGCATCTAGAATACAATTTATCCGCGACCTTACTTAGTATTCTTTTCTTAACTTAGGGACTCACTATGAAATCACATTTTTCTTTGGCTTCAGGGGTAATTTTTGCACTAGTATTTTTGACCCTTAGCAGCCTTTTGTTTGCTTGTAATAACGCTAAACACTCCCCTTCTGTAGTCAAAGTTATCAAACAGGATAATCAATATTCTCTAACCGTAAATGGCCAGCCCTTTGAAGTGAGGGGGGTAGGCTTAGGTTATAAGAGCGACGAAAGTGTCAAAGCGTTGAAAAATGCGGGAGGTAACAGCTTTCGCACTTGGGGTACAGAGAACATTGAACGAGAGCTAGCGATGGCAGAAAAGCTTGGACTGATGGTTGCTGTAGGTTTTAGAACAGGTAAAGAATTATTAGGTTTTGATTACAACGATGAACAAGCCGTAGCCGAACAATATAAACGTGTCACCCTAGCCGTCGAAAAATACAAAAATCATCCAAACGTATTGATGTGGGTGATTAATAATGAACCTAATTTACTGTTTGATGAAGACGGAGTCTTAAAACAGGTCAACACTAAGGTGTATACCGCTATGGGTGAAATCATTGATTATATTCATGAAAATGATCCTAACCACCCTGTGTCTTTTAGCCTTGCTGGCGCCAGACCAAGTGATGTCGCACAAGTAATAAAATTTGCACCTAATATCGATATTATATCTGTGCAGACTTATGGTGATTTAGTCACATTACCCGCGAGCATCGCCGAAAGTAACTTAGACAAACCATACATGGTGACCGAGTTTGGCCCAATGGGACATTGGGAGTTACCCACCACACAATGGGGGCGCGAAATTGAAGAGCCAAGTGCCATCAAAGCGGCGGGAATGGCCAAACGTATGCAAGATGTCATTCTTGATGACAAAACCGGTAAAATCATTGGTTCATTCGCATTTTTCTGGGGACAAAAACAAGAACGCACCCCTACCTGGTATGGCATGTTTAATGAGTCGGGCGAGCAAACGGCTCGCATAGACGAACTGACTCGAATGTGGACAGGGCAGTACCCAGCTAACCGCGCGCCCTTGTCTAAAGCTATCACGATCAATAATAAGCAAGCCGTTGATAATGTGCGTTTGAAACCAAATCAACCAGCCAAAGTAAAGGTGGAAGTTAGCGATCCTGACGGCGATCTATTAACCCACAAGTGGGTATTGATGAAAGAAGTAGAAGTCCGCAGTCAAGGGGGTCATCATGAAGAAAAACCAGCTGCCTTACCTTTACAAATCATCTCAACTGATGCGCAAGATAAATTCGTAACCATGACCTTCACTACCCCCAATGAAGCAGGTGAGTATCGCTTATTTAATTACGCCCTCGACGGAAAAAACAAAGTAGGTAATGCAAATATTCCATTTATAGTTGAGAATTAGCGACAACTAAAGACTAAAACAAGGTATTGCTTTAGTCTTTTTATTTTCATGCTAACCCTATTTGGAGCATTCATGTCAGACCCCCAAGACAATATTACGCATTTTACGCCTGAACAACGCCTCAGTTACTTAGTAAAGGAATGTGTTTCAAACAAACAAGTATGGATACTCACAGACCAAGACGGCTGCGTGATGCTCAATACAGAAGATGAAGACTGCACCCCAGTGTGGCCAAGTGAAGCCTTTGCCCAAGCTTGGGCTACGGGTGAGTGGTCTGAATGTGAACCTAAGGCGATTGATTTAAAAACCTGGCATAGTCGCTGGACCCACGGCTTAGAAGACGACGACGTCGCCATTGCCGTGTTCCCTAGCGAAAATGAAGAAGGGTTAGTGATTTCTGCACAAGAGTTTGATTTTGAGTTAAAGACCAAAGCGAAGAAATAACGACGAGCTGAAAGACGAAAGCTATTCACCACAGAGGAAAAGGAAAGCTTCGCTTACACAGATAAAAGAAATATTTAATTTTCTATACCTCTGTGCCCTCTTTTTCCTCTGTGGTTAAAATTCTTTTACTCTTATCTTTGTAGTTGGTCGCTACGAGCTACGCAAAGGTTGTTTTAGGTGAATTGCCTTATTAAACAAAAACGGCATCATTTTTTAAAAATGATGCCGTTTTTTTTATTTTTTTCTTTAAGCTAGCAGCTCGATGCTCTTAGCTGCACTACTATTAAGGGCGCAGCTCAATGAGTTGCTTTACAAATGATTAATAAAATAATTGGCTCGCATGGTACTTAAATGCAATGATGTGCCTTTACCTTCAACAATGCCATGACGTCTATTAGGGTAAGACATCAAATCAAATTGTTTATTGTGTTTGACTAACTCATTGATTAATCGCTCACTGCCTTGGTAATGCACGTTGTCGTCACCTGTGCCATGAACAAGCAGTAATTTTCCTTCTAGTTTAGCGGCGTGCGTAATAGCCGAAACCTGAGCATAATTATCTATATTGTCAGCTAATATACCTGAATAACGTTCTTGATAAATAGAGTCATATAATCTTTTATCAGGTACTGGAGCCTGTGACACACCCACTTTAAACACATCTGGGTGCCTAAACAGTAAGTTGAGGGTTAAAGATCCACCACCAGAATGCCCCCAAACTCCGACACGATCACAGTCTATATAACTCCAACGGGCGCACATGGCGCTGATAGCATCTGCTTGATCTTGCGTTTCTAAGCTACCGTCGCCAGCGTAAATAGAGCGTCTCCAATCATGACCTCTAGGTGCCGCGGTACCTCGATTATCAATGGAAGAAATAACAAACCCGCGTTGTGCCATCATGATGCCCCACATACCGCGATTACCTTGCCAAGCATCGCGCACAGTTTGCCCAGCTGGCTCACCATATACATAATGGATTAATGGATACTTCTTACTTTTATCTAATCCAGTAGGGCGCAACATGTACCCATCTAAACGTAAGCCGTCTTGGGCTTTTACGCTATAAAATTCAACGTCACCTATGTTTAATTCAGCGAGTTTTGCAACAAGCGCTGCGTTATCCTCAAGTACATGATGCGCTTTGTGATCAGGCAGTGAAATTAAGCTATAAACCGGTGGCGACAAAAACGAAGAATGAGTATGGATAGCCCAGCTTGAATCCGCAGAAATTTTATAAGAATTACTACCGCTAAATTGATTTGGCGTAACCTGCTCCATTTTACCGCTGCCGTCTAAACGAGTGCGCTGCAAGTAGCGTTGCGATACATTGTCGGGAGAGGCGATAAAATATAACCAACCGTTTTTCTCATCAACTGAAACCAGTTCAGTAACATCAAACTCGCCAGGGGTCAGATCTTGATATTTTTTACCATCACGAGATACAAGATAAATATGTTTCCAGCCGTCTCTTTCACTCTGCCAAATAAAGTCATCTGAGTTTTTAAGCCATTTAGGCTCAATCATTAACTCAATAAAGGTGTCTTCTTTTTCAGTTAAAAAGGGTTCAGCCTTGCCGCTGTCAGCATCTGCGTAAAACAAGGTATTGGTATCCTGTTTACGATTAAATTGCTGAATCAATAACTGCTCACTATTATTAGCCCAGTCCATACGTGGTACGTACATGTCTTTGGCAATACCTGGTAGTTCTACCCACTGTGTTTTAGGCGTATCTAGGCTAACAACACCAATTCGCGCAGCTGCATTTTCTTCACCTACTTTGGGATAAGGAATAGCAGTCACTTCAGGGTAAAGCGTGTCGGTGTTATTGATGATCAAAAAATCTTTAGCTGCATGAGTATCCATTTGCCAATAGGCGATACGCTGACTATCTGGACTCCAGCGGAAGCCATCGCGAATGGAGAACTCTTCTTCATAAGCCCAATCGAATAACCCATTGATGACAGTATCTGACGCATCGTTGGTTAATGCCGTTATTTCTCGGGTTTTAAGGTCTTGGGCATAGATATTGTTTTTCCATACATAAGCAAACTTCAAACCGTCAGGTGAAAATTTACCAAACATCATTTCAGCAGGCGCTGATTGTTCGCCACCTAACTGCCATAATTCGTTTGTTTTAAGATCACGAACCCAATAATCGCCACGGTCTTTTCTGCGCCAAACATATTTGGCATTGGTATAAATTAATACTTTCGATTTATCTTTAGACCACCGGTAATCGTCTACGGCTAACGCTTTGTCTGAACCTGTTGGAATAAGTTGTTTTAGGGGCAGTAATACAGTGCGCTCTAACGTAGCAGGATCGTATTTAACGATTTCTTCATACACTTTGATATCGTCACCGTATTGATCTTTTTCGAGCTTAGCATCTTCATAGCCAGGTGCGGTTTCTAAGGCACTAAAATTAGCGCCTTCATCTAACCAGCGCACAGTTCCTGGTCTCTTAGCGTTGTATTCCCAATTACCGTATATGGCTTCATTAGTTAATTTTACGCCGTTCTTAATAGGCTTAGCGGTATTCATTTTATTATCAACTGTACAAGCAGACAGAATAACCAAGCACAAGGTAAGTAGTGCAACATTGTTGCTCCTTGTCATAATTTTCATAATTAATTCCCAAATGGTTTTATATATTTTTTATTTTAAATCAACAACTTAAAATTAAAGGAGTTGATTTTTAACAGCAGTATACAGATTAACAAAGTGAAAATAAAAACTAATCAGAATCTACAAACAAACGTCACTCAAGCGTCACTATCACGCTTTTTCCATTATTTCTGTTCAAACGTCTCGAACTGATTAGGTAGAAAGTCCACCAAGCGACCCGAAAGCGCAACATAAGTTTTTAAGGTCTGCGGAAAAGACAAAAATATCTTAGGCAAAATATTAAGTAACTGATCGTTACCCCTACTTTCAGCTTGTTTCACCGCTAACGGAATATCAGCAAAGGTAGTAAACATATATAAACAATGCCGTAAGTCTTTTTGAAGTTGCTGCATTTGTGCTTCTTCACTCACTTTCATTTTATTCCAAGCCGCTTGCCAAACAGGCTCGAGTTGAGTGTGCCCAAACAATACCCCTTGGCACCACTGTGCGACTGCACTCTTCTCTGGCCCTTTCTGAGTAAATGTCATCCCTTGGGGTAACTGAATTTTTTCGGCGCTCATTTGTTTCAATTGCTGCTGTAACACCTTCATTAAAACATCGGTGAGATTATCAGCTTGTTCGACACTAGTAAGTTGATTGCTGGTTTTAATCGCCCATGGCAACCACAGCTCTGGCATGGGAATTTCAGGCGCAGCGGCCACAGCAAAAATTAAACCTTGAATAAATGGGTAAGGATGCACTACATCTCGAAGAGCTGTTGAGTCACAAAGGTCGCGCAAAACACCATACTCAGGTGGTTCAAAAGTCGACATAGATCCCAATAATTTGATTAACAATGGGTAAACTTAAGCATATGCCTAGTGTAAGTACAATACCGAAGCGGCTAACAACCCCAACAACGGATAAAAACCCTATTGCAATAAATACTTATTGTTATATTATAACATCGCTTTTAACACCCTCTTAGAGAACCCATGATGCATTACCCGCTTTCAAAAATATGCTTTGTTGTTTTAGCTTGCCTGTCTAGCCAGGATGTTTTTTCCGCTGATAAACCCACTCAAAAAGATGAAAACGAGGTGGAGACGTTACTGATTACATCTACGCCTCTGTTGCGTTCAGTATTAGAGTCGAGCACACCTGTATCTATTTTAAGTGGCGAACGATTAGAAAAAAATCAATCTGCAACTTTAGGTGAAACCCTAAAATCTGTGCCCGGTGTAAACAGTACTTATTTTGGACCAGTATCGAGTAGTCCTATCATCAGAGGGTTAGATGGTCCAAGGGTGAAAGTAGTACAAAATGGTATGGATAGCTCGGATGCATCACGAGTCGGCCCAGACCATATCACCACCAATGAGACCTCTACAGCGACACAAATTGAAGTACTTCGAGGCCCCGCGACCTTATTGTATGGTAGCGGAGCAATAGGTGGCGTGGTGAATGTCGTAGACAATCGTTTACCTGATACCCGGCAAGATGGTTTATCGGGAAAAGCGAGTGCGTTGTACGATTCTGTGTCCAACGAACGCACTGTATCCACAGACCTAAATGGTGGGCAGGACAACCTTGCATGGCATTTTGATGCCTACACTCGTAAAACTGACGACTATGATATACCTGAATTTGAACTCGAAGACGGTGACCTTGTTGATAGCTTAGAAAATTCTTTTATCGACTCTCAAGGATTTTCAATCGGAGCTGGATGGATAGGAGACGATGTTTCAGCGTCATTCTCGTTTGGGCAACTGGATACTGATTATGGTATTCCTGGACATGAGCACGAACATGAAGACGAACATGAAGACGATGAAGAAGAGCATGAAGGCGAAGATCACGATGAAGAAAGCCATGAAGAAGAAGTGGTATTCGCAAAAATGAAACAAGACAGATTTCAATCTGTCGTCAACTGGAAAAACCTATCAGGCTGGTTGAGTGAAGTCCATTGGCACAACGCCTATACAGACTACCAGCACAGCGAAATAGAAGATGGTGAAGTGGGTACGACATTTACTAATGATTCATTCGAATCTCGATTGTGGGGTAAACACGCTAAAATAAACGGTTGGCAAGGTGTGATTGGATTACATTACAACGACTCCGACTTTTCTGCTGAAGGTGAAGAAGCATTTACACCTTCAACCAATACAAGTAGTAGCGCTATCTTTGTGCTAGAAGAAAAAGAATCTGGCGACTTTTTATGGCAATTAGGTGCAAGGGTTGAGCGGGTATCCCACAAACCTGACAATGACTTTTTTACCACTAGCGAAGTAGATGCAAACTTCAGCAAGTTGACCTATACCGCTAGTAGCGTATCAGCTGGGTTTGTTTATCAATTAGGTAACGATCAATCATTGGCGCTAAATTATGCGCGTTCGGAACGTGCTCCGTCATCATCAGAAATTTTTTCAAATGGTATACACATTAGTACTTCAACATACGAAGTAGGAGCAGGATTTGAGTTGCTTGTAGACGACACTGATCCCGATGATGTGGAGTTTTCGGTTGTACAGTCGAGCCTTGATGTGGAAAAGGAAGTATCCAACAACATAGATATTACCTATAGAATTCAAACAGATACCTTGCACGCAAATGTCAGTATTTTTTATAACCAAGTAGATGACTATTTATTTCAACAAAATACCGGTCTAGAGTTTCACGACCATGAAGAAGGGCTTGAGGAAGAAGAACACGACGACGATCATGAAGAAGAGGAACATGAAGATGAAGGTTCACCTGTTTACATATTTAGCCAACAAGACGCCGAACTCTATGGTTTTGAAGCTGATATAGACTGGCACTTAAATAACAATTTAAGGGTCAACGCCTTTACGGATTACACTCGCGCTAAATTGAGCCACAGTGACGATGAAAATACAAACTTACCGCGGATCCCGGCAATGAGATTTGGCGCTGAGTTGCATTGGGAGAAAGGAAATTGGCATGCAGAGTTAGGTGCCATTCGATATTCTAAACAAGATAAAATAGCGGATTTTGAAACCCAGTCAGACGGCTATACGATAGTTTCGGCGGCGTTCAATTATTATCTTAGTTTGAGCAATGCAGATATAACCTTATTCGCGAAAGCCAATAACCTCACCAACGAACTCGCCAAAGTGCATAGCTCTTTTCTCAAAGACACAGCCCCTTTGCCAGCTCGTTCGTTTGTCATTGGTACAAAAGTTAGGTTTTAACAACCCGCTTTAATACGAGCCACCGCTTGCTCTAATTGCGAGCGGGGGCAGCCAAAATTTATCCTTATAAAGTTCTTATCCCCAAAATCTACTCCAGGAGAAGGGCCCACACCCAACTCCTCAAAATGTTTTTGAGGATTTTCAACACCCAATCCACTGGCATCTATCCAAGCTAAAAAAGTAGCTTGAGGTGCGAGTAATTTTAGGCCATTGATTTTTGCGATTTCAGCCACTAGATAGTCTCGATTTCCACGTAAATAACCTAACAATTCTTGATGCCAATCATCACACTCGGTAAACGCGGCTTGAGTAGCAGTCAGTCCTAAAACCGTCACCCAAGGCACTAATCCCTTAGCTGCGCTATTAAATTTTTGTCTTGTTGCTGGATCTTCAATGATCGCAAAAGAAGTACCTAAACCAGCAACATTAAAGGTTTTGCTTGCCGCCATCAATGTAATCGCTTGGCCTTTAAAGTCCGGTAACTTTCCAGCTGGAATGTGCTTAGCATTTTCATCTAAAATAATGTCGCAGTGAATTTCATCAGAGCACAACATCACATTATTATTTAAACAAATATCGGCGATACGTTGTAGTTCTTGTTCTGTTAGGACCGAACCGACTGGATTCATTGGGTTGCAAATAATAAACAATTTACACTTAGGATCAGCGGCTTGTTTTTCTAACTCATCTAGGTCAATTGCCCAGCGCCCATCAACTTCTACTGTTCTAATATCTACCTTGACTAAATTATTTAACTTAGGTGCGGCAATAAGCGGTGGGTAATTAGGAGTTTGTATCAGGACCTTATCACCAGGTTGGCATAATGCCTTACAGGCAACGTTAAATGCGGGCACCACACCGGGAGTCCAAACGATGCTATCAGCTGATATATGCCAATTATACTGCCGCGCTAACCAATCCACTACAGCTTGGTTAGCGCCCACATGATCTGCTGGCAAGGTATACCCCATTAACCCGTGTTCAGTGCGTGCTTTAAGCGCATCCAAAATAGGTTCAGCGCATCTAAATTCGGTATCAGCAATCCACATTGGCAAGATGTCACGGTCTTTGTATTTAGCCCATTTAAGGGCGTAACTAGGAGTTCTATCGATAATTTTGTCAAACTGCATGGGTATCATCACTTCAATTGAAAAGGTTTAAAAAATAACGAGAGCGACTTTACACCCCTTCTGTATCACGGATAAGTTGCTCAACTTTGTTGATTAGTTCGTTAGTATGAAAAGGTTTAACTACAAAGTCGTTCACGCCTAAGCGCATGGCATCAACCACCAGCTGTTTAGTTGCATTGGCTGTTATCATTAAAAATGGGCAACTAGGTCGAGATTTGCGCAGTGCAGCTAGTATATCTAAACCACTCACATCAGGCATTAACCAGTCACACATCACTAGGGAAATATCATCCATTTTATCACTTTGTACATATTCTAACGCGTGTTTGCTATCAGAAAAAACCACGATTTCACCTGATGTGACTTCTTCAAGAATAATTTGTACTAATTCAAGAGTGATAGTGTCGTCGTCAATTACCGCAATGTTGCAGTTGTACATCAATTATTCCTTTGATTCATTTAATACCACCCGCGTCGAATTGAGAATATAGTACCCAATACAATACTAATGTAAATTATTTCCCATAGGGTTTGTTGATATTTCATATGTGACTTAATCAATATGTTTATTTTGCGAGTCAGGCGTTTTGGGATTTCTCTTGTAACAAAAAAAAGCCCAGTAAAAACTGGGCTTAATAAATTAGAGTTTAGTCTAATTTGTCAGTGGCGATATGATATCGAGGATCTTCATTTAGATTCATTTCTACATATCCTTGAGCCTTAGTCATTAACTCACGGCATTCGGGGCTAATGTGCCTGATATGTAATTTTTTACCTTGAATTTTATACTTGTCAGCCAAGCCATCTATAGCGTCAATTCCTGACGAATCCCAAACTCGCGATTCGTTGAAATCAATCACCACATCTTGAGGGTCGTTTTGTGGATCAAACAAGTCTTTAAAATGTAAAACTGACCCAAAAAATAACGGACCATCAAGTTCATACACTTTCCATCCGTCTTCGTCGGTATGAGTACGAGCACTGATGTGGGTAGCATGTTTCCATGCAAAAACCAAAGCCGAAACTATCACACCTACGACTACAGCCACGGCGAGGTCGGATATAACAGTAACAGCCGTTACTAAAAACAGCACGAAGGCATCTTCTTTGTTAATACCACGAATAATTCTGAATGATGCCCATTCAAATGTTCCAATCACCACAATAAACATCACACCAACTAAAGCGGCTAAGGGGATCATTTCTATCAAAGGTGCAGCGAACAAAATAAAGCCAAGTAAAACTAAAGCTGCTGTGATCCCCGATAGTCGGCCTCGCCCACCAGAGTTAATATTGATCATGCTTTGACCTATCATGGCACAACCGCCCATGCCACCGAAAAATCCGTTTACGGTATTGGCGAAACCTTGACCTAAGCATTCTCTGTTGCCATGTCCACGGGTATCCGTCATTTCATCTATCAGCGATAAGGTTAATAATGATTCAATCAATCCCACTAACGCCAAGATAACCGACGTAGGCAAAATGATATACAAGGTTTCTAAATTAAAAGGCACCATTGGAATTGAAAAACTAGGTAACTCACCGGCTAAAGTGGCCGTTTCTTTTTGGTCTGCAGGCAACATGTCACGGACAAAATCGATAACGGTTCTCGCTTCTAAATCTAGGCCATGAACTAGCGCTGTCACACCTACAATTGCCACTAACGACGCAGGAACAGCGGTAGTTAACTTGGGTAAGAAGAAGATTATTGCCATTGTTAAGGCAACGAGTCCTAACATCCAATACAGTGCGGCTCCCTGCATCCAAACTTGATTTCCTAAACTATCTAACACTTTGAATTGCCCTAATTGCGCTAGAAAAATCACTATTGCAAGGCCGTTTACAAAGCCCAACATAACTGGATAGGGCACTAACCTAATAAACTTACCCAGCTTAAATATACCGAACATCAGTTGCAATAACCCCGCTAGGATGACTGCCGCAAATAAGTATTGGATGCCATGCTGTGCAACGAGTGCCACCATTACCACGGCCATTGCACCAGTTGCACCAGAAATCATTCCTGGCCTGCCACCTACTGCTGAAGTAATCAAGCCCATCATAAATGCAGCATATAAACCCACCATAGGTTCAACCCCTGCTACGAAGGCAAAAGCTACCGCTTCTGGAACAAGTGCTAAAGCTACAGTGATCCCGGACAACACGTCGTTTTTAACGTTGCTGTCTTTATTGGTGATCAAATCAAACATTTGAATTCCTCATAAATGATCGATGTTTAAAAATTAGGCGCGGAGTCTAGCAGACTTACTTTAGTCTTTCTTTTAACAGATTGTTAATTTGAGAACTAAAACCACAATATATGAGATCACCTTAGGAACCCCGTACACCACTGCTGGATAGTAACTTCAACAACCGTACCTTTTTACGAGAGGCTTATTCATACTGGCTCAATCATTTATTTACACCACACAAGGAAATACGTTACACTACAATATATAGCAAAACATATCTCATTGGATTCTCTGTGGGTATAGTAAAAATTTCAGATACACTTCATGAAGACGTACGTAAAAACAGCACGGTAATGGAGCGTTCCATCAACTCACAAGCTGAGTTCTGGATAAAAATTGGCAGACTCGCTGAGCAAAATCCCACTATGACTTACGAAGAAATTCTCAAGCGTGAAATGCAAACTCAAAACGTAACCTCAGTTAGGTTAGTCAATGAGTAACGTATTGATTAAAACTGAAGACGAAATTGCACTCATGCGTGAAGCAGGTAGATTACTGGCGAGCGTGTTTAAGGTACTAGACGATTTTGTTAAAGCTGGGGTTTCCACCATGGAAATCAATGATTTTGTAGAGGATTACATAGTCAACGAGTTGAAGTCGCGCCCCGCCAGTAAAGGACAGTATGACTATCAATATGTTTTAAACTCGTCGATAAATGAAGTGGTATGTCACGGTGTACCGTCTGTGCGCAAAAAGCTTCGTGAGCGGGACATTGTTAACTTAGATATCACCCTAGAAAAAGACGGGTACATTGCCGATAGCAGCAAAATGTACATGTTAGGTGATGTTTTACCCATTGCTAAGAAACTGGTTGATGTGACCTATAACGCAATGTGGAAAGGTATCGAAACTGTAAAACCAGGCGCTACTATTGGCGATATTGGTCACGCCATCCAATCCTATGCTGAAAAACATGACTTCAGTGTAGTGCGCGATTATTGTGGTCATGGTATTGGACAAGAAATGCACGAAGATCCGCAAATACTACATTTTGGCAAACCCAACACTGGCATGACCTTACAGCAAGGAATGATATTTACGATTGAACCGATGATCAATCAAGGCTCGTATAAAACCAAACAAAAAAAAGATGGCTGGACTGTTATCACCAAAGACAGAAAGTTATCCGCTCAATGGGAACACACTATTCTAGTCACATCATCAGGTTTTGAAGTGCTGACCTTGCGAGATGAAGAAAAACAAGAGTAAGCATTCACTTAGCTGTTTAACATGACTTCTATCTCATTTATTCATGAAGCGAAACAGCAGTAACTTCGATATACTCTTAAAATACTACATAAGACAAGTACTTAGCCGATAGGTTGGTTAAGGCTCATTAAAAGGCCCCTTCATTTATGCTACCCCATTTAATGTCACTAAATAAGCAGATACTAGCGAGTTTACTGT
Organism: Paraglaciecola sp.; assembly: GCF_039964565.1. Taxonomy (GTDB): domain Bacteria; phylum Pseudomonadota; class Gammaproteobacteria; order Enterobacterales; family Alteromonadaceae; genus Paraglaciecola. Next base: position 378,864 of record NZ_JBDVXF010000045.1, read on the forward strand.
TCTTTTTTACCTTTAATGCAGCCGCTGAGTCAACGGCTACCGAAGCGGCCCCTAGACAACAAGAGCATTCATGGATGTCGATAGTTCAGTGGCAAGAAAAACAGCAAGGTATTAAAGATAAAGCGAAAAATGCAGGTAATATCGACGTACTATTTGTTGGAGATTCTATTACCGAGGGATGGCAATGGGGCGATAGTCCTGCTGTATTTCAAAAATATTTCGGTAACTTCAAGACACTTAACATGGCAATCGGAGGTGACCAAACCAGCGAAATACTATGGCGACTTAATGATTTACAAGGCACGACACTGAACCCTAAAGTAGTGACGTTAATGATAGGCGTTAATAACTTTTTTCACAGTAAACACACCGCAGATGAAGTTTTTAGTGGTGTTCAAGCTGTGGTACAAAAAATAATTACTAATTACCCAGATGCTCAGATTCTGCTAAACGCGATACTACCTTTCAATGCCTCTCACAAAAGTGAAAATCGCCAACTGGTAACGAGTACGAATAAAAAAATAGCGACCTTAGCCGAATTGAAGAATGTTCATTATGTGGATTTTGGTAAAGCTTTTTTGGATGTTAATGGTGACATCAGTGCTGAGATCATGTTTGATTTTTTACACCCAACTCCCGCAGGTTACAAGATCTTAGCTCAGCAGCTATTGCCAGAATTAAATAAGTGGTTAGCGGTTCAATAACCACCAAGAGGTAACTTCTTGTTTCACATATCTCGTCTCATTCAAATATAACGGCACTATGTTATCGCCCTTGAATTCGAGTAAAAACGTTGAATTGTTATTCAACACAATCAAATAAATCTCGGTTATGTTTTAACTTAATGTTGTCTTCAAAGCTTGTAGACCCACTCACTTGAGCAGCATGAAGCACTGCCTCATTGGGCGCTTGGGGCTGTTTATACCAACCTGTAATGATAACCAGCCACCAATTACACGGCTCCTTTCCGGGTTAATATTAACGAGCGAGTCTTTGTAATAGGCAGCTTAGCGCGCAACATCACTCTCAACTATCAGAATTTATTTTAATAATGTCATTGACAATCAGACCTTCTATAAACTACATTTGTGGCACATAACTACTACAAATGTAGTTTACAGGAGATTGACCTATGAAATTAAGTGATTTTGAATTGGATGTGATGCAGCTTTTTTGGGATGAAGGTCCATGTTCTGCAGCAACCATTCATAAATGGATAACAAAAGATAAAAATGTGGCGTATACAACGGTTAAAACCATTATTGATCGTCTTGAAGAAAAAGGCGCAATCCAGCGAACTTCTGTCGAAGGGCGCTCCATTATTTTTGCAGCCGCAGTTAAAAAAGAAGCGATATCCACCAAATTATTGCCAGAGTTTGTAAGGCGATTCTTCCATGGTAACAGTAGCCAATTAGTGGCCCATTTAATTAAAGATGACAAATTAAGTGAAGAAGATATTAGCTACTTAGAAACCTTCCTCGCGAACAGAAAAACTAATAAAGGGGAATAATCATGGTGGATTACTTTTTCACTAATATCTCAATTAGTTTGATTGCCCTATGTTTGCTAGTGTTATTAAAAGATTCGCCGGCTAGATTGCAGTTCTATATTGCTATTGCGGTATTGTTCAGCTGGTTTATGCCTTGGAATCTAGTATCAACCATCCCAATCATGTCAGAATCATTCAGTCCGCTAACCGACGAAGTGTTTAATTCTTTCATTTGGCTTGAAAATAACCGTTCTATTGCTGTTAGCAGTCCAGTAGATTCAATCACTCCAAGCACTTTTAATTTGATAGACAAAATTGAATCTGCCTTTTATGAATTATCAACTTACCAAACACTTTTTATACTCTTGTCTACTGGTGGCTTACTCTACTTTGTGAAGGATATGCTCAACTATTGCGCCAAACTAAAATACTGGCGTCGCAACTCAAAAGAAAACAATAGTTTGTGGGAAGAGCATGATTTCAAACATCAAAGTATATCTATTCGTATGCTAGACGGTGTGTCTCCTGGTATGGCTACTGGCCCAATTAAGCCAACTATCTGGCTCGATAAAAGCTTTCTCGGCACTAGTACCACCCAAACTATTTTGACTCATGAACTAAACCATATTTTGCAACATGACCCGGTTTGGATGTGGATTATCACTTTTTCACAACGTGTTTTATGGTGGAACCCATGTGTACACCTATTCGCTAATATCGCCCGCGAACAACTAGAACTCAGTTGTGATGAAAAATGTCGCCAGCAGTTACAAGATCAATATTCAACTGACTTAGCTAGAATTTTGCTCAATGGCACTGCTACAACATCAAGATACATTGCGGCTATTACGATAAAAAACCGCACAAACTTTAATATCACACGTTTAGAAAAGTTAAATAAGGAAAATAAAATGAAAACTAAGCATCTACTGACTCTCTTGGTAGGGATTAGCATGGCCAGCTTTGTTGGCGTCGCTATCAGTAATCAAACACAACCTCTAGTTCAAAATGAATTGAGCTCAAAAAACAAACCTAACATCCAAACAAAAATCGGCCTTTATCGAAAAAATGAAGTTCATAACGAATTAGTTGATGAGTTGCTGCAAGTGACTAAGCTGGCTAAGAGTAACGATCCCCAGATAATTAGCAACATTCTAAACAGTTTGGATGAGTGGAATGTCACTAGACAACATGCAGCAGACAAACAATCAGAGCGTTCAATAAAACTGATGAGTTTTACAATGAGTTGTTACCTGTTAGACAAACTAGGACGTTATGACGAAATTCCTGCAACCTACGACAAACTGTTTCCAGAACAACCTATCGAAGACGCTTTATTTTTGAAGCATCACGTTGCCACAGCTTATATCAAAATGGGCTTGCCACAAAAAGCATTAGACTTGATGGCTGATGTGATTCAACGCCAACCAAAACCTAAAACAGGTTCGTTAATGCTGCTAGCTCATGCTAACTTGGCAGCTGCAAACTATGATGAGGTCATTACCCTATCCGACCAAATCGCCTCGATTTCCACAGCAAAATTTCCGCAAATCAGCGCACTCAATTACAAAAGAGCTGCCTATAAGGCTATGGGCAATACTCCAAAAACAGATGAGATCGAACGCACCTTAAAAGCGTCCTATTCAGCCACCGCCAGTGCCCCCAAACTAACGGGCTTCGCTTCTCCAGTACTCGCACACTTATCTGATGTCAAGGAGGACAGAATATAGATAGGTAAATCACGGTTGATGCTATTCATAAGGGGGTCCTTCAAGCAAATTAATAGGACGCGAATGATGGTTTTCTAAATTGTCTCATTTTTGTAGGTCAATCCCATGAACAAGCGATTGATGTATTCACTTCAAGTTAGTCAATTACACCTCCTTGATGATAGGCACCCAAGCTCGACTTCCTTGTCGAGCTGTTCAATTGGGCGAAGCCGTGCTTCTAAAGAATCCAGTTAAACCCTGCAAAAATTAGAAAATTTTGGGATGAAGAGCATTGTATCGAGCGCCTCTTTTTGGTTACTTTTTCTCAACTGTACACCAAAAATTTAATGGATAAATTTAGAACGCACTTCAGGCGTCCCGCAGGGTGAAATACAGGGAAGTACTTCATAACAAAAATGACTGGCTCGAAAGGATTCGAATCAACAACTGGCAACGACCCCCTTACGAGAACGCCTGTCAATGAAGCGCATGCATTTAAAAAACTGAGGTTCAAGTATTAAGTTGCACTTGCTGCGCAAAAATCATACAGCATGTGCTATAACGTATAGGTAGAAAAAATTCTCTTGGAAGTGTCAGGGAAGTGGAGCGCGCAACCTCAAGATGTTTTTCATCTGACAAAAGAAAAATGTACTTGTATTGATAAACATCACATAGCGCATCAAAGACAATTAATTTTTACAAGGACAACCCTATGCTATTTCCCCGCATCGCACAATTTAAATGGTCAGTCGGCTCAATTTTATTAGTCGCCCTTGTGATTGTTTACTTTTATATAAAAATTTCCGGATCAATTGACAGTATTAAATATGCACTAACACCACCAAAACTACCGCAATACGAACCCTTGGATGTTAACTATTTAAATGCAACTGGGTGGCCTAACGAGTCATCGGAATGGTTTCATCATGCATCGCAAGGTACTGCTACTATCCCAGTGCCATTTAATTGGTTAGTGGCGTTAGAAGCACCTAAAAGTAACCCATGGTTATTGTTTTTTGGCAAAGAAGATTTATTCGTGGCCGAATATATGCCGCGTTTGGGATTTATCCCCCAACAACCATCTTTCGAAAACCCGCAAGGTTTGCCTATTGGTATAGCCAAAACTCAAAGCATTTACTTTGAAGGTATTGACCGTAAAGCGACTGCTGCTGGGTTTACATGTTCCGCATGCCATACTGGTCAGTTGGTCTATGAAGACAGACGCTACATTGTTGATGGTGCTCCAGCGACCACTGATTTAGGAATGTTTACTCGTTCGTTAGGCGCGGCATTAGGGCAAACCCTGCTATCGAGCAAGGTCAGTATTTTAGATGGACGATTTGACCGATTTGCCCGCAGAGTGCTTGGTAGCAATGATAATATTTTGACTCGTAATGCCTTGAAGGAAAATTTAGATAAAACTTTGACATTGTTGGGTAAAAACAGTGACACCATAAACGTCACTGAGGGATTCTCACGATTGGACGCACTGAATCGCATTGGTAATCAAGTATTTGATGAAGATATGATGCGGCGCAGTAACTACTCAGTAATCACTGCGCCGGTAAATTACCCTCACATATGGACGACTTCATGGTTTGATTGGGTACAATATGACGGTTCAATAATGCAACCCTTAATCAGAAATGCTGGAGAAGCGTTGGGAGTTGCATCCTATGTTGACACTAGCGGCCCTGATGCACAGCGGTTTGCTTCGTCTATCGATTACTCGAACATAGTTAAGATGGAACAATGGATAGGGGGAACTCACCCATTACAACGTAAACAATTTAATGGTTTGTTGGCACCTAAATGGCCTGATGAATTTCCAGCGATTAATACCCAATTGGCCAATGAAGGAAGAGATTTATATCGACGACTCTGTCAAGGTTGTCATTTGCCTACGATAGATAATGATGCGTTTTGGACAACTGACCATTGGCAAAAAATATCTTACCTTGAATCAAATGGTACATTTGCCAAAACGGATGCTGCTTACATCAATTTGAATGTCATTGAACTTGGTATCATCGGAACCGATTCGGCTCAATCTATGGTACTCCAGAATCGTACCGTTGATACAACGGGGCTAAACCTAAATGGTGAAGTGTGTACCTGGGTTGACCAACCGGATTCTGGAGAAAGTTGGTTAACCTATGTACCTCTAGAAGACAGCGCAACATCCAATTTTGGACTAGCATTAGGTGTATTTGTGCAGCGCGCTAATCAGCAGTGGTTCAAGCAAAACTATGTATCGCCTGACTTTCAAAGCGCTATGGAAGGTCAACGCCCTAATTGTCTGCAAGTAGGAAAAGGCTATAAAGCGCGGCCACTAAACGGGGTGTGGGCCACCGCGCCATTTTTACACAACGGTTCTGTTGCAAATCTGTATGACTTACTATCTACCGAACGACCACTGTTTATTGAGCTTGGTAATCAAGGCTTCGATGCAAAAAAGGTAGGGATCGTTCAAAGTGCGCGTGTTGGTAAGTTTACTGAACGCTACGAGGATGAGTCCTACAAGTTGACGCCAGATTATTCGGACGGATATTTTATGCTCGATACCCGCCAATCTGGTAATACAAATATTGGACATTGGTTCGATGACAAAGCTTCTGGCAAAAGAGGGGTAATAGGCCCTAAACTTGCTGAAAACGAAAAGTTTGCTTTGATGGAGTATTTAAAGACGTTATAAAAAAGGCTGACACTGGATTCTTTAGAAGCACCGCTTCGCCCAGTTGAACAGCTCGACAGGCGACCTGCAGGATGCAGGATGCAGGATGCAGGAAGGTAGAATAACGCGGGAGCAGTTATCGAGAAGTAGAGTTTGGGTGCCGATCATCATGGATGCGTAATTGACTCACTCAAAGCGTTCATCCAAATTAAAAAGGCCGGAAAACCGGCCTTTTAGATAACAGTGCTAACTAAGCAATAATATCAAGCAACTCAACATCAAAGATTAACGTGCTATGAGGAGCAATTGCACCACCGGCACCTTGCTCGCCATAAGCTAACTCAGCGGGTACGTGCAATTTCAATTTAGTACCTACTTTCATAAACTGTAAAGCTTCAGTCCAACCTTTGATTACACCATTAACTGGGAATTCAGCAGGTTGACCACGATCGTAAGAGCTGTCAAATACACTACCGTCTAAAAGCGTACCGTGGTAATGAGTACGCACAGTTGACGTTAAAGTAGGCGTGTCTCCGTCACCTTGAGTAATGACTTCATATTGAAGACCACTGTCGGTTACCGTCACTTCGTCACGTTTAGCATTTTCAGCTAAATAGGCTTCGCCTTCGGCGATCACTTCAGCAAATTCAGCTGATTTAGCCGCTTGCATAATCTCGTGAATCTCGTTGAAGGCAACACGTAAGGTATCGTTATCTACCTGAGCAGGTTGATTATTAAATGCATCGGCTAGACCTTCTTGCACGGCTGCAATGTCTAAACCTTCAAAAGGATTAGAGCGTAGTTGCTCACCCATTTGTAAACCAATACCGTAACTAGCTTGTGTTTGTATGCTGGAAAATTTATCTGACACTTTGGCTCCTAACTGGCCTTTGTCTCTTGTCTTCAAGAGATCTTGACACTATTGCTGTAAAAGCGCGCCAGTATATAGATAAACGACACAAAAAGCATATTTTGGAATGATTAATTGCGCTATTTACTTAGACAAATAGTTTACATATAAGTATCGTACTGAAAGATTTTAATCAGTTTTGGAGACGTAGATGTCACAAGTTTTGGATTCCCAGTTAACAGGAACAGTGCGCAATTTAGGTGCAGTGTTAGGCGACACAATACGTGACCAGTTGGGCGAGCAATGGTTAGAGCGAATTGAAGCAGTCAGAAAGGATGGGCGTAAAGCTCACCAAGGTGATGAAGATTCAACTAAGCGTGTTAAGCAACTTTTCTCCGAACTAAAAAATGATGAGTTACTGACGGTAGGGCGAGCTTTTTCACAATTTCTAAATTTGGCCAATATTGCTGAACAAGAATTTAATAGTAATAACGATCAAACTGATCCACTTAATACTCTATTTAGTCATTTAGATAATGCAGATATTCAAGCCGATACTTTTGAAAAAGCGCTACAGCATTTAAATATTGAATTGGTGCTAACTGCCCATCCAACAGAAGTGACTCGTAGAACACTGATCCATAAGCACAGCGAATTGGCAAAATGCCTAAGTAAAGTGCACGCGTCGAATTTGCAGGGTTCTGAGCGGGATAAAATTGAAACACGAATTGCTGAACTGATTAGCCAAGCATGGCATACCGAAGAAATCCGTACCATTCGCCCTACCCCAGTAGACGAAGCGCGTTGGGGGTTTTCGGTCATTGAAAACTCGTTATGGGAAGCGGTACCAGAGTTTATTCGCGAGTTAGATAAACGCTTTGTGGACAAGTTTGGTGTCCCTATCCCCTTAGATGTATCACCGGTTAAATTTGGTTCATGGATGGGTGGCGATAGAGACGGCAATCCATTTGTTACGTCAAAAGTAACAGAGCAAGTGTTGTTGTTAGCGCGTAAACGCGCGGCCAAATTATTCGCGCAAGATCTTGATATATTGCAAACCGAATTATCTATGAGCGATTGTGACGATGCACTTAGAGCACAAGTTGGCGACGTATTAGAGCCATACCGAGCGCTTATTCGCCCCCTTTTAAATAAGTTAGTTAAGACCCAAGAAGGCATAGTCGAAAAGCTGAAAAACCAGCCAGTAGATATGAGCGACTGGATCAATGACAAAGATCAGTTACTTGCTCCGCTCATGACATGTTATCACTCGCTACAAGCTTGTGGTATGTCCGTTATTGCTCAAGGCCATCTGCAAGATACGATTCGCAGAGTGCATTGTTTTGGAGTGCATTTGCTTAAGTTAGACGTACGCCAAGACTCAGAAAGACATGCCGATGTGTTTTCAGAACTGACCCGATATTTAGGAATAGGTGATTACGGCCAATGGAGCGAAGATGATAAACAAGCGTTTTTACTAAAAGAATTAGGTTCAAAACGCCCGTTATTCCCTACCAATTGGCAAGCCAGTGACGATGTAAAAGAAGTACTAGATACCTGTAAAGTCATCGCTGAAAATGGTAAAGACGGGTTTGGTATATACATTATATCGATGGCGAGTTTACCGTCAGATGTATTAAGTGTGATTTTATTACTCAAGGAACTAGGTGTGACGTGGCCGATGCCAGTAGCGCCTTTGTTTGAAACATTAGACGATTTAAACGCCGCGGCAAGCGTGACTAAAAAGCTGTTTTCTATCGATTGGTATCGTGGCTATATTCAAGGTCACCAATACGTGATGATTGGCTACTCTGACTCTGCAAAAGATGCGGGTGCCATGGCAGCGGGCTGGGCTCAATATGAGTCTCAAGAAGCGTTGGTGGCACTAGCTGAAGACAATGACGTCGAACTCACGTTATTCCATGGCCGTGGAGGTACGATTGGCCGCGGTGGACTGCCAGCTCATGCAGCAATATTATCGCAACCACCGGGATCACTCTCAGGTGGATTTAGGGTGACTGAACAAGGTGAAACAATTCGCTATAAATTTGGCATGCCTATACTCGCCCAGCGCAGCTTAGCGTTGTACGCCAGTGCAATATTAGAAGCCCTGATTTTACCTCCTCCGGCACCGAAACAAGAGTGGCGTGAAGCGATTAAAAAAATGGCCGCTGATGGCAGAGACAACTATCGCCAAATTGTAAGACACGATGAAAATTTTGTTCCTTACTTCCGTGTGGCCACCCCTGAGCAAGAGTTAGGAAAATTACCTTTAGGTAGTCGACCCGCTAAACGTAAACCTACAGGGGGCATTGAGAGTTTACGAGCTATCCCTTGGATTTTTGCGTGGGCGCAAACTCGTATGGTACTGCCTTCTTGGTTAGGTGTGATGAAAGCAGTGCAAACCTCTCTAGATGAGGGCAAAGAGGACATCATTCAGGATATGTTGTCTCACTGGCCGTTTTTCTACTCACGTTTGTCAATGTTAGACATGGTATTTAGCAAAGCGGATCCAAAAATTAGCCAAGAATATGATGAAAGTCTTGTACCTCAAGAACTGCAACATTTTGGTGATGCTTTGAGAACAGAGCTACAGCAAAGCATCGACTTATTGTTGAAGTTACTTCGCCAAAAGACAGTGATGGAAAGTGATCCCAAAGGTACGACGTCAATGAATATACGTGCCAGTTACTTGCAACCTCTACACTATTTGCAAATAGAGCTTCTAAAAAGGATTAGGCAACTAGATGAGAACGAACATGACGCAACTTTAGAGCGCGCTATGATGGTAACCATAGCAGGTATAGCTGTTGGTATGCGTAATACTGGCTAGGTGTACGTAATCTGGACTTTAGATATACGCGGCGATTGGTGAAGTTTATTGTCACCAATCGCCACTGTTTCAGTAACGCTAAAGAGGTTGTCTGGAGCTTAGGTCAAGGAAAACCTTTATTAGTTTCCAAATAGGTAACGATAAAAATCCCATAGGGTGGGTTAAACCACTCTACCTCGTTTCAATCTTCGCTCTGTAAGGTTTTCCAACTATCACTTATCCTGCTTAATTCGCCATTTTCGGTTAAGATAGTGATTGCTTGGTTAATTTTATTCAACGTACTGATATCAGATGACTTTTTGCTCAACATAATAAAAATATCAGCGCTGTAAATCGGTAAAGAATGGGCTTCGAACTCACCTTGCATGCGATATTTTTTTATAAAAGATTGCATAGTGTTTGGGTCGACTAAAAAACCATCTAAATGGCCTTGCATCAAAAACCTGACGTTTTCTTCTAAATCTACCACTTCATGAATGTTGTTTTTAAACTCTTCTGTTTTGATTAATGCCGCATAACTTTCGCCGTAGTAATAACCACTTTCTACTCCTACCATGTATTTACTGCCTGCTAACTCAGACAAGGTTTCAAGATGGATATTTTTAGCGTTACCTTTTCTAACAAAAAGGCTTACCGTTTCTTTGCGGTAGGGTTTTGAAAAATACGCATAGTCTTCCCGTTCGTTTGACCAAGACGCCCCCATTGCAACGTCCATCTTTCCTGACTTAAGGAAATTAAGATGTGTATTCCAAGGGACTTCTGCAACAGAAAAGCTTAACTTTGCTTCGGCCATTATGGCGTTAAAGGAATCAATATCTAATCCTACAAGTTGATGTTTTTCATTATGATATTGATAGGGATACCACAACTCCCATCCCACAGATAAGTCCGCGGCTTTGACCTTAAACACACATAATATCGAGATGTATAAAAATAAGTAGAGTGGTTTCATCATGTGGCTTGAATAATTACACTAGGTTGAGTTTACCAATTAATTAAGGGCAATAGCCACATTTTATAGTCATACTACTTTAGCACCTATGGACGCCCTTGCTGTTGTTCTATAGAACCCCAGCCCATATAACAGGGGAAACAATGCAAATAACACATATCCAGAAAAGCCAATAAAATCAGCAGGTAGGGTTACTGAAAGCAATAATGAAATCGCCCCTATCGCAGTCCCAATAGACCAAATATAGATTTCAGTTTGAGTATCAAAACATTCCATTTCATCTAACCCTAGCTCTTCCGCTTTTCTTTGTGCATAAAGGTATAGGGCTACAAAATTAATCGACAAAAGCACAAAACCAATTGCATAAAAAGCAAACATGAAGCGTAACTCCCACACAAAATTGATTGTCAATTCCATAGGAAAATAACCATTACTCACACTGCTAAACAATGCTTGCATCATCAATCTTAGAGGATAGATATAAGTCAACACTAGTATAATTAAACCTGAACTCAAAAATATTGTCATTCCATCTTCTAACCCATATCCGCCGACACCAAACAGCGTGAGAATGCCAGATCCACATAATTAATGCACAACTAGCACAAAAAGCGGGAATTTGTTTAGTTGCATCCACAAAGTCTTGCATTGTCTCTGGTACGGCTCCAACCGAGATCACTAGCATAGTGACCGCAAATGCAAAAGCTGCAGCTACAAATGTCTCGATACGAGTCATGTTATCGCCGCGCATTTTAAACGGGCTAGCATTAGGTTTATTCAACACAATTTTTCCCTTTTTGGTCCGAACTCTTATTAAAACACTTTTTACGCCCATAAAAAAAGGCCACCTAAGTGACCTTCTTTGGATAAGTAAGCTTGTTACTTATAGGATTTTAGCTACTACGCCAGCGTTTGCTTATACGGCCACGTGATTCCGGGCGTCCTGCCCTATACCCCTTCGGGGCCATCGTCAAAAAGCGACGATGTTCTATTTTGTTCCTGACAAAATAGTCACGGAGGTATCCGCTTGGGGCCGTACAATAGGAACTGGCGCCATAAAAAAAGGCCACCGAGGTGACCTTTCTTGAATCAGTTAATAGTTAGACTATTAAAGGATTTTAGCTACTACGCCAGCACCTACAGTACGGCCACCTTCACGGATTGCGAAGCGTAAACCTTCGTCCATCGCGATTGGGTGAATTAGCTCAACTTTGAATTTCAAGTTGTCACCAGGCATTACCATTTCTACGCCT
>NZ_JBDVXF010000046.1:0-5895 GCF_039964565.1 Paraglaciecola sp.
CCAAAAGGCATAGCCTATAGTTTGATTGATTACTGTGAATTGGTTGACTCAACTGGTCGATGTATTCGAGAGGATAAAGCAGGCTATATAGAATCACACCATAACCCTATTCTAGAAAGACTTGGCCTTAACTCCGAACAATGGTTAACCCTGACGGCTGAATTCGAACAACACTTCAGCACAGCGGTAGGTAGCGAACATATGTTACAACAATTTAAACAACATACTGACCATCAGCGAATACGAGGCATGACAAAAGCGAGGGTGCTATTACAACAAGCTTGAGTCACAACTAAAATTCACATCACCCACTCCCAGATTATGGAAGCATAATTCTGCTGCCTGAAATTAGAACTAAATCACAGGTTTAAGCACATATAACCTATCAACCCACAGTTGCCCCAAAACTTTTGGTTTAAACACCCAAAAGAACACATATTTACACCACTTGATGCTTGTTGATTTTGAACCAATTGGTACTTTAATGTTTTGGGTGTCTTGTTTGGGCTTTTGTTTGGGCTTTGTTTGACTCTTCATGACAATGGTCGTGCATGGAAACAAATGGATTGGGAAGTTATGAATAGGCTTCATGAAAAAGGCCTTATTTGTGATCCCGTGGGTAAAACTAAGTCGGTTCAGTTAACTGATGAAGGGTTAAAACAGTCAGAAGCATTATTTAAGAAACTTTTTTTAAGGAATAAGTAAATTGACCAGAATAAAGTTAAATAGATACGAGTGAAAGCTTGGAGCCTTGCTGACGCTGCTGTTTGCGCGGAGCTTTCACTTTGTTCATATTACCAACGCTTCAAAACTGAACCAGTTGTTATGTAAAAAATTGATTTTAGGCGTTTATTATTAAAGCCAGAAGTATATCCTCTGGCTTTAATAAATTTAGTACTGCCAGCTTAAACTAGCCATAACATTTCGTGGTGCGCCATAATTGGCCTGTCCCCATTGTGGACTTAATCGATATTTTTCGTCACTTAGGTTATTTATATTTAGCCCTAATACCAGTTGATTACTCAGCTGATATTTGGCAAAAATATCTATTAAAGCGTAACTCTCTTGTACTTCGGTATTGCCATAATATATTTCATTCTGCCAATTAAGTCCGCTACCTATGCGTAATCCAGAAATAGATGGTACTTCATAAGCAACTGCTAATTTAAATTGCTGGGTGGGGATAAAACGTCGGGTATCATTGCCACTTTCATCTTCAACATTTAATTTGGTGTAACCAGCACTGATATTTAGTCCATCCGTTACTTCGCCCGCTAATTCGATTTCAAACCCTGAGCTTTCAAAATTAACGCCCTTATAAAGGTTAAGTCCTGAAACCTCATCTCGGCCTATCCATTCACCAAAGTTATCTTGGGCTGATTCAAATAGAGCAAATGTTAATACGGCCTCATCATTGAAAAGCGCTTGTTTGACACCAATTTCAGTACTGTCGCCTTTAACTGCACCTAGAGGACTTAAGTTGGCGTCAACCCAAGTTTGTGCTTTAAATACTTCACTGGCGCTGGCGTACAAAACAGTGCCATCTAAGATCTGATAGGTGACTCCCAAGTATGGTACGGTTTCATTTTCAGTAGCATTTTGTGGTGCCCCGTAACTAATACCTTCTTGTTCAATATCAACAGTTCTAGCCCCTAGCAAGAAGGACAAGTTATCTGTGGCTCTAATCCTAGATGAAAAATAAAAAGAATTTTGATCCTGGTTAATATTGGTTGATTGTGAATCTGCATCATAGACATCAAAAATCGGCTCGGGTGTTTGACCTTTAGCCCATGCATTGCCAACCGGATTATAATTCCATTCACTACTGTACACTGAGCGGCCTGTTAATTTTATATCCGCGACGTTAATACCCGCGACTAAATCATGCTCTAGCCCCCAAAGGGTAAAAGTTCCGCTCATATAAATGTCGACTATATTTTCGTCATCTTCAGCAGCATAAAAGCTTGCTTGCGCCAACAATCCTTCGTTTGTCGTAGGATCAGGGGACCCCGCTAAGTAAAAAGACTGCCATTCTTTATCTTGATTATTATGAGTATAAATGGCTTTAAGTAACCAGTTGGTACCTACTTCTTGTTCCAGTTCTACAAAAGTACGGTTTTGTTTTACATCTTGATATGCCCATTCTGGTGCGGTATTGGTTGATACTGAGTAGTCAGTTAAACTGCCATCACTATAAAAAATAGGTACAGCACCTGATGAATTGCCCTTATTCTGATTGTCATTGATAGTATGGCCAAAGGTGAGTTTTGTGCTGTCAGTCACATAACCACTCAATACGCCGTAGAATAAGTTAAGCTCTTTAGAGTAACGATCAAGATATGAGTCTCCTTCTTGTTTGGCTATTACTACACGTCCTTGAAGGCGATCTTCTACTAATTCTCCGGACACATCTCCATCTAAACGAAATTGATTCCAACTACCTGCAGAAGCAGTTAATCCAGCTTTAAAATCTTTAGTTGGCCGCTTACGTACAAAGTTAATGGTTGCCGATGGATTAGCCAAACCAGTAGTTAAGCCTGTCGCCCCTTTTACTACTTCAACTTGCTCAAAGAGTGCTGCATCATCATGTCCTTGAGTCAAACCATATGAAAAGGGTACTCCCATACCGTCATATTGAAAGTTAACAATATCAAACCCTCTTGCAGTGTAATAGGTTCTACCGGTTTCAACTTGTTCAACGGTAACGCCCGGCGCATAAGCCAAAACTGAATTGGTTTCTCGCAGAGAAAAATCGTCAATTTGATCCCGTGATAACACACTCACCATTTGTGGCGTTTCAAGGGGAGACAAGTTTAATTTAGTCGCTGCTTTAGTTTTTTGCTTTTGTCCGTAAACAGCTATGCGTTCAATACTTTCTGACGTTTGTTCATCATTCGTTTGGGCATTGGCATAAGGTGTTGTTAACGCAGTTAATACAGATAAAGTTAAAAAATTTTTTGCAGGGTGTTTCATTTAGTGCTCCGGTGAGATAGATGGCAAGATAGTTAGGTGCGTATTTATATATTAAATGCAAATGCAAATCAGTATCATTTGCGTTGCTGTGGTTAAAACTAAATAGATACAGTTAACCGAAGAAGGGCTAAAACAGTCAGAAGCGCTATTTAATAAACTTTTTGCAAAGTAGAAAATAACAGGGGCAGATTAAAGTTAAATAAAATGAATTAGTCTCGACTTAATCTATCTACTCAACTCCAAAATCAAGGATTCCGGCCTAAAAGCTCACCGGAATGACCAATTTCAAAGCCAGTAAAAACTAGCTTCTATTTACTTTCTACTGCTAAAAAGAGGTAAGTTTCATGGCGAGAAGGTTGCGAGTTTCTAAGTAAAGAAGTAAAGAAGTAAAGAAGAAAGAAGTAAAGAAGACACCCATTCTTAAAAAGTAGCAAAAACGTGGCTTTGTTCTAATCTTTAAGGTGCTCAAACAACCACGGATGGTCTGTTATGCCTCAACCACGTAAAAACCAAGTCAGTTTAATCGATACGCCTTATTACCATTGTGTTTCCCGCTGTGTTCGCCGTTCCTTTTTGTGCGGTGAGGATAAATTCACTGGTCAGAGTTATGTGCATCGCCGAGGATGGGTAGAGGAGCGGTTGTTGTTTTTGTCTTCGGTGTTTTCAATTGATATATGTGCTTATGCAGTGATGAGTAATCATACCCATGTGGTGCTGTGTGTGGATAAAGACTCAGCTGAAAGTTAGTCTACTAAATAGGTTGTAAGACGTTGGTATCAACTGTATCAAGGCACGCTGTTGACTCAAAAATACCAAAAAGGTGGCACTCTGAGTCAGGGGGAAAGAATAAGTTTCGAAGAAACCGTGACAATATACCGCCAACGTTTATATGACATCAGCTGGCTGATGCGCAACCTCAATGAGCACATTGCCCGTGAAGCCAATAAAGAAGATGGTTGCACCGGCCGGTTTTATTCGTTGCCATCCATGGCACTCACCCTTCGGGCCAGCTAAAGCTGTTCAAATTTATTCCCTATAAATTTGTGGGAAGGGCGATTCAAATCACAAGCATTGTTAGATGAAAGTGCCGTGTTAGCCTGTATGGCCTATGTGGATTTAAACCCTATTAGAGCCAAAATGGAAAACACACCTGAAACCTCAAAACACACCAGCATACAAAGTCGTATTCACTCGTTCAAAAAAGGTGAACAACCCAAAAAGTTGATGCGTTTTGTAGGCAATCACAGGCAAGACATGCCAAAAGGTATCGCTTACAGCCTAATTGACTACTGTGAATTGGTAGATACAACCGGAAGATGTATTCGAGAAGATAAAGCAGGCCACATCGAACAGCACCACAATCCCATTCTTGCGCGGCTTGGACTTAACTCAGAACAATGGTTAACCTTAACCACAGAGTTCGAAAAACACTTTCATACCGCCGTTGGTAGCGAACACATGCTACAACAATTTAAACACCACACCGACCATCAACGAATACGAGGCATGGCAAAAGCGAGAGTGCTATTACAACAAGCTTGAGTCACAACTAAAATTCACATCACCCACTTCCAGATTATGGAAGCGTTATTCTGCTGCCTAAAATTTGAACTAAACCTTATATATAAGCGCATGCAACAACTCAGTCCCTTATTGCCCCCAGCTTTGGATTTTTACACCCAAACGAACACATAGTTACACCACTTTAAGCTTGTTGATTTTGCAACAATTGGGTACTTTATTGTTTCGGGTGTCTAGGTTGGGTGTTTCATTATTAGTCACACACTACGTGCTGTATAATCACTAAGTAGTTAGGCTTTTCTAAATTAATGTGTATTATTTTAACTTTATAGCTCAAGGATGGAACATGAAAAAAATCTCACTAATCTTAATATCAGCTACGTTATCTCTTAACTTATCCGCAAATACTTTATACCGAGCCCCTTCATCAGGCGATAAAGGGGCTTATTATATTGTTGAGAGTAAATCACTCGAAGATAATAAGTTTTACGTACTTTCTAGCCGAGTTGGAAAAAATAAAGCTTATACGGATTTCACCAAATTAAATATTGATTGCAATGCAATGAAGTATTTTGAGTTAGCAGGTAGTTCAGTTGACGGGTTTCACGAACAGCCAACTAAAAAATTTAACGATTGGTCTAAACGTTCCAAATGGACTTCACTTGTTAATGGCTCAAGTAAATCAGATTTAGTTCATTTTACCTGCAAAAAATAGCATGCTAGTAAAAAGCCTAACAAACCAAGTCATCGGAAAACCACTCGCTGGCTGCGCCAAAACGCTCGCGTTTTCCGCTGCTTGGGACGTTAGTTGTACATCACACACAAGGAAATTTCGTGCATATCAAAAATATAATTACAACAATACCTTTTTTATCAATTCTAACAGGGTGTGTTCAATTCCCACCTGATACAAATGAACGACTGGGGCAATTTACAGCAGCGTCATCATTTAATGTACGAAATTTAGAATATGAGAAAGGTACAAACACAGTTTCATATACAAAAGGCAAAGCCTGCTATCAGGTTAACTTACATACTCTAGTTTACATTTCAGGTCCAAAAGATAACCTTATGCAACGCGCTATGGATGAGGCAATTAGAAATGGTCAAAAAACAGGTATTGATGGAGATTTATTAGTTAACACAAGAATTGAACGTATAACTGAATATAAAGAAAAAGGTGATTTTTTCAAAATCAAAGAAAGATATGAGTGTTTAGTTGTAGAAGGCGATTTGGTGAAAATTAAAAAGTAGTACAACTAACACATATGAGCCTCAGGTTGGTCAATAGGTACTAGTGTTCTTTTGATCGTTTTTTCAGATCAATCCAAATCTCTGAGCTAAGCCGTATACTTCATCTGTCATATTGGCTGTTAAGTCATCGCTTACAGCAAACACATA
>NZ_JBDVXF010000047.1:0-6809 GCF_039964565.1 Paraglaciecola sp.
CACAATGATAAAATGGAGTATCCGATAAACTAATTTGACTACTACGTGGCTGAGGCATGACATCAATCCTTTGATTTATTTCCTAATCAAAGCCTAGTTTGTCTTTTTATTTAGTCAAATTGTTATGGGTGGCTTGGTAAAACTAGCTCTGCTTGGTAAAACTAGCTTGGTAAAACTAGTTATGGGTGGCTTGGTAAAACTAACCATTCCTTTTTCAACAAGTTGTGGGTTTGAAATAGAGATTGATGAAGGGATTGATGTTTTTTCGGAAGGCAAGATCAAAAAAGGGCTACTTGGTGGTTTAAGTATTGAATCCTCACATGAGCATATAAATTGGATAAAGAGTTTTGATAACGGCGAGTTTAGAGCTTTATTCAAGAATAATTTATTTAGTTCGAAGCAACTTGATAAGTTACTGTCTATGAATCCTGAATCAAAGCACACTGAATTTGGCAAGTTGCACTTTGTACAAGCAAGTGCATAACAAAAACCTAATGGTGGGAATTTCACTCGCTGAAAAAGCGCTCCTAAAATTCCCATATGCAAAGCGTTATATTCAAGGAGTTTAAATTGAGCAATTGGAGTCTTCCTCATACGTTTCAATATCAAGGTCGGGAAGTTAAGTACGGTATTAAAGGTGAGGGAGAACCTCTAATTTTGGTGCATGGCACACCCTGGTCATCTTTCAATTTGAGGCATTTGATTCGTGACTTAGCCAGTCATTATAAGGTTTACTATTTTGATCTGCTTGGGTATGGAGAATCAGATAAAAGTGAAGCAGATGTTTCTCTTGGAATACAGAATAAATTACTAGATTCTTTAGTTGAACACTGGGAATTAGAGTCGCCTTTTATTGTCGGCCATGACTTTGGTGGCACAACAGTATTGAGAAATCACATCTTAGATAAGCGTAACTATAAAAAAATTGCTGTCATAGATCCTGTCGCATTATCTCCTTGGGGATCGCCATTTTTTAAACATATCGAAAAACATGAAAATGCTTTTGCTGGAGCTCCTGATTATATTCATTCAGCAATAGTCGAAGCGTATATAAAAACAGCTGCACATCAAAAACTTTCAAAAGAAACAATCGATGGAATACTAACGCCATGGCAGGATGAAAAAGGAAAAAAAGCATTTTATCGACAGATTGCTCAAGCAGATTCAGTTTTTACAGATGAGTTTCAAGATAAATTTAACACGGTAAACGCACCAGTTCTCATATTGTGGGGGGAAGAAGACAAGTGGATTCCTTGCGAGCAAGCTTATTTACTTCAAAGTAAAATAAGAGGTTCCAAACTTGTAACTGTACCTGACACGGGGCATCTTGTGATTGAAGAGGCTCCTGCGGTGTTATCTGCTGAGATTAAGGCGTTCTTTGAGAGTTGAATATAACAAGGCGCGTTACTCAGAAAGTCACTTGCTGGCCTTCGGCCAAAGTGCTCGAGTTTTCTGGCGCACTTCCAATTAGAATTTGAGTCGGCTTAGATATCCATTTTTATTATGGCTGTCTGTATAAAGTCACGATCACTTATCTCCTAAAATATAGGTACATACCCACCGATAAGTGTGGCTCAAATGGAAAGGATGACAGGCTCCGCGTAGCGGCTTAGTTCAACAATATTAATCTCTTACAAAATCCGGTGTTTAAACACGGCATTTTGTCGCATATCTACATTCATCATTTTTAACATGTTTCCTATGTTTTTGTATAGGTTAGTTTTCTTTCCGAATTCTTTTAACTATGTTCGCCGAAGAAATGTATAAATACTTATCGGGACAGTCATGATAACTAACTCTTGAGGCGTGAAATAATAAAACGGAAAAAGCCTAAACTGATGGTTAGGCTTAGCTGGGTAACTTACAGTGTGGCTCCGCGGGTTATTAGGTAGTTTTTAACCTCTGGTGTTTTTGCCATGTTGAGAGGGCTTCTAAGTACCACTCCATTAGACGTTTTGGCGTTGACAGCCAAGTTTATGTCGGCGCCGCCTTGTTCCACTAAATAACGTACCATCTCTAGGTTGCCCATATGAGAGGCATTAATGAGTGCCGTTTCATCATTCTCTACATTCGCGTCAATATTCACTCCTTGTTGAAGAATACGCTCAACCACTGTGATATTTTTGCCTTGTACGGCTGCTATCAATGGGTTGCCGTTACCTAGACTTATCTGATTGACGTCTGCACCTATGTCGATCA
This sequence comes from Paraglaciecola sp., assembly GCF_039964565.1. Lineage (GTDB taxonomy): Bacteria > Pseudomonadota > Gammaproteobacteria > Enterobacterales > Alteromonadaceae > Paraglaciecola. Next base: position 2,200 of record NZ_JBDVXF010000047.1, read on the forward strand.
AATGTTCTGTTAAATTTAAGTCACCGTTTCTAGCGGCAATGATAAGTGGCGTGCCATCTCCTCGTATTTCATCATTAACGTCAAATCCTTGGTTGAATACCTGTTTTATGTTGGCGTGATTTGCCTGTTTAATGGCTTCAACTAAAGGCTCACCTTGCTGAGCTGTGTATGTTGCTGCAAATAACAATGGGCAGGCTAAAACTGTTCCGATAAGGGCAATACTGCGTGTGGTGTATTTCATTTTATTCTCCGTTTATTAATATCAACATTAAGTAAGTCGAATAAGAGGTTGAAATAGTTTGAAAAGTAAAAGTAAATTTCCAAGTGAATAATTAATTGAACAGGGTGGATGATTTTTTCTGCGGCTTCTTGGATGAAGGGTAATAAAATATCAACGTTGAGAATAGCTACCTTTTCACCGGTTCTTATGGTGGGATTTTTACCTAATTCAAAGGCTGTTATTTCTTATTTAGGTGATACGCCCGTTGCTGAGACACGCGGGTATTCCTGATAATTTTGCTCTAAAAAGAAACGTTAGCGCTAGGCGCTAACGTTTAAAAAGGGCTTATACCTATTTGGTATCAGAAAAAGCCCAAAGGGTTAGTGTCGTAACTCACTAGAAGGTTTTTGGTTTGTTGGTAATTACCCATCGCCATTTTATGGGTTTCGCGTCCTATGCCTGATTTTTTATAACCACCGAATGCAGCATGGGCTGGGTATGCGTGGTAGCAGTTGGTCCAAATACGACCGGCTTCTATTTTTCTACCAAGGTGATAAGCACGGTTCATATCTCGCGTCCATAACCCGGCACCTAAACCAAACATACTGTCGTTTGCTATCGCTAACGCTTCGGCTTCATCTTTAAATGTTGTTACTCCGACTACAGGACCAAAAATTTCTTCTTGGAATACTCGCATGTCGTTGGTGCCTTTCAACAAGGTAGGTTGTACGTAAAACCCTTTGTCGTAAGGGCTGACCAAGTTCGCACTGCCTCCACCCGTTAACACTGTTGCGCCTTCTTTACGACCAATATCAATGTAGTTGAGTATTTTCTCATATTGCACGTTTGATACTTGTGCGCCAACTTGAGTATTTACATCAAGTGGATTGCCGCGAATAATGCTGTTGGTACGAGCGATCACCATTTCCATGAAGGGTTCGTAAATGTCTTGTTGAATTAACGCTCTTGAAGGACAAGTACATATTTCACCTTGGTTGAAGAAAGCTAATACTAAGCCTTCAACACATTTGCTTAGGTAGCTATCTTCGTTATTCATAATGTCATTGAAGTAGATATTTGGAGATTTACCGCCCAATTCTACCGTTGATGGAATGATATTTTCAGCTGCGCATTTTAATATTTGGATCCCAACGGGTGTTGAGCCAGTGAATGCAATTTTAGCTATTCGTGTGCTGCTAGCTAGCGCTTGACCTGCTTCTCTTCCGAAGCCATTTACTACGTTTAACACGCCATCTGGTAATAAATCGCCGATTAACTCTAGTAATACTAAAATGGAAGCGGGCGTTTGTTCGGCTGGTTTTAATACCACACAGTTACCTGTAACCAAAGCTGGGGCCAATTTCCAGGCCGCCATTAGGATAGGGAAGTTCCATGGAATAATTTGTCCTACTACCCCGAGCGGTTCATGAAAATGATATGAAACTGTATTACTGTCTATCTCGCTTAAACTACTTTCTTCGGCGCGCATACAACCTGCAAAGTATCTGAAATGGTCTGCAGCGAGTGGAATATCTGCATTTAACGTTTCTCGGATGGCTTTACCGTTATCCCACGTCTCTGCAACGGCTAATAATTCTAAATTTTGTTCTATCCGGTCAGCAATTTTTAGTAATATGTTTGAGCGGTCTGTGACTGAGGTTGATCCCCACGAAGCTTTTGCGCGATGAGCTGCATCTAAGGCTAAATTAATGTCTTCTTCAGTTGAGCGAGGAATTTCACAAAATTTCTCTCCATCAATGGGACTTACATTATCAAAATACTGACCTTTAACAGGGGCAACCCACTGGCCTCCAATAAAATTTTGGTATTGTTTCTTAAAGGTGACTAATGAATCGGCTGAACCAGGTTGTGCATAAATCATAGAAGATTCCTTATAAATACTTTACATTTCATTTGTTAAAAAAAATTTAATCAAATGGCTTTCGACTGTTAATATAAATTGTGGATCTAAAAATGAGTTGTCTGTGAGTCCATTTTACTTGTACGACAATCCTAAAGTTCTTTTAACGTAGGAACGTAATATGAATGACAATGCTTTAGCGACTAAAATTGGCTTAGATCGCCCACAAAAACTGGTAGAAAACAGAGTCAGTTTTGCAGGGCCACATTCTGAATTAAGTATTTACGACACTTATCTGCCCGCTGAAAAGGTACTATTGCATTCTACTGGTTTGTTATATTGCGGCATGATCCAGGGCAAAAAAGTATTACACAGTTCATACCCTGTTGTGGGTGGCGCCGAATCAATGGAGTTTGTGCCTAATCAATCGTTTGTGATGGCGGCTAATACTTCTGTTGCTATTGATTTCCCCGAAGCGAAAATGGACAAACCCACTCGTTGTTTGACTGTTGAAATAAGCCGTGAACGTATAGCTGCTATCAGCGATAAACTCGATCAACAACTTGGTGCTCCCCTTGAACTTGATAGTTGGCGCGTATTGTCACAACGCCATCTGCACACTCAACATTCTCAAGGCACACAACTATTGCTTGAGCGTTTGTTTAATAGTTTTATTGAAGATGATAGTGAACGAGATATTGCTATTGATTTTGGGGTGTCGGAATTAGTCACGCGTATTCTCAAACATCAAGCACGGGAATTTTTGTTAAATGACAGCCAAGAGCGATCTGAAAAAAATGGTTTACAGGCCAGTATTCACTATATCAATACCCATTTAAGCACGCCTCTGGATATCGACTATTTATGCAAAGTAGCCTGTATGAGTCGTTCACGTTTCTATCAAGCTTTTAAACAAAAAGTGGGGTGTTCACCGCTTAATTTACAGCAGTATTTGCGAGTTGAAACGGCTGCCCAATTACTTAAAACAGGTCGCTCGGTGAGTGAAGTGTGTTTCTCTCTTGGTTTTGCCGATTTGAGTCACTTTAATCGCCGGTTCCATGAGCAGTATGGTATGGCTCCCTCAGCATTTTCAAAACAATACACTAGCCATTAAATATATTAGTATCTAGATCAAGACAAAATGATTTTGTATCGTTTGTAGAAATTGATCTCAGGCGCATCGATGGTGACAGAGTCGTTGGTATCACCACGAAATCATAGATGATCTTGAGGCTCGACTATGAGGGGGTGTAATGCTGCTATAGTCGCCATCCAGTGACGCTTTCAAAAAGATTAAAAAGCCCGTCAATTACAATCATCATTAGGTGTCATGATAATTACTGCTTAACAGTTAAACTTCTTTCAAGGGTTGTATGAATATTCAAAAATTTTCGAAGGTAACCAATGTGTCTTCGTATACGATTCGATATTACGAAAAGATTGGCTTGTTAAAAAATATTTCTAGAAATTCCAGTGGCCACCGTTGGTTTACAGAGAAAGATGTTATTTGGATTGAATTTATAAAACGATTAAAAGATACAGGTATGCCTCTCGATAATATTAAAAAGTATGCTGATTTAAGAGATGAAGGTGCTTCTACATCTGAATTAAGAATGCAAATTTTGCAACAACATGCAGTGACGTTAGAACAGAAAATTACTGAAGAACAATTCCATCTTAAAAAGTTAAAAGAGAAAATTGTGCATTATAGCGAAATCATTGAGTTAGAACTTAACGCTTGACTTAGAGTTGGCTCTAAGTTGTAAGGTTGAGTTATTGTGAATAAGCGCAATAAACAACAATTGGAGTGTTAATGAATAATCAACGTTACGAATCAGGTCTCAATAAGCTAAATGAAATTGACGGAGAAGCAGGGCGAAAAGTTATTGATAGCCTAGCCTCTATTGCGCCTGACTTGGCAAAATACACAATCGAATTTCCTTTTGGTGACATCTACCAGCGGCCTGGACTTGATTTAAAGAGCCGAGAATTGGCTACAGTTGCGGCATTAACTGCTTTAGGAAATTGCCTACCTCAATTGAATGTTCATATTCATGGTGCCTTAAATGTTGGTTGCAAACCCGAAGAAATAGTAGAAGTTATTATACAAATGGCGGTATATGCTGGTTTTCCAGCAGCTTTAAACGGTATGTTTGTCGCTAAAGAAGTATTTATCGAGCGTGACATAATAAAAGCTTAATAAGGATATCGAGTCAGGTTCGTAACAGTTGGCTCGTTCTATGTATTTGTAGAGTATTTGTATTGACACCCTAAAAAAGCTTTAAGCTTTAAGCTTTAAGCTTTAAGCTTTAAGCTTTTCTAGCCACTAGCCACTAGCCACTAGCCACTAAGTTTACTTATAAAACGCTTCAACCCTACCCAATATTCCTGCTGCTTCTTCAGCAAAGGGCAATAAAACGCCGAAATTAAGAATCGCGACTTTTTCACCGTTTCTTATAGTGCGGCTTTTACCTAATTTTAATGCAGTCATTTCTTGAACGGGTTTGACTCCAGTTGCCGCACCTCTAG
>NZ_JBDVXF010000048.1:0-17765 GCF_039964565.1 Paraglaciecola sp.
CAGAGAATAAAGAGATAGTAGCGATAGCGATAGAAGTTTTAACTATTTTCAACATGGTTAAGTTCCTCGAGTGTAGTTTGTTATGCAGCTGTTGCTGCGTGTCGATGGATTCATTAAAAACCATTTGAATGGATTAAAAAATCTGTGAGGTGATACTTAGGTATGTCGATTCATAACTTAAGTGAATGCTAACTTTTAGCGTTATTGTTTGTGAGTTTACTGCGTACCTAGTTGTCTTAGGCCTCCTTCTTTTACGAAAAATCTCAAAGGCCGCAAAAGTGTTAACACAAAATTATTCAGGAAACTTCGTAGTCAATTACATTTTCTGACAGGTGCAGTTTTATCGAAAAAAATTGAAACTTCGGCAACAGTGATACCGAATTTTTTCATGTAAGAGCGGTTCATCATCCTTTTGTCGTTCAACAAATACATCCAGTCGTCGACAAACAGGTCATACTCAGTATCACCCACAGGCACTCGCAACGTATATTGCCAATTAAATGCCGTTCCTTTTGACTTGCCGCTAGCTTGTCCTATAACGTCTGCTGCGCCGCCCGTAACATTACCATCAGTCGATATATTTAAATCCCAAATACGAATTTGTTGCTCTCCGTCGTTATAATAGAAGGTTTCGTGTAATTGTCCTTTATCACCCTGCCACGTTCCTATAATGTCCACACAAAAACGCCTTGTTAGTTTAGTCGAGTAATCTTGCACTATTCCCCAAGCCGTCACGTTTCCATTAAAATAACTTGGTAAATCGAATTTGGGAGTGGTGTTTTCATAATCATCTAGCGAGGTGCTGCACGACAACAGAAACGGAGAAATTATTATCAAGAGCCAACATTTGTATGAAATCATTTGTTTAATCCTAAAAGTTGTCTGCGTACTTTCGGATAGCTACAGTTTTGGTCTAACCAAATGCGTAAGAAGCTTGGTCCGAAATTTTCGTCTCTAATTTTACCTATGCTTTTACCGTTAAAATAAAACTCACTGTGTCGGTTTTCACCGACATCCAATAAAAGGGTGTCACCTTTTTTGATATCGGGAAATATCTCTGCCAACAAAGGGATCCACACTTCAAATGAAGCGGGTTCGATGCCCAATTTTTGCCATTCTTGTTGGGTTGTTGCCACTAGATCTTCTGCATCGATATCTCTTAAGTAATTGATTTTTAGTGCCTGTGGAAACTGACCGGCTTGGTAAATTCCTGTTTGGTTAAATAGGCTCGAGTCGTAAACATCCCAGAACAACACTTTCAATTTGGCTTCACCTACTATTTTTAACTCTGAAAGAGGATCCGCCATAGTTGCTCCAGAAATGAGTAGCGTCAATACCAAGCTAGACAGCCGCACTAGGTTGGTTTTAGGAGTTGCAAAACGCATGGTTTTCGAAAACCTAACGACTAATGTTTTGTGAAAAAGCGGGTTTGCTGATGACTAATTGCACAGTACTAATAGTGCGTTCTAAGAAGCCCCCCTCACAGTAGCTAAAGTAATAACGCCACATATTCATAAATCGCTCGTCATAACCGTCTTTTTCTAGAGGCTCTTTGTTTTCGAGAAGTCTGTGATGCCAATCTTTTAACGTACGCGCGTAATCTAATCCGATGTCATGAAGATCACGGATCATCATGTCTGTATGTTTTCTCAGGTGTTGGTTAATTAACAGTTGTGAGGGTAAAAAGCCTCCAGGAAAAATATGCTTTTGAATGAAGTCTACACTTTTGCTGTAACTGTCGAATCGTTGATCACTAATCGTTATTGCCTGTAGCATCATTAAACCTTGTTCTTTTAATAAGCTCGAACATTTTTTAAAGAAGTTTGGCAAGAACTCTTTTCCTACTGCCTCAATCATTTCAATTGAAACTAGCTTGTCATATTTGCCTTCGAGTAATCGATAATCTTTTTTCAACAGCGTAATTTTGTGTTGCAGTCCTTCTCTATCTATCAATTGTTGAGTGTACTGATGTTGTTCCTCTGAGATTGTTGTGGTGGTGACTTTACAGCCATAATGTTTTGCAGCAAATACCGCTAAGCCACCCCAACCCGTGCCTATTTCAAGTAAATGATCACTTGGCGTTAACTGCAATTTTTCACAAATTGTTTTTAATTTAGTGTTTTGAGCTTGCGCTAACGTTGCTTCAGGTGACGGGTATATGGCCGCGGAGTACATCATACTGTCATCAAGAAATCGTGTGTATAGTTTGTTGCCTAGGTCATAGTGTGCCGCGATATTTTTCTTAGAACCTGATGTCGAGTTTTTATTCGCTATATGACCAATTTTACGAAGTGGATATGCTAACCACTGCATTTTTGCTTCCCAACTATCGAGCAAAGGTAAATTGCGGGCGAATATACGAATAACGTTGGTTAAATTTGGAGTAGTCCATAAGCCTTCTGAAAACGTTTCACCAGACGCTATGCTGCCTCCGAACAACAAGCTTTGGTAAACGCTAAGACACTGAAAGTCGATTTCAGCGTGCAAGTCAGAGTCTTTTTTGCCAAAGGTGTCTACCAGCACACCGCGTTCCTTTATCACTACCTGCCCTTGTGGAAGGCTAGAAAATACTTTCAACATAATTGAACGGCATAATCTATGTTGCCAAGATGCGCTAGAAGACTCTATTAGTGCTTGTTCTACGTTTGCCATAGTTATTTTTTACCTTGTTCTGGGTGTGGATAAAACGGCACACCTTTAATAAAAAGTTTAAGCGCTTGCCAATAAATGCCGAACACGGTTTTTATGGTCATGCTTGGAATACTCAGTAATACGTTGAAAAGGCTTCTAGAGTTCAGTTCTATCCGTGACAAATTTAAGCTAGCGACAAAATGTTTCACTTCTTTGTGGCACGATAGCGTTAATTGAAGCGATTTTTGTGGCTGCGAGACCTTCCACCTGTATTGCATATCCATTGGGTTGAAGGGAGAAACATGGAAGACTTTATCGCACTCTTCTTGGGTAGATAAATCCACCAAATAACAATGCCTATCATTCCAAGGTGTATTACTCACTTCGGCTAATAAATGACTAAACTCGCCATCTTGTTGTTGCAAGTAATAAAAATTCACTGGGCTAAAGTACATTCCAAAGGTACGAGTTTGCCCGAGTAAAAAAACACTACCCTCTAGTTTTTGTTGCGCCAACTCCGACATTTTTTCCAATACTGATTGTTTCAATGGTCTTTGCGGGTCACCTAAATAATCACTGCGTTTAAACCTTAGCGGTGCCCATGACTTACATGAAAACCCCTTTATCTCGGATTCAACTTGCTCAATTTCGTCGAGGTTAAGCCAGATTAAAAATATCTGGTAATTGAAAGAATGTTTCTTGGGCACAAATCGACTGTGATAAACACTGCCTTTATATAACGCACTTTCCACTAGAGTTGCTCGCCAAACAAAGCACACACATCTAAAGCACTTCGTACTCCATCTTCGTGAAAACCGTTGTACCAATAGGCGCCGCAAAAATGCATGCCTTGTGTCCCCGAAATTTCAGCCCTCCTAGATTGCGCTTCAACCGTTTGATTAGTGTATTGGGGATGAGCGTACTGGTAGGTCCCCAACACGCTATCTGGGGCGATATCTTCAGCATTATTTAATGTGACACAAAAAGTAGTTTCCGACTGGATATTTTGCAGAATATTCATGTTGTAGGTTAGTACTGCAGGCGCTTGAGACTCACCTTCATAACCTTTAATTAAATAATTCCAACTGGCCCATGCTAGTTTTCGAGTGGGCAGTACTCTGTCATCGGTGTGCAGAATCACCTCGTTTTTTGCATAGAGTATATTTCCTAAAATTTCTTTATGTGTAGTACTTGGTGAAGCAAGAATAGCGAGGGCTTGATCGCTATGACAAGCGAAAATAACTTCATCAAATTCTGATTCAGAGTTGTCTTGCAAGACGACTAATTTTTTATTTCCGTTGTCGATTACTGACTTGACTGGGCAATTAAGTTTAATGCTATCTTCGTAACCGGCTATTAAAGGTTGGATATATTCTCTAGAGCCTCCTACTATGGAGTGCCATTGAGGCCTGTGTGTAATATTAAGTAAACCATGATTGTTGAAAAAGCGTAGGAAAAAAGTGAAAGGAAAAGCCTTAATATTTTCTAAGCTGGTTGACCATATGGCGGCGCACATAGGTAATATGTAGTTGTAGACAAAATCGTCACTAAAGTTATGTTGGGTAAGAAACTCTTGTAGAGTTTGCTGACCACAATCGGCTTTTTCTAATGCTTGTTGTTTGCATATCTTATTGAATTTTAGGATGTCTCTGACAATTCTCCAAAACTTAGGTCTGAGTAAGTTTCTTCTTTGGGCAAACAAACTGTTAAGTGTGTTGCCGTTGTATTCAAGGTTTTCGGACAGATTTTTGACGCTAAAACTCATTTCGGTGGCTTGGGATTGAACTCCAATTTTGTTCATCAGTTTAATGAAATTTGGGTAGGTCCAATCGTTAAAAACGATAAAACCGGTGTCTATAGCGTAAACTTCCCCATTGACTTCAACATCCTTAGTCGCGGTATGTCCTCCAATATAGTTATTGGCTTCAAAAATGGTTAAGTCATGGTGTTTATGAAGCAGATGGCCACAGGTTAAACCTGAAATCCCTGTTCCTATAATTGCGATTTTTTTACTCATAGTTACCTTGTCTTTTAAACTGCATATGGCCACGTCAATAGGTAGTGTCATGATGACTTATAAATTGTTTGAGATTGATACCTAATTGAGTCGTTAACAGATCACAAAGAAAGCTGCATCTCACCATTATTTTAGATCTAAATTTGAGAAATGGGCGTAAAGACGTTTATGTTTACTTGGATACAGTTTTTATATGCACTCGTCTTTCTCACTCCCTTTATTTCCATTGTCGGCCCATGTATTGCCTGGTGGAAGGCTATCCCTAAGAATATTCGAACCTAGGTATGTGCGTTTGATCAAGGAGGCATGTAAAGATGACAGGGGATTCGGGATCTGTATGCTGAATTCTCAAGGAGACAAAAGTAAAAATGAGCACATTTATCCCATAGGGACTTATGTTCAGATCATCGATTTTAATGTTTTGCGCGACGGAATGTTAGGTATAACGGTCGAAGGTAAGCAGTGTTTTTCCATTACTAGTGCCACTACTGACGATGACGGCTTGCGCATCGGCGAGTGTCAGTGGTTAGATATTTGGCAAGACCAACCCAAAAGTCATGATATTTCATTTATTGGGAACAAGTTAAAAGAAATTTTTGATAAGTATCCAGAACAGAGTCTTCTATATGAGACCCTTCAATTTAATGATCTAAATTGGGTGATATATCGTTGGTTAGAACTATTGCCTGTCAATGCCGAGCAAAAGCAACAATTTTTACGACAAAAAGACAGTGTTAAGACACTCGATTTTCTGACACAATTAGTAGAGTGATCCTTTAATCAATACAACAAGTATCTATTAGTCATATCAATAAATTGATGGTGAAAGTAGATGCTAGTTGGAATAACGCTGGAATCAAAACAAATTAGTTCCGTAAAGCCAATCGAATGTGCCGATGAAATGTCAGATTATCTAAGGCTTGTTGCAACGCAACGTTGCAGGCATTCGTTTGCCAAAGTTTTTAGTTATTTCGCTCCCCGTCTCCGATCCTATGCCCTCAAGCAAATGGGAAATGAGGCCCTTGCCATGGAGATGGTGCAGGACACTATGTCTAATGTATGGCAAAAGTCTCACCTTTTTAATGTTGACAAAGGCTCACCTTCGACATGGATTTTTACCATAGCGAGAAACATTCGGTTTGATATGCTTAGAAAACAGCGCAACCGAAAAGAAGATTTGTGCTCGGATGACTTGTGGCCAGTTCTATGTGAGCAGACTGCTGACGTAAACGAAGTGTCTTTGGATCATCAAGTTTCTATGGATGAGATTGAAACAATGTTTCAGTCGTTACCTGAAAAACAAAAGTTAGTAATAGAAGCGATATATATAGATGGTAAGTCTCAGCAGGAAGTGGCTGATGAACTCGATATTCCACTGGGCACAGTGAAATCTAGAGCCAGATTAGGATTACAGCGATTGAAAGAGATGGTAAAAAACGATGATTAGTTTTCACCCTAATTTTGCTGATTTGCAAAGGTTTTCGGCCGGTAATTGCGATACCGCAATGGCATTAATGATTTCTGCACATGTGGACATGTGTCCACAATGCCAGCAGGATTGTTTGGAAATTCAAGCTGAACTAGCCAAAGAGTTGTTTTCTCCGCAAACAGCGATTGAACCTTTGGATAGTCAATATCTTGATATGGTCACTAAAATTACAGAACTACCGATTGCCGATAACGTAGAATCAATAGCAAATAACACTTCCATTGAACTTGATGGTAAGTTTTTCGAATTACCGAGAGCGTTACGCAAATATGCTAAAAATACTGGGAATTGGTCTCGTTTAGTTGGTAAGTTATGGCAGGCACCTGTCGACTTGGGTGATATTGGTAAAGCTAATTTTATTTATATGGAAAAGGGCGGACGTGTTCCCGAACATACTCATAAAGGCACTGAGATGACTTTAGTTATCGACGGTCAATATGGCGATGGTATTGCAGAGTATGACTGCGGTGACTTTACTTTGATGAGTAGTCGCCATAAACATTTACCTCACTCAGAGGCTGATGATGGCTGCTTGGTTTTTACTATAGTTGACCAACCATTACACTTTACTGCGGGAATCGCTCGATTGTTGAACCCGTTTAGCCATTTATTTTTTAAATAATCATTGGTCAATAAAAAAACGCGCTAAAAGCGCGTTTTTTTATTTAAACTATTAACTTATAAAACTGCTATCTGGATAGTTGAGTTTAAGTGTTTTCATCGCGTTACTTTTTAAATCATCTAGATTAAGTTGGTCATAACACTCTACCATGATTTCAAGGGCTTCTTGCACATGACTTGTGTCTGGATAATGCTCAATCACAAATCTGCCTCGATTAGCCGCAGCCACGTAAGCGTCTCGGCGCATGTAATAGCGCGCAATGCTAATCTCATATTTTGCTAATCGACTTTTGATATGTAACATGCGTTTTTGTGCATCTGCTGCATATTTACTGTTTGGGAATTTTTCAATTAAACGCCTAAAATCGTTAAATGCTTGACGGGAGTTACTAGGATCACGATCTGACCTGTCGATCCCTACAAGTTCTTGAAATAAATTACTGTCCACTTCCATATTCGTAAGACCACGCATGTATAAAGCATAATCAACATCTGAATGATTAGGATTGAGACGAGTGAAACGGTCAATCGTCGCTAGGGCTTCACTTGTTTTACCCGTTTTATAATAGCCGTAAATAAGGTCCAATTGGACTTGGTTTGACAATGGTCCAAAGGGGAAACGCGAATCTAGGGCACTCAGTGCTTCTGTTGCAACATTAAAGTTACCGAGACGCATTTTTTCTTTGGCATCATCATAAAGACTTTGTGCACTTTTATTGCGTAGTACTAGGTCGACATCTTCGTCTTCTGGAACCGATGAACATCCAGCCATTACTACTAAAGCACTGCTAAATATAATATTTCTAAGGTTGATTTTACTGATCATATTGCTCTTATTTACTCTCATTTCTATTTCGATCGTTCATGCATGATTCATTAGGGCTAAAAATCCGTTAGAATAGTGTTTTACCAAATCGATAACTGCAGCGCATTCTACCCTAGCAAATTGGGCTATGCACATATAAATCGTTACGAAACACTTTCAGGATGTTTAATGCATGTCTACCGCACATGAAAAAATTCAATTACAGGCAATTGTGCCCGAAAACTTACTTGGCAAACGATTAGATCAAGCTTTGGCCGAAATGTTCCCTGATTATTCAAGATCTCGCTTAAAAGAATGGATTTTGGCTGATTATGTCAAAGTAGATGGACAAATACTCAACAAACCTAGAGAAAAGTTGATAGGTGAAGAGCTTATTGAGATTAATGCTCAAGTTGAAGTGCAAGTTCAACATAAGGGCCAAGACATTGACTTAAATATTGTGTTTGAAGATGAACATATATTAGTTATTAACAAACCTATGAATTTAGTCGTGCATCCTGGGGCAGGTAACAGTGACGGTACGGTTTTGAATGCTTTGCTTAATCATGCTCCTGAAATTGCTAACGTGCCACGAGCTGGAATCGTGCACCGACTTGATAAAGATACGACCGGCTTAATGGTAGTAGCAAAAACTATTCCTGCACAAACCCATTTAGTAGAACAACTACAGGCGAGAGAAATAAGCCGCGAATATGAGGCTGTTGTTGTAGGCACTATGGTTGCCGGTGGTACTGTTGATGAACCAATTGGCCGTCATCCAACCAAACGCACCAATATGGCAGTGCGAGAATCAGGTAAGCCAGCTATGACCCATTATCGGGTTAAGGAAAAATTTCGAGCGCATACCTATATAAGATTAAAACTAGAATCTGGACGTACACACCAGATCCGCGTGCATATGTCACATCTGCGTTATCCTCTAGTGGGGGATCAGGCATACGGAGGGCGTCCCAAACCACCTAAAGCCTGTAACGAAAAGATGGTCAACATGTTAAGAACGTTCCGCCGCCAAGCGCTGCATGCAATACAGCTTGAATTAACTCACCCTGTAACAGGAGAATGGTTAAGTTGGCAGGCGCCCCTGCCGAAAGATTTTACTGAACTGCTTGAAATATTAAGAGAAGACAAAGCTGAACACGGCAGCGGAGAAGTGTAAGTTTGCCACAGCAGGAATATATTCAACCAGATTGGCCAGCGCCTAAAAATGTAAGAGCATTTACTAGTTGTAGAGGAGGTGGCTTTAGCTTGCCACCTTACGATTCGTTTAATCTTGCACAACATGTCGGTGATGACCAAAATTTAGTTAAGAAAAACCGTCAACTATTACCTAATTATCAAAACTTTATCTGGTTAAATCAAACTCACAGCAATATCTGTATTGACTTAGATGTGAGTGGTAATGTTGCCGATACTGTGCTTCAAGCCGATGCCTGTTTTTCTATTAGGAAAAATCAGGTGTGTGCTGTTATGACTGCAGATTGTTTACCCGTTTTGTTTTGCGATAAGCAAGGAACCTGTGTTGCGGCCGTTCATGCTGGTTGGCGCGGATTAGCTGATGGTGTGATAGAAAATACGGTTTCTGAAATGCCGGTTAATTCAAAGTCATTAATAGCATGGATGGGGCCAGCCATTAGCCAACAATACTTCGAAGTTGGAAAGGAGATAAAAGAAACGTTTATTGATTTCCCTCAAGCTTTTCGTCACAACAATCAATCTACTGATGAAAAGTATTTTGCTGACCTATATGCCATCGCAAAACAAAAAATGTTGGCTCTGGGAATAACACAAATTTTCGGTGGTGAATATTGTACTTATCAACAGGCTGACTTGTTTTTTTCTCACCGCAGGATCACCCATCAGGCCTCAAATGGGGAAACGTCAATTGCAACGACAGGTAGGATTGTAAGCGCCATTTATCTCACTTAATATTTCTTGCTTAAACTTGATCTTCATCAGTAAATTCTTTTACTTTTCATATACTAATAGTCTAAATGTGAATCTACATATTTAACTTAACTGAGTTGTAATTTTGTCGACTATATCAAAAGTGACTTTGTTCAGTTGACTTGATTAGTATGTAAATTGTACCCATAACTAAGTTATGCAAAATTCTAGTGGAGAAATTTTATGCGCTTAGAAAGTTTTACAAGTAAATTTCAAACAGCCTTGTCTGAGGCTCAATCTTTGGCCTTAGGTCGTGACCATCAATATATAGAACCTGTACATTTGATGACCGCCTTGCTAAATCAACAAGGTGGCTCGGTTCGACCTTTGTTAGATCAAGCTAATATCAACGTTAATAATCTGCGCTCCGCTTTGTCAAACGCTGTGGATAAGTTACCGCGTGTTGACGGTACTGGTGGAGATGTACAACTAGGGAAAAATAGTGTCGTATTGCTTAATTTAAGCGACAAAATTGCACAAAAGCGCAAAGATGAATACATCACCTCAGAAGTGTTTGTACTTGCCGCATTGCAAGATAAAGGCAGTTTAGGTGAGTTGCTCAAGCACTCTGGTGCGAACCAAGACAATATTGAACAAGCTATCGAAAAAATGCGTGGTGGTCAAAAGGTCACGGATCCAAATGCTGAGGACGTTCGTCAAGCATTAGATAAGTTTACAACTGACTTAACAGAGCGAGCTGAACAAGGAAAGCTAGATCCCGTAATCGGGAGAGATGATGAAATCCGTCGTACCATTCAAGTATTGCAGCGCAGAACAAAAAACAATCCAGTATTAATTGGCGAGCCAGGAGTGGGCAAAACAGCTATAGCCGAAGGATTAGCTCAAAGAATTATAAACGGTGAAGTACCAGAGGGATTAAAAAATAAACGGGTATTGTCACTGGATATGGGAGCTTTAATCGCAGGGGCAAAATTCCGCGGGGAGTTTGAAGAACGTCTTAAAGCGGTACTAAATGAACTAAGCAAAGAAGAAGGTCGCGTGATTTTATTCATTGACGAGCTGCATACTATGGTTGGGGCAGGTAAGGGTGACGGAGCAATGGATGCTGGAAATATGCTTAAACCAGCCTTGGCAAGGGGCGAACTGCATTGTGTAGGCGCCACTACTTTGAACGAATATCGTCAGTTTATTGAAAAAGACGCCGCTTTGGAACGCCGTTTTCAAAAAGTACTGGTTGAAGAACCGAGTGTTGAAGATACGATAGCAATACTTCGTGGTTTAAAAGAGCGCTACGAACTTCATCACTCAGTAGAGATAACTGATCCGGCAATTGTTGCTGCGGCATCTCTGTCTCACAGATATATTAGTGATCGGCAACTACCCGATAAAGCCATTGATCTGATAGATGAATCAGCTTCTAGTATTCGACTACAAATGGACTCCAAACCCGAAGACATGGACAAACTCGAGCGTCGAATTATCCAACTAAAGCTAGAAGAACAGGCATTAGCTAAAGAAAAGGATGACGCTAGTCATAAACGCTTAGAAGTGATAGAGCTAGAACGCGAGCAAGCGGAACACAAGTTTTCTGATTTCGAGAAAGTGTGGATATCTGAAAAACAAGCCATGCAAGGTACACAAAATATCCGCTCTGAGCTTGAGCAAGCGAAGCTAGATCTAGAAATAGCTCGGCGCGCTTCTGATTTAAGCCGTATGTCGGAATTACAATACGGGCGTATCCCAGAACTTGAAGCAAAACTAGAACTGGCTACTGAGTCAGAAAATGTCGAAACTACCCTGTTAAAAAATAAGGTAACAGAAAACGAAATTGCTGATGTGCTGTCGCGATGGACCGGGATCCCCGTCTCTAAAATGCTGGAAGGTGAAAAAGCCAAGTTACTTTCTATGGAAACGGCATTGCATAAACGAGTGGTAGGTCAGGGAGAAGCGGTTACGGCAGTTGCCAATGCTATCCGCCGTTCTAGAGCAGGGTTATCAGATCCGAATCGTCCAATTGGTTCGTTTTTGTTTTTAGGACCAACTGGTGTAGGTAAAACAGAACTTTGTAAAACCTTGGCGAACTTCCTATTCGATACCGAAGACGCCTTAATCAGAATTGATATGTCTGAATTCATGGAAAAGCATTCTGTAGCAAGAATGGTAGGTGCCCCTCCAGGATATGTGGGGTATGAAGAAGGTGGATATCTAACTGAAGCGGTAAGACGTAAACCGTATTCGGTAATATTGCTTGATGAAGTGGAAAAAGCGCATCCTGATGTTTTTAATATCTTATTGCAAGTATTAGATGATGGCAGGTTAACGGATGGTCAAGGACGGACTGTTGATTTTAAGAATACCGTTATCATCATGACCTCGAACTTAGGCTCGGATATTATTCAAGAGGTTAGTGGAGAAAGTAACTACCAGCAAATGAAAGACTTGGTAATGGGGGTGGTCGGTGAACACTTTAGACCAGAATTTCTCAATAGAGTTGACGACTTAGTTGTATTCCATCCTCTTGGTAAAGAGCAGATTACAGCAATAGCCAAGATTCAACTGAGGTCACTTAGAGAACGATTAGCGGAAAAAGGCTACAAATTGGAGATGAGTCTTGCTGCCCTAGACAAAATTGCAGATGCTGGATTTGACCCTGTTTACGGAGCTAGGCCTTTAAAACGCGCGATTCAGGTAGAAATTGAAAATCCGTTGGCGCAAAAATTACTATCTGGAGATTTGAGTTCAGATGCGGTGATTAGCATTGATGTTGATGGAGATGTTTTTACGATTCGCTAAGAATGAAATCAAGTTCATGTCAAGGCGACTATCGAAGCCTTGCCATGAACTTATTGATTTTTATTGATAATATTTGTTTGGCCTCGAACTTAGTTTATAGAGTTAGTAGTAAAGATTCAGCCTGTTCTCTTTCTTCGAAGTTTTGCTTAGAAGCTAAAGCTAACGCTAACTCAGATTTAGCCTCTTGAATTCTGCCAAGTTTATTCAATGTATAACCTAGATGATAACGAATAGTTGGGCTATCTGAATTTAAAGTGAAGGCCTGCCTCAGTATATTTAAGCCTTGTTGGGGATTATTATTTTGGGTGTGTAACCACCCTAAAGTATCAAGTATTGATGAGGAATTTGGAGTTAATTTGGCTGACTCTTGGGCATAAGATAATGCTCTTTCAATATCGATATTACTGAGAATATTCGCGAGATTGTTAAAAACACTTGACTTATTTGGTAGGTTTTCTACAAGAATTAATTTTTCGTAATGTTTGCTAGCTTCCGACATATTACCCGTCAAGAACAGTAAATCAGCATATAAATGACGGACAAAGCTCGCATCTGGATTGCTTTCAATACGATTACTAAAAATTTCAACAATATCATCGCGGTGTATGTTTTGGCTAGCTAGTTTATAGAGTTCTATTAAAACTGCCGTATAGTTGGGGGCAAGTGTATAAGCTCTTTGATAGTACTGGTAAGCGCGCTCTAAATTCCCTGTTTCCCTATAAAAATTCCCATGGATTAAATGAACGTTTGAATTATTTGGAGTAGATTTTTGCATTTTCAATATGAGCGGTTCAACTTGCGCATACGCCTTTTGGTTCAACAGAAAATTGCTGTATTCGAGTTGAATTATTAGTAAGTCCGGAGCCAACTTAAGCGCGTTTTTGAGGCTAGATTCAGCTCCTTCAATATCCTTTATTGCTAATTGCAAGTGACTTAGTTGAACCAATTTTTCGGGCTGTTTTTCCCACTGGAAAAACAGCAAGTCGAGTTCACGTTTGGCTTTCAGTGGTTGCTCTAAACTGAGGTATACTTTTGCTTTCTCGTAAATATATTTGGGCTCAGATGGACGAATTTTAAGTAATTGATTAAGTTCGCTGATGGCTAAATTGAAGCTTTCTTGCTGCTTGTAAATACTTATTAGTAGTTCACGTGGAGATGTGTTCGTAGGATTGATTGTTTTTGCTGCTATTAATTGATCTGCAGCATCATTCAGTTGATTTTGTTTAATGAGTATCTGACCGCGAAGAAGTAACCCTGCAAAATTTGCCTTGTCCATTTCGATAACTTTTTGAATGCTGGCACTTGCACCTTGAAGGTCACCCAAAGAAAATTGAATGCGGCTCTGATGAATAAGTCCAGCCAAGTTATCTTTATCTTGTTCAAACACTGTTTTTAATAGCGCCTTGGCGGCCTCAAAATCATTTAGTCGAATGGATAAATCAATATTTAGCAATAAGTAATCCAACTTCCTCGGTGAAATTTTAAGTAGCCTTTGTGCATCGATTAACGATTCTTTATATTTTCCTAAACTAGCGAGGAGACTGGCTCTAAATAACGTAGTGTCGACATTCTTATTTTCTGCAAGTGTTGTTTGCAAAATATCTAATGCCTTTTGTGGATGATTTCGCCTATTGAGAGTTTTCGCTTCAAGTAGCAATACTTCTTGCGAATCGTCACCATGGCGCTGTTTTAGTTGTTGAACTAATGAGTCGCATTTAAATGTTTTATTTTTAGATAAGTATAGATCACAAGACAATGACGCAATTTGAATATTATCTAGAATTAGTGCTTCATAACGCTCTAATAATTGTGTGGCTGCTTTGCTATCGTTAGTACGAATATATCCTTCTGCTAACATTGCAATCAATTCGGCTGTGGGTTCTTCATTATCTAAGTAGCGACTTAATTCACGCACTGAGACATCATAATTTTGATTTAGATGGGCAATAATTCCAGCAACAACACTCATTTTAGATAAATACTGGTTGTCTGTTTTGTCATATAGACTTAAAGTTTGACTCAGTTCCGCTAATACCACATCTGCTTCTTCATTCTTTTCAGCCATGGCTAAAAGACGCGCTTTTAATAATTTAGTTTGCAAGCTATTTGGAGTCTGAATTTCGATTTCACTTACAATTTTACTCGCTTTGCTAATTTCACCTTTTTGAGCATAACTATTAGCTAATGCCCGCATAATGGCCGGATCTTTAGGTGATATTTGGTAGGCTGATTCAAAAGCGATGAGTGCTTTGCTATGTTGCCTTTCAGCTTGGTAAATTAATCCGTTTAGTAAGTGACTTTGTGCATTATTAGGTTCATTGAGTAAAGCTTCTGTGATTATCTGTTTTGCTTCGGCAAACCTGTTGTTTAGCATAGCCATCTGAGATAAGCCATTTAAAACCCTGATATCATTGCCAAACTTCTGCTTTGCTTGCATAAACAGGTTTTCAGCGAGAGTGTACTTGTTTTGCTGTATGTAGGCGTTAGCTTTTAATATGAAAAGATCAAGTTGATTAGCAAGGTTTGCGTTGTTTGGTATGTTAAGGTCAATGATTTTATCATATTGCCCATTCATTAAATAAGCATTGGCTAAGGGTATAACCACTAGATTTAGGTCAGCTCCAGCTTGTACTATTTCTTCAAATTCTGTAATCGCAGCTTCTGGGTAGCCATCCAATAAAAATATTCTACCAATTAATAGTTTTGATGGTAAATGACTGGGTGTTTTTTGTAGTGCATTCTTTAAATGTATATAGGACTCTCTGAACTTTTCTTGGTTGAATGACAATAGTGCTTCTTCATAATCTTGCGCAGTGTCCGATAGCACCATAAATGGCAAAAATAATAAGCTAACACATAGAAAACGGATAAGGTGTACAACTGAATTCAATATTGATTTCATCTAGTTTGAATACTCTTGCAATTGGTGGCATATAATTTGTGAAACTAATGTTACGTTATTCAAAATCATTTTTCCTGTCAATTGACAAGCTGTTATCACCTTACAAAAAAAAGCCCACTTTAAATAGTGGGCTTTAGCTATATCTGGACGTTTAAAGTGTTTTTTTACGCCGCCACATCAAAAATAAACCGAATGAAGCAAAGACCGCGATAGTTGACGGCTCAGCTACTTCTGTAACATCAGGATCTGGTGGTATCACTTTCGTTGTTTCAGTTGTAATAGATGCAATCTTAAATTTGTCTGAACGATTGTCATGATTACCTGAATCGCCGAAGATGGAGCTATATGCTCCGATTAACCAGTATTTTGCCTCAACAACCACGTTTGAAATTTCGTTAACTAACGTATAAGGAGCTGTTCCAAGATTGCTAAAGCTTGCTGAGTAGATAGATTGTGACGCAATGTTTGACCAATTGTTCCCCTGTAAGGTTGGCAACGTATTAAACGCAACAATTGAAACATCTGAATCACTACTAAACCAACCAATATCGATACCTGTTAATGCCGTACTTTCCGTAAAAGTAAAAAGCATCATATCGGTATCACCATCTTGGTTGTCAATTACATGCTCTTCTCCGGTCACACTACCACTAGAGGAATCCAAATTGTAATTGAGCAAACCAGAGCCATTAGTAGACGCGTAACCGCGGCCTAACTCACTATCAGATCCACAATTCCAACCACAACCAGTGTCAGACCACGCTTGGATAGTTAATTCAGGCGTACCATCGTTATTACTATCAATGGACAAAAGGTTCCCAAATTTATATCCTGAATTTTCAACATCGTAATTTGAAGAACCTGTTCTGAATTCCCAGGTTGTAATTTCAGCGTAACTTACCGAAGTAGAAGCTACAAATGTTATCAATATCAATATAATAAAATTATTCATTTTAGACATCGTACAATTTCCCACTATTTATTTTCTAGTCTTCATTTTGGTATATGAATACATCGATTAGAATCAATTCACACTAAGCACGTATCGTGCCAATATCTCAACGTGTTGATATTAGTGGATTTAATTTTTTTGTATTATTTTAATTCTTTCAATTGTAAAGAAATTCGACACTCACTTGTGTCCGAGTGTCTAATTTAGCAGCCATTATACATACTTGATGTATTAGTTTAGGTATGGGATTTTTGTATTAGGTATTTTTCATGACTGCTAATCGGCCATAATTTCGGAGCTACATTGATAACATCTTCGATTTTTGGACGCCAATTAAATTCGGTGAGGAGAAAGTGTAATTTTACTAAGGAGCTTTGATAGCTATTTTTCTCCAAAAACGTTATGAATCTTTCTGTCTGTGATATTCTAATCGCAAATAAAAGAGGTACGTAAATGACAGAACAAAAACGAAGAGGTATTTATCTTCTGCCCAACCTATTAACAACAGCCGGACTTTTTTCTGGTTTTTTTGCTATCGTTTCTTCAATGAATGGGCGATTTGAGGCTGCGGCGATAGCTATATTTGTGGCCATGATATTTGATGGTCTAGATGGGCGCGTTGCCAGAATGACCAATACCCAGAGTGAATTTGGTGCGGAGTATGATTCTATGGCTGACATGGTTTCTTTTGGAGTAGCACCAGCTTTAGTGGCTTATAATTGGGGGTTAACTGGTTTAGGAAAAATTGGTTGGCTAGCTGCATTTATTTATGTGGCAGGTGCAGCATTACGTTTAGCGCGTTTTAATACACAAATTGGTATAGCTGATAGCCGGTATTTTCAAGGGTTAGCTAGCCCAGCTGCCGCTGCGTTGGTCGCCGGGTTGATTTGGGTTGGTGTAGAATACGGTATTAATGGTCAAGACTATGGCGTGTTAGTTGCTATTGTTACTGGTTTATCGGGGCTACTGATGGTGAGTAACTTTAAGTATAATTCTTTCAAAGAATTAAATTTACATGGCAAAGTCCCGTTTGTTGCCTTACTCCTTATAATGCTGATCTTTGTTGTGGTGGCAACTGAACCCGCTTTAGTTTTATTTGTGGTGTTTGCTTTATATGCGTTGGCTGGCCCAATTAATACCTTCAGAACAGTCGATAAAGTAAGACTAGAAGATGTTGTAGGTGATGCCGTGGAGGCGGATGATGTTGACTGTCAATCGCAAAAAGACTGTAAAACTGGCGATAAATAGCAATTTATTGTAGTTTTGTCATTTACCCTTTGTTTTAGTTATTTTGAAAGTAATGATGTAGTTAAGTTTCTGAAATAATTAAGTAATATTTTTCCAAGAAAGGCATTCAGTTCGATTGAATGCCTTTTTTATTGCTTGAAAATTCAATTGTCTTCATGTTTATAGCTGTTGTTCCATGGATTTTTAGTGAATGCCCTATTTGTTTGTTTTTTAAGCAAGCAAACATTTATTTTAAATAAGTGCTTGCATGGATATCTGTTATCTCTATAATGCGCCCTCGCTTCAAGGGAGACCACTTAGGACTCTGGCAACGAGTTAGAATTTCTAAGTAGTTGCTAATTAGCCAAGGCTATGTTTGATGCGGGATGCAGCGAGATTTAA
>NZ_JBDVXF010000049.1:0-188428 GCF_039964565.1 Paraglaciecola sp.
CCTTGATGGTCAAGAAAATGCCTAAAGGTGACTTAAGCTCGCCAGAAAAAGATGGCAAAACGGTACTCGCTTGGGCCTCTGAAAATGGCTTAGACGCTTCTCCTATCGTCGCTGCACTAAACGACAGAATATAAGCTTAAAAGAATTGTTCTAGAACGAACTGGGCTTCGGCCACCGAAACGTTCAACATGGAAGGTTAGTAGCTTATCCTGCTAACCTTTAAAAATGGCCTCTTTTGAGGCTGTTTTTTTTTGCACAAATAAAAATGTTAACCTCACAAAAAAAGCAACGATACTCTTTTCACTCTCGCACTGCTATTTAGCACTCTGTAATTTTTTGAGATGCAAAACATTAATAGCTATCCATTGCGGCTACATAATTTTCAGTCCAACGTGAGTGTTTTCAGTCAATGTTAGATTTTGTCACTATTATTCAGATAAGCAGGCCAGTTGCAAACATTCCTTAATCTATAATCTTACCAAGGACATAGCCTGATCTTGGGCATTATTTATAACGACTATTTACCCAGTCATTTCACTTTTTATTACTTTACTTACACAATCGACAGCACAGTTTATCCTCTTCCTCCAAGGTCAAACAATATATCTAAAAATAACACCAAGTTTAGGTGAGCAATTCCTCCATATGGGTGCTAAGAAAGTCCATTAGTACTCTTATTCTTCGATTGTGCTGCACATCTGCATGGCATACCAACCAAAATTCCAAATTTGGAATAGATATATCCACCATTATTTCCTGTAATTCACACCATTGTTTAACTAAATGTTTATGAGTAATTGTAATACCAGCCCCTTTCCTTGCCAGTTCAATCTGTAAAGGTAGGAAGTCTGTTTTGAAATTAAAATTTTTCTCAGTCAGAGGTAGACCTAATTGTTGAATCATCTTTAAAAATTGTGGATCTCTGTCGAACCCAATTAACTTATGCTGACTGATTTCTTGTAAGGATTTTGGACAACCATGCTTTAATAAATATTCTCTATTAGCAACTAAATTAAATTGTATGTCTGGTAAACGTTTAGCGATAAGATCAGGTTGTGTGGGCCGAAACATGCGTAACGCAATGTCGGCATCTCTTCTATGCAGACTTGTTGTTTGATTAGAAATATCAACTTCGACCTGGATTTCTGGGTAAAGCTGATTAAAAAGCATTATTGCGTGGGGCAAATAATATAATCCAATGACTTCGTTGGCACTAATCCGAATATTTCCTGCCAAAGATAGCGTAGCTCCCGAAGCGCTTCGCATAAAATGCTCTGATGCCTGTGACATCATATCGCTACTCTCTATTAATTTTGCCCCTAACTCGGTAATTTTCAACCCCTGAGTACTGCGTTCAAAAAGCGTTATTTGTAGTTTTTTTTCTAGTAAGGCTATTTGTCTACTTAATGTTGGCTGTGATGTTTGCAGCGCTTTGGCTGCTTTTGACAAACTTCCTAACTTTGCTACAACGGTGAAAACATGAATAAGCTCCCAAGATAAATGTTGCATATATTGTCTGTCTTTAGTCTCCAATATTGATAAAAACAGCATACGCTATTCATATATGGATAGCCACTGACAAAAAATCAAGATTCGATATACAAACCATATAAGTATACTAGGTTCAATCACTGTGAAATTACGATGTGAGTTTAATGCTTGACCGTGACTTTACACTACTTGTATAGGAAGAGGATTATTATGTTTATTGGTCATTATGCCGCTAGTTTTGCTTTAAAATCATGTAACAAGAACGCATCATTGGGCTTCTTATTTATTGCTGTGCAGTTCGTCGACATTTTATTTTTTCCACTAACGTTACTGGGTATTGAACATTTTAGGCTCATTGAAAACTTTACTGAGGCAACGCATTTTTCATTAGATTTTATGCCTTACAGCCATAGTTTAGTAGCCACTTTCTTTTGGGGTGCAGCAACATTCACATTTGTATTTTTTGCCTTATTTAAACACCACCAACTTAGACTTAAACTGGCAATGGTTTTTGCTATTGCCGTCATATCCCATTGGTTCTTTGATTTGTTAGTGCACACCCCAGACTTGCCATTAATAACAGATAATTCGTTAAAGGTTGGATTTGGATTATGGAATAACGATGTGCTTACTTATATTTTAGAATCAGTGATACTTATCGCTGGACTTTATCTTTATATGCGTTCATCAACAGGGGTAACTAAAATTGCGAAATACGGAATGCCAGTTTTTATTGTTGTTCTTTTGGGGATAAATATTATAAATATTTTTGGGCCTTTATCACCACAAGACAATGAGACTACTACCGCGGTATCAGCCGTTGTCGCTTATTTTGCTTTTGCATTAATCGCCTGGTTTCTAGACCGCAATAGGGTCAGTAATAGTTAACAAAAGAGTCAAGTCGAATTCGGAGTCACTAACTGATTTCACTTTGCTTATCACTTACTTCAAACTCGTCATATATTTGGGGAAATTAGCTGCCAATACTGAGCAGATAGATAGTCTGTCCCCCAAAATATGATGGCGAACAATCTAGTTTAATTCATCGTTTAAATCGGCGTTATCCAGTAAGTTTTTATCCAAAGTTTTATTACTCTGCACACCCAATTTACGAAATTGTTCAATCTGGCGAACAATATTGCCTTTTCCTGAAGATAATTTATTCATCGCCCCGTCATAACTTTTTTGACTCGACTCGATAGCTTTTCCCACCTTATCCATATCCACCATAAACCCATGGAATTTGTCATATAGTTTGGCGGCATTATCTGCAATTTTTTGGGCATTCTGATTCTGGTATTCGTATTGCCAAATATTGTTGATTGTACGTAAGGCCACCAGCAGGTTAGTAGGACTCACCAACATAATGTTGTTATCAAAAGCCAATTTCATTAATTCTGGGGCTTGGTCCGCCGCTAATAAAAAAGCCGACTCAATTGGGATAAACATCAACACATAATCTAAGGTTCGAATGCCCTTTAAGTCTTGATAATCTTTTCTACCTAACTCTCTTATATGGTTACGCAAGGAGTTTACGTGTTCTTTTAAGTGCATTGCTCGCGCTAACTCATCATCATGCTCATTAAAATAACGTTCGTACGCGGCGAGAGACACTTTAGAGTCGACCACAATATCTTTATCGTTGGGTAAATGCACCACCACATCTGGCTGGTAACTTTTACCCTGTTCATTTTTTAAAGCTACTTGGGTATTAAATTCATGTCCTTCTCGCAGGCCAGACTCTTTTAGCACTCTTTCTAATACCACTTCACCCCAGCTTCCTTGAGCCTTATTGTCACCTTTTAAGGCTTTGGTTAACGCGGCCGCATCGTGAGTCATTTGCTGATTAAGCTCTTTTAAGCCTAAAATTTCAGTTTTAAGGGAGGAGCGCTCCTGCCCTTCCTTGACATATTGATCTGTCACTTGTTTTTTAAATCCCTCAATTTGCTCTTTTAACGGTAACAAAATCGAATCCAACCCCGCTTTACTGGATTGGCTGAATTTTTCTTGTTTCTGTTCAAAAATTTTGTTCGCAAGATTTTCGAACTGCTCTTGCAAACGTTTTTCGGCGGCTTCAAGCAACTGCAATTTATCCTGACTGGCAATTTGTTCTTGTTCAAAACGTGCAGATTGTGACTCTAATTGGGTGCGTAACTCACTGGCTTGCTTATTACTTTGTTGATGTTGCTGCTGCCAGTAGTTTTTTTCTATTTCTAGCTCAGCAATTCTTTGAACTCGTTGTGTCAATTGACCCAATTTATTTTCGGTGCGCATTTGTTCTTGTTGGGCAGTGCGTTGCTCAGATGTGAAGTTTTTTATAGCCAAATCTTGTCGAGCAAGTTGCTCTCTTAATTGAGCTTCTTGTTGTGTTGCCAATAAATTGTTTTGTGCAATGGTTTTATAGGCACGTTGACTGGCTCTAAAGCCGGCAATTAACGCCCCAAATAAGCTTCCCAATAAAATTAAACCAATAAAAATAAATAATAATTTAGGGTCGTTAAATTGACTCATAATGGTGTGTTCGACTCTTGTTGTTACCTAAAGCTGGTGTGAATAAAAAAGGCGGTAAATTATCGCTGTAATTTACCGCCTCAATTTATTCTCAGATGTTTATTTTTCCATTTCAGCTATTTTAATTTTCCAAATTGCTGGTCCTGTTTCGTGGGCATTCGATCCAGTGCTATCTACCGCAACTGTCACAGGCATATCAACCACGTCAAACTCATAAATAGCTTCCATACCTAAATCTTCGAAGGCCACGACTCGCGCCTTTTTAATCGCTTTAGATACCAAATACGCCGCACCACCCACCGCCATCAAATACACAGACTTATGTTTCGCAATACTTTCGACTGTAGCCGGACCCCGTTCGGCTTTGCCTATCATGCCAATAATACCGGTTTGGTCTAACATCATATCTGTAAATTTATCCATACGCGTCGCCGTTGTAGGTCCAGCGGGACCCACAGCTTCATCACCGACTGCGTCGACTGGGCCAACGTAATAAATAAATTTGTTGTCAAAATCCACTCCTTCAGGTAACCCTTCGCCATTCGTTAACATGGTTTGAATACGTTTGTGAGCGGCATCACGCCCGGTTAACATTTTGCCCGACAATAATACTGTCTCGCCTACTTTCCATTCTTGAATATCTTCTTTGGTCACAGTATTCAAATCGACTCGGCGAGTCCCCTCGCCAACTTCCCAAGTTACTTTTGGCCAATCTTCTAATTTAGGTGGAGTAAACTCAGCCGGTCCAGAACCATCCAAATGGAAATGGGCGTGACGAGTCGCAGCACAATTAGGGATCATAGCGACAGGTTTTGACGCAGCATGAGTTGGAACAGATTTAATTTTGATATCAACGACTGTCGTTAACCCACCTAACCCCTGAGCTCCAATACCTAAATCGTTGACTTTTTTAAATATATCTAAACGCAACTTTTCTTCTGTCGACTCTGCACCTCGGTCCATTAATTCTTGTATATCAACAGGATCCATTAAACTCTCTTTGGCTAAAACTGCAGCTTTTTCAGCGGTACCACCAATGCCTATACCCAACATTCCTGGCGGACACCAACCCGCTCCCATAGTTGGTAAAGTTTTAACTACCCAGTCAGCGATATCATCACTAGGGTTTAGCATAACCATTTTAGACTTATTCTCAGAACCGCCACCTTTAGCAGCAATCATGACTTCAATCTCGTTACCGGGAACCGTATCAATGTGCACGACCGCTGGCGTGTTGTCTTTAGTATTGATTCTTTTGCCTGCAGGATCGGCGACAATTGACGCTCGCAATGGATTGTCAGGGTTAAGGTACGCACGTCGTGTTCCCTCATCAACCATTTGTTGTACAGTTAAATCGGTTTTATCCCATTGCACCGCCATACCAATTTTCACAAAACATGTAACTATACCCGTGTCTTGACACAAAGGTCGTTTCCCTTCTGCAGACATACGTGAATTGATGAGAATCTGCGCCATGGCATCTTTTGCCGCCTGACTTTGCTCTTTGTTATAAGCTTTTTCGACCGCTTTAATATAATCAAGGGGATGGTAATAAGAAATAAACTGCAAAGACTCTTCAATACTATCTATAAAATCCTGCTGACGGATAACTGTCATGGTTGCCTCTTAAATTTTCTAGGTTAAGTTTTTACTATTAGATATGATAACCTGAACACGAAATTTGCTCCACGACAATTCGGCAGCACTATTTGACTCCCATCAAGTAATTTTTAAGGTATACAGAACCAGCCACCATGAACAACCGCAAATATCCATTAAAAGTTTGCCCCCTTAATTTACCTAGTCACTATTCAATGGCTGACATCTTTTGCCACTATGCAGATCAAGCGTGGTCGATGCTTTTAGACTCCGCGAACAGTCAACACAAAGATGGTCGCTATGACATAATGGTCGCCAATCCTATTGCTACCGTATCCACAAAAGGTAATGTCAGTTATGTTTGGAATCGCCAAACCAATCACAACCAAGAGAACGCTAACAATCCTCTAACGTTAGTAGAGAATTTGCTCGAACAAATTATGCCAAGCACTCAAGTTGTCGGCGGCGACAATGCGCATTTACCCTTTATGGTAGGTGCCCTCGGTTTATTTGGTTACGACTTAGGTAAACGTTTCGAACATTTACCTGACAACAATAGAGATGAATATTCCACTCCCAACTTAGCAGTGGGAATTTATGGGTGGAGCGTCATAAAAGACAATGTAAGGCAGCAGTTTTATTTATGTTATCTGGACAATTACCCTCATCCATCAATCCAAGATATCCAACAACTAGCTGCAAGTGAACTGCCGTCGACCTCCTTTACTCTAAGTCGTCAATGGCAAGCTAACATGAGCCAAGAACAGTACACCCATAAACTGTCTAGAATATTGGCTTACTTAAATGCTGGAGACTGTTACCAAATAAACTTAGCACAACGTTTTTCGGCCCACTATAGAGGTGATGAGTGGCGCGCATACCAAGATTTAAGAGTCGCAAATCAGGCGCCATTTTCGGCATTTTTGCGTTTTGAAAATGGCGCGGTGATGAGCATATCACCCGAACGTTTTTTATCTGTAAAAGACCGTAAGGTGCAAACCAAACCAATAAAAGGGACCAGACCCCGTTGTGATAATGACGAAGACGATCAACTACAAATGTCAGCATTACTCAGTTCTGAAAAAGATCGGGCTGAAAACTTAATGATTGTTGATCTTTTACGTAACGATCTAAGTAAGCATTGTCAGCCTAGTAGTGTTGATGTTCCTGATTTATTTAAGTTAGAAAGTTTTGCGGCAGTTCATCATCTGGTCAGTACAGTCACGGGAAAGCTAAAAAACAGCAGCAGCCCTATGGATCTATTGCAAGGCGCTTTTCCAGGCGGTTCGATAACTGGCGCCCCAAAAATACGTGCAATGGAGATTATCGATGAGTTGGAGCCTAACAAGCGCAATGTTTATTGTGGAAGCATTGGTTATCTAGGGATATTGGGCGATATGGATACCAACATTTGCATACGCACATTGTTATGTGAAAATGATAAAGATGAACCTACCATCCACTGTTGGGCCGGTGGAGGTATTGTGTTAGATTCCGACGCCAAAGAGGAGTACCAAGAGAGCTTGGACAAAGTATCAAAAATACTACCTACATTAACTCAACAGTCTTCATTGACTAAACACGGATGATGACAGATGAATAAAGCGCAATTTATCACCCGTTTTCATCATGCCAAACAGGTCAACTCAGAGTCTGACTACCCTCTTAGAGCGCCTGGGAAGCCGGCTGCCGTATTGTTACCCATATTAGAATATAGTGACGAACTAACCGTTCTATTTACGGTTAGAGCCACTCACTTAAAACATCATGCGGGTCAAGTCAGTTTCCCTGGTGGTAAACAAGAGCTATCAGACAATTCGTTAGTGGAAACAGCATTACGAGAAACACATGAAGAAGTCGGATTACCTGCAAACAAAGTAGAGATTGTCGGAAACCTACCCTTGTATCGCACTGTCAGTCGCTATGAAGTGATACCTTATGTTGGTTTTATCTCAGCCCCAACAGAATTAACCTTAGATAAAAATGAAGTTGATAGCACCTTTGAAGTACCGTTAAGTTTTCTCTTAGATCAAAAAAATCATTTAATCCATTGGGTTAAACGTAATAATGGGCAGTTTCCCATTTATTTTATTCCTTGGAAACAACACAATATTTGGGGGGCGACAGCGGCTTTTGTGAGAAATTTGTCTAATCATTTTTAGTCTACCCATTTATTCTCTTTAAAAAACAACAGCAATCTTTACACCGCGCCTAGTCAACTTATCACCTTAGCTATTGTTCTCACTAAAATTAACCAGCACAATTAACTATTAATTTTTTTGTTGTGGATCGTACAAAATGATCAGTGTTTTTGACATGTTCAGTATCGGCATTGGCCCTTCAAGCTCACATACTGTGGGTCCAATGCGTGCTGCCAAGGCTTTCTGTGGGGAATTATCAGATCAAGGCTTTTTCGACACTATTGATGAAGTTCAGGTGGAGCTGTTTGGTTCCTTGGGGCAAACGGGTAAAGGTCACGGAACAGGTAAAGCGGTGATACTCGGATTACTAGGCTACGTGCCAGAATCCATTGATAGCTCATTAGTTGATGGCTTGCTAGAACAAGTTAAAAGCACACAACAACTCAATCTAGATGCAAAAAGGTTGATTAAATTTCCTGCTCAAAATGCCATTATTTTTCATCGTCGCAAATCCTTGAGCCAACACCCAAATGGCATGACCTTACACGCCATGAAAAATAGTAAAGTGCTCATTTCACAAACTTACTTCTCAATCGGGGGTGGGTTTATTATCCGCGAACAAGACTTTGCAGACCGAAAAGTAGCCGCCCTTATTCACGAAGAACAAGCCGTTCCCTTTAATTTTTCCAGTGCTAAGCAGTTACTTGAGCTTTGTAATGAGCAAGGTATGCGTATTAGCTCTATCATGATGAAAAACGAACAAGTATTTCAACCCAAAGAACAAATAGTCGAAAAACTCTGGCATATATGGCAAGTCATGTACAAAAGTGTGCAGACCGGTATTCATAATGAAGGTATTTTACCAGGGGGCTTAAAAGTGATGCGCCGTGCCCCGGGGTTGTATAATCGCTTACAAAATGAAAAAAATGCCGATCCAATGGTCGCCATGGATTGGGTGAATCTATTTGCATTAGCAGTCAACGAAGAAAACGCCGGTGGCGGCACAGTAGTTACAGCCCCTACTAACGGGGCCGCAGGCATTATTCCTGCGGTATTGTGTTATTACGATAAATTTGTAAAACCTGTCGACAAGGACACCGTAAGCCGCTATTTGTTAACTGCTGCTGCAATCGGGATTTTATACAAAAAAAATGCATCGATTTCTGGTGCCGAAGTTGGTTGTCAGGGAGAGGTAGGCGTGGCTTGTTCGATGGCCGCAGGTGCATTAACCGAAATAATTGGAGGTTCGGTGGATGCAGTTGAAAACGCTGCTGAAATTGGAATGGAACATAACCTTGGATTAACCTGTGATCCAGTCGGAGGGCTTGTACAAGTCCCTTGTATCGAACGCAATGCTATGGGTGCCATCAAGGCAATCAATGCTTCAAGATTAGCCCTGAGGGGCACAGGTCAACATAAAGTGTCTCTCGACAAGGTTATCAAAACCATGTGGGAAACGGGTAACGACATGAAGTCAAAATACAAAGAAACCGCTCGTGGCGGCTTAGCTGTCAATATTATTGAGTGTTAAAAAAGTAGCTCCATCCGTGCCAACAACCACGACTTAAACTAAAAACGGCGTCAGTTGTAATATTGACGCCGTTTTTTCAAATGTTAGATAACTTAACTGTGTTTTTACCTGACCGGCAAGGTTAAACCTTTAAACATTTTCTCTACTTCGTCGTTATTTTTTAACATCATCGCTTTTTCAACCACTGTTTTAGTAAGATGTGGTGCAAAACGTTCGATAAACTCGTACATATAGCTGCGTAAGAAAGACCCTTTTCTAAAGCCAATCTTAGTGGTGCTGTATTCAAACAAATGACTCGCGTCAATTTTAACTAAATCAGAGTCTAACTTATCGTCAATTGCCATTGAGGCTATCACCCCAACTCCCACACCTAGCCTGACATAAGTTTTAATTACGTCAGCATCTGTGGCAGTAAACACAATTTTCGGATCGATTCCGGCACTACTAAATGCTTGGTCTAAGGAGGATCGCCCAGTAAAACCAAACACATAAGTAACTAAATTGTATTCCGCAATGTCTTCTATGGTGATAGCAGTTTTCTTCGCTAGCGGATGATCACGGTTAACAATGATGCTCCGATTCCAGTGATAACAAGGCAACATCACTAAATCATTGTACAAATGTAACGATTCAGTAGCGATTGCGAAATCAGCTTCGCCCTTAGCGGCAAGATCACTAATTTGTGAAGGTGTGCCTTGGTGCATATGCAGCGAGACTTTTGAATACTTGTTCATAAAGCCTTTAATTACTTCAGGTAAAGCGTATCTCGCCTGCGTATGAGTCGTAGCAATATTCAACTTACCTTGATCTGGTAAAGTATGCTCTCGAGAGACAGCCTTGATGCTTTCAACTTTAGCCAATATTTCACGAGAGATATTAATGACATCTTGGCCTGCTTCCGTTACATGAGTAAGATGTTTGCCACTACGACCAAATATTTGTACGCCCAACTCATCTTCTAACATACGAACTTGTTTACTGATCCCAGGTTGTGATGTGTACAAGCTTTCTGCGGTAGCCGATACGTTTAAGTTGTTATTGAGTACTTCAACAATGTATCGGAGTTGCTGTAATTTCATGTATTAGCCTTGCTTGTTAACCGTGGGAGTTTTTATATATTAAAACGTTATATAACTTTAACAAGGTGAATTCCATTTTTTTTTAAAAAAAAGTTCTAGTTATATAAAAACCCAAACGGCCAAAAAGCTAAACCTGTAGGCAAATCAAATATCAAATTACGAAAAAGGTCTGATAAGATGCAACGAACGAATAGACTTATTTCACGTTCAACCCTATGTTTTTTCCGTTAATTTACCCAATGGGAATACCCTATGCCTAAAGATGAACTAATTGATTTTTCCACTGTATTGGGGTCTGCTGTACATGATATGAAAAACTCTTTGTGTCTGTTAATGCAATCAATTGAAAATTTGGGGCACACAGTAAGTGATTCCGATCCTCAATCCAAAGAGCATTTAGCATCGGCGCATTATGAGGCCTCAAGGCTCAATACAGGTCTAGTGCAATTACTTTCGTTATATCGAGCTGGATTGAACAGTTTGCCGCTCAATATTGACGAACATCATATAGAAGATGTCATCGACGATTTGTTAGCAACTAACGAAAGTTATCTAAGCCATAAAAATATGATTTTAGAAGTTGAGCAATCAGCCGATTTAGTATGGTACCTAGATTCGGATCTCATAGGTATTTTGTTAAATGACGTTTTAATAAATGCAATGCGTTACAGCCAAAAAAAGATACTGTTGAGTGTTTATTCAGAAAACGACAAATTAGTATTTAAGGTCGAAGATGACGGCCCAGGTTACCCACAAAGCATGTTAGACGCACATAACATCAATATGCAACACTGCGATATTGGTCAAGGTAGAACAGGGTTGGGGTTGTTTTTTGCAAGATTAATTGCTCAAGCACATACCAAAGCAGAGGCCAGAGGCACAATATCACTTAGAAATGGTGGTAAGTTAGGTGGTAGCGTTTTTATTCTGACGTTACCCTAGTTTACTCCTTGAAATAGCAAAGAGAGATTAAGCGCGAAAGTGGGAAAGTTATAGAGTTATGGTATTTACAATAATAATAATATTGATTGTTTCATTAGTGCTAGTTGGCATTATTGTAAACGCGATCCAACAACACAAAAATAAAATTGAAAGCGATCGTCGGGCCGAATTATCAAAACTAAAAAATATTATCGAGAATACCGAAACGGCGCTATTGGCCGCAGAGCAAATCCCTATCTCTCAAAGATTGATATTTATTCTGCAAAGAAGAATATTAGCTGCAATGAAAGCGGCTAAACAAATAGGTGACAACACAACGGGCTCAGACGATAGAATAAAAACTGCAGAAAGCAGCCTAAAAGCCATTGAAGTAAATAAGCCCCCTCCAAGCGAAGAAAGTTTTCAGTTACCTCAAAGCGACAAGCAAGTTATTCAGTTCATTCGCGGTATTAAAACCATGCGAGCGTTATTACGAGCAGAATTCAAAAAAGGCAAAATTGAAAGTCGAGTCTTCTTAGCAGAAGATAAGCTACTTGAAAGGTTACAACTACGCGCGAACGTTGACACCTTAATACGCCGAGGAGAGTCGGCCTTAAAAAATAATCAATTGGGATCTGCTAGGCAATGTCTAGAAAAAGCGATCAGTGCTCTCGCTTCTCAGCCTAACCCAGACGAATTTATTGTTACTAGACAGGCACAATTGGAAGAACAATTAGAGAACATTGAAAATAGCTTAAAATCCGTAAACAGTCGTGATGTGGCGAAAAAAGAAGAATCAGAAAGAAACGAACTCGACGAACTTTTTGCAGAAAAGAAAAAATGGTAATTTAGTCAAAACGTTGCGTTGTAATCACGAATCAATATTACTAGGAATAAGAAACATTATTCACTGTCCAGTGCCAAAAAGAAGATGCTACAGATGACAGATTGCCATTTTTTTGGCGAATGATCCCTACTCGTTTAGACAACCCACTTTGATGAATTTTCAAGCAAAGCAAATCTTTGCTCAACATTTGCTCTTTGCACAAAGCAGGTACTACCGATACACCTAAGTCATGTTTTACAAATTGCCCTAGAGTAGCAAGTTGACTTGCCTCAACCACAATATTGAGTGATAACCCATTGATAACCATGAATGAATCAATCCAATGACGAATGGCTGATCCTTTGTTCATAGCCACAAATGGGTAAGATGAAATCTGTGCCCATGACAAACTTTCGTTTGCACACAAAGGATGATTGACTGGCAGTACCGCAATAAAATCATCAGTAAGGATAGGATGAAACTGCAAACCATCCATTTTGTCATGTTCAAACGAAAAGCCTATTTCTGCTCTTCCTGCCTGTACATCTTTGATCACTGATTCCATGACCACATCTGCAACAGACAACTTGATATTAGGACACTCCGTTTTAAATTGTTGCAAAATACCCGGCAACAAACCCGCAGCAAACGAAGGCATAGCGGCAATTGATAATTTTCCTCGACCTAACGAAAATAAGTTATGTAAGTCTGAAAACGCTTCTTGCCAATCATCAATAAGGCGCTCCGCTACCGGCAAAAACTGTCGTCCTTCAGGACTCAATTCAACTTTTCGGGTGGTACGTGAAAATAATCCCCCCCCCAATTGAGATTCCATTTTTTTAATTGCCGAAGACAATGCCGGTTGCGACAGACACATTTTTTCAGCAGCCTGAGCAAAGGTGTGCGATCTCGCGATACATACAAAAATCTGGAGTTGGCGAAAAGATACGTTATACATAGAGTCACTCGTTCATAAAATCAATTAATAAATTAAATTTATTAATACAGACATTAATTTGATTTTACTATTTAAACGTATCTTTTACACTCTAAGCATTGTTGTTTATTTGCACCTACTAGATAGATGCATAATCAACACTCCTTAGTCACTTAACTTGAGAGTAAATCATGGCAGGTTTTAACAAGGTTGTAGAAAGTTACGAAGCGGCAATGGCCGGCTTACAAGACGACATGACAGTCATTGCTGGCGGATTTGGCCTTTGCGGTATTCCCGAAGGGTTAATTGCCCAAATAAAAAAAATGGGTACCAAAGGGCTCACTGTTGTTTCGAATAACTGTGGGGTTGACGGTTTTGGTTTAGGTTTGTTGTTAGAAGACAAACAAATCAGCAAAATGGTGTCATCTTATGTGGGAGAAAATGCTTTATTTGAGCAGCAACTTCTCAACGGCGAACTGGAAGTTGAGCTCACTCCCCAAGGTACCTTAGCTGAAAAAATGCGCGCTGGAGGCGCAGGGATCCCAGCCTTTTACACTGCAACAGGTTTTGGTACCCCTGTTGGTGAGGGAAAAGAGTCCAGAAAGTTTAATGGTCGTGATTATATATTAGAAGAATCAATTACGGGTGATTTTGCCATAGTCAAAGCGTACAAAGCCGACCGTTATGGAAATTGTATTTATCGCCATACCGCACAAAACTTTAATCCCATGGCGGCAACAGCGGGCAAAATTACTGTTTTAGAAGTCGAAGAGATCGTCGAGCCAGGGGAACTCTCGCCAAGTGAAATTCACACGCCAGGTATATACGTTGACAGAGTTATTGTAGGCCAGTTTGAAAAACGTATAGAACGTAAAATCCTTTCATCCGCTAGCAACAATCAATAGGTCATTATTATGTCATTAAGTAGAGAACAAATAGCTATGCGAGTAGCCCAAGAATTTGGTGATGGTCATTATATTAACTTAGGTATTGGCATCCCTACCCTAGCCGCCAATTATGTGGCTAGTGATATTGAAGTGATGTTGCAATCAGAGAATGGGTTACTTGGTATGGGTCCCTATCCGACCGAAGCGCAAGTCGACGCAGATATGATAAACGCCGGTAAAGAAACCGTTACTGCTGCTACTGGAGCGTCTATCTTTAGTTCTGCAGAGAGTTTTGCGATGATCCGCGGCGGCCACGTAGACTTAACAGTGCTTGGGGCTTTTGAGGTCGATTGCCATGGTAATATCGCCTCGTGGATGATCCCTGGTAAACTTATCAAAGGAATGGGAGGTGCCATGGATTTAGTTGCAGGAGCTCAAAACATTATCGTCACTATGACGCACGCTGACAAACATGGTAATTCAAAACTGTTAGAACAATGCACCCTACCCTTAACCGGCGTAAATTGTATTAACAAAATCATTACCGACTTAGCCGTTCTTGAAGTAAAAGACGGGGCTTTTCACTTAATTGAGCGCGCACCTGGCGTTTCAGTGGCAGAAATCCAGTCGAAAACTGCGGGCAAATTGGTAATAAGTGATAACGTTTCTGAAATGATGTTTTGAAATAAACCGACACAATTGTCAACAGCCTTGTATAATCGGCGTAATATCAGTTTTTAGAGCATGTCTTTTGCAATTTACCGACCTACCTTTACATCATAATTTATTAAAAGCCCTTGAAATTAAAGGGCTTGATTCTCCTACCGAAATCCAAAGTAAGGCTATCCCTTACGGTTTACTGGGCAACGATTTAATTGCCTCTTCTAAAACTGGCTCGGGAAAAACCCTAGCGTTTTTATTGCCGGCAGTACACAGAGTATTAACCAAACAACCACTGAGCCGCCGCGATCCGCGAGTGTTAATTTTGGCGCCCACTCGAGAGTTAGCTAAACAGGTGTTTTTACAGCTTAAGTGGTTAATTGCAAAACAGCCCCTCAAAGCCGCATTGGTATTGGGCGGAGAAAACTTTAATGATCAGGTCAAAGCGCTCAAACATCATCCACAGTTTATCGTAGGCACTGCAGGCCGAGTGGCCGACCATTTGGCTGGCAAATCGTTATTCTTGAACGGACTTGAGATGCTGATATTAGACGAAGCTGATCGTATGTTAGATTTAGGTTTTGCGTCACAATTAAGGCTTATCAATCAAGCAGCCGACCACCGCAAACGTCAGTCCATGATGTTTTCTGCCACGCTCGACAGCGCTGCGTTGCACGAACTAACCCAAACACTTTTAAAAAGTCCGCAACGCATTAGTGTGGGATCTGCGGGTGAAGAACATAAAGATATTCAGCAGCAATTTTATTTGGCTGATCACGTTACCCACAAAGAATTGTTATTGGCACATATCATTAAACAGCAAGATTACCGCCAAATAATAATTTTTACTGCCACCCGTACCGATACTGAAAGACTAACAGTGTTGCTAAAGGAGCAAGGATTTCACGCAGCAGCCCTAAGTGGTGATCTCACCCAAGGTCAGCGTAATAATATTATGAGTGAATTCGGCCGTGGTCAGCATCATATATTGGTCACCACCGACATCGCCTCTCGCGGCCTAGATTTACTGAATGTGGCTTTAGTGGTGAATTTTGACTTACCTAAATTGGCCGATGAATATGTCCACCGAGTGGGCAGAACAGGACGCGCGGGTAATAAAGGCCAAGCGGTATCGTTAGTTGGCCCCAAAGATTGGTTTAGCTTTTTAGCCATCAAGAGTTTTATGCAGCAAAACATTGAGTTTAGTGACATTGAAGGGTTAGAAGCTAAGTTCAAAGGCCTAAAACCTATTAAAGCCAAAACAGCCATCGGCAAAAAAGCGACGAATAAAAAGGTTAACCAAAAACCTAAACCCAATAATACGCCTAATCGAGTTAAAACCATGTTAGGTAAAGAAGTGGGAGATTTACCGATGAAACGTAAACCTAGAGTTGCGCAGAAACCAGAGGACGATCAAGAAGAATAACGACAGTAAAGATCGGCTTCTAAAAACAGAGTACAGACATGAATCTTTGTGCTTTTAGAGCACGCAAATTACAGAGGTTAAAGTGTCTAAACTGTAATCAGCAGAGCATCACTTTGATGCTCTGCATTGACAATTCAAGGTAGCAAGTTTTGTGTGTTGTTCGCAGTTATTCATCCCAAAATTCGAAAAACTCAGCGCTGTCTTTTGTGGGCTTAGGTAACGGCGTAACAGCAGATGATCCTAAATACAAAAAACCCACTATTTCGTCTTGCTCTGATAAATCAAATGCCTGTTTTACAATTGGATCATGGGCATAGCTGCCAGTTCGCCACACTCCTGCAAACCCCTGAGCAACGGCAGCCATTTGCATGGCCATAACCGCACAAGAAGCCGAAGCAACTTGCTCGACCCAAGGCACTTTTTCGTGCTCGGTATATTTTGCAATTACAACAATCACCATAGGAGCACGTAATGGCAATTGCGGCGCACGCTCAATTTCTTTTTCTGACTTATCTGCAGAAATGGCAGCTTGTTCATATATTTCGCCTAAGCGTCGTAACCCTTGTTTTTGGCAAACAACAAATTGCCAAGGGGTCAAGCTTGCATGATCAGGTACCCGCAACGCGGCCTGCTTAATATTCTCCAATACTTGGCCTTCTGGCGCCGGCGATTGTAGACGAGGTTGTGAGCTGCGGGTAAGTAATAAATCTAACGCTTGCATGAAATTATCCTATATTTCAAATTTGCCCTATCCTAATCAAAAAAACGTTCACGCGCAGAGATTTTTTATTGATGAACTAAATATTTTTTAGCCAAGAAATAATCAACACTAGTGAACTTGCCGCCACCGGTGAAAAACAACGAAAGCAGCATAATAAAGTAGGTCATGGCGAATTCAATCCCGTTGTTAAGTACCACAAATTTTCCACTGGATGTAAGCCATTCATAATTGCCATGCTCTTGCAAAATCTCTTTCGCAGCCGCTAATTTTGCAGGTGCATTAATTACTGCTTCGTTAAGCATGATCGTCCCATCAGACAACCAACTGCTGGCATCGGCAATCGCAGCCCAGCCATTTGGCCAGTGCACAGCAAACACTGCGACTAACATAGTCACCATTAGTGGGATAGATATCCAGCGCACAGCTAACCCCAGTAAAAGTAAGAGTCCTCCCAGCAACTCAGTTGCCGTTGCCAAAAACGCCATCAGCACAGGAAAAGGTAAACCCAGTCCATAGTCAGCATTACCAAACCAATCGACTATGGCATCGAAGCTCTGATATTTGTTCCAACCTGCTTGTAACATCACTGGCGCCAGATAAAGTCTTAACAACAAAGGCGCCACCCCTTCAAACGTTAAACTTTTGTCTAGTAACTTTTGTAACTTTGTATACGGTTTGATTAAATTCATATGTTTTCCAAATAATGTCGTCTGTTATTAAGAGGGAGCCAACACCCAAAACCTTTCGTGTCATTTTATTTTAGTCAGTTTCTAAGCTCAATTATTCTAAGCCCTCTTTTATTGGAGCCATAAACACTTTAAAAAACCTAGTATAAAAATGCTATTGGCATTTATTTTGCTCTGTAACCTCTTAAAGCTTATACGAAAGAAATAAACTCTATGCGAAATTTATGCTTAATGCCCCTAGTAGCGGTCTTGATTTCAGGCTGTGCCATGACCGGCTTAATGGAAGATAGCAACAATCATGTAGTAGTGAAGGATGCGAAATCAGAGCACCCATCAAACACACTACATGGACATGTTGAGAAACTCGCTAGACAACTATTGGGCACTTCGCAGTTTTTTGACACCGCCAACACCATAGCTATCGGCACAATTTTACCGACAATGGGTGCAAGCGGCGAGTCTTTGCCTTCAAACATGGCGTTAGGTTTACAAATTCAAGAAAGCCTTATGACCTTTGCGACGCAGGCAGGTTTACAAGTTATTGATTTTAAAACCATGCCAAATATTAAAATTAATAAACATGCCGATAAAATGCTCAGTAGACAAGTCAATGAACTGTCACCCAGCATCAATGCAGACTATTTCTTAACTGGCACCTATACCTTGCAAGAAAACAGCACTATGGTGAATATCAGGTTGATTCAAATACCAGAAAACATTGTGCTTGCAGCCGCAACGGATTATGTACCCAATGACGCCATGTGGAGTGCGTCAAAAGTTAATATGAAACACAATCAAATTTACCGAAACGCTTATTAGCGTTTTAGTTCGTAAGCGCTAAGTCGACCATTTAGCTAACTAATTAGATGTTTTGACTAAACCTTTGTTTGGCACTTTATTTGCTATTACGTTTGTTATTAGAAGCAATACAGCGCCCTAACAGGCCATATACATCGCACTTGAGGATCAATAACATGGCAGTAAAAACGTTCAGTCTTTTGGCAGTCTTGGCCCTTGTTGGTTGCTCTGCTTTTACGCCTACGGAAGACACAGTCAACACTAACGCAACCACTCAAGATCCCGAGGTGACCCAAGCCCAAAATGACGACTCCACCTTAGCTTCGAGTATGAGTTTTCAGAATCAATTTAAACAAAACTTCCAATATAAAAATGCCTTAGCGACTGACGTAAAACGTCAAGAAAACATTCAAAATTCAAAAGAGCACAGTATTAACCACTACGTACGTGGTCTAATGCAAGATCTAGTGGCGAACCTGCAGTATGTTAATTCGACCACTCCCGTTGCAGTAGTCAGTTTTGTGATGTTGGACAGTGATTACAATGACGCCAATTTATTGGGAATTCAAATAGCTGAAAGCCTAATCCATGAAGTACATAAATTCGGCATACCGGTAATTGACTTTAAAACGACAGGGTATATCAGGGTCACCGAACAAGGTGATTTTGCGTTCAGTAAAGATTACGAAGACTTTAGTGGTCAGATGCCAGCACGCTATATTGTAGGTGGCACTATGCTTAAGCACACCGATGGATATCTCGTTAACGCCCGCATAGTAGGCGTTAAATCTCAAGCGGTTGTGGCAAGTGCGCAAAGCTTTATACCCAACAGTGTATCAGCGCCAATTTTAGCGATGTCTCGTTTACACGACACACCCGAACAAAACCAAACTGTTGGAATGGGCAGCGTAACCAGAAGTCAAAATAAGATGCCCGAAAGCGCTTCTGCTAACAGCATTTCTTTAATTCAAGAATAATAACCAAACCAATGCCAACAACTTATCCTCATTTTTGGAAGTACGACAATGTTACAGACTAAAAAGTTAGTGAGTATTTTACTGTTAACCGCATCATTAGGGGCGTGTTCTAGTATAGAGCTCACCCAAGACAGTAATAAAAGGCTCTGTGCTAAAGATGACGGCACT
Organism: Paraglaciecola sp.; assembly: GCF_039964565.1. Classification (GTDB taxonomy): domain Bacteria; phylum Pseudomonadota; class Gammaproteobacteria; order Enterobacterales; family Alteromonadaceae; genus Paraglaciecola. The sequence goes on from NZ_JBDVXF010000049.1 coordinate 19,360, forward strand.
TTCTACACTTGCCAAGACATGGTTCTGCAACAAAAAGAAATAACAGAAGCAACCTCTCATCCTAGTTTATTCACTACAGATTTACATTTTAATGGTTTAGATGAATATACCGAACAAATGGCGGCGGAATTACAACAAGATGTAAGGGGAATAGAAGTAGACCAAGCCATTGTTGTTGCCTCTTTTGTTAATTTGGACTCGTCACTACAAAACACCAACACTATTGGAATTCAGTTGGCAGAATCCTTTATAAACGAATTACAACAAATAGGGTTACCCGTCAGTGACCACAAAATAATGGGAAAACTCGATGTAAACGGCAGAGGAGACTTTGCATTTTCACGCGACATGGAACAACTCTCTAACAACGTTAATATTGGTTATGTGTTAACTGGTACCATGCTTCAAAATAGCCGTGGGATATTGGTCAATGCGCGCTTGATCAACTTTAAAACCAACGTAGTAGCAGCGTCATCATCAAAGTTTTTACCTAATGTAGTAATTAGCAACTTAATGTAATTGTTTGGTAGATCATAAGTTAGGTAAAAGTCTTGGCACATCTAATTCTTCTAGGGATATGTCGCCACAACAAATAGTGGCGTTAGACTCTTAAATATTTGCAAGTTGTTTCTAAATCGAGCACCCAAACGAGTAAAGTACCGCAAAAAAACAAATTTTAGAGACCAAAGTCAGCTGGCTGCTTACTCGCATACAAATTGTAATCATCAATCGTATCCATTTCGATCCAGCTTCCAGCCACCAATTCAACTTTTACGTTATGGTTATCAGCTACCTGTTGGATTAAATCGGTCATATACATATTCTTACTTGCCGCACCGTCACATTTTTTTAGGTAGTCAGCTAAAACCGTTGTTAGAAATTGCGTCTTAACTTTTATCATCCCCATGTACTGGGCCTGAACTTGCTCAATAGAATCAGGTTCCTTTCCAATATCCTGTAATTGATATTTTTCATCAAACTGGAAGGTTTCAGCATCCGTCAAGGGGTCTTCCAATCTTTGAGACCAAAGTTCGAGCCAATTCGTATTACCCAACACGACCATTTTAGAGTGTGAGTCAGAATCGATCAAAGTAGCCAAATGTGCGTTAGAATACGCGATATCGCCATACAAAATGAGGGTGTGTTCTTCAAAACATTGCCGCAATCTCGATAACATTTTGCTTAAACTAAATACCATGTTGGTCGAGTCGTATTCTTCATTAACAACGGTATCTACGCCTAAGATTTCAATATTTTCTTTACAGTAGCCTGTCACAACCGAAATGTCCGTTAATCCAAACGTTTTTAATTGCTGTAGTTGACGAACTAGTAAAGATTCTCCCCAAATACTGACCAATGACTTAGGCGTGTCTGCCGTTAGTGGACGTAACCTTTTACCTTCGCCCGCAGCTAAAATAATTGCTTTCATGAATTAAATGTCCGCTTAAAAAAATCGATATCAGGTTTTCGGAAAGGAATATGGCGTTCTGGGTGCCACATTATTCCGTAAAGTTTGTTATTCACATGCTTAACCGCTTTGATTACTTCATCTTCACTTACCGCCCAAGACTCAAGCGGTAAATCACAGTGTTTAGTGCCCCAGTTATGGTATGAATTCACCACTGTTTGTTGGCCATTAATACTGATGTTTTGTTGCTTTGCGACATGCCCGGCAACGGGTTCTAAGGGGTGTTGGTATGCCAATTGAATGCTTTGCATTCCGCGGCAAACCCCTATTAGCGGTTTGTTATTTTGAATAGCCCATTCAATTAAAAGCGTATCCACTTCATCTCGAGCGGGACAATCTCCTCCATATTTAGCAGGGCTATTACCGCCAGTTAAAAGCACGCCACTAAATACAAATTGCTCAAGATAGATTTCTACCAAATCGGGACTGTTTGGCATTAATATGGGTGTTAGACCACATGAGTGCAAAAATGGTAGCCACTTCTGATCTAGTCCGTCTCTTATTTCGTCGTAACCCGCCGGTTTATCAGCTCTCATAGTAACGCCGATCAATTTCATCTTAAAACCACAACCTTACGATTACCTGCGTCTAACTCCAGCAAAGCGGCGCTTTTCCATTTATTGTATAGCACTTCCCCCGCACCTATTACACTGGGTATTCCTAGTTCACCCGCTCGAATTGCCATATGACTATTCGCGCCCCCATACTTAGTGATAAGTCCAGATATATTATGTGAAAATAACCAATCGAAACCCGGATCCGCAGCAGGAATAAAAACGATTTTACCTTCCAGACTATCGATATCATCTAGGTCGACACTCGTGTGTGCCACCACTTTTAATAGTGTAATAAAATTAGGCTCTCCCTCTGGCATTTTAAAACAATAAACATCATCTGCATCAGTTATCAAAGGAGGTAGGATAAGTGTTTGAGTATCCCGATATAATAATTTTCCTTCAATAATTGAGTTGGTCATTAATGTTTGGATATCATCAGATGATGAATAAGCCTTATACAAAGCTGAAATATCACAAAACGCCATATCGCTTTTACTAAATCCAATTTCATCGCCTAATTGTTCAACTAAATAGATGGCATCGCTTAGGCTTTGCGAAAAGACAAATTTTGCGTACTCTCGCCCTTCGATCGCCCCTTTAATAAATCTAAACAATGAAATGACATCATGCTCAATACCTAAGTCCTCAAGTTTTGACTTTAGTTTTTCCAGTTGTTTCAGACTTAGAGAAAAATCCTCACAAATTTGATGATTACTATGGCTATCCTTACCATTAAAATATTTCTCGGGTGCTTGATCGTAACGGGGAGATAAAATGTCGTAAGTTCCAGGACGCAAGTGTCCGTATTTTTCTAAAAACGCGCTAAAAGACAAATTTACTTTATCTTTAGCCATATTCGAACTAACAGTTTCCAACGAGCGCATGAAGCTCTCATAGTTACCTTCAGTTAATATTCCTTCTGTTACCATGGATTTTAATAACTGTACCGCAATAAACCCCGCTCTAGCTAAACCAGCAAAAGGCAAGGTACCGTAACGTTTACAGTCCTCTAATAACCAATATATTTTTTCAACGGAGGTCAAATCGCTATCGACAATAGTTTGACGCCGGGCAGGCAATGATTCAATTTTAAGAATATCTTTGGACCACAAGCCATTGGGGTTAATGATATTATTAGTTAATGTTTTGAGCGAACTCGTTAGCTGAGAAATTTCATTCTCTTCGAAACCCACGTCTTTCAATACCAATAACCGTTTATCAATATCCAATGTAAAACACGAAAAAATGATATCAAATTCAACTTTGTCGTGCTTTTCGGGGCTAGTTTGTAATTGCTCAATGTAATAATTAATAAGCTTTTCAGCCAACGAAGAAGGAATATCTGCCGGAACAAAAGAGTTAAAGCTAACTCTTACATCTATATAGGGTAAACCTGCGAGACTAACCAACAACGGAAAACTGCGCAACTGCTTATACCCATAATTATTGCGTTGATAAGCCCAGGTCGAATTGGTGACTAACTCTCTATATAGTGAGAGCGCCAGAGGGTTAGGCCTAATTCCTATAATTTCTGCAGGGTTCCAGTCTGGCATAACTCCCAACAGTGTTTTCGCACCGTTTAAATAGGGGTGCGGCTTACTCAAACGACTAATAGTTGCATACACCCGTTCTAACAATAACTGATGTCTAGACTTTGAGTTAACAATTGGCATTGTACTTTCATTCACCAACACTAACGGTCTAACTTGAAACAAATATAATTGTTGCTGCTTATCAAACGCAAACTCTATATCCAAACTATCGTTTTCAAAGAGTAATTCTAATTCAGAACATAAACGTAGTAATACCCTGTGCCAATCAGCTTTGGCGTTACCAGATTGGCACTTCGCGATGTAGACAAGGTTTTCATTCAAACTGCCAGAAGTAACCGATTCAGTACTTCCACTTTGCGAATAATTGATAACATAATAGGGTGAATGAGTAGATGGTTCTTTAGTAAACACCACACCACTAATAGAAACATCACTCAACATAGGTTGAATAAAGATTTGATCGTTAATATTTTTTTGTTCTAAAGACGCGACTACTTGCGTTATGGCAGATTGCAATGCTGCTCTGCCGCAAACATTAAGTACTGAATCAAAATGGCCCGCTAATGAAGCATTTTCACCATCCTCAGCCATACCACTGCTTCGAACGACTAAATTTTCATTAGACCAGTGGGTATCCTCAAAAAAACGGTCCAATAAGGAAGAGGCATCTTTTAGCCACATGGCAAGGGTAAAACAAACTTGAGGTAGCACTATTGCGGCTTCGAGCTGCCCCTCAAGTTGCTTTAGTACATCGGCTTTACTTAGCTTCATATCATTTGTTGACTCTCGCCGCCCAAGCTCTTGTTTGGTAAGTAGTTTCAATAAAAGGCAAATCAGCCACTTTGTCCTCTACATATTTCATAAAGTCAGAAAAACACTGCTCGCCAGCCTGAACTCTAATATCATTGACCGACCACCATACACCTATGTATTCCTCTGGAGTCTGTTGTACTACGTGCCGACCTTCTAGATAAAGTACATCAGAAAACTGAGGGCAATCATTAAGATTATTCAGAAGGTTATCAGTAAAAGTCGCCCTTCCAGAAGACACTCTTTTTATATGTGGCGCCATCTCATATAAAGTCCGCTCGATTTCAGTAAGCAGTGGATTGACCTCTAATAAGCGTGGATTCCATAGCGCACAAAATATCCCTTGATTCCGCAACACTCGGCTAAACTCGGCAATGCCTTTTTGAAAATCTACCCAATGGAAAGATGAGGCCATGGTTAATACATCAGCAGAGTTACTAGGCAAGTTAGTAGTTTCTCCATTTCCTTCTATCCATTTTATATTAGTTTGTTGCGAGTCCTTTATACCAAAACTCCGCATGTCATCATTTGGCTCTACCGCTGTAGCCGAATTTAAACCACGCATGGCAACCATCCTAGTCCAAATACCAGTCCCGGCCCCCACATCAACAAAATCTATTTGATCGGCAGGTTTATTAGTTATGCCTAACAATGCATCCAATATAAATGGCGAATAGGCTGGTCTGAATTTAGAATAATTTTCGGCTAAACCGGTAAAGTCACCAAGTTTTTTTGTCATGGAAGTCTCTTCTCTATTATTAAATTGAAAATTTGATCTACTAGTGATTCTGGACAAACATTGCCATCATTCATTAAAACCAAATCTGGCGCTTTAGGTTCTTGCAAAGCAATATCGAAGCCAACAACATTTTTCCCACTACCTGCTTCAGCATCTGAATACAGGTTCTTTTGATTGCGTTGAAGTAAAACTTTCGGAGGGACTTTGATATAGACTTCTACGTAATTAGAAATGTGTTTAGCATTCCATGCTCTGACATCATCAAACATTGATACAGTTGCGCATATAGCAATTGATCCTTGTTTTGAAAACATTCGACTCAAACGAGCATAAGTAAAAGCCAATTTCTTACGTGACTCTGAATCGTAACGATGCACTTGCAAGGCATCACGTAAGGAATCTCCGTCCAGCACCAGAGATTGTAATCCCTTGTTGCGTAGTTGTTTAAGTAAGATATTGGCTAAGGTACTTTTTCCTGCTCCTGGCAATCCAGTCATCCAAATGACCATTTATACATCCCATTTTGATTTAAATTCAGGATAATAGCGGCAGAATATATCCAAATCCTCTTTCATCATATTTGCCACATAATCACGATCGGCGTCACTCAATTCATTAAGCTTAATGGCTGCCACATCCTGAGACATTTGCTCAGCATTTTTGGCCCAAACAGGCAAAACTTCACCCACGATATCCTTGATCCCATCATTGAGCATTTTACGGGTTTTACTCGATAAACGTTTATACTCTTGATTATTTTTAGGAATAAAGACTAAATCACCTTCAAGTTTAGGTAGGGTTGGACACAGCTCATAAATTTTCTCAGTATCGTGAATAATAATCCAAGGTTTGAGGTTTTTTTCCTTATGAAAAAACAAATCTACTGGCGCCATACCCATTCTGATAACTTCATTATTAAGCCTGAAATCGATTCCTTTTTGTAACAACTCTTTGGTATAGGTATTTTGTTTGTCGTGCAGCATATTACATTGATAATTATTGTCTACACCCAAAAAATTGTGAATATCGGTCATAGTTGATTCGATACTTTCTGTCTTCAAGGCCTCAAAATCAATCACTTTGGTACGTTTATAATTTTTGTACAGGTTTCGACATTGAAAACCTGCTCGCATTGTATGAAAGTGTTCTGGGTAGCGTGAATAAAAACTCTCTACTGATGCGGGAATTTTACCCCACCCCATAATGCCCATACACGCACAAGCATTGATGTGATTGATCCAACTTTTTACCATATCATAAGGATTTCTGACCATGTGAAGAATAGCGTCTACTTTTATGTTATTCATAGCCACCATTTTCTTTCGATACTTTTTATGGAAAAACAGTGCATCGTGAATAACGATTCCGTGACGCTTTATTTTCTGGTCGTTTGAAACAAATAAGTTACCGATATTCTCGTTTGGTGAAACAAATACTCTAGAACTTTCTTGAAACGGCGGTAGAGAAATCTGTGGATGCCCCGTAAGATAACGATTTATTGCTACCGTGCCGACGCGCCCCATAGATATAATTTTAAACTTAGTATTCATGTTTACTGGTTGTCCTCATTTGTTAAAACGATCTAAACGAGATTTATTTGTTACATATCAGCTCCCGATGAAGCGGCGCCCCAACAATCTATTTTGGCTGAGCTCATACATCTTATATGGACAAAACACATCGACTACCTGTTAATAATATTTTACTCATCTTTGTTTTTGAGAAAACTCGAAAATATCATAAAGCAAACTTGGTGCCAAAGAAATACGTTACACAACAAGCGTTTGCGAATCATAAACCTGAACAGGAGTTGACTCTTAATTTTGCTCTCAAATCATAAAAAATCGTAAACGAGCGACCGTTAGACGGTATTATGTCAATCCGGAATAACCTGTCCTCCTGCGGCCTTAGTCTAGGTAACATTTTGCCGTTTATTACAAAGCGACCTAAAAAGATCAACATTAAACTATGATATGAATACCACAACTTGAAATAACTGTTTATTGACTGAGCAAGAGCCAACTGGGGCTGGCGATTTTAAAAGTAGAAAATAGAAATCTGGCTGGCATTTAATTTGCTAATTTTATTTTAAAAAAATCCCTAGGTATAATAATCACAGTGGTACTTAGGCGGGATAGTAATTACTATAAAAACGTATAATACCTTTTGTATGACATTAATATCTCAGCCCTATATTTGATTGGTGCTATTAGACTAACTTCAAAGTTAGCTATTTTAATGTTCTACTTTATCGTTAAGTTAGAAAAATATTGGTTTCATTATACGTCAGACAATAATGTTTTTACGTTAAACAAAAATAAATTAAATTTTATTGTCGACCTGCCGATAACAAATCGAGCGTGGTAATACCCTGCATTGAATTAATCAGCAGGGGCAGTAAGCCAGTTTATATTTATATTTGTAAGCTTACGGTGGCAACCAGCTAATTTAACTAAAGTTTTTCTCAAAAAAGCCGCTAAGGAAATTGTATCTCCTTAGTGTTATATAAAATCGTTAATTGGAGAGCATTAGTGCTTTGTTATTTAATGCAAAACCAATTGACACTAATTTGTTAAATAGGAGTGTTGCTATGCAACCAAATAAAACAAAACTGGCTCTTCAAATCGGGACTGTTATATTGGGGGCAGCTTGCGCTTCTAGTGTATTAGCAACCACCATGACTATGACCGTTAACACCATATCCGATGTCACCGTTGGTACGGTGCAAGATTTGGAATTTGGTACCAATATACTTACAGATGAACTGGTAAGCTGTTCTATGGGGGCCCTTGTCCCTGCACCAGCTGATGTGTTTTCAGATGACACTACAGGTGCCGCGGGTACTACCACTGGCACATCTGGAACTGCTTTTGGCCTGCTGAATGGCGCAGGCTGTATAGGCAGCGGAACAACAATTGCCCAACCAGGGATTTACTCCATTTCAGGTGAACCCACTCTAGATGTTAACTTAACTGTAAACAATGACCCGGCAGCTCAAGATGGTCCTTACGACTTTTCACCTACTGGTGGTTGTGGCGTTGATCATGATGGTAGCGCCGGCACAGCAGGCACTGACCCATGTAATGCAATCACTGTTGGCGCGCCAATTGTACTGACACTGGCTGGTGGATCAGACAGTGGTGTTGCAGCAACGGTGTTCGGGCAGACTCATTTTACTGTTGGCGGAACAATCTCAGTTCAAGCGGGGGGGTTGTCGTCCGACACAGACTATGTCCCAAGGTTCCTTGTTAGCGTGATTTATTGATCTTAAAAAGACAATTCAATATCAAGCATATAGTTGAAAATATTTGGAGTTAAACATGAGTATAAAATTACATAAAATTGCTGCAGGGTTCGCTTTGTTGACTTTTTGTTCAGGCGCATTGGCTGTTACTGATCAACCCATTACCGGCACATTTAAAACCATAAAAGAAGTTTCTGTTACCCAGGTTGTAGGTGAAGAAATGATTTTTAACGGGTTACAACCAGCCTCAGGTTCGATTTGTACTATGGCTCAACCAAGCAACCTTACAACAGCTTGGCCTGGCGAAACGAAGATGAAACTGTCTAACACCGTTGCATCTTCAACTTTGGGTGCGGGTGCAACAAACGGCGCGATGAGTGGTGCTGGTTGTTCAACCAGTACTCCTGGAGTACCTGGTATTTATGAAATAGATGGCGCAGAGGGAGCAAACGTTACTATAGATGTTCCAGGAACCGCTTTTATTGGTGGTATTAAGTATGAGGCCACGGGATGTGCGGGGGACTATAACGCAGCCGCAGATGGAGATAACTGTACGGGGTTTACCTTTGCAGCTTCTCAAACTGTCAAATTGGCTTCTGTTTCTGATGAAACAGTCAGTGCAGGCCAAGGTCAGCCTGAATCAGGGATATCTCGTATTGCTCTTGGCGGTACAGTCACTTCCAATATAGGTTTGACTGCTGCTCAAGCATATTCCCTAGACTTTGAGATAAACGTCGTTTACTAACCTATAGCGCTAGTATTAGTATTGAGTCATGGTAGCTAACTAGTTACCATGACTTTTTTTTGAGGAATTATTGTGTTCAGACATTATATCAATAACCTATCTAGAACTTCCGCAGCGTTAATACTGTTTAGTTCACTGTCCGCTCAAGCAATTAGTCTTTCTACCTATCGTATCTATCTTGATAACGACAGCAGCACGGCTTCCTTTATTATGTTTAACAAAGAAGCGTTACCTCAGACCTGTGAATTAGACATAGTGCACCGTGGTTTTAATGAAATGGGTAAAATGCTCCGAGTTGACGACGCAATAACCCCAACCAATTCCGCTGCCCCGTGGTTTCGCTATTCACCGAGAAATTTTATTGCTGCCCCCAACTTAACGCAAACAGTTCGTTTCACTCTAAGGCGCAAAGCCAATAGCGCCGCCGCTGAATACCGTTCTTATTTAAAAGTATTTTGTGATACAGATGAAGCACCGGTAACTTCTGAGTCTGACCTCGACCAACCAAAAGTAGGCGTTAAACCCCATATAATTCAGAATGTGCCCATCATAGTGCGAACTGGCAAGCTCAATGCTCAGGTAAATTTTAGTTCGATGCACTTAGAGGGAAGACAACTATCTTTCACTATACATCGTAAAGGTAATCGTTCTGTGTATGGAACTTTAGAGCTAGTCAACAAGAAAAATGATGAAATTGTCGATTACACAAGAAACATATCTCTGTATACCGAAACCAAACAACTCGTCCAGCATTTAAATACTGCAGGCATTCCAGTCAATCAATTGGCGTTACGCTTCGTCGAAGACGAAAAATATGGTGGCACAATAGACTATCGACAAGACGTAAAACTCAATTAAATTAATTTCAAGCTGGTCAACCTAACTGCACCACATTCAAAGCTATAAAACCCAGTATATATCAATCATGCACTTTGCTATTGATTCATTATCAACTAAGAATGATTCTGCTAGCAAATCTGTAGCAATAAAAATTAGATATACTGGCTATATTGGCACAGGTTTTGATTAATGTTGAGAAGATATATAAAAATTTAGTACTTTTTTCTAGGTAAAAAAGCTAAATAGTAAGTAACAATTCTATAGGACAGTAAATAGTGAATAGCCCATATATGAAGAATCTAACCAGACTGACAGTGGTAACAATGTTGTTTTTGTTAATGACTACCCCAGCTCAAGCGATAAGTCTTTCTACCTACCGCATATACTTAGATAGTGATAACAGCAGTACATCCTTTGTGATGTTTAATAAGGAGGCGGTTCCACAAACTTGTAAGCTCGGTCTGCAGCACATCAATTTTGATAAAAATGGACAATTGTCACGTGTTCCCTCTGGTACGTTGCCAGATAACTCTGCCAAACCATGGTTTCGCTATTCCCCTCGAAACTTTACTGCCGCAGCGCGCGCTCCTCAAACAGTTAGGTTTACCTTGAGGCGCTCCGCTAAAATGGAGCCTAAAGAGTATCGTTCTTATTTAGAAGTCTATTGTGAAAATGTCGCGACTGACGACTCGTTAAATAAGGATACCGGCAATTTCGCAGCCGAACCATTGATGGTACAAAATGTGCCTATTATTGTTCGTACAGGTGAACTGGAAGCCCAAATTAGCTTTAGTGACTTTAGAATAGAAGACAACCTAGTACATTTTAACATCCAACGCCAAGGTAACCGGTCAGTACATGGTAAAGTTGAACTAATCGATAAAATGACTGGTGAAGTTATTAATTTCCGCAGAAATGTTTCAATTTATACCGAAACAAGCTCATACCCCTATAAATTAGAAATTCGCGAAAAGCAGCCTAGTCAGTTGGCAGTGCGTTTTTCTGAGGACAAACGATATGGTGGGACCATTAACTATCAGCAAGAAATTGTACTTAAATAAAATTGGCATAAAAATCGCTTGTATCGCAGATAACTAATAGAGGTCAGTGGCTTGTCAAATTAATGGCGTTGTTATCAGCATGTTAAATTTACATTTTCGATTGTTTTTAATATTTTGTGGGCTATTACTTAGCAGTAATCTGCAGGCTGAATCAGAAAAACTAAGCAAAGTCCCCCTTGACGAAGATCAGTTGATTTTACTAGATGTAACATTGAATGGTCGTACAATTAGCCGTTCACTAGAAGTTTACCAAATCAACGATAAGCTGCTAGTCGCCATAGAGCCATTATTTGACGCTCTTAAAATTCGCTATATCGTTTCAGAAAACTCCCTTAGTATCTGGCAAGACCAAAAAGAACATAGATTTGAACTTGACCAAAACGTTTCTAGCAAAAATTTTAATAGACATGTTTGGGCCACAGATGATTTTTATGTATTCAGCGATTTGGAACTGATTAAACGTTTGTTCCCGGCAAAAATGGAACTTGTATTCCAAAATTTACAATTAACAATTGATACACCTTACAAAACTTCGATGTTCCCGCTGCAGAAGATTGCTGAACAAAATAGGGTCCGACAATTAAACAAGGTAACAGGTTCTTTTGTATCCGGCGAACGCCAAGAGTTTCCAATTACTATAGCCGACCAGTATCGACTTTTAACTATCCCCCATGGACGAGTTAGCATCGCGGCCAATACAAATGATACCAATACTACTATAAATGGTTCAGCCCAATTAACCTCTGACTTTTTGTATCACTCAGCTAGCTTAACGCTTAGTGATACAAATAGTAGTGATTTAGCTGCTCGTTTAGTTCTTAGTCGTTATAAAACCAAACCTGATGATTATATCTTAGGTATATATGATCAATATCAAATTGGAGATGTGAGTAGTGTAAGTAACGGCATCAGTACTGCAGGTAGCGCAGGGCTTGGGCTTTCTTTTAGCCAATATCCAACTAACTTTAGGCCAAGCAACCAAGCAATTACACTTGAAGAAATTGCTCCTCCAGGTTGGGAAGCTGAATTGTTTCGCAATAACATTTTCTTAGACACTTCCACAGTACCAAACAATGGACTATTAATTTTTGAAGACGTAGAAGTGGAATATGGTGTAAATAGGTATCAGATAAAACTATATGGGCCATATGGTGAAACCGAAATTCGAAATAAAAGCATTGAGCTAAATAGCAACCCTCTCAAGAAAGGACAATTTTCTCACTCTCTGTATGCGCTAGACAGAAATCATCAAATCATTAATGATCAAAGCGATGAAGGCTACGGCTTAACTGACTTCGGTGGCACAATCGACTATGGTGTGAGCGACAATTGGCAAATCGGCTTTGGTTACGCCGGTCTCGAAGATAATCAGCAATTTTTAAATCTAAAAAATGCCCTCAGTTTACCGGGAATGTTACTTGAAAATGACATTTCATTTGATCAGGATAGTAACTATGCACAAATCACCACACTAAAAGGTAGTGCTTTTGAGAATGACCGTTATTCGTTAGTTTTTGAATCTGCTGATAATTTTACGAGTAACCGCACTTCTGCGGTAGGCAAGAGTTTGGCTCTGCAAGGAAACTACAGCAAACCTACGGAATGGATTAATCTCAATTTTTCTGGTGGCTATCGTGAAGATGATTTAGCAAAAAACATTACGTTTTCTAATCGACTTTCCGAAAACATCGGCGCAATGAACTTTCGACACACCCTGTCATATTTTAAAAGCACTCCCAAACAAGATGGTGGAATCGAAGGTTCAGGTATGCGCGGAAGTATAGGCTTAAGCGGCACATTACCCTACAAAATTCGTGTCAGTGCTGATGTAGATTATGATCCTGAAGCGAGTGATCCTATTCTAGAATCTTCTTCTGTTATTATTCAAAAAGGATTCCAAGACTCATGGCAGGGTTATCACACCCTAACAGCAAATTATCAACCATTAGCGACCGATAGTTCAGCTAGTTGGCGTTTTAGCCATAGAGCATCATGGCAAGCCGAAGCTTTTCAATTAAACGTTTCAACCAGTTACGATGAGTCAGACAAATGGTCATTCCAGCTTGGAGTACAATTTTTTCTTGGTTACGACTATCGCAACAACCGTTTATTGCTAAATCAAAAGCTTCTTAACAATTCTGCCACCTTAGATGTGCATACCTATTTGGATCGACAGCTCAATGGTGTGCCCGACCCTCTCGACTATAACCTAAGCGATGTAGAGTTTTATGGAAACAACGAATGGAAAAACATCCCAAGTGGAGAGAACGGTCGCACTATTTTGCCGGGTGTATTTACTGTTACTCCATTTAGTTTTAGAGCTAAGTGGAAAGAAGGTAGTAACACCATAAACAACGATTACGTAGTGTATACCCACCCTGGAGCATACGTAGATGTTAATATGCCTTTTGTATTATCAACAGATGTTGTGGGATTTGTTTTGAGAACACGAAATGGCCGTGAAATAGGTGTACAGAACGTCAGCATTGAGCTGTTAGATGAGGCCCTTAAGGTTTTAAGAGTCAGTGATACCGACTTAGATGGGTATTATGAATTCAATGCGCTGCCACCTGGCAACTATCAAATTAGAATTGCGCAAAGTAATTTAGCGTCCAAAGGATATACCTCAGAGATCATAGGTTATAACCTATTGACCGGCGGACAAGGGGGTTACAGCGAACTGCCGACCATGACACTACGGCGCCTTAACTCGGCTCAAGGTAAGGGAGCGGAAGAGATTGAAATATTCAGTTTGAATGCTGAAAATTCAGAACCGGTAGTCTGGGACAACGATGAAAATATTCGTCGCAACTATTTTACATTACCGACTAAAGATAGAGTCATGGCCAAACACTCTTTAACTGAGAACACTATTGCCCCAAAATCTGCGTCTTTAAAGCGTATTGTTAAAGTAGCAAATCAAAACACTCCCAACTTCGAAAACGTGGGTAAAAACAAATTAACTCAAAGTGTAACTAATTCACTGTCTAAAAATAATACTTCCTCACTGAGCCAAAGTAGCAAAGTTGGTGGGTTACCAACACTCACAGTGGGGAAAAGTATAATACCCAATGTGCCCCAAAAAGTTCAACCACCGGTTACCCTAAATACTCTGGAAGAGACCGAAACAGAAGGCGAAACCTTGCCAAGCAAAAACGTAGATAAAGGGAAGTTTGTTATTCAGTTTGGAGCATATCGAGACATAAAGTATGCCCAAGAACTCATTGATGAAATGGCCTCTGAGGTATTTAAACGAGAACAATTCAGCATTATTGAAGATACGTCAAAAAGTATTTATCGCTTGAGTTATGGTTCTTTTCTTACAATAGGCGATGGTATGGAATTTGCTCAACAGCATATACCACTTGAACAGTCTTATTTTGTTCGTAAAAAGGAATAATTAGTATCAAAAGTAACGACGATAATTAAGGATAAATATAAATCCATAAAAACGTTGCTTCGTTAACCGGAATTGGCAAATCAATGCATTTGTTTCAGAGCCACAGTAATACTCTTATTAGGTGTATCAGTGGAATGTTTATAGAGAGAGCGGTATGTTCAGAATTTTATTGAAAATCAGTTTGTTGTGCCAGCTTGCAGTATTAAGTATGAATTCGTTGGCCCTTACACCTACGTTTAATGTAGTACAAGAAATAGATTTCGGCAGACTCACTTTAGGTACTGGAAGTTGCCGAATGAGCCCTATAGATGGTTCAATCGTTAGTTTTCAGGGGCCTTTTTTATGTAGCCTATCTGGTGATGTGCAACCAGCAAAGTATGTAATTGTAGCTAATCCAAATCATAGGTTGCAAGTGAAGGTCATACCTAGCCTGGATAATGGGGATGGCTTCATGTTTAACCCCAGAGTAAATATGACAAATGATGTGACGTCAATTTTGATTGTGGACAATACCGAATTTGTTGAAATAGATACAGGAACCTCTGGAATTGTTCACCTAGATATGGGCGGTGACCTTACAGTTTATGGCTCAATATCCTCAGGGCAAACTTTCAACTTCACCTATGAAGCTGCTATCGAATGGAGCGAACTCTAGTTAAGAGAGAATAATACATGTTAAATATTAAGTCGCTCATTAGTTTCTGCAAACCTGCCATACATTTACGCAACAGTATTTTTGCGTTCATTTTAATTCTGGCGGCTTGTACCACCCCGATTGAACTAGTTGGCGAACGCCACCAGTCAGCGGCGCAAAAGTGGTACGCATTGTCTCAATATACATCAAGTGAATTACCTGTTTACGGTTTTACCGTTATCGCGCAATTAGGCGTTAACAACAAAAATGGTCAGTTCGAACTTGCCCTTCAAAACATTAACTTACAACCAAACGCAGACCATGTTTCTCTTGATTTGTTAAGGCCAGATTTTATGCAGAAGTATGTCTGTGACCCAAAATGTACACAATTGGTAGAGTATGCGGGAGAAAATACTCTTTTATCAGATTTCCTTGAGCTATATGAATTCGAGTTGTTTGCGTTCTATGGTGAAATGTACGTACTAAATTCTGCTTGGGTGAAACTGAGTAATGAAAACGCTCAAGTTTTAGGTGAGTATTTAACTTACCTATCAAACAAACAAGATGGTTTCGATTCTTTGAACGACTTTATTGTTTTTTTAAAAGAGGCCTCAACCCTATCTGCTTATCGGGAATTTATTAATGATCCAATGCTGCGACATACAAGCCTAGTAAAACAGTTTTATTTGCAACCAAAATCAAAAAAACAAACGGCAAGTTTTAGTGATGCTAATTGGAATGAAGGACAACTGACCAATGACCCTACCCAAAACTGGGATTTAACTAGTGAACCCAAAGAACTAGAAACTTGGACTACGTTGTTAGAAACGAATACCAGAACATCCCAATGGATTGCTGTTAGAGACCTGCCTATTATCAATGGAACCGTAGTTTGCAGCTTTGCTGATAGTTATTTTGGTGTGGTTCAATCAGTGTCGAATAAGCAAGTTGAAGTATTTATTCAGGGACAAGCTAGAAAAAACCAAGATGGCCTCATTACCAATGTGACAGCTGGGAGTTTATTTCAAGAAAATGCGAACTTGGAATTTTTACCTATGGCAGAGAATAAACAATTTATTGAGTCCGATATTGCTCCCTGTAACATCCAATCATAGCGCTTTTCGATAAACCATTTTAGCATTTTTAAGGAGAGCCCACTCGGTGATCCTAGATTAGTTAATCATTCGTTAGTTTTATCATGCGAAGCGTTATCTAAAGCAAGTAAACTAAAACATGAAATTTTTTCCGTGTCGAACAGTGCTTTTAAAGCCTCATTGCCCTACCTTTACACCTCAATTTTGGTTTAGAATAACGAAACTTTAAAAAGTACTTCGGTATAAAAATAAATGCCCCTTGCTTCACTGTCAGTCAAAAAATCCCGACGTAATAAATACTTAATTTTCTTTACCCTTGCGGTTTTACATATGGCTTGTACTACTAATCAGACGATTACCCCCTTATCTGAACCAATCGATCGAACGTCTGACGAAACCGAAATTAAGTTATCACACGTAAAAGCTTATTTAATGATTGGCAACATTAATAAAGCACAGGAATCCTTTAACGCTATTGATGCGACAAATTCCCGAGACGTACCAAATAATTTGATAACGCTATCGGAGTTGCGAGCTGCAACTGGTGATGCCGAAGGTGCGCAGAAAGCATTCTTATTAGCGTTGAGCAACGCTCCATTCGACAAACTTTCAGTACCAGAGACATTAACCGATTACCTTTGCTCCGAAAAAAAATGGCCCGCACTAGAAGGGTATGCTGCAGCACTATTTACCAGTTCGGATGAAATCCCAAATGAATCTCGTTCTTCAGCTCGGATCAAATTAAAAAACAAAACGCTAACGCAAATAGGATTATGTTTCTTTAACGGGCAACAGCTAGAACAGGCCGATCAGTTGCTGCAACAAATTGATTTAACTCAAAATATTAACCCTGAAGTACATCTTGCTTTAGCTCGGATTGCTGTAGAACAAAACCAGCTAGATACTGCCCAAGCCTCTATGAAAAGGTATGAAGCGACTAAATCACAAATCGATGCAAAAATGTTATGGACGGCGTTTGAGGTGTATCAAGCCCTAGAACAACCAGAAATGACCGAAAGAACAGGGGAATACTTGTACTCGTTGTTCCCTCATAACGAATACACCCGAAAATATATTTTGGCTAGAAAACGTAGCGAAAGATTAAAACGGCAACAAGAAGCTCAGGAATTATTGTCAAAAAACGACTTAGTGCCACTAGGATACGAAAAAGAAATTAGTACTAAAGCAAAGGCAGCGAAGGAACAAGAAACACAAAATCAACGACTTCCAGAACCCGAATTTTCAATACACATCATCAAAAAAGGCGAAACTCTTTATCAATTATCGAAACGTTATGATGTTTCTATTCCTGAATTACAATCGTTGAACCCTACTCTTGAGATTGACAATATTTCGGTAGGTACAAAAATTCGCATAACCCGTACTCGTTAAACCGGTCACTAATAACCCCGTTTAACCTAAGTGACCGTAAACATTTACTCAATTATTTTATGGTGTTCCGCTATGGAAGCGAAACTCACTATCTGCGGTGCTAATGAGCTCCGCTTCTTTTAGGCCAAAATGCTCGACTCTTTGCTCTATATTGGACGAGCTAATTTTGGTCGCTAAGGTTAAGTAGTCCTGAAAATGCCTAGCTTCGCTGCGCAGCAGCGACACGTAAAAACTCTCTAGTTCGCTATCTAGGTAGGGAGATAACTTCGCGAAACGCTCACAGGAGCGCGCTTCTATGTATGCTCCACAAATCAAAGTATCGCTGAGTTTAGCTGGTTCATGGGTGCGAACATGTTTCATTAGGCCCTTAGCATAACGAGATGCCGTCAGATTATCGTAGGTATCTCCCCTACTTTGCATAATTTCCCATACTTGCTGAAAATGATGTAACTCTTCTTTTATCAACAACACCATTTTACTGATCAATTCATCACCGTGTTCAAAGTCAGATTTACTGATCAATTTTTTGGATAAATTCTCGTAATCACTAAAATCACCATCACCTATTTTTCGATAAACAAAATCTTCATAGGGCTTTAGCCAGGCTAACAAAGCGTTACCACTTTGCAAATCTACAGCATAACGGCGCAACAGTAACATGGCCGTTTGGGCCGCTTTTAATTCGCAATTGGCGTGATCGACTAATAATGTTGGCAGATTTTCAGGCTTGATGGCCTCTTCGATCCAAGCTTGAGGGGTTTCACATTGTAGGAATGCATTAATGGGTTTTAATAACTTTTCCAATTAAATACTCTATTGTTTAGCTTATAACCAATTGTAACGTGTTTTTCATTAAATCGAAAAATGTATTATAAAAATATTGACCGCGGATTTATAACAATATCAATGGTTTGGTAATGTCAGGTTTGGCTAAATAAGTACCTCTCCCCACCAAAATGTCAATATATATTAACTTTATATGATTGAAAACTCCTTATTGTTAATATATGTTATCAATTAGGCACTTAATGGGAACAACCAATGCATTGGTATGATGGGTCATTGATTGAAGCAAAGCGTAAAGAAAAAGGTTGGACACAAAGCCAAGTTTCTTTGCAAACAGGGTTAAGCCGTAACCAAATAATCGCTATGGAAAAAGGCAATTTTACCGGGGGAATTAAATACTTACGTAGATATCTTGACCAGTTAGGTCTCAAGATAAACATCATAGAAGAACACAATGAATTACCGCAACTGGATGAATTATCCAGCATGTTTGAGGATGAATAATGGCTGAACTTCCTCAAAACATAAGCCATATTAAAGTGAGTGCATTTGGTAGCGAGTCTGGTGAACTGGCTCAACCATCTCAATTTACTTACCGCTATACATCCTCAAATCCGGTGTCTATCACCATGAACTACCGTCAGGAGCCATATAATTATGGCGAACTCCACCCAATATTCAGTCAAAACTTACCTGAAGGTTATGTGCGCCGTTACATTAGCGAAAAGCTCAGACGTCATGCCAATGTCAATGATATGTATTTACTTGCACTGCAAGTCGACAAAGGCATTGGACATTTATCCTATGCTAGCAACATCAAAAAAACAGCTACCGAACAACTATCGTTAAAAGATATTCTGCAATGGCAAGGTAAAGAAAATATATTCCATCAGTTACTCGACCGTTATTACCTAAATGGTCTGGTATCTGGAGTTCAACCAAAAGTGCTGGTGAATGCCGTGAACGACACAGGTAAACCTTCAGTTGGTCGTAGCGTTTTACAACAAGAAGACTTTATCATCAAAACTTTTGACGAAGAGTTTAAGTTGTTAACAGCAAATGAATTTGTTTGCATGGGAGCAGCTAGAGTTTGTGGTTTAGCACCTAGCCAATGCTGGTTATCAGAAGACTTGAAAGCCTTCGTGACAGATCGGTTTGATGAAATAAATGGCAAACGTCTAGGAATCGAAGACTTTACTGTATTGATGGGTAAACGTGGAGATCAAAAATACCAATCTAGCTATGAAACATTAATGAGAGCGACTCAAATATTTACCCAATCCGATTTGCAACTTAGCCGGATGTATCAGTACATTGTATTTAATTGTTTAATTGGTAATGGTGATGCTCATCTTAAAAACTTTGCAGTGCAATATGACGAGAGCCGCACAAGCGTCACTTTGACACCGCCATACGATATTACCCATACACTTATATACGACACAATAGATAACAAGATGGCACTAAAGCTAAATGGTGTAAAACTTTTTCCAGATAAGAAGCAACTTATTAAATTAGGCAAAGACAATAATGTAGATAAACCTGAAACGATTATTGATGAATTCGCAGAAACCATTAGAGATTACCTTAATAATTCTGCGGAAGTGGAAGCGCTAGCTGGATTAAAAGATTCAATATTACAAAGTGTACACAGCGGTACTAGCCGGAAATATTCATCAAAAGGATATATTCAGGACAAGAAAAAGAAATTTAACTAAGGACAAAAATGGCAGTTACACACTTATACCTTCAACTCGCAGTTGGCGTAATCCACCAGCAACGTTGATAAATTTTCTGGCTTTATTACTTCATCAATCGAGCTCCGCAGGGTTTCACATTTAAGAATACAATGTAACGTTGAAAGTAGCTCCGATAAAATCAGAGCAGCGTTCCTGTGTGGAATTAGAATTGAAGATGAATACCAGGCAGCATGTGTTCATGCAACATTCGGATAATCGCAGTACCAAAATAAGTCATTTCGACATTCTAACATCCCTACAAATTCGATCCCCTCCTAAGCACATTTAAGTCCCTTACAATCTATGGCTCCTCAACACTAGCTAGCTCATTTAGACTTATTTTTACAATTTAATTTGACGTTTCATACCGACCGGTATATTATTTATTTAAATACCATTTGGTACAAAATTAATGAAAGCAAAGCACTAATGAATCACTTGTTTCAGGTAGAGCATCTCGTTAATTAACAATCTTTAAATTTAAACCACAGAAAAACAGAGTTACGTCATGTTTAATAATTTACTTTTTAAAAATCTAGTACCCATCATTAGTTTTACTTTAATGCTATCAACTGTTGTTGTTAGTAGTGTTTGGTCTCCTAGCAGCGGCGCTGCTTTGAACGAGCAAAATCGTCAATTGAGCTCCAACAATAAAACCACTCAAGCCGTTGCGGTAGATGTACTTATTGGTTCAGACGATATTACTGGGATTCGATTGGCCTATAGACCTTATATTTACGAACTGAAAAATGTGCCGTACTTTGACAAATTAGATATTTACTGGGAAACCAGCTTAAACTTTTGGGAATATGGCGAACAAAATAGTCATGAGACAAATTTTGTGCTCGCGCTGTCTCCAGTAGTCAGTAAAACGTTCTACTACATTAAAGACAAGTATCCGCTCAAATGGGAGTTTGGTATCGGCGTGTCTTTGGTTAATGACACTAAATTTGCAGGCAAAGATATCGGCTCACATTACCAATTTGAAGACAGGTTAGGTTTAACGATTGACTTAAACAGTGACCAGACAGAATCGGTTTCGTTAAGGTATATGCACTACAGTAATGGTGGCTTGAACAGTAAAAACCCTGGAGTGGACTTTTTGAATATGTCTTACGCCTATAAGTTTTGATAGTGAGTGTAACAAACCAAACACCCAACTAACGATATCTAGCGATCAAAAAAGGGGGATACTTAATCATAGTATCCCCCTTTTTTGTCATTCTCGAATAAGCGCCGAATACACACTTTTTAGCTAGCTCAACACCACTCTATTCTGCAACAGTAATTACGAGTAGACGTTCTAGATTTAGTTATAGCTTCACTACATCTAAAGCATCATACTACTGTCCCTTTCCTCCCGGAAAGCTTGCCAATGCTAAATTGGCGACATCAATCAATTGTTCTTCTGTGGCGCCGCTACTAGCCTGAATAGAAATACCTTGCATCACCGTGTTTAGATATCGAGCTAAATTACAAGCATCCACATTTTCTGGCAAATCACCTTGTGCTTTGGCTAATTCGAATCGATCTTTAAGTTGCTCTTCACTTTGCTGTCGGTGTTTAATTAATTCTTCTTTCACACCAGCAGCTGCTTCACTACATGACAAAGCGCCTTGGATCATCACACAGCCTTGAGGATGAGAATTATCGGCCATACTTTTAGCTGCGCCTAAAAGCATACTCTCAGCCACTTTATAGGCAGTTGGCTGCCCTAAGGCGGGTTTAAAAAATCCGCATGGACGATCCTTATAAAACTCAATCGCCTTCAAAAACAATTGCTCTTTATTACCAAAAGCAGAATACATGCTAGGTTTATTGATACCC
This sequence comes from Paraglaciecola sp., assembly GCF_039964565.1. Taxonomy (GTDB): domain Bacteria; phylum Pseudomonadota; class Gammaproteobacteria; order Enterobacterales; family Alteromonadaceae; genus Paraglaciecola. The sequence continues at coordinate 41,249 of NZ_JBDVXF010000049.1, forward strand.
ATTGCAGAGGTTAAATCAGACAAAGACGCGCCATCAAACCCTTTCTCCCAGAATACTTCTAACGCTTTTTCTAGTGCTACTTGCACATCAAACGCCCTAGGCCTACCAATAGCGGTAGCACAATTTGCGGTGCTCATTGATTAACTCCCAACTTAACTTTGTTCACATAATAAACGCCTAATTATCACATGTCTATAGCACATTACTTACTTGTCAGTACAAAAAATAGTTGTTTTTGAAGTAGCTTAATTCTTGTTCGCCGCGTTGGAGACAACTGCCACTTGTTATAGGGCGCAACTAGTAAGGCGGCGTATTCTTATACTCTGCGCCCAGTTTGATTGATAAAAAGTTGCCATATAAAAAAAAGACATGAGATAGATTTTATTTTTCATACCAAATGGTACACAACATTTGACTACACCATCAAACACTATATTCTTACCAAACAGTACATAAGTTAATTTTTAATAGAACAATTTAAAGTAATATTATTAAAAGATAGGTTGAGAGAGCTCATGAGCATAAAACACACCATAAAGAATTGGATATTAGGCGCAGTCGCAAGTGTTGTGTTGCTTGCCTGCGGCACCCAAGATAACACAACAAACCAAGCTTCTACCCCATTGGCACCGCAAGTCAGCGTTGCTAAAGTCGTCAATGAACGTATCACAGAGTGGGACGAATTTGCTGGTCGTTTACAAGCACCACAAACCGTGACTTTGATGCCACGTGTATCGGGATATATAGAAGAGGTTTTGTTTGATGAAGGAGCCGTAGTCAATAAAGGCGAAGTGCTGTTTCAAATCGATCGTCGTGCATTTAAAGCCGAAGTTGAGCGTTTAAAAGCCGAACTACAAAGTGCAGAAAGTGCTTTCGTGCAAGCGCAAAACGACTTTAAACGAGCCAGCAAGCTTAGCGAACAAAACGCGGTATCCATTGAAACACTCGATGGTCGCTTAGCTCGCAAACAGCAAACCCAAGCCACTATTGCCTCGGTAAAAGCGGCGTTACAGCAGGCAGAGCTAGATTTATCTTATACTCAAGTTACTGCGCCAATTTCAGGTCGTGTTTCTTATGCACACATCACCGCAGGAAACTTTGTCACTGCAGGTCAAAGTCAACTCACTACCCTAGTATCAATGGATAAAATGTATGCATACTTTGATGTTGACGAACAAACTTACCTTAAATATTCACAGTTAGCTGAGTCAGGAAAACGTTCAGATACACGAGATGCATCTGACAATCCAGTGTATATGGCACTTGCCAATGATGAGAATTTTAGCCACACCGGTAACATTGATTTTGTTGATAACGCTGTTAACCAGCAAACCGGCACTATTCGTATTCGCGCTAGTTTCCCTAACATTGACCATTCATTGCTACCAGGCTTATTTGCTCGCGTTAAACTCACGGGTAGCCATTCTTATCAAGGTATTCTCATTGACGAAAAAGCCATTGGAACCGACTTAAATAGAAAGTTTGTGTTGGTTGTTAATCAAAATAATCAACTGGAATATCGTAAAGTTGTTTTAGGCGAAAAAGTAGAAAAGCTACGCATCATCACCGAAGGATTAAATCCCGAAGATGTCATAGTGGTAAACGGACTGCAGCGTGTTCGCCCTAATATGCAAATTCAGCCTCAGTTAATCGACATGACTTCACAAGAAACATTAACTGCTTTGCGCCAGCAACAAAAGCTACTCGACCAAACCAGCAACGAATTGACAGCACAAGCTGACAAGATCCTAGCTGATCGCGGATAGGGGGAAAGTCATGTTTTCGCAGTTCTTTATTCGACGTCCAATATTTGCAGGCGTTATCTCCCTGATTTTTTTTATTGTCGGTGCCATATCAGTTTGGCAACTACCAATAACCGAATACCCAGAAGTGGTGCCTCCTACTGTTGTTGTTACCGCTAATTATCCTGGAGCCAACCCTAAAGTTATTGCCGAAACGGTTGCTTCGCCGCTAGAGCAAGAAATTAATGGTGTCGAAAACATGTTGTACATGTCTTCTCAGGCCACCTCTGATGGGCGAATGACCTTAACCGTCACCTTTGCCATAGGCAGTGATGTGGACTTGGCACAAACCCAAGTGCAAAGTCGAGTTGAACGTGCCAAACCACGTTTGCCTGAAGAAGTTCAGCGCCTAGGCATCACCACCGAAAAGTCCTCACCTAGTTTAACCATGGTGGTGCATTTAACCTCGCCAGATAAACGTTACGATATGTTGTACTTGTCGAACTACGCTAGTTTGAACGTTAAAGACGAGTTAGCGCGCATAGAAGGAGTTGGCCAAGTTCGTGTATTTGGCGCCGGTGATTACAGTATGCGCGTTTGGCTTGATCCAAATAAAGTCGCGGCCCTTGGGTTATCTCCAAACAATATTGTAACCGCCATTCGAGAACAAAATCAGCAAGCCGCGGCAGGCAGCTTAGGTGCACAGCCAAGCGGAGAAAGTGACTTTCAACTTTTAATCAACGTTAGAGGGCGTTTGTCAAAGGTTACAGAATTCGAAGACATCATCATAAAAGTAGGTGAACAAGGTCAGATTAGCCGCTTAAAAGATGTGGCGCGAGTCGAACTAGGCGCATCTAGTTATGCATTGCGTTCAATGTTAGATAATCAAGAAGCGGCTGCGATCCCTGTTTTTCAAGCTTCAGGCTCTAACGCAATCCAAATTTCAAACGATGTGCGTAGCAAAATGGCAGAGTTGTCTCAAAGCTTCCCCGAAGGTTTAGAGTACAACATCGTATACGACCCGACTGTGTTTGTGCGTGGCTCTATACAAGCTGTAGTTAAAACGCTACTAGAAGCGGTATTACTGGTGGTGTTAGTGGTAGTGCTGTTTTTGCAAACATGGCGCGCCTCGATTATTCCGTTAGTTGCGGTACCAGTTTCTTTAGTGGGCACCTTTGCTTTTATGCACCTGTTAGGGTTTTCTTTGAACGCACTGTCGTTATTTGGACTCGTGCTGGCCATAGGTATAGTTGTTGATGATGCCATAGTAGTAGTAGAAAACGTTGAGCGAAATATAGACGAAGGTTTGTCTCCGATTGCGGCCACTGAAAAAGCCATGAAAGAAGTCACAGGTCCAATAGTGGCAACCACCTTGGTATTGGCGGCAGTGTTTATTCCCACCGCCTTTATGTCTGGATTAACAGGGCAGTTTTATAAGCAGTTTGCTTTAACTATTACCATTTCAACCTTTATTTCGGCCATAAACTCGCTTACGTTGAGCCCTGCACTATCGGCCTTGTTACTAAAAAGTCCGGATCAGAAAAAAGACTTGCTTACTCGAGCCATGGATAAATCTCTAGGTAGCTGGTTGTTTAATCCCTTTAATCGCTTCTTTGCACGTTTATCTAATGGCTACGGCTGGGTTGTTAAAAAAGTCCTACGCTACGGCATGTTAGTCGGGGTCATGTACATTGGTTTGCTCAGTATTACCGGGCTACAGTTTGCCACTACGCCAACAGGTTACGTGCCAGGGCAAGATAAACAATATCTGATTGCTTTTGCGCAGCTACCCGATGCAGCTTCGCTGGAGCGCACTGAAGAAGTCATTGAAGAAATGTCACGGATAGCCCTCGAACATCCAGGTGTGGCACATTCAGTTGGTTTCCCAGGACTGAGCATAAATGGTTTAACCAATAGCACCAATAGTGGCATTGTATTTACGCCCTTAGATGAATTTGAAAACCGCACTGATGCCGCGTTATCGGCTAATGCTATAGCGGCAGCGCTGAATCAGGAATTTGCCGCTATCGAAGATGCCTACATTGCCATATTCCCGCCTCCACCGGTACAAGGACTAGGCACTATTGGTGGCTTTAGATTACAAATTCAAGATAGAGCCAATTACGGCTACGACGAACTCTACAAAGTGACGATGCAAGTCATGCAAAAAGCTTGGGCTACGCCAGAGTTAGCCGGGGTATTCTCCAGTTACCAAATCAATGTACCACAACTTGATCTGGACATTGATCGCACTAAAGCTAAGCAACAAGCGGTATCACTAGATGAGTTATTTACCACGCTACAAGGTTACATGGGTTCGGTTTACGCCAACGATTTCAATCAATTTGGACGTACCTATCAAGTTAATGTGCAGGCTGATGAGAAGTTTAGACAAACTCCTGAGCAAATTGGTCAGCTTAAAGTACGCAATAACCACGGTGATATGATACCTATTGGCTCCTTTATTAACGTTACCGACACCGCAGGACCAGACCGCGTCATGCATTACAACGGCTTTACTACGGCCGAGATCAATGGTGGTGCGGCACCGGGATTCAGTTCCGGTGAAGCCCAAGCAGCGATCGAAAAAATCTTAGCTGAAACCCTACCCAATGGAATGAGTTATGAGTGGACAGAGCTGACCTACCAACAGATATTGGCTGGCAATGCCGGAATATATATATTCCCTCTGATTATCTTATTGGTGTTTATGGTGTTGGCTGCGCAATACGAGAGTCTAAGTTTACCTTTAGCTATCATATTAATTATACCTATGACCTTATTGTCAGCGTTAAGTGGTGTACTGATTGCAGGAGGAGATAACAACATCTTTACGCAAATTGGTTTTATTGTTCTGGTGGGGCTGGCAACCAAAAACGCGATATTAATCGTAGAATTTGCCAAAGACCTCCAAGACCAAGGGCGCACCGCGTACCAAGCCATTCTCGAAGCTGGTCGCTTACGTTTACGTCCAATATTGATGACATCTATTGCGTTCATCATGGGGGTAGTACCTATGGTGTTTTCTAGTGGCGCTGGGGCAGAAATGCGTCAAGCAATGGGCGTCGCTGTATTTTCAGGCATGATTGGCGTCACCGTATTTGGGTTACTACTTACTCCGTTATTTTATTATGTACTTGCAAAACGAGGGGAGCGCAAAACCCTTGACGCCCAATCACTAGTAACAACTAAGGAGGCGACTCATGGGTAAGCCATTAAATACAGTTGCCATTTTGAGCGTACTCTGGATTTTGAGTGCTTGTGCGGTAGGCCCTGATTATCAGGCGCCAAAGCAGGTCAACAACATCGACATGACCACGCCATACCAACAATCTGAGAAATTGACGACTTGGTGGCAAGCCTTTAACGATAAAGAGCTCAACCGTTTAATTCAAGAAGCGTTAACTGAGAACCGTACTTTGCTGCAAGCACAAGCCAATGTGCAACGGGCTTACGCGATATTTCGTGATGCAGATAACGACCTACTGCCTAAAGGAACACTAGACACAGGTTACCAAGCGACGAAAAACTCAACGGTTTTGAGTAGCGACAACAATACTATTACTCGCGGTTACAGTACTGGTGCAAATCTAACTTGGGATGTGGATTTGTTTGGAAAGGTTCGCAGAGCAATAGAAGCAGCTTCTGCCGAAGCCGAGCAGGCCGACATTCTTTGGCATGACGCGCAACTACAAATTATTAGTCAGGTAGCCACAAGTTATGGTGACTATAGAGGGGCACAATTTCGTTTAAAGGTAGCGCAACAAAACCTCACTAACCTGCAACAAACTCGTACTATTGTTAAAGTTAGGTTCGAGGCGGGTTTTGCTTCGGAGTTAGAAATGGCGCGAATCGACGCACAGGTATATGCAGTTGAGGCAACAGTGCCGCAATACGGCACATTACTCGCACGTGCTGATGCGACCTTGTCGGCTTTATTAGGCAAGAAGCCCGGCACATTAGCCTTAGACGATCTCAGCGTTTTGCCGCAACTTTCAAAACCTATCGCCTTAACCCAAGGCGAAAACTACCTGCGATATCGAGCCGATGTGGCAAGCTATGAACGCGCCTTAGCTGCTACTACCGCAAGAATTGGGGTCGCAACGGCTGATTTATATCCCAATCTGTCTGTCAGTGGATTTCTAGGATTTTTATCAGGTCCGGGGCTCAGCGTAAACGGCCAGAATGAAAGCTGGAATATCGCTCCAAGCTTAAGCTGGCAAGTAGCCGATTTAGGCTCAGTTAAAGCACGTATTCGCCAAGCACAAGCAAGCTCGGTTATTGCCCTTGCGCAATTTGAACAACAAGTGTTTGACGCCCTTGCAGATATGCAGTTTTCGTTACAAAGCTACAATTTTAGCCGTCAACAACAACTCAGTACCGAATACCAATGGCGAGCCAGTGAAAAAGCCATGACAATTGCAAAGCAGCGTTTTGAAGCCGGCAGTGGAGAGTTTTTAGATTTGTTGGAAGCGCAACGTGACGTGTTAGAAAGTCGCAGTCAACTAGCCCTTCTTGAACAACAAAGCTTCAATCGATTAGTGGATATATACCGCGCATTTGGTGGCGGCATAAGCGTGATCTAATTTAGCCAATATCTACTTACTATAGGTACTGAAAAATGGGATTCACCTAGAGTGAAATGAAAACAAGCCGGTCATTAATGACCGGTTTAATGGCCGACTCAGAGGATGAAGCACGGCGCTTAGGCATATGGCAAGACTCTAATCTCTGATTTAGTCATCGGCATAATATTACTAAAGGGAATGACATAAAAACCGCAGTTTCTAGCAAAATTAGAAAAGTGTACGGTTCTTAGACATCTAATTGATATTCACTAGCATTAATGACACGTCTTACATTTCAACTTTTTGATTAGGGTCGAGTTAAGAGATTAAATGCTCTAACTGCTCCCAATGGGTAATAGTGTGCACATCATCATGATAACTGTGATGAATTAAATGACTCGCGCCTGCATACCTAATGACTCGCATATTCGCAGCCTTTGCACCTTGAATACCCGCAGGAGAATCTTCAATGACTAAACAATGTTCAGCTGCCACGCCCATCTTTTTCGCCGCATGTAAAAATAAATCTGGGGCAGGTTTACCCTTTTTGACTTCGGATGCCGTAAATACTTTACCAGAAAAATACTCATTTAAAGCAGTGGCACGCAGTGCATGACTTACCTTAGCAGGGCTACTACTGGTTGCCACACACGACTTCACATGCAAGTTTTTTAGTATGGAATCTAACTCAAGGGTAGGCTTTAACTCAGTAGTGAAGACCTCTAACAATGCATCTCTGTATGCAAAACGAAAATCTTCACTCAAAACAACTGAAAAATCTTCTAAAACTTTTGCCGTCACATGCTCAAAGTTATGCCCCAAAAAATGCCTGTAAAAGTACTCATCAGATACAGTTGCCCCCAACTCACTGAGCATTTTAAGCAAGGTTTGTTTACTTAAAATTTCACTATCGACTAACACACCATCACAATCAAATATGATCAACTCGATTGGGTTACACTGCAAATAATTAGACAAAGTCATAATAATAAAAACCTATTTATATTTGATGATGAGCGCTAATTTTATATAGAAGAACACTAAAAATCAGAACAAATTCACAGCGACTTGCAGTGCACCGTGATTTAACGCAGGATTCCACATCGCCGTTGCCGAAACAGGTAAACTATATCCAGCAACCTTAAGTTGCTTTTTATAGGTCAAACCGAGGTTATTAATATTCGCACTGTCTGAATAGAAGTTTTTTTCTTGAACTGGAGAAAAAGCACCGCCTATAAACACATCAACTGTTTCACCGTCTTTGCCTTTCCAAACTGGCGCATTGATTTCTATATAGTTAGTGTAAGCACGTTCCATTTTGCCTGAATCAGCATCCACAAAAGAATCAACGCCCTGCACTATAACCGAATAATATACCGAAATAGGCATATCTCCTTCAAAGGTATAACCGAGACCTAAGTCAATAAAGTTACCTGTTTTTAAAGGATCTGAAGAATAATCGAATATGTCCACATTACTAGCAGGAATAGACGAATGGTTACCATGATTAACAATTTCAACAAACAGCTGATCAGAAAACTGGTGGGAAGCAAAATAGGTAAACTCCTTGAACTCCCCATTAAAAGAGCCCCCACCCCATAACCCAAAAGTGGTTTTATTGTCGGCTGTTTTATAAGTCAGTTCGCCTGACGTCATCACCCCGTCGGTGACAATAAAACCATGCCACAGGTGATTAGTTTTCAGGTCGAACCGAAGATCCCACCTTGCTGCATTTTCATTCGCAACGCTTTCAGAGCTCAAACCAAATAAACAGAATATCGCTAAGGCAAAAATTGATTTCACGGGATTGATTAACATTTTACTCTCTCCAAAAACAGTGGCTTTAGTGAATGATGACTGATTGGTTTTAGCTATATTCATCGTCAAATATCCAAAACAGCTTATGACCAAATAACACAACTGAGCATATGCCCAACCGATGAGCATTTTCCACAACCCCGATATTCAGGTCAATGATTTTATTTACAAAAATTTAATAAAATCCTCGATTACTTTTAATAACTTAATGTATTCAATAAGTTACAAGTAACTATTTTTTTTAAATAGCAATTTAGCTTTGTATCTCAGGTATTGGCTAAAACCAGTACATTTAGCTTTGTTACTGTTTTGTTTAATTTTTGTATAAAAAAGAGGCGGCAAAATGTTGACATACTAACAAACAACTGAGAATATGCCCTCAACTTGAGCATAAGCTCAAGCTGATTAACAATTATTGTAAGACCAAGTTACAATCAAAAAGGCATCCTGATGGATAATAGATCGACAACAGAGTTAAAGCGTTTAGAAGACGCGGCTCGCGCAGCATGGCTATATTATGTAGCCAAAAATACTCAAGATGAAATCGCCCAAAAGTTAGAAGTATCTCGCCAATCCGCACAACGATTAGTGGCCCTTGCTGTAACTGAAGGTTTGATAAAAGTGCGTTTGGATCATCCAATTGCTCAATGTATGGAACTGGCACAACAGATAAAAAATAAATTTGCTTTGCTTGATTGTGAAATAGTCCCTAGCGACCCAGCAACTCCTGACTCAAATCACGGTTTAGCGCAATGTAGTGCGACAATTTTAGAACGTTATTTAAAATCAGAAACGCCAAAAACATTGGCCTTTGGTACAGGAAGAGCACTAAAAGCTTGTATCGATGAGCTTCCTTCAATGCAATGTCAACAGCACAAAATTGTGTCACTTGTAGGGAATATGATGGCAGACGGCTCGGCCTCAGCGTTTGATATTGTGGTGACTATGGCAAATCGTATCAATGCTAAACATTTCCCAATGCCTCTTCCCGTCATTGCATCTAGTATTTCTGAAAAAAACACCCTGCAAAACCTGCAACCTGTTAAAAGTATTTTTAGCTTAATTGAACAAGCCGATGCGACTTTTGTGGGCATAGGTCAAATTACCGATAGCTCTCCTTTGTTATTAGACGGTTTCATTAATGATTCTGAATTAAGTCATTTGAAAAATGATGGTGCTTACGGAGAAATTGTGAGTTGGCTCTATGACCAAAATGGACACCTACTTTCTAATGCAACCAATGATCGCGTAGTCAGCGCGCCATTAACCATTAATGCGTCTAAACCTGTTTATGGCATCGCCGCAGGGTCAGACAAAGTACCAGCAATTCATGCTGCCCTGAAAGGCAAACTAATTAATTCGCTAATTACAAACGAGTATACCGCCAAGGCCATACTTGCATTGTCTTCAAAGTAAACATTCTTAATTCTAGTTTAAAAATATTATCGCTTACCTGCTTGTTTACTCAGCGATGGTGATAATGAGGAAAATAAAAATGGCTAATACTCGAACAGAAAACGCTTTTCATGGAATAAATGAAGAACAAATGCCAGTCGCCAAAAACAAATTGCATGGCTGGAAACATTTTGCGGGCTTATATGCAGGTGAACATGTTGCCGCCACAGAATTTGTTATCGGTGCCACCTTTGTCGCGTTAGGTGCATCGACCAGAGACATCTTATTAGGTTTGTTAATTGGTAATCTACTAGCAATGTGTTCATGGTGGTTGTTAACCGCCCCCATAGCGGTTGAGACTCGTTTAAGTTTATATAATTACCTGAATAAAATTGCCGGTAATTCGATGACCAAGCTCTATAACTGGGCGAATGTAGTGATATTTTCGGTGATCTCCGCAGCCATGATTACGGTGTCGTCCACCGCAGTCAGGTTTGTATTCGATATTCCTGCACAACTGGATTGGTACCCCAATAGCTTTTGGTTTGTCGCCATTGTTTTGGCCGTAGGCTCGATAGTGGTGTTGGTTGCTATGTACGGTTTTGCCACTGTAGCTGATTTTTCTAAAATTTGTGCACCTTGGCTGTTTGTTATCTTTATTGCTGGCTCGTTTACTTTATTTCCAGCCCTATCTAATCATGTATTAGGTACCACTACGTTTAGCGGATGGGGCGACTTTATCACTATAGGAGATCACTCCATTTGGACCGGCTTTACCGGTAGTGGTGAAAAAGGCATTGGTTTGTTAGAAGTCATAGGATTTGCTTGGGCAGCGAACTCTATCACGCACTTTGGCTTAATTGACATGGCTATATTTCGTTTCGCTAAAAAGAAAAGCTACGGACTGTTTTCTGGTGTCGGCATGTTCTTTGGACATTATTTAGCATGGATCTCAGCCGGTATTATGGGGGCTGGTGCGGCCGTTTTACTTAAAACCACTATTACGTCACTTGATCCAGGTGATGTGGCTTATCACGCGCTAGGTTTAACAGGTTTTGTGATTATTATTATTGCTGGTTGGACAACCGCAAATGCTAACTTATATCGCGCAGGTTTAGCTGCTCAGTCTATTTTTGTTAATCATTCACGTGAAAGAACAACGGCTGTAGTCGGTGTAGTGACTGTGATCATTGCGTGTTTTCCTTTTGTATTTTCGCAAATGTTACCCCTACTCACTTATGCTGGTTTATTAGTTGTGCCGGTTGGTGGCATTGTATTTGCTGAACATACTATTTTTCCGAAAATTGGCTTAACGCGATATTGGGCTAAGTACCAAAAACTCTCTCGCAGTATTCCAGCCATTGCTACTTGGGCGTTGGCCTTAACATTTGGCTTTGGACTAAATGCGTTAGATGTGATGTCTTTTTATTACTTATTTATCCCTACTTGGATTTTCAGCATCATTGTTTATACCTTTCTAGCCAAAAAATATGGTGCCGATAAGGATTACACTAAAGAAGTCGCAGCTGAAGTACTTGAACAACAACAAATAGTTGCTTATCAAACCGAACAAGCTATTGATAATAAACCTTTTATCCATGATACAAGCGGCATCAGCAAACTACTCAATGCCGTATCGGTTATTTCACTCTTGGTCATTACTGGGTTTGCCTGTCAGGTTATGTTTTTTAGTGAAAGTATGCATATTTATGATGTTAATAAGGCGCAGTTCGAACTGTACTGCTTCATCTTTACCCTCACTTACTTTGGCAGTGCCTATATGTCTCTTAGACGTCAAAAGTCACTTAATAACTAGGTATCAGCTGATAACTTAAGGTGCCACTTAACTTATTGCTTTGAATTACAGCAACCAGTTAAGTGGCAAAACATTGGTAAAACTGATTAGCCTGCAGCATGGCTAGCCAGCATATATTGTGGGAAGAATCCTACATAGAAAGGTAAAACGAATGACTAACAATCAATTAAATCAATCAAATTTAGCTAATTTACCCAGCCATATTGATATTCCCAATTATGATCGCAGTAAACTTACTGCGGGCATAGTGCATATTGGTGTAGGTGGTTTTCATCGCGCACACCAAGCGATGTACATTAATGAGCTACTAAAAACCCCAGGTTCAGAGCACTGGGCAATCTGTGGTATCGGTTTATTAGAAAACAACCGTAGCTTACGAGACATTTTAGTCAAACAAGACTACTTGTATTCATTAGTGGTTCGCCATCCCAATGGTCAAATTGAGAACAAAGTCATAGGCTCAATGATCGATTTTATGTTTGCCCCTGACAACAAACAAAATGTGATTGATAAATTAGCGAATAGCGAAACCAAAATTGTATCCTTAACCATTACCGAAGGAGGTTACAACATAGATCCTATGACGGGCGATCTTGATTTAAATCATCCCGATATTGCCCACGACATTGCCCATCCAAATGATCCTAAAACGGCATTTGGTTACATTGCCGCAGCTCTAAGAATTCGTAAAGCAAATAATATCCAAGCGTTTACTGTGCAGTCTTGTGACAATATTCAGCATAACGGCGTAGTCACTCGCAAAATGTTACTCTCATTGACTGAACAACAAGATGTTATGCTAAGCCACTGGATTGCACAGCACGTTGAATTTCCAAATGCCATGGTTGACCGAATCACCCCTGTCACAACAAAAGTCGATATTGACTATGTGGCACAAACTTTTGGATTAAAAGATGAATGGCCTATTACTTGTGAAGCTTTTGCACAATGGGTAATTGAAGATAACTTCAGTGACGGACGACCTAACTGGGATTTAGCAGGCGCGCAATTTGTCGCTGATGTCACGCCTTTTGAGAAAATGAAAATTCGCCTATTAAACGCCGGTCATTCGGTTTTAGGATTATTGGGTGCAATTCACGGCTACGCGACTATAGATGAAACTGTATCTGATCCAGTTTTTGCTAAATTTTTGCGTGCTTTTATGGATCTAGAAGTGACGCCATTGTTAGATGAATTACCCGGTATTGATTTAGAACAATATAAAAACACCCTAATTGAGCGTTTTTCTAACCCTAATATAAAAGACAGTTTGGTACGTATTTGTTCTGAAAGCTCAGCTAAATTACCTAAATTTTTAATCGCTACTATCCACGAAAACTTAAGGTCGGGGCGCGATTGCTCGCTTGCGGCACTGGTGATTGCTACTTGGTGTTTATACAGTGACAAACAAACAAGTGAACAACAAGAGCTGCTCGAAATTCAAGACGTAATGAAAGACGAACTTGCCACCTACGCTCACAACACAGCTAACGACAAACTTGCATTCTTAAAACTAAACAGTGTATTTGGTGATTTAAATACACACCCGGTATTTACCCAAACATACGGCGAAGCTATTGACGGGATCTATTCGGCAACAATTAAGATTAAAGACGTCATGAAAAACACCCTAGAAAGCAAACAGCTTAGCGTTTCCCAAGGAGTGCTTGAATGAGCGGCCTATTGATTAAACATAAAGCGGGAAATGATATCTCTATCAATTGTTTTGGTGAGGTTTTGTGGGATTGTTTTGATACTGGAAAACGCATAGGTGGCGCGCCGTTAAACGTATGTTTACGATTAAATGGGCTTGGGATGCAAGCTAATATAATAAGCGCTGTTGGAGACGATAAATTAGGTAAGGTGCTTCTCCAGCAAATAGAAAATCGTCAGACCAATACCGGTTTTATTGCTGTTATACCTGATAAAAAAACCAGCACAGTTGAAGTGAAATTAGACCAAAATGGTTCGGCATCTTACGAAATTGTGGCCGATACGGCCTGGGACAATATTCCACTTACTGTTGCTTTGTTAGAACAAGTAAGCTCGTCAGACGTTTTTGTTTTTGGCAGTTTAGTAGGTCGCCAACAAGTATCATTGGACACCTTAAGAAAATTAATAAAGGTAGCCAACTGTAAAATATTTGATGTGAATTTGCGCAAACCTCATTACAACCTGAAGACTCTAGTGGAAATGATGAACCACGCAGATTTCATTAAGCTTAACGATGATGAGTTGTATGAAATAGCCCATGGGATGGGCTCTGAATTTAACTCCTTAGAGCAAAATCTAGAGTTTGTCGCTAATAAAACCAATACCCAGAATATTTGTGTCACTAAAGCCTCACATGGTGCCTTACTGAGATTCAATGATGTGAATTATTATAATTCTGGCTACTTGGTAAAAGTAGTAGACACTGTTGGTGCAGGAGACTCATTTTTAGCGTCATTAATTTATCAACTATGCCACACCAACAATCCTCAATACGCGATAGACTTTGCGTGCGCAGTAGGAGCAATGGTGGCACAACATAAAGGTGCAACGCCTGAATTAAGCATTGCAGAGATTGACAAATTTATGGTGCCAGAAGAAACGAAATAAGAAGATCTCGTATTGTTATTGTGCGCAAGATGCGCATGTAGTTTAAAAATCGAGAGTTTTTTCGTGTTCTTGGTTTATGTGCTCAGCATCGCTATTTGGAACAATCATGTAGTCATACACTTTGTATTCTGACAATGATAAAAAGACATAAAAATAGCGATTGCTCAATTCAAAGATTGACAAGTTTCAATCGATAAACTAACGTGCTAAAGATAGGTAACCGATTGTTTTTCCTAATTTTATCTTGTTGCTTTTATTGTTTGTGATTAGCTTCTAACTTGGATGGTATTGCTACATGAACCGATTTTTTAGGTCGTTAAAGACCAAATTAACTATTGTTATTATTTTAGTTGCGCTTCCTGGGCTATTAGCGATTGTTTATTTTTCTCTTTTAGCTCGAGAATACGCCCTAGATTCCGCATTAGAAAGGGCAACAAAAACAGTAGAAATCACTACCACGTTTCAAACTCTTTTAATCAATAGAACTAAAAACTTTTTACAGAATTTAGCAACGTTTCCGGAAGTGATGACCCCTAACTCTCCAGAATGTAGTGCTTACCTAACTGATGTCATCAAAATAAAGGATATTTATGCCAATATTGGGATCGTACAGCTAGATGGAAACCTGCTATGCAGCGCCAAACCATTCAATGTGCCGGTCAATATTTCTGATCGTTCCTATTTTCAACATACACTTACGAATAAAAGCTTTGCAATTGGGGGGTATCAACTAGATCGCGCAAGCGGCGTTACTACTATCAATTTTGCCTATCCAGTCATAGATCCTAATAGTGATAAAATAGTAGGGGTCGCTGTTGCAGCCATATCCTTGAATTGGTGGAGTAAACAACTTTCTGAGTCACATTTACCTAAACATGCCGTAGCTTATATTACCGACTTACAACAAAACATCATTGCTAGCTTTCCGGTAAAAGACGAGTTGCTCGGTACGCCTGTTGATGAAGTACAGCCAAATTTGAAGGCATACCAATTCGAATCACATCCTAATATCAAAACTTTTCTTAGCTCCGACCAGCACTTAAAAGTGTTCGTAGAAAGGCCTCTTTTTACTGACGATAAACGAGTAACTTTGAGTGTCGGGATCCCTTTTGAAACTAAACTTTCAGATATTAACGAGACTTTATTATCAACAAGCTTAGTTTTAATTTTAATCGTTGTTTTGATGTTTTTAGTCGCCACTTGGGGAATCAAAAAAAGCTTACTCACCCCGTTAAACATTCTTTTAAAGTCCACAAAAAAATTGGAAGCGGGTGAAGAGATAGGTTGTCTATCCCCCATTGGCGCTTCAGAACTATACGATCTACAAACACATTTTATATCCATGGCTAAAACGCGCTTAGACGCAGAGAATCGTCTTAAACATAGTCAACAAGCCCTACAAAAAAGTGAAGACCTCCATTTAAGTCACATACGAAATACCCCCCTAGGTTGCATTTCCTGGGATAAAGATTTTGTTTGTACTAGTTGGAATAAATCAGCTGAAAATATTTTCGGATACAAATCTCATGAAGCAATTGGCCAACATGCACTTAAACTCATTGTTGAACCACAATTGCGCAGTAACATTAATAAGCTTTATGATTTAATACTCACTCAAAAAGGTGGGAGTTTTGTTAGTAACGAAAATATAACCAAGTCAGGAGAGTCATTAGTATGTGAATGGCACAATACTATTATTCAATCTGAAAATGGTTCGCTCATAGGTGTCACATCCCTAGTTCAGGATATTACTAAAAATAAAAAAGTAGAGGCCCAACTTACCCTCGCAGCCAGTGTTTTTTCTCAGGCAAATGAAGGGATTATCATTACGGATACCACTGGAACAATTATTGAAGTTAACAATAGTTTTGTGGAGATTACAGGGTATTCAAGGGAAGAAGTGATTGGTAAAAACCCGAATATTCTCAAATCGAATCAACAGTCTCAAGAATTCTACCGGCAACTTTGGAAATCTATAAATGAGAATGACAGTTGGTCCGGAGAAGTATGGAATAAACGTAAAAACAATGAAATTTATCCTCAATTATTAACCATCAGTGCAGTATATGATGACGACAAAAAATTGAAAAATTACGTTGCCATATTCACTGACATTTCTGAAATCAAAGAAAAACAAAATCAACTGGAACATATGGCACATTTTGATGTGTTAACCGACCTCCCGAACCGCTCATTATTGGCAGACCGTTTAAATCAATCGATACTCTTTAGTAAGCGTAGTAAAACTCAAGTAGCCATAGTATTTCTCGATTTAGATGGGTTTAAAGAAATCAATGATAAACATGGGCATAGTGTAGGTGATGAACTTTTAGTTGTTTTTGCTGACCGCCTGAAAGACATCTTACGTGAACATGATACTTTATCTCGCTATGGTGGTGACGAATTTGTGATTGTACTCAGCGAGTTGGAGAGCAACCAAGACTTTCACCCAATAGTTGAACGCATGCTAAACGCTGCTTCTAGTCCATTTACGTTGGGACGCCATGTATTAAAACTATCAGCTAGCATTGGAGTCACAGTCTACCCTTGTGATCATACTGATGCAGAACAACTCATTCGCCATGCAGACCAAGCAATGTACATTGCCAAACAAAAGGGAAAGAATTGCTATCATGTTTTTGATATCGAATCTGAGGATGCGATTACCAACCATCATGTCATCCTACAAAATATTGCTGCGGCCTTGAAAAAACGTGAATTTGTACTTTTTTATCAACCTAAAGTAAATATGGCCACTGGCGAAATTATTGGGTTAGAAGCCTTAATACGCTGGCAACATTCCACAAGAGGTTTGTTATCACCCTACGAATTTTTACCCTTCATTGAAAATCATCAACTCGGTATCGAAATTGGTGAGTGGGTGATAGAAGAGGCATTAAAACAATTGAATATGGGAGATAAAACCTCTACGCAACTGCCTATTAGTGTCAATATCAGCGCATTACAAATACAGCAACATGATTTTACAGAGCGCTTAGAGTCTCTGTTATCTGCCTATCCCAATGTAGCACCTGCTAATTTACAAATAGAAATCCTAGAAACCAGTGAAATTGGTGATTTGGACCGTGTTTCAGAAAGAATGAAAAATTGCTTAAAATTTGGGGTGAGCTTTGCCATTGATGATTTTGGGACCGGCTACTCTTCACTTACCTATCTTAGACGTTTACCTGTAGACGTTATTAAAATTGACCAAACGTTTATACGAGATATGCTCGAGGATCCAGAAGACAGAGCAATTGTTGAGGGAATTATTGCCTTAGCAAAGTCGTTTAACCGCGCAGTCATAGCTGAAGGTGTAGAAACCATCCGTCATGGTTCAATGTTACTGCAAATGGGATGCGAACTAGCGCAAGGATACGGTATCGCTAGACCCATGCCAGCGGAGCAATTAGGTGAGTGGGTAAAAAGTTGGACACCAGATATAGAATGGAGGAATCAGAAAACGTCAAATAAATCATAAAATCAAGTGTAAAACCTAGTCCCATTCACTAGTCAAATATCTATTGAGAAATCGAAATAGGTGCAGAAAAGTGAGCGTCAATGCACATACATAGTTACTAAGTCATTGTTAACAAAAAGCCCGCTCCTATGACTTCAATCTACGGCTATACAAATATACGTGGCTCACATTGTAGGTTTAAGAGCCACGAAAATTTATTTCTAATAAGCGCCAGCAGCATAGGTTAATTCATAACTGTGACTGTATATTTCTAAAATATTTCCAAAAGGGTCTTCCATATAAATCATTCGATAAGGTTTTTCGCCAGGGTAATAATAGCGAGGCGCCTGCATACGTTTTTTGCCGCCAGCGGCAACAATTTTATCGGCTAACCCCTCAACGTCTGGATCTTGAACACAAAAATGAAACACTCCAGTTTTCCAATATTCAAAATTATTTTCTGGGTTTTCCTGCCCTTTAAATTCAAAGAGCTCCACACCTATTCTGTCGCCAGTAGAGAGATGTGCAATACGAAAATGCTCCCAACCGGCGCCAAAAACATCGGTACACATTTCTCCTATTGCAGAGTCATCTTCAGTAATTGCTGTTGGTTTCATAATCAGATACCAGCCTAACACTTCAGTATAAAATTTTACTGCGGCTTCTAAATCCGGCACAGAAATGCCGATGTGAGAAAAGGTTCGTGGATAGGTTTTGCTCATTTTGTTTACTCCGTTTAATTAATAATAAAAATATACACTCACCCATAAATTACGTAAAATTATCATTAATAATTAAAATAAGTACATTTTGTAATGATAAATCACAGCTGGTTAAAAACATTCTGCACCCTAGTAGAAGTCGCACATTTCACGCACACAGCAGAAAAGTTGTATATGACCCAATCTGGTGTGAGCCAACATATCAAAAAGCTAGAAATACAGCTGGAGAGACAACTACTGATTAGGGAAGGTAAAACCTTTTCTTTAACCGCAGCAGGGCAACAACTGTATCAAAAAGGTATTGAATTACTGCGTTCGAGTGACGATTTAGAAGCCTTAGTTAGACAAGATGAAGAAAAGGTTGGCTTAGTAAAAATTACCTCTCCTGGCAGCGTGGGTCTAAAACTCTACCCACACTTACTTAATATTCAGCAAGTTCACCCTAAATTGTCTATCGACTATAGCTTCGCTCCCAATAAAAATATTGAACAAGAATTATCTAAAGGAAATATTGATTTGGGACTGATGACCCAGTTGAGCCAAGCCAGCACACTCACCAGTCTAAAAATTGGCGATGAACCTTTGGTATTAGTCACACCTTGCGATGTAAAATCAATTCAATGGCAAAGCTTAATTGAACTAGGCTTTATCTCTCATCCTGATGCAGCACATCATGGGCAATTGTTATTGAGTGAGAACTTTCCTGACTTTGAACATATAGAGCAACTACCCCACAAGGGGTTTTCTAATCAAATTAGTTTGATTCTCACTCCTGTTAGCAAAGGCTTAGGGTTTACCGTTTTACCGTTATACGCCGCGAGGGCGTTTGCGGCTCAGCACCTCATACACATACATAACTTAGAAAAATCCGTATGTGAGACCTTGTATTTATGCGTCAATCGCCGCTCGCCGTTAACCAATAGAAGTAAGTTTATAAAATCAGAACTGCTTAACTTTCTTGCCTAGTTTTGTGCTTAAGCTGTGGGCGCCCCCCATTCGACGCAGAACAATTCTAAAATACTCATCTACATAATGTGGCTTAACTCAAATTAACAGCGACAATACTAGGTGGGCAACATGGCACTGAGCATAGCTTGGCGCAAAGTGCCTTGTATAGGTGTGGGTTTATGTGAATCCCTGTCTACAAAAACGTGAGTTAAACGCCCTATTGCTGAGGCGTTTTTTTCCTCTTCTTTAAAAATAGCGACAACATAATCGACTGAACTATTGCCAATTTTGTCTACACGCAATCCACCCACTAACTTTTGTGGATACGAAACTGGGCTAATATAATTACAGCTAGATCGAACGATAAATCCAATTTGTTGACTTGTTTGCGGTATAAAATTACCTTGTTCAATCAAAAACTGATTAATCACAGTGTCGAAAAATGAGTAATAGTTAACGTTATTCACATGACCAAACATATCATTGTCCATCCACCTTGTGGTTATTGGAAAATGAAACATAAAATCACTCTTTACTTGCCCTTCCATTAGTTATCACACCGTATTTTCTGTTACTTCTTTTGTAATCGATATTTAATCACAAATTATGCAGCGCGGGGGAATCTTAGTGATATTTAAAAAGGTTAGTAATTTGATAAAAAGGTTGACGCTGGAAGTTTACTCACACACAATAATTGTTAACGAGATGTTTATTTTTAATTAACAAAACGTATTCCCAACCATAAAAGAGACCGAATTGTATGATTTTAAATCACCTATGGGGTTTATATACACACCCAAAAGAAGAATGGCAGGTAATTGACGAGCGACATGAGAGTTATTTTTATAGTTTAAGCCATATAGCTATCATTTCTTTAATTCCCGTTTTGATGAGTTATTATTCAGCAGCCCATCTTGGGTGGAGTATCGGTGTCGGCGATATAATTAAATTAACTAAAAACAGTGCCATGCTCATGAGTATTGGTATGTATTTTGGTTTAATGACGGGAGTCATTGCGTTAGCAGTATTAATTCATGAATTAGCTAAAGCGTTTGATTCATCCCCGACATACACCCAATCACTTGAATTGGCTGCTTACACTGCTACTCCGTTATTTATGGTTGGTTTTGCGGCCTTTTATCCGGTGTTGTGGTTTGTTATGTTTGTTGGCCTAATTGGTCTAACGTATTCGGTTTATTTGCTCTATGCTGGCACGCCAATTTTGATGCATATTCCTGAAGGTAAAGGCTTTATATATGCAAGTACAGTAGTAACGTGTGGATTGGTCTTGCTGGCTATACTAATGGCGGCGTCAGTAATATTGTGGAGTATGGGAATGGGCCCCGTTTACGTGGGTTAACGTCTCTAGCTCACATAAAATGCCATAAAAAAACACGGTTGACTCAACCGTGTTTTTTTATGTTCGTCACTTAACAAAGCTTTAATCTAAAGTCAGATTAATCTTGAGTCATATTGTGCATTTCTAAGTTGTTCAATTCAACTTGCACACCCTCGTTTTTTGCCCCTTCATTTCGCATGTTATCAATACGCTGCAAATAAGCATTATCAATATCGGCAGTAATGTAGTTTCCGTCAAACACCGAGGTTTCAAAACGTTTGATCTCAGGATTCAACTCACGCACTGCATCGATTAGATCAGTAATATCTTGAAAAATCAAACCGTCTGCACGGATCAAATCATTGATTTGTTCAATCTCTCGGCCATATGCAATCAGTTCGTTAGCCGACGGCATATCAATCCCATAGACATTAGGAAAACGAATCTCAGGAGCAGCAGACGCAAAGTAGACTTTTTTCGCTCCCGACTCACGGGCCATTTCAATAATTTGCTCTGACGTGGTGCCACGTACAATTGAATCATCAACCAATAACACACTTTTATCTTTAAATTCCGAAGGAATCGCATTAAGTTTACGACGAACTGACTTACGACGCATAGTTTGACCGGGCATAATAAAAGTTCGACCAATATAGCGATTTTTAACAAATCCTTGGCGATAAGGTCTATCTAACTCTAAAGCAATTTGCAGCGCAACATCACTCGACGTTTCTGGGATAGGAATAACCACATCAATATCTATATCAGCCCACTCTTTGGCTATTTTTTGTCCCAGTTTACGTCCCATATTCACTCTAGATGCATACACTGAAATGCCATCGATAAATGAATCGGGTCTCGCAAAATATACAAATTCAAATATGCACGGAGCATTAACTGGTTGATGAGCACATTGTTGAGTATGCAATTCCCCAGACTCGGTGACATAAATAGCTTCGCCAGGCGCCACATCTCGAATAAAGGTAAAACCTACCGCATCAAGTGCCACACTTTCAGAAGCCACCATATATTCATTTCCGAACTCAGTTTTACGCTTACCTAAAGCCAGAGGTCGAATACCAAACGGGTCACGAAATGCCAGCATGCCATTACCAATAATCGCAGCGACTACTGCGTAGGCACCGCGGATTTTCGCATGAACTTTGGAAACCGCTTTAAATACTTCTACAGGCGTTAAGTGCAACCCCTCAGTATTTTGTAGTTCATGAGCAATAATGTTTAACAACAACTCCGAATCAGATGTCGTGTTAATGTGTCTTCTGGCGACTTTGGCAACTTCATCTTGCAGTTCATGGGCATTGGTTAAGTTACCGTTATGAGCGAATGCAATACCGTAGGGCGAGTTCACATAAAATGGCTGCGCTTCTGCCGAACTAGAACTGCCGGCAGTTGGGTAACGCACGTGTCCTATGCCAAATTGCCCCGTTAGTCTTTTCATATGGCGAGTATGAAACACGTCTCTGACCAAGCCATTATCTTTGCGTAGGTGAATAACATCATTATCTACAGTTACTATTCCAGCAGCGTCTTGACCTCTATGCTGGAGCACAGTCAGGGCATCATATAAAGCTTGATTGACTGGGCTCTTACCCACTATTCCGACAATACCACACATGCTATTTACCTTTTTAAACGGGCTTTATAAAACTTGAGTTATTTTGCAAGTATTCAAAAAACCACTCAATGATTAAACTAAATTCTGGAATTAGTACTGACGTCTCCCACAAGGTTGACGACGAAAATGGAGTAAATGTATCTAAGAAAAATAACAAAGCACTGACAACTAATATGCCTCGCAAGGCACCAAATACCAAACCTAAGGCTCTATCAGTGCCGCTCAGTCCAGTAAATTGGACCAACTGGGAAATAAGATAATTGACTAAACCACCGATAATTAAGGTCGACACAAACAGTATTGCGATGGCAACACCATTTCGAATCATCAAATCGTCAAGTTTAGTGAGATAAACGGCTAGATCTTTATAAAACTGGCTTGCAATAAAAAACGCAGTGAACCAAATAGCCAATGAGATTGCTTCTTTTACAAAGCCTCTAATTAAGCTAATAACGGCGGAAAACAAAATAACAGCCAGTATGGCGTAGTCAATCCAATTCATAAGACTCGTTTTTTTACCGTTTAAATGTCGAGATGTTTAGGCCCATCATTGCCCTTTTAACACCACAGAATTAAAATCGCGCGCATTCTATCAAAATGACTAGCGGAAATCCTGAAAAATTTCGCTGCTTTATTAACAATTCAACACTCATTTACGTCTAAAACTGCTCATATTATTGAACAGTGAATGGGGTCACCCTGCCTTGTAATTGCGTTAGTTCTTTTAGGTGCGAAAGTGCGTTATCTAAGTTGCTTTTTTGCAAATCAGGACCAACAAAGACTTTTGTCAAGGTTCCAGAGTTGGTTTTTACGGGCCGGCTAAAGGCTCGATAGCCCGCTTTTTCTAGGCGACTCAACAGCTCTTTTACATTTTTTTGATGGCGAAAGCTACCCAACTGCACCACCCACCCCGCACTCGCTAGTAAGCTATCAACATCTTGCTCTACTACTGTTTGCTGTTGCAAACTGCTAACCTGTGGTGTTTGTGTATCGACTTCATCTTTATTCGTTTCTTGAGAAGTTTCTTCTGGGTAGACATCAGCCACTTGAACATCTTCGGTGCGACTTTCAAGTTTTGCTTCAGGCTCTGAGGTAAAGTTAGAATTTTCGTCCACAGCCTGTTCAGAAATCACTTCGACTTTACGAGTCGCAGCTTCTTTGACTTTATCAGTGTCAAAAGCACTGGGTGATTTTACGGTTTTCATAGCCGGTTTTTGAGGTAACTCTACAAATAGATTACGTTTTGATTCTTGCTTACCATCTAATAAATCAGGCAAAAAGATCACAACTATCGCAACAACTATGGCGGTTCCTACCAAACGGTTTTGTAATGCGGATGACACTCTACGACACCTTTTCGTTAGGGGGTAACAACCCCATTTTTAATACATTTGTAACAGTAAAAAAAGAACCAAATACAATGACAAAGTCCTCATGATTAGCCGTGTCTAATGCACATTGATAGGCCAATTCAACTGATTCATAGTCTAACACTTTTTGTTCACTGGGTAATACTGCAGAAACCAAGGTACTTGCTTTTGCCCCCCTAGGCACATCTAAACTCGCACAGTACCATTCCGAGACTATGGGTAACATTGGAGCGAGCGTGTCCTCTATGTCTTTATCAGCTAACATCGCAACAACAGCTATTACCCGTTTATGGCGCATCTTTATAATGTCGCTGGCTAATAAACGAGTTGCCTGAGGATTATGGGCTACATCCAACATCACTAAGGGATTATTTTGGACCACTTGCCTTCTGCCGGGCAAACAGGTTTGCGCAAAAACTTGTGCCATTGAATTAGTGTCCAACTTTATACCCAAGGTTTCCAACACTTGTAAAGCGGTCGATGCATTTTGGGCAGGAATGTTAGGCACAGGTAGATTGTCATAGTGTGTATTGTCCCCTTGCCAATGAAGTCCCTGTGAATCTATTTGGAAGTCAAAGTTTTTGCCTTGCCATAAAGGCGCAACTTGATATTCAAATGCGGCCTCAACCAATGTAGAAGGAGGCTCCCGTTCACCGATAATTGCGGGAATATTCGCTCTAAAAATTCCTGCTTTTTCAATAGCGATTAACTCTCTCGTATTTCCAAGCCAATCCTGATGATCTAAATCGATACTCGTAATTACCGCTATATCAGGGTCAACAATATTAATTGCGTCTAATCGCCCACCCAAACCTACTTCTAACAATAAATATTTAGCATCCGATTCGTACATTAGCTGCAACGCTGCCAATGTACCGAATTCAAAATAAGTAAGGGCCGTATCACCTCGCGCTTGTTCCACCTTCAAAAACGCCTGACAATGAGCATTTTCAGTCAACATCATTCCAGCGACTCTTACGCGTTCACGGTAATCTAAAAGATGCGGAGAACTAAACACAGCGACAGAATTTTGAGAGGCCAAAATAACTTGTTCAATCAAAGCACAAGTCGTGCCCTTACCATTGGTACCAGCTACGGTGACAAGCACTCGCTCACTGAAATCGAGTTGCAAACGTTTAAAAACCTCAGCTACACGCTCGAGACCTAATTCAATATTACTTGGATGTATCTGTTCAAGATAAGTTAACCAATGGTCAAGAGACCAAGCCTCTTTCTCAAAGGCTTGGGGATCTGCTAGTTTAGACATTATTTAATGATGTTGGTGATGTAGTTTTGACAATATACTAAATAATTTATCACGCATTTCACGGCGGTCCACTATGATGTCAATAGCACCTTTTTCTAATAAAAATTCGCTACGTTGAAACCCTTCAGGTAGGGTTTCGCGAACAGTCTGTTCAATCACTCGTGGTCCAGCAAAACCAATCAAGGCCTTAGGCTCAGCCACGTTCACGTCACCCAACATTGCCAAACTCGCTGAGACTCCCCCCATAGTAGGATCCGTTAGTACAGAAATATACGGCAGGCCTTTTTCACTCATTTTTGCCAATGCAGCACTCGTTTTAGCCATTTGCATAAGCGACAAGAGTGCTTCTTGCATACGTGCTCCACCACTAGTAGAGAAACACACCAGTGGCATATTAAGCTCCAAACATGCGTTCACTGCTTTTACAAATCTAGCACCCACGACTGAAGCCATTGAACCGCCCATAAAAGCAAACTCAAAAGCAGCAACGACTACAGGCATACCATTCAATTTGCCTTGCATAACGACTAATGCGTCTTTTTCGTTAGTCGCTTTTTGCGCACTGGCTAATCTGTCTTTATATTTTTTCGAATCTTTAAATTTAAGTAAGTCTTGAGGTTCAAGATCGGCACCCAACTCTACCCTTTCACCTTTATCTAAAAAGTGATTGATACGAGCACGCGCTCCAATACGCATGTGATGACCACATTTAGGACAAACACCTAATTGTTTCTCTAATTCTGTTTTATACAGCACGGCGTCACATTCGCCGCATTTAGTCCAAATTCCCTCGGGCACATTACTTTTAGTCGAAGACTTAGTGCGCGGTAGTATTTTTTCAATCCAACTCATATAAAATCCTGTTATGCAATTTGCAATAAAACGCAACAAATTGACAATATTCAACGGTTTATTAGTACCCGTTTTAAGCCCTATAGGCCAAAAGAAACGCTATTAAATCACAACATCGATACATCACGAAATCAAAACTGGTCTTAGAAGTATCAATCAGGTAAAAATAATGGTCCTAATGGTGTTTTAGGTAGATCAAATTCTTCTGGGTAAGTTACATGCACCAAATATAGACCATTAGGTTTGGCGGTCGCTGCAGCCTTAGTACGATCTTTACCTTGAAGCAGCGTCTGTATCCACGTTGTGGTTTTTTCCTTGTTACCCACTTTCAAAAGGGAACCTGTAATATTACGCACCATGTGATGTAAAAAGGCATTTGCAGTGACATCAATCATAATGTAATCACCAAATCGAGTCACACTAATACTCGTCAAATTTCGCACCGGTGTATTCGCCTGACAATTTACCGCTCTAAATGCACTAAAGTCATGTCGTCCAACCAAATATTGCGCAGCATCATGCATCAATTCGTGGTCAAGATCACCACTATGAATATGGGTCACACCTTTTGGAAGAATGCTATTGCGTAAACGATGGTTATAAATAATGTACCGGTATCGCCTTGCGGTAGCAGAAAAACGTGCATGAAACTCATCACTGATATTTTTTACCCATTTAATGGCAATGGATTTAGGTAAAAACCGATTCAAACCTATGGTCCAGGCTCGGTCGGGCCGCTGACTAAGGGTATCAAAATGTACAACTTGGCAAGTCGCATGAACTCCAGCATCGGTACGTCCCGCACAAGTCACATTGATAGGTTCGTTCGCAATTTTAGCTAACGCCTCTTCAACGTGCTGCTGCACACTCGCTACAGTTTGTTGGCGCTGCCAACCATGATAAAGCGCGCCGTTATATTCAATGCCCAGAGCTAATCGCATTTGTGTACTATTGCCATTCAAAAAATTCGCGGTATTGTAAGGAACTTCAATGTAAATAACAGTGGTTTTTAGTGATTCCTTGGTAATGTTTACATTTAAGTTTGTCGCATACCTTTAGTCAGGCTTAAAATCAGCCGAATGTAGATTATGTTTTTTCATAAGCTTATGCATATCAGTACGGTTTCGACCTGCCAATTCAGCTGCTCTTGTCACGTTTCCATCTGTCATTTTAAGCAGTTTCAATAAGTACTTTTGCTCAAATGCATCTCTTGCTTCAGTTAAGGTTGGCCATTTTTGTTCAGAAGCCGACAACGCCTGTTCAACTAAATGAGAGGCAATCACTGGTGTTTGCGTCAAGGCAACACATTGCTCTACTACATTAACCAGTTGTCTCACATTGCCTGGCCACAAACAGGTCGTTAATAATTGCATCGCATCGTCAGAAAAACGACTGACCTTAACTTGGTGGCGTTCTGCGCTACTTTTTAGTAAATGCCGAGCTAACAACGGAATATCTTCGGACCGCTCTCTTAAAGTCGGTAGAGTTATATTCACCACATTCAGTCGATAATATAAATCCTCTCTAAAGTTTCCTACTTGCATTTCCTTGCTAAGGTTTTTATGGGTGGCAGAAATAATCCTCACGTCGATTGGAATTTGTTTACTACTGCCCACAGGACGTATCGTTTGCTCTTGAAGTGCCCTCAGTAATTTAACTTGAAGTGACACTGGCATATCACCAATTTCATCCAAAAATAATGTTCCACCATCAGCTTCTCTAAACAAACCTTGATGTTCGTTTACTGCTCCGGTAAATGATCCCCTTGCATGCCCAAACAGTTCTGACTCGAGTAAATTCTCTGGTAACGCGCCACAGTTAATTGCCACAAAAGCCTTATCAGCTCTTTTGCTGGCTTTGTGAATCGCACTGGCTAATAATTCTTTTCCGGTTCCACTAGCGCCACTTATTAGCACGCTGACATCACGCTTGGCTACGCGGAAAGCCTGATCAAGTAATTGTTCCATTTGCATCGAACGTGTAATGATCTTTTCACACCATTGCCCTCTTTGCGCCCCTTGACTTTGACTCACGGCTTTTTCCATTAAGCTGCGTAATTCTTCATGATCTATAGGCTTAGTCAAAAATCCAAACACACCTCTTTGGGTAGCCTCTACGGCGTCTTGAATCGTCCCATGTGCTGTCATCAATATCACGGGTACATCTTTTCTAAGCGCCATGATTTCTTCAAAAAGGCTTAAGCCGTCCAGTCCAGGCATGCGTAAATCACTCAAAACCACATCAAAATTTTGGCTATTGATGAGCTTTAATGCCTCTTTACCTCCCCCTGCACTTTGCACATTGTAGCCTTCTCCTCTAAGCCTGATTGCCATTAAGCGCAATAAACTCTCGTCATCATCAACCAACAACACATTGGGATCTGATACATTCGACTGACTCATTCTTTATCCTCTTCAATACTTTCCATAATAGATGCTTCGATATTGAGCAACTGGTCAATTTGATTTTGTTGTTTGTCTAACAGTATTTGCTGCTCTTCAATGTTGAACGATTGATGAGTATTAATTTTACTCAATGTTACCAACGCAGATTCCATTTCCAACAACCCTTGACTAGGGTAATAAAGCGCTATCATTATAAAGCGCTGCATAGGCTGAGTTAGCTTAGGTAGGATTGACTCCACCCAACCCTGTGCTCGCAATCTATCTTGATATGGCGTGCTTTTGCCTTGGCTTAGGAATACCTTTTTTAAAACATCGGTATCTTGATCTGACAACGCTTCTATTTGTTTTTTACGTTCTGGCCACGAAACCTCTTCGATCTGATACCAATATTGCAACCAATATTCGATATAGCAGTTATTCTCATCCAATGAGTTCTCCCATACACACATAGGCGGACGCTGTGGAGCATCAATTGTTACCTTGGGAGTTATCGAGTCGGGCCGAGAAGAAGACAACAATTCGCAACTAGAAAACAAAGTTGTGACACTTAGCAGGACTATTAATTTCAATCTCATATATTCGCCTCTTTACTTGGGATATAGACACGAACACACACGTCAGCATAATCCACCTCTACAAATTCAGCCTTTCCAAACATCATTCTGGCGCAATCAGCTACTATGGATAATCCAAGCCCTGAGCCTGTTACTCTATCATTTCGGGTACCTTCACCTCGACTAAAAGGTTGAAATAATATGTTTCGTTGCTCATCTAAGATTTTCTGGCCTCGGTTTGCAAAATCTAGGACTTGCATATCGCCCTGTTGATAGAGCCTTATGCTAATAGGTCTACCTCTACTGCCATGGGCAAGGGCATTTGAAACCAAATTATCCAAGATTCTCCTAAACAGTTTTTTGTCTGCGAAAATACTGGGTAAATCTAATTGCATGTCAATCTGGTTGTCATGTTGTTTAATTGCTAGACTATTTTCGGTCACAAAGTCATCAAAGAAACTTTTAGTTTTAAAATTAGAAAATACCGGTTTAGCCTGTTGTAATAACAAATTGTAATCAAGCAACTGCACTATTAGTAAGTTTAATCTATCGGTACTGCTGTTTAATAGCGACAACACTTCCTCTTGCTCTGCATTCAATGGGCCTACGACTTGCTCTGTTAGTAAAGAACACCCTTCTTTGATGCTGGCTAAAGGCGTTTTTAGCTCATGAGACGCATGGCGTAATAACGCGTGGCGCAGGTTTTCCAATTGAATTAGACGACCCGCCAAGCGGTGCAACTTCTGCTCTAATACAATCAACTCCTTTGGTCCAGTCGTAGAAATAGGGGGTAAGGTATTCTCTTGACGCGAAATAGCAGTAATGACTCGTTCAAGTCTTGTCACTGGTTTTAATATTGCCTTTGAGCCAAGAGCAATTAATAAAAATGAAGCCCCTAATAACCAAGCCGTCAACCAAAATTGTGTTTGTTGCACAGAACCAACATAAATTTGTTGATCTTGTATTCGCTTATCAAGACTACTGTCTATCTGTGTCGCTAAATCGTTTAGATTTTGTTTAAATTCAGCGAGTTGCGCATCTAATAGCAACTGGTCTTCGGTACCAGAATATTGTTTAATCCAAACAACTCGTTCAGTTAAACTATAACAATTCTGTTTCTCTGAAAGTTGCTCACACACAGGCGTTTGGTATTCTGAAAATCGTTGGGTCGATTTTTCAATCAAAGGTTTTAAGGCGTCCTTTTTGACTATATGATATTGACGCACAAGCCGCTCAATATCTACCGACAACCCTTCCATCTTACTCACTTGCCTAACGGTATTAACAGAGTATTGGGCTTCGTTGGTGGCAATTTGTGCAATTTCACTTAACTTAATTTGGCTGTAACCAACCAATAACGCCAAGGGCACAAGAACAACGACAAAACTAACCAATGTTAGTTGCCGTAATGAGCCTAGTTGCATGGCAACTCCCATTAATTTTTTCATTTTATCGAGTTGTCAGCATAATAAAAAAAGACCGAACAAGTCGATCTTTTCTGATTATATTTTCTATATCCGTTTTTCGGGAATATTCGTATTTTTGTCTTTTACCAAGTTAACTTTTGTATTCGCCAACTCAACGGAACTTATTTTTCCATCGCCATCCGTATCAATTTTACCAAACGAGGCGAGTACTGCGGGGTTCGCAACCGCTTCTTTAATTGTAATCTGACCATCCTTATCCAAATCAAGCTTCTTTATTAGTTCACCGTCAGCCATTGCTGAAACCGTAATAAACATTTGCACCGTCGTAAATAGAACCACAAACGAAATGAAATTTTTACATTTTCTCATGTCATTACCATCCTCTGCTAATGTAAAACGAGATTCGGTAAAACCCAAAACATTACCAAACCTATTTAAAACAAGGCATCCGTGCCAAAAAAATAACGCGAAAGAATGTTCGCATTAAGGATAAAAGTGCGGCTAATTGCAAACGCCATTACAACCAACCAATATCATCCACTTATATCCTTCACCACATTCAATGTCCGTAGATTACACTCGAGGAACCAGTCAAGTGGAACGTGATTACTGAAGATGGTATTACATTGTTCATGCCATAAATAATTTTTACTTATTTATCAGACAGTTACATCAACAACGACGAATCAAAAATACAATAGGCACCAAGAACCAAACTTAAATGTAGCTATTTTGCGACACCAATAATATCAAGACTATTTATGTATGTTAAATCATACAGTTAGCATGTCTATTATTTGAAACACCACTCAAAAAACAGACAGATAGTGACTATAACAATAAGCAAAAGTTAGGGTTTGATTGACAACTTACTTTGAATATATTGGCTATGAGGTATGTACAATAAATCTGCTATTTTTCTGATTGTATATTCTTCATCAGGGCTGAGTTCATGGTCAGCGTAGGCAATAGACCATAATGAATCAAGTACCGCCCTTTTTTCTTCGAGACCATATAAATCATTAATAACACTAGTAAACTGCTGAAAATCAGTTGATTCATCTGCCTGTGCGCGGCTCATCTTGCATAGTGTTTCAAGTTCGTCTTTGGTCAATAAGAATAGTTTATCCAGTTGCTTGCGATAGTTGTCCTGCTCCAACTGTTCAAGTTCATCATCAGCCCGCATCACTTCATATAATAATACCGCTGTGGCCAATTCAATGGTGTGTTGGCTGTTACTTTTATCTGCGTTTATATGACTTTTAAACCATTCTTGAATACTAGATATCATTGTGTATTACGCTCCCGTTTTAATTAATTGCACGAGTGCCCTAGCTCCCTCATAGGCTGACTCTATGGAAGCACCAAAACTCCAGTCCCCGCCAACATATATTCCATGTTGATGGTTAGACAACATACCTAAAGGATTTTGCCCGGCACTAGGTCTAGCATATCGCCAATAGTGCGCGTAGGTATCTGTCACAGACTGTTTAGATAATCCAAACAACTCACATAGTTCCTTGGTCGCAATAGATATCGCCTCATTCATTGCTTGAGAACCTAAATCGTCTGACAATTCGTTAGTGAGTTGGGCTACCCAGATTTCGTTTTGTTGTGCAGTCATGACTTCAGGTCGTTGTGGCTTACTAGAATCTCGCACTAAGGTCTGGATAGGGTGTCCTTTTAGATAGACTAAATCAACTGCAGAGGTAACTAGTTGGTCTAGTTTTAGTGCAATTGACCAACAACTTGTCCAAGTTTGTGAAAAAGTGGGTAGCACTAAAGAGACGTCGGATTGCTCAATTATTGTTTGACTTTGTGGCCATGGGGCAGTTATGACTAATTTATCAAATCGCTCAGACTGCCAATCAGCATTTATTTTTAATTGCCATCCTTTATCGTGATGATATCGCACTTGGCTAACTAAGCTGTTCGTATGTAATTGCGCATTGTTAACCCAGTGACGACATGCAGCATTCATTTTCTGATTAAAAACGTAATACTTGCGGTCACTTTCGAGTATTTCCAGCGGAGTCTTAACACCACTATTTTGATGGGTAATATATATATCTTGAGGCCATTGACTCGCAATACCTTGATTGCAAAGTTGTTGCATATACTGTGCAAATTCGATTGTTTTGACTGGCACAATAGTGGCACCCATATCACACTGACCAAAATCGGTTTTTTTGGTGCTGGCTCTACCTCCACAGCCACGAGACTTTTCAAAAATGCTGACATTAAAGTTTTCAGAATCAAGAAAGTCCGCCAATAAACTCCCTGTGATCCCCGCTCCTACAATGGCAATTTTCATATATTGTCTCCATTGTCTGCGAACACAATCATATGCTCTAAGTCTAACCGAATGCCTATCAGTTCATTCAACTGATGGTCATGATGACTCGGTGCCAAGCACAATACCTTGGCATGTCCAACTTGCTGTAATTCTAATTGATACAAGATGTGCGAACCTTGAAACGACCTATCGATTACTTTTGCCAAGGTCTCACTTTTGTCATCATGGATGATATCGTCTGGGCGAATCAAGAAGACAACTTTATCACCTTGTTTAAAACCACTGCCAGGCTCAATAGTAAAAACCCCTAAACCACTATTCAATTTAATGTTGCTATCTACAGTTGCAGGCAAAAACACACCATCACCAACAAAGGAGGCCACAAATCGGCTCTTTGGTCGATGATACAGTGCGTAAGCATCAGACCATTGTAGTAAGTGGCCTTTATTCATGACACCGATCACGTCAGCCATGGCAAAGGCTTCATGTTGATCATGGGTTACCATCAAAGCGGTGGTCTTTTCGTGTTTCAAAATAGTCCGCAATTGTTTTGCTAACTCATCTCTTAATTCCGCGTCTAAACTAGAAAAAGGCTCGTCCAGCAACAGTAAATCAGGTTTGGCAGCCATTGCTCGCGCCAACGCAATACGCTGTTGTTGGCCACCTGACAACGCATGTGGGTAGCGACTGCCATACCCTGACAATCCTATTAATTCCAGCAATTCTGTCACTCGCTGGTGTTTTTGTGCTCTATTTTGCTGGTGCAAACCAAAAGCGATGTTTTGCGCTACGGTAAGATGAGGAAATAATGCATAGTCTTGAAATACAACTGATACGTGACGTTTTTCAGGTTCTATATGATTATTTTTATCGGAAACTAACTGTTCACGTAACCTAATTGTCCCATCTGTTAACTTTTCAAAACCTGCAATTGCTCGCAAAAGAGACGTTTTTCCACAACCAGATGGACCTAATAAACACCCTATTTGTCCGCTTGATAATTCAAACGTCACATCTTGTGCGGCTTTTACGTTTTGGTAACTAACCGTTACATTTTTGAGACTTAACATGGTTACCTTATTTGATTTGAGAGGTAATTTCGCTGGGCTTATCAATTAAAAGAGTCAGTAAGACAACTGGCAATATACCTACACAAACAATGGCTAATGCGGGCAACGCTGCGTCCATTAATCTTTCATCTGAAGCCAATTCAAATGTTTTAACCGCTAGTGTATTAAAGTTAAACGGTCGTAAAATCAAGGTGGCGGGTAGTTCTTTCAATACATCAACAAAGACTAATAACAGTGCACTCAACACACTCGTTTTCATTAGGGGCAAATGAATCTTTCTGAGAATTTGAAACGGTTTGTATCCCAAAGATCGCGCAGCGTCATCCATACTGGGTTTCACTCGCGCCAACCCTGTGTCAACGTTATGCATCGCTACGGCTAAAAATCGACTGCTGTAAACCAAAATCAATGCAAACAATGAACCTGAAAACACTAAGCCTAAACTTAAATCAAACCAGCTTTCAGTCAATCCATTCAGTCTTATGTCTAGCCAACTTAATGAAATCATCGCACCTATGGCTAGAACAGTACCTGGAATGGCATAACCTAGATTCACCACGCCGACCAACATTCGAATCGACTTGATTGGATGGAGACGTTTTCCGTAAGCGAAAAATAAGGCTAAAACTACAGCAACAAAAGCGGCAATCGCTGCCAAGTAAAAACTATTCCACAACAATAAGCCAAATTCAGCACTAAATTGCTGTGAGTAGGTTTTTGAAGCCCAAATAAACAACTGTAAAACCGGAAAAATGAACCCCAAGCATACCGGTAACAAACAAATAAACGGCACCCAGAAAGCTTTACTACCCGTTAACTTTATTCTTTTTGCTTGTTGTGTTTTTTGACCTTGAAAATAATAACGAATTTTACGTCTTGATAGAAATTCTAGAATCAATAACAACATCACAAAACTGGTTAAGAGTGCCGCCAGTTGCGCAGCCGCAAGACCGTTTCCTAACCCAAACCAAGTTCTAAAAATACCGGTAGTAAAAGTGCTTAACCCAAAATATTGCACTGTGCCGTAGTCAGCAAAGGCTTCCATCATGGCTAACGCAGCGCCCATCAATATTGCAGGGCGAGCCAAAGGCAGCACAACCTTAAACAGATATTTTCTGGAGGAGACCCCTAAACTTCTCGACACATCTTCAAGGCTGGCAGGTTGTTCACTAAATGCGGTTCTAGCTAACATATAAACATAGGGATACAGAACCAAAGACAACATAACGATCGCCCCAGGCAATGAACGAATGTCTGGGAAATAATAATCACCATATTGCCAGTCAAATGTTTCTCTTAATAACGTTTGTATTGGGCCCGCAAAGTCCAACAAACCTGTATAGGTATAGGCAATAATGTAAGCTGGCATCGCCATTGGTAAAAGAACCAACCACTGCAATTGTTTACGGCCGGTAAACTCGTACCTAGCAATACACCACGCTAAAACAGTCCCTATCACTATGACGATTAATCCAACACCAAAAGCCAAAACAATAGAATTGACAATATAGTCTGCTAATACAGTTGTATAGAGATGTTGCCAGATTTCAGTTTGAGGAAAAAACACGCTGACAAACACTAGGCCAATGGGTGCAGCAAGGACAAAGCAGCCTAGTGTTATACCGATTAACCAAAAATTGAACGGGCCAAATGGCCAGTTAATTTGTCTCATACCCAAACTTAATTTAGTTTAGACAGGGAATACCCCGTCGAATTTACTTCCACCCAGCGCGATCCATCATCTGTACTGCAGCTGAATTCAATTCTCCGAGTTGACTTAACGGCACCTGTTCTGTTTCAAATACACCAAAGGATTGCAGGATATCACTGTAAGGAATACCAGCTAAAACAGGATATTCATGGTTGGTTTTTGCATACCACAATTGTGATTCTTCACTGAGTAAAAAATCAATTAACTTAAGTGCGGCGGCTTTGTTAGGAGCATTTTTTGCCAGTGCAACTCCTGAGATATTGATATGGGCGCCTCTGTCCTCCTGATTTGGCCAAACGACTTTAACTTTTTTGGCTTGCTGTTTTGTTGTTTCATCTTTAGAACTCAACATTCCCGCAAGATAATACGTGTTAGCTATAGCCACATCACATAAGCCAGAGGCGACACCTTTGATTTGATCTCTGTCTCCACCTTGAGGAGGCCGCGCGAAATTCTTAACAAGACCATTTACCCATTCCTCAGTGGCAGATTCGCCTAGTTGTGCAATTAAGGAAGCCACCATAGATTGATTGTATATATTATTAGAGCTACGAATACATATACGCCCTTTCCATTCAGGCTTGGTCAAATCTTCCATTTTTGTAATAGATTGCGCCGCAACTCTGTCGACTGAAACCATTAAAGGCCGAGCGCGTAAAGACAATCCTAACCAATGTCCCTGCTCATCATGATAATTATTGGGTAATTTAGAAATGGCCTCAGTCTCTGAAATTTCTTGAGTCAAACCTTGTTGTTTAGCGCGATACAAGCGGCCAACGTCTGTAGTTAACAGTAGATCCGCAGGGCTATATTTACCTTCGCTCTTTAAACGCGTAATCAAATTATCTGCTTTACCCGTTACTAAATTGACTGAGATACCGGTTTGCTGAGTAAAAGAATCCAATAAGGGTTTGATCAACGCTTCTTTACGAGCTGAATACAAATTAACCTGCTCTGCCACTACTGCCGGAGACAGCAACGTCACGATAACAAATATACACGAGATGATTTTTTTCAAGAGGCATTCCTACTTTCAAAAGACATAATACAATGATAGAAACCGGATGTTAGTGTAATTGAGAACTATTCTCAATACCAATTTATTCCTCATACATCAAATAATGGCTTGCTTGCATACCTAACGATTCATAAGTTTTCTGAGCAATAGCGTTTTCTTTTTCAACGTATAACCTAAAACCGCAAACGTCTTTTTGTTGCTCGGCCAAAATTTTAACCTGAGAATATAGCTGGGCATAAATCCCCTTACGGCGATAATCAGGAGAAATATACACACTTTGAATCCACCAGAATACCGCATTGCGCCAATCGCTCCACTCGGTAGTGACCATTAGGCTTCCCACTACCTCTTGTTCTTTTTCTGCGACTAAATAGAATCCTTTAGTCTCATCAGAAATCAATGCAGAGACTCCCTTAGTCAAAGTGTCCATATCCAATTCTTTCTGTTCTGTTTCCCATGCCATTAATTGATTAAACTTCACTAAGGGGGCCACATCGTTGTGCTTAGCAACGCGTACTTTAACTGTTTCTACCATCTTTCTTACACCTTAATTATATCTTGAACACCACGTCGACAGTATTGCCTTTGTTTGTATACTCTACTGACTCACACAACTCTTTAACTAAGGAAATACCACGACCATAACTTTTCTCGAGGTTTTCCAGTTCTGGCATGTGTTGCTGTTTAAAACCTTTTCCTGAATCTTTAATTTGGATTGCCAAAGCATTTTCATCAGGCAAATATTCAGCGCTAATAACGATACTAGCAACCTCAAGTGAGGACAGTTTTTCTTCACGTAACTTAAAGTACTCAAAAAAACCTGAGTCTGATTGTTTTAATTCCGAATCAAGCTCCAATACACCATGTTCAAGTGCATTATTGTAGAGTTCACTCAACACCGTGAACAATTCCGAATGTACACCATACAAACTTAGTTGGTTGGTAATAACACTCACTAAATCCACAACAGGATCGCTAGATTTGATATGTTTAGCGTCTAACTCTAATACCATTTTAAGTGGTATTTTAGAGGCGACGCGTTCGTTAGTGACCTGCTCTAACGGCTGACTAGTAAATATAATAACGGTAACATCGTCTTTACGTAGCCTTGCGCCTAAATACTCCTTAGCTTTGTCGATGATACCTTCAACATTAATGTTAGGTTGGGCCAATAACCAGGATTCAATGCCCTCACTACCTAACATTTGGTATGCTTCATTTTCAAGTTCAACTATGCCATCGCTAAATGCCACCAACCTGTCGCCAAATTGCATTTCATAACGTTCTACGTCGGCTTCAAACTCATGATTTTCTAATATTCCAAGAGCCATGTGGCGGGAATCAAAACGTTTTACTATCTTTCCAGTTTGATCCTGTAAAAGCAGGCTTGGCATGCCTCCATTCCAGATATCCACTTGCTTTCCCGTGTGATTTATTTCAACTAGCGCCGCTGCAAAAAACATATCATCTGGTAGCAACATTAAAAGCGTCTGGTTGATGGTTTCTGCCATTTCCATTAACGACAGACCTTTTCTAGACATAGCTTGAAACGCTTGTGAAACCGGCAGCGCGCCAATAGCCGAGGCTAAACCATGACCAGTAAAATCACCAATTAAAAAATACATTCCACCGGTCGGACTTGCACTAGCGATGAACAAATCACCATTAAAATCACTGGCTGGATTGAGGCAATAATCTAAGTAACGAGTAAAGGATTTATTAACCGACAACGCGTTGGCAAAGATGTGTTCCACAATCTTATGCTCACGTTCAACTGCGTTTCGATAAAAAGTCAGCTGCTTATTTTGTTCAAAGGTTTTTTTGCTGAGTAATCGGGTACGCACATGAGCGCGGATTTTCGCTGCCAGAATAACCTTATCAAAAGGTTTTGCTACAAAATCATCGCCTCCCACCTCTAGACATCTGGCTAGAGATTTTTCATCATCTAGGGCGGTGATAAAAATAATAGGTAAATAGATATCACCAGCGAGTTTCTTTAATTGTGTTGCAACCGCATATCCATCCATTTCTGGCATGATAATATCCAGCAAAACCAGGTCTGGTTTAATACGCTTTGCCAATTCAATGGCCACCATTCCATCTTCGGCTTCAAAGATATCTAAATACCCTTGTTGCTCCAGCATATGCACCAATAAAAATCGGCTAAGCGTGTCGTCGTCTACAACCAGAATACGCATAAATATTTATGAAACGTTATACAATTAGGAATTTCTTATCGAAGCGAGCGATTTGCAGGATTTTTAACACTTGGGGACGGCAATGGGTAATTTTAAAAGACTTCACGGTATCACATAAACTTTTTTGCATGTTCAACAACATTCCCAAAGCCGAACTATCCATATATTCAGTTTTTTGCAGATTGATTACAATAGTCGTAACTGCTTCGTTGCCCTCAGAGTAGGCCAAACGAAAATCCTGAACTTTACCAAAATCGAATTTTTCTTCGAGGAAGATAGTTAATTCACTTCCGTCTTCAGAAAACTCTCTATCTAAACTCATTCACTACCCCTTACAAAAAGAAACGTACTATTATGTTCCACTCTATACTGGGTTATTAAATAATAGTTTTACAGCTTTGCCTACAAAGAATCACTTTTTTTTATTAGAATGAGCGCCCTCCCCGCTCAGTAGCAATAGGGTTAAATTAAATATGAGTGAAAATAGACTGGTATACAGCACACAAACTGGCCGCATTGAAAACAAAGAAGATAAAAAACAACAAATAAAAACTGATGGCATTGTACGCATCCGCCGTGAAACCAAAGGCCGTAAGGGTAAAGGAATGACAACAGTGACAGGTTTAGACCTCCCCGAAAAAGCACTCAAAGACTTATGCAGTCAGTTAAAGAAAATGTGCGGTACCGGAGGCGCAATGAAAAACGGGGTAATTGAGATTCAAGGCGACAACCGCGATAAAATCAAGGCAACACTAGAACAACTAGGCCATAATGTGAAATTAGCGGGTGGTTAATCGCCAGTAGTAATACAAATTAGGAGTAGCCATGCATCATCTCTCGTTGTCAGAAGTCAGTATTATCTTAGTAGAGCCTTCGGACACTCAAAGAAAAATCATTATAAAACAATTAGCTGCCGCGGATATTAATCATGTTGAAGCGGTCGGTAGTGTCAAACAAGCACTTGAAACTATTACTAAGCAAGGCGCGGACTTAGTTGTCAGTGCGATGTATTTTGAAGATGGGACCGGTCTAGATATCATTAAACAATTAAAAAGCAGCGACTCTCATGCTGCGACCCCGTTTATGTTAATTTCCAGCGAAAATCGGGTTGAAAAATTAGAAGAGTTTAAGCAATCTGGTGTCGCAGCGATTTTGCCAAAACCTTTTACCCCTGATAATTTATCTAAAGCGTTAAAAGCATCGTTAGATTTGATCAACTCTGACGAACTGGATTTAGAGCTATTTGATGTACACGACGTTAGAGTATTATTAGTCGATGATAGTAAACTCGCACGAAACCATATTCGAAGAGTACTTAACGGCCTAGGACTACAGCAGATTTTAGAAGCTGAGAACGGTGCTGAAGCCTTGACTCTGTTAAAAGACCAAACGTTCGATTTAGTTGTTACCGATTATAATATGCCTGAAATGGATGGCAGAGAGCTTTCAGAATTTATTCGATTTAATCCTGAAACTTCACATATACCTATAATTATGGTCACCAGCGAATCAAGCGCGAGTTTACATATGGCTAATATCCATCAAACCGGTGTTAACGCTCTTTGCGACAAACCATTTGAGGTAAACGAAGTACGCAAAATGTTAGTCTCGTTACTAGGTCAATAACGATAATAATAAAGTGTTATTCATTATTCTTAATAAACGAAAAATTTGTGCTTAAGCAATCGTTGACATATAGGAAGCGGCTTTATAGATTCAGTGGCACAGCAGCATATTTTTAAACCTAGGTTAATCCTAGGTTTTTGTTATCTATACTGAAACCTCCCTATTGGGGAGTTATTTTTGAAATTATAAGTGAAAACCATGTCATCAACAGAATTAGAAGAACTTAGAGTAAAAATCACTGACCTTGACACCCAACTACTGACTTTTTTAGCTCAAAGGCAGCAATATACTAATCAAGTAGCTGAAACTAAGATAAAAAACCATATCCCTGTACGTGATCAAAAACGTGAAGAACAATTATTAATTAGGTTGATAAAAGAAGGCAGTAAGCACGGTTTAGACGCCCATTACGTCACGCAATTATTTCATGTCATTATTGAAGATTCAGTATTAAACCAACAAGCGTTGTTAGCGGCAAGAGCAAACCCTGGTAGTAATTTACCACTTAATCGTGTGGCTTTTTTAGGCGACAAAGGTTCTTACAGTTATTTAGCTACCCAAAAGTATTTTTCACGGCGCCCCGGTGAACTGCTTGAAATTGGTTGCCAAAGCTTTTTAGAAATCATTAAGAAAGTAGAAACTAACGAAGCAGACTATGCCGTATTACCGATTGAAAACACCTCCTCAGGTAGTATCAATGAAGTATACGACCAACTGCAACACACTCACCTTTCTATTATTGGTGAACTCACCTACCCCATCAAACATGCGTTATTAGTGAGTCAAGACACCGACGTAAGCAAGATAAAAACATTGTATGCCCATCCTCAAGTTTTCGCCCAATGTAGTCATTTCCTCGCGGAGTTGGGAAATGTAGAGGTTAAGCCTTGTGATAGTACTTCGGCGGCAATGTTAAAAGTGGCGGAATTAAATACTGATGATGTAGCTGCCATGGGAAGCGAAAGTGGTGGAAGTTTGTATGGTTTGCATGCAATTAAGTCCAACTTGGCGAATCAGAAAGAAAATCATAGTCGCTTTTTTGTCGTGGCTCGTAAACCTGTCAACGTGCCTCTGCAAGTGCCTGCCAAAACAACCTTGGTCATGTCTACTGTACAAAAACCCGGAGCCTTAGTAGAAGCACTTATGGTGCTACGTGACAATAAAATTAATATGACCAAACTTGAATCTAGGCCTATTACTGGTAACCCTTGGGAAGAAATGTTTTACCTTGATGTGGAAGGTAATGTGCAAGATGGGCCGATGCAGCAGGCACTAGAAGAGTTACAAGCCATGACCCGCTATTTTAAAGTATTAGGTTGTTATCCAAATGAAGAAATCAACCCAACAAAAGTTGCGGCGGTAAGCGCTTTAGCTGAGTAGTGACGATAAACTACTTTTTTTGCTAAACTTTTTGTTAAATAAAAATTTGTAAACACAAAAAAACGGGGCAATTAAAATGGCCCCGTTTTTCTATTTTCTATTTTCTATTTTCTATTTTTAATGATTAAAGTCGTAACACTTCGAAGCTCAACAATCTTCACTCAAAGAACGGTCGTCATCTGCTTTGAGTAATAACTTTCTACTATCCACCAAACACTGCTTAGCATAATCGCCAAACCACGAACCAATATTCAGGAACTGCTTAACAAATTCACCTTTATTATTACTTTCAACTAAGGTCAAAGCCTGATTAAATTTGGCACTAAACTCAGTTAATATCTTAACGCTATCCTTATTATCAAAAATAATATCAGCATATAGCACAGGATCCTGAGCAAATAACCGCCCTACCATCGCCAATTCTAAACGATAAATTGGTGAACTTAAGGAGATTAACTGTTGCAGATCTGGGTTTTCTCCAGACAAATGTGAACCAAAAACAAAACTACAAAAGTGTCGCATAACCTGTATAAATACCATGGCGTCATCGTGCTCTTTTGCAGTAGTTTGCTGCAATATTCCACCCCAAATACGGATTTGCTGCAATAACCATTCGTATTGTTCACAATGACGTCCATGACATACCACTACAACCTGTTTAACCATACTCGCAACGTCCGGTCCAAACATTGGATGTAGCCCTAAGACTGGTCCCTTATGGGCAGCCATCATGGCCGCTAAAGGTTTTTGTTTGGTACTAGTAATATCAACTAACACGCAGTCTTGGGGTAAGTTGGTTAACTTTGAAATAACGCTCTCAGTTAACTTTATGGGCACTGCTACCAACACCAAACCGGCATCATTTAGAATAGAATCGGCATTTTCCCAATCGTCTTTTTCTAGCAGTTGCACTGGATATCCACTGCGCTTAAACATATCCACAAACACTCTACCTAACGCACCAGCGCCACCTATCACCACTATTTTTTGAATCTTTGGGTTAGTACATAAATAGTCAACATTTTGAGTATGATAAGACTCACGCATGATCCTACGCAGTAAATCTTCTACGAGAACCGGGGAAACATTCAGCTGTTCTGCTTCTGATCTTCTCTTGGCAATCAATTCT
Source organism: Paraglaciecola sp. (assembly GCF_039964565.1). Classification (GTDB taxonomy): domain Bacteria; phylum Pseudomonadota; class Gammaproteobacteria; order Enterobacterales; family Alteromonadaceae; genus Paraglaciecola. Next base: position 83,597 of record NZ_JBDVXF010000049.1, read on the forward strand.
GCTTCACGTTCAGGTACATAAATAGGCAAGCCCACTTTGCTTTTATATTTACCCACTCGGGCTGTCACTTTCGCCCGTTTCGCCAATAATTCAACTAGTTGGTTATCAATATCATCTATTTGTTGCCGCAGTTGATTAAGTTCGTTCGGGGATACGGGCATTACTTTTCCTAGTTTTCAGCATCAATAAACTTATTTAACCGCATAGGTAACACGGTTATCAACTTATCTCGCATATGATTAATCAATTCTTCAGTGGTTTGCCAATTAATGCAACCATCTGTAATAGACACACCATATTCTAATTCACTTGGGGTTTTCCCTGAACTACTTTGATTGCCATGATTTAAATGACTTTCTAACATGATCCCAATAACAGATTGATTACCTTCAAGAATTTGATTTACGACGTTTTTAGCAACCAAAGGCTGTCTACGAAAATCTTTGCTAGAGTTTGCATGACTGCAGTCAATCACTAGACCTGCGCTCAACTTGGCATTTTCTAGTTCAACTTCACAATCAGCTACACAAACCGAATCATAGTTGGGCTGCTTACCGCCACGCAAAATAATATGTCCATCGGGGTTACCTTGAGTTGTAATTACACTTACTTGCCCTTCACCGTTGATACCCATAAAACTGTGGCCTGATGCAGCTGATTGCAACGCGTTAATGGCAATACCTAGACTACCGTCAGTGCCATTTTTGAAACCTACTGGCATAGATAGACCACTGGCCATTTCTCTGTGAGTTTGGGATTCAGAAGTCCTTGCCCCTATGGCAGACCAGCTAAATAATTCTGCTAAATATTGTGGACTGATAGGATCCAGTGCTTCGGTTGCAACGGGCAATTCTAGCTCTGCCAACCAAATCAATAGTTCTCTAGCTTTACGTAATCCGGTTTCAATATCAAAGGTATCGTTAATATGTGGATCATTAATCAAACCTTTCCAACCAACGGTGGTGCGAGGCTTTTCAAAATAAACTCGCATTACTATATATAAGGTATCTTTACAGCTCTCATGCAACTCTTTTAATTTAAGAGCGTATTCTTTGGCTGCATCAATATCATGTATCGAACAAGGGCCGCATATCAGTAAAAACCTGTGGTCTTTACGATGCAAAATATCACTAATAACTTGCCTAGAAGTTTGCACAACTTGTAAAACAGAATCACTCACTGGCAATTCAGACTTTAGTGCTTGAGGGGTGACTAATACTTTCTCAGAAGAAATATTAATATTGTTATTGCTGTCACGTAACATGTTTTAACTCTTTTAAAATAAACTAAAATTTGGCATTGGGTCAATAATGAAGCGACCTTTTGCAGCTGATTTTCTGTAGCACCACGAGATGTAACGATAAATGTACATCAAGAATTTTATTATTTTTAATTTTGGATTGACTTTTTACCAGCTATTAAAACTTACAACAAGTTTTAATTACTTTTATTGGAATAGTTGGTTAGTTTTCAGACGAATAGACCAATAATAAGTAACAAACTAACATAACAGAAAAGTCATGTGGTTTTATACCCAAGCTAAATAAATGCATTGAAACGACTTATTCTCATCCTCTAAAGCGAAATTAATCTTACCGGCAACTTGACATGCAACCATTGGGTTGCTCATTATATTCTGACTAACAAAAATGGATAATTAATGGATATTTTTACTGCTTTGGCAGATCCGCAAAGACGGCACATAATTGAAGCCCTGCATCTGCACGGAGGTCTATCAATCAAACAATTAACACTAGGATCTAACGTATCAAGGCAAGCAATAACTAAACATCTAAATATTTTGATTAAAGCCAAAGTTATACAGGCTGATTTTGTTGGTAAAGAACGGATCCATAAACTAGATCCTAAGGCAATGCAGAGTTTGTTTAATTGGTTAGCACCATTTGCCCAAAAGTGGGACGACAGACTAAACGACTTAATTCAATATATTGGAGATGACGATGACAACCAAAAATAAAATTGACGCAATTGTAAGAGAAGTCGTTTTTAACGCCCCCATTGAGAAAGTATGGCATGCGATTACCCGACCTGAAGAAATTCAAAAGTGGTTTGGTTCTGCCGCGAGTTTTGAATTAAAACAAGGTGAGCACGGATACTTTGAATGGGAGCAGGAATGTGAAGGCAGATTTGCAATGCGTATCGAAACAATCACTCCACCTCGCTATTTTGCTTGGCGCTGGATGTTCCAACAAGACGCAGTATTTGATGAAGCGACATCGACATTAGTAGAGTGGACTCTCACATCTACTAAATCTGGAGGCACTCACTTAAGTTTAATTGAATCAGGTTTTTTACAATCAACACACAAACAAGCCAATGTTAAGGGGTGGGATCAGGAATTGGGCGATTTACAACAATATGTGGACTCAGTCTAAAAACTAACCTGATGAGCTAAAGTTAAGTAGATATTGTTTTAATTACTTGTGCGGGTACCCCTGCTACCACGGTATTCGGCGCTACATCTTTGTTCACCACCGCTCCAGCGGCGATAACAGCATTGTCACCTATAGTTACGCCATCTAAAATTTTCGCGCCCATACCTATCCAAACACTGTTTCCGATAGTAATGGAATTGGCAGTTTCTATACCTTTATTACGCTTGTCTGGTTCCAAAGGATGAGTCGCGGTAGAAATCAATACGCCAGGAGCGATCATAACATTATTGCCAAAAGTAACAGGTGCGGCGTCTAATATTACTAAGCCGTGATTGGCGTAGAAATTTTTACCTGTTGAAATGTTATAACCATAATCGCAATAAAAGCTAGGCTCTATCCAAGCACCTTCACAATGACCAAACAGTGATTTGAGAATTTTTCGACTGCCTTTTCTATTATCGATATCAAACTGATTAAACTGATGGCAAAGTCGTTTAGCATTTGCTCTATCTTGCTGCAACGATTTATCGCTTGGGAAATACTCTAGCCCCTGCAACATTTTTTGCTTTTCGGTTAATTGACTCATTTTACTTCAATCCATTCTTATTAAAGGCATCTAAAAGCGCCATGCTACAAAGCGGCTAATTTTTTGACCTTGCGCCATATCCACAGTTTTCACATCGATAACCCCCTGCTCGCGCAAGCTTTTGTAAATCTGCGGCAAGTTATCTTTCTTAGAAACCAAACTGCTAAACCAAATGATTTGTTGGGAAAATTCTCTACTTTCAGCAATCATTCGTTGTATAAACCGCAACTCTCCGCCTTCACACCAGAGTTCATTAGCTTGTCCTGCAAAATTCAAGGTAGGATTTGACGGCACAGGGGTTTGATGTTCGCCTCGTTTTGATTTGTTTCTCGCTAGGTTTTTTACTTTACGCTGAGAGCCTGCATTGGCCTGCTGAGGCGATTGATGAAAAGGAGGGTTACACATACAAAAAGCAAAGTGTTCATTTGCTTTGACAACACCAGCAAAAATCGCTTTTGGCTGTTTTTGTAGCCTAACTTTAATATTATCCGTTAGTACCGGATTAGCGGCAATAATCGTGTTAGCGGATTTAACTGAAACAGGATCAATATCTGTTGCCACCATTTTCCAACCATATGACCTTGTAGCAATAATAGGATAAATAAGATTGGCACCTGTGCCTATATCGAGTCCTTTAATCGTTTTGCCACTAGGGATCTTGGCATTATTATCTACCGCCAACAGGTCGGCTAAATAATGTACATAGTCTGCTCTACCGGGCACAGGGGGACATAAATATCCCTTGGGAATATCCCAAAACTTCACCTGATAATAATGAGCTAATAACGCCGCGTTTAACGCTTTAACCGCACTAGCATTCGCAAAATCAATGCTCTGAGCGCCATCAGGCTTAGTAACCAAAAATGAACGCAAAGCTGGGTAGCTTTGCACCAATTGCGCCAAGGGGTAGCTTGCTTTATGTAAACTTCTAGAGTGTTTCAAAGTTTAATATTAATCTATTTCTAGTTTGGCTAACATATCTACCGCTAACGCTTCAGCGACTTTGATGCCATCAATACCAGCAGACCAAATTCCACCAGCATAGCCAGCCCCTTCTCCCGCAGGATATAAACCTCGGGTATTAATACTATTTAAATCTTTACCGCGTTTGATACAAATAGGTGAGGAAGTACGGGTTTCGACTCCAGTTAACAACCCGTCTACTTTAGCAAACCCCTTTATTTTTCTATTAAATGCTGGAATCGCTTCACGAATGGCTTCGGTTACATAGTCGGGTACAACTTTCGCCAAATCAGTTAAACGAACGCCTGGCGTATACGAGGGTTTCACATCCCCCAACTGCTCACTGGATTTTCCTTGTAAAAAATCACCAATCAACTGGGCTGGCGCATGATAATTTTCTCCTCCAACCTGATAAGCCAATTCTTCAAGCTGTCGTTGTAAAGCAATGCCTGCCAGTGGATGATCGGGATAGTCTTTTTCGGGAGTAATTCCTACTACTATGGCACTATTAGCATTACGTTCATGACGTGAATATTGACTCATACCATTGGTCACGACCCGCCCCTCTTCTGACGCGGCTGCCACTACCGTGCCACCAGGACACATACAAAAACTGTAGACCGAACGCCCATTTTTACAGTGATGCACCAATTTATAATCTGCCGCACCTAAAATAGGGTGACCCGCATTATCACCAAAACGGCATTCATCTATCATGGATTGTTCGTGCTCTATTCTAAAGCCCACCGAAAAAGGCTTGGCTTCAACATAAACGTCTTGCTTGTATAACATTTCAAAGGTATCGCGAGCGCTATGCCCCACAGCTAAAATCGCGTGTTCGCAAGCTAAATATTCTCCATTAGATAAGTGTAATCCTTTAAGTTGCCCGTCGAGGACATCAAGCTTGTCAACTCGAGTACTAAAGCGAATTTCACCACCCAATTCAATAATTTGCGCACGCATTTTTTCAACCATATTCACTAATTTAAACGTTCCGATATGGGGTTTACTCACGTACAAAATTTCTTCTGGTGCGCCAGCTGCCGCAAATTCATTGAGTACCTTACGGCCATAATGTTTGCGGTCTTTAATTTGACTATATAATTTGCCATCTGAAAACGTTCCTGCTCCACCTTCGCCAAACTGCACGTTTGATTCAGTATCTAACGGTTGCTTGCGCCAAAAGCCAAACACGTCTTTGGTGCGCTCCCGTACCGCTTTTCCGCGTTCTAACACTATTGGCTTAAATCCCATTTGCGCTAAAATAAGCGCGGCAAACAAGCCACATGGGCCCAACCCTATTACTACAGGGCGTGTATTGAGATTTTGCGGCGCTCGTGCCACAAATTTGTAGGTCATGTCGGGGGTTTCGCGTACATGTGGATCATTAACAAATTTAGTTAATAATTCGGCTTGGTTAACCACTTCAACATCTAGCGAATAAATCAGCAAAATATCGGTTTTATTTCTGGCGTCGTAAGCTCGTTTAAACACTTCAAACGACAACATATCTTCTGAGGCAATATCCAACTTCTGCAAAATCGCAGCAGTTAGTGCCTGTTCATCGTGATTTAAAGGTAATTTTACTTCGTTTAAGCGCAACATAAGGTGTCCAGTGATAAAACATTAACAATTCGCAAAGGCCCGTCAAAGCCGATCATTTTCTTAGGCTGCGCATTTTATGTCAGATAGAATACATAACCTAGGTAAATTCTTCATTGAAATGCAGATACAGTTCTTGTTTTTTGCCTGCGCTACTTTATGATCGCCGTAATCAAATAAACTACACTCAAGATAAGTACAATCATGACCTTTGTCGTTGCTGACAACTGCATTAAATGTAAATTCACCGACTGTGTACCTGTATGCCCAGTGGATGCATTTTATGAAGGAGAAAACTTTTTAGTTATTCACCCAGATATCTGCATTGATTGTGGATTGTGCGTGCCCGAATGCCCTGCTGAAGCCATATTTCAAGATACTCATTTACCCGAGGCACAGCAACATTATTTACGACTCAACGCTGAGCTTGCTGAGGTATGGCCCAATATTACCGAATTAAAACCCGCACCCGAAGACGCCAATGAATGGCTTGATGTAGCCAATAAATTGCCGTTGCTTATTAAATAACCTTTAGCCGCATCGATTTAAAATAGCTGAAGAAAAGCCTTTACCTCAAGTTAACCTGAGGTTTTAAAGTGTTGTGACATTCAAAAAACAACACCTTAAAAGGAACATTTATGCAAAGCAGACTTGAACATATTAACCTCACTGTATCCAACACCATCAACGCAGCGGCTATATTGGGCGACATCTTCGATTGGCAAATCCGCTGGCAAGGTCCGGCAAAAGACAACGGCCATACTATTCATTTGGGTGGCAACGACACCTATCTCGCGTTGTATAGTCACAAGGATAAACACTATACAACTAACAATCACAAAACCATTACCAAACTCAACCATATCGGTATAGTGGTAGAGGATCTAGCTGAGGTAGAACAACGAGTGATTGCTAAAGGATTTATTCCACACAACCACGGTAACTATGAGCCCGGCAGGCGCTTTTATTTTAATATTGAAGACAATGTTGAAATAGAAGTTGTGAGTTATGGGTGATTAATCACACTATGACAATTGGATTTGCGAGCTTGGTAAATACTTACTGCAACTTTTTTAAGAATGTGATTTACCAAGCTTTGACATTTGCACTTCAAATTCAGCAATAGCTTGCCAAAATAACGCCCCCAGTAGGTAATCAAAAATCGGCGAGGTAATATTGAAATTAGCTTTGGCCATTTTATTACGTTTATGATGACGCACCTTGCAGATGACGTACTCTTGCACCTTCCCAGTAAATGGTTATATGTAATTGAGTAAATTTCCGTAGCAGAGTTATCACCCGCTCCTTTGTGTACACCTGAGTTTTTCAGCAGGAAAAAAGTCCGATAGCAGTGACTTTGATATTAATCTCTAGGTACTATTGCATCATTTTTCCACTCTTAGCCATAAAGGACAACTGTGCGTGAAAACACTTACCTTTCTCTTGATTCATTTTATTTTGTGCCTGCAATATTTACATGCGCAAGAAACATCAAAAGATTTTGTGCTCCCTGACTATAGAAATATTACGGAGGCAAGCACTGAAAATTGGCTAGAGCTTGCAGGCGTGTTTGGAGGCATTACATACTTAGGCGCAAAAGAATGGGAATGGGGAAGCTCAAGCTTTAAATTTAATGAGGAAGGCTGGTTCGGTATGGATACCGGCAGTGGCGGCGCTGATAAGTTAGGGCATTTGTACTCTTCTTATGTGATGGCTGAGTTTCTTACCCATCGAATGAGTAAAAAAGGCTTTAGTATTGAGTCTTCAGCGAAATATAGTGCCTACTTAAGTTGGGGCTTAATGTTATATGTTGAAGTATTCGACGGCTACTCCGCAGACCATGGTTTTAGCTACGAAGATCTAATTGCCAATACAACCGGAATTGGCGTGTCATATTTAAAAGCTAAATACCCAAACTTATTGGGAGACACACTAGATTTAAGAATTGAATATTCTCCCTCAAAAGGCATGAAAGGCTTTCATCCCGTCACAGATTATTCGGGTTTAAAATATTTGGCAGTAGCAAAATTAAGTGGCATTGATATGTTCAAAAATACACCACTTAAATACTTGGAATTTCAAATAGGCTATTACAGTCGAGGTTTTAAAAAGGATGACCGACCGTTCACCGACTTTAAAACCACAGAGACATTTGTTGGTATTAGTGTAAATTTATCTGAGCTTATTTTTAAACCCTACCGAAAGAAATTGGGTAAAGTAGGTCAATATGCCAATACTTTAACGCAATATATTCAAGTACCTGACATTTCAATTCGTGAAAATATCAAAAGCCGCTCGCTCCTTGTAACAGAACAATAATATTAACAACGTTACACTGGCAACGATAATAAAAAGGAGAGCGGCTTCGCGATAGATCTTTGATCTTTTGACTTACCCTTAGAATCAAAAACCATCTAGCGGACGCCGCGCGCGATAATGACGCGAAGCGTGCTTTTATTTCTCAACTCACAGACGACACTGCAATTTGCTGCGGCGCGCTTTGTTGTTGGCTGAGTTTGAATGACAACTTACGCGCCAATTGTGAGTAAATCTGCTGAATATCAATGTTGGCCTGTTGATTAAACATAAAATGTTGCCCTGTATCGGCTAATTCACGAATTTGCATATCCAATGGTAATTGCGCCAATAACTCTGTTTGGTATTTTTGTGCAATTCGCTGACCACCATCGGCACCAAAAACGTGCTCTTTGTGACCACATTGAGAACAAAGGTGGTAACTCATGTTTTCAACTATGCCCAAAACGTCAATATTCACTTTATTAAACATGGCTATCCCTTTTATGGCATCCACCAAGGCTAAGTCCTGAGGAGTAGTGACAATAACGGCGGCAGTTACTGGCATATTTTGCGCAAGTGTTAATTGAATATCCCCTGTGCCTGGCGGCATATCAACTATGAGGTAGTCTAATTCGTCCCACATGGTTTCGTTGTACAGTTGCTGAAACGCTTTGCTAGCCATGGGGCCGCGCCAAATGGTGGCTGAATCGTCGTCGACCAAATAACCGATAGACATGGTTTGAATGTCGTTGATTACAACTGGATACATTCTTTTATTATCAGGAGATCCTGGTTGCTGCCCTTTAGTACCCAGCAAGGTTGGTAAAGAAGGGCCATATATGTCCGCATCCAAAATGCCAACTCGCGCCCCTTCGAGTTTTAATGCAGCAGCTAAATTAATCGCAGTAGTGGATTTACCCACACCACCTTTTCCAGAGGCGACTGCTATCACGTTTTTCACTACTTTAGGGTTTTGCCCTTTTATAGAAGGGATCTGATATCTCAATTTAATTGTCACGTTGTGGGTAGTGGCAAAACGTTCGAGATGATGATTAAACTCTCCGTTCGCGCCCAGCAAACTATTACAGACAAAAGGCAAACTTAGGTTAATTGTTTGATCTTTCGTTGTGATGTATCCAAGCGTATCTTGAATACTGGGGAAAAGACCGGGAAGAATGTCATGCAAAAGAGTGACAAGGCTTGAATGTATATCTGACATAGTGACTCGTGTTTTATTAAAAAAGTTCTAGCGAACCAAGTGTTGAGTGATATTAGCATTCCTTAACAAAGGTCACACTGAGTGATTATCTTTACCTTAGCTAACGAATTCGCCAAATAGCGGGCAAAATCTTGTTGGCTACCCACTTTTCTACTCTAATTGGCCTCGTAATTGTTATGAGCAATCACAGTTAGCCTATATTGCATTTCATAGAATGTTTGTTAAATTCAACATTTATAAATCTTACTTAAGTATTTACTTAACTAACAACTGACTAAAACTCACTATGCCTAATAATAAGAAGCTTGTTTCACAACTCAGTAATTTCGATATTCGTCTGTTAAAAATCTTTAGATCCGTGGTTGAATGTGGTGGTTTTTCAGCGGCCGAAGTTGAACTTAATATCAGTCGTTCAGCCATCAGTATCAGTATGTCGGACCTTGAAGCTAGGTTGGGATTACATCTGTGTCAAAGAGGACGCGCCGGATTTTCGTTAACTGATGAAGGCACACAAGTGTATCAGGCGAGTTTGCAGCTTATGGCCTCGTTGGAAAACTTTCGAACTCAAGTTAACAGTATTCATGCTGAACTCACTGGCGAACTCAACATTGGCATTACAGATAATTTAGTCACCTTAGAACATATGTCGATTTCCAAGGCCCTGAAAGCGCTAAAAACTAAAGGCCCTGAAATTGTCATTAATATTAGAATGATCCCTCCTAATGAAATTGAGCGTTATGTTTTAGATGGCGCGCTACATGTGGGTGTGGTTCCTAATCTGCGACCATTGCAAGGTTTAGAATACTCGAGTTTGTATGAAGAACAATACATGTTGTATTGCAACTATCAACATCCGCTTTTTAACATCGCTGACGAAGACCTTACGCCTAAACAAATATGTGAATATGAAGCTGTGGCACCGAGTTATGCACAAACCGCACAAACTAGAAGTTATTATCAAAACTTAAATACTACTGCCACAGCAACAGATCGCGAAGGAGTGGCATTTTTAATTTTAACGGGTTGTTTTATTGGATACTTGCCTACCCACTATGCCAAACGCTGGGTTGTTTCCGGAGAAATGCGTGCGTTGTATTTAGACGATTTTGATTTCAATTTTAATACCGAATATCAAACCGTTTTACGCAAAGGCTCTAAACCTAACCAAGTAGTTGAAACCTTTTTACAAGAAATAAAACTCCCTTCCCAATAACATTGAACAACCGCATAGAGCTACCATTTTGGGTAGCTCGCTAGTGGCATTTATGTTCAAAAATACACTGTCCCCTTCTAGGTCACATTAAAGTTAAGTAAATACTTATCTAAACATTAATTATATTAAATTTAATAACCTGACAAAACTGAAATACTAATCTTAGCCACGCTTGTCCTACTCATGAATAAAACGAGTTAGCAGTTGGCGAAACGATCAGTGTCTAACTTGGCATTACCTATTTATTTGATTACCTAGTCCCACAAATTTTCTAATAAATGCGGGCTAACGTAACAAACCACTAAGTAGCCGGTTTAAGACGTAAAAATTAATAACAATAGAAGGGAACATATAGTGAACACACATAATCTGTACAAATATAACCCCATTCTTACGGTTATTTCTTTGGCACTAACATTGTCAGTGCCGCAAATTGCAAGTGCCACAGAAAAAGTTTGGGAAACCATTGAAGTCAGCGCTCAAAAACGTAACGAAAATATAAGTGATGTGGGAATTGCCATTACGGCTTTCAGTGGAGAACAGTTAAAAGCATTAGGTTTAGAAAGTAGCACCGAGCTCATTGCGTTTACACCCGGCGTGTCACTAGCAGGTGATATTGGTGGGCAAAGAGCCATTTTCAATATTCGTGGTGTGGTACAAAATGACTATGCGGATTTAGCTGAAGCGCCAGTAGCGGTTTATGTAGATGGCGGGTACTTAGCCAGTACTCAAGCACAAACTTTTGGCCTATTTGATATTCAGCGAATTGAGATATTGAAAGGTCCACAAGGCACCTTATTTGGACGAAATGCAACAGGAGGTTTAGTCAACACCATCACAGCTAAGCCAACAGAAGACTTTGAAGGTTATGCTGAGTTTTCGGTCGCTAGTTTCGACCAATATCGTTTTGAAGGTGCTGTTTCAGGCGCCTTATCTGACGGTATTAGCGGGCGTTTATCTGCTTACTCGAATATTCAAGGTGAGATTTTAGAAAATATCTATGAAGACGGCGCATCTCCGGATACAAGACCTGGTTCTGTTGGTGGCGGACAAGACGGTTATAACGATGATACACAAGCTCTGCGTGCCCAACTGGATTTTGATTTAGGTACAGACGGCTCATTGTTACTAAGCGCGAATTGGGCCGACACTACAAAAAGCGAAGGGCCTTATCAAGTTGTCAATACCACCGAAATCAAAGATGCCGATGGTAACGTAATTGACGTGATCTTTGCTGCTGATGACCCCTTAGGCTGTGATGCGATTCAACTTGGTGAATGTATCGACGGTAATTTTAATGGTGATCCCGTTCGTCCTGTTCAAGGCGGTGACTTTAATGGCAACATCGACCCCGATGGCTCCGGGCCGAAGGTCAACAAAGACTTTGCTTTTGATGATCAAAATACCATCCAATCACTAGGTTTCTCAGCTGCACTTGATTATAGTTTTGATACTTTCGATTTCTTTTCTTTAACCGACTACAAAACCTTTGACCGCACTGTGGGCTTGGATTCCGATCAAACAGCCTCCCCTGAATTGATATTTCAATCAGATAGTACAATCGACCAATTTAGTCAGGAAGTCAGATTATCAGGAGAAGCCGATAGCTTTAAATGGGTCACTGGGTTTTACTATCTAAATGTAGAAACTGCTTATAGCCAAGGACTTGCAGCCTCGCCTACCGCCTATTTCTTAGGTGGAGAAGAAAACAATACTGTGGTGGATTTAGATACTCAATCCTACTCGCTATTTGCTCAAATCGACTACGAGTTACAAGATCAGTTGGTATTGGTAACGGGCTTGCGCTATACCAGAGAAGACAAACATTTTGTGGGTGATGTGTACCAAAACCCCAATACAAACGATAGAGTGATTGAGATTGATTTCAGCAGCACGTCATTAGAGCACGTAGATACAGATAATGACCAAAACCTATGGTCGGCTAAAGTGCAACTAGAGTACTCGACAGACACAGATCTATATTATGTGGGAATTAATAGAGGGGTGAAAGCGGGTAGTTTTAATGCGCCTTTATTTGGTGGATTTAGTAGCTACAAACCAGAAGAATTAACCTCTTATGAAGCGGGAATGAAATTAAATCTAATGGATGAGTTTGCGCTATTTAACGCCAATATTTTCTATTATGACTATAGCGATTATCAGTCTTTTTCATGGGTAAATAATTCAGGTTTGGTAGAAAATCAGGATGCCACTTTCACAGGGTTAGAGCTGGAACTATTCTTAACACCTAGTGAAGGACTAGACCTGATTTTGAACACTTCTTATACCGATGCCAAAGTAGAAAATCTTGAAGTGGCTTCAGGGATATTTGCTGATACAACACCAGCGTTTACTCCCGAATATCAAGCGTCAGCCATGGTTAGATACAATTGGGACTGGAACGAAAACAATATAGCAGCTCAGGTGAGTGCCAATTATCAAAGCGAAACCTTTCATAATGCACGGAACTTCACTGCTCATGAAATAGACTCTTACGTAGTTGCCAATGCTCGTTTGACATGGACAGATGCAAAAGAGTTATGGTCGGCAACGGCCTACGTAGACAATATGTTTAACTCTGAACATGAAATTATTGGTTTTGACGTAACAGGATTTTACGGCACATCTCAAATTTCTTATGCAAAACCTAGAGTCTTTGGAATAACAGTTAAACGTAATTTTTGATTAGCACTATCTAGCGCTAAATTGACATAAGTTATGAAACCGTTTCGTTAAAAAGTCCACTGTGTACAAGCAGTTAACGAAATGGTTTCAGTAAATGAGGTACAGCATGAGTACAACAGGAAAAGTTACTATCGATGATATTAATGCAGGTTTTGGCGACTTACATAAACCCTATAATAAGTCACAAGCCCTGCTTGAAGCTTCGCGCTGCACATACTGTTTCGATGCGCCTTGCATAAAGGCATGCCCGACAGGAATAGACATTCCTACTTTTATTCACCAGATACGTACACAAAACGTTAAGGGCGCGGCTAAAACCATTTTGTCTGAAAATATCATGGGTGGTACCTGCGCAAGGGCGTGTCCTACTGAAGTGTTATGTGAACGGGCCTGTGTCCGTCATCACGATCAAGGCAAACCTGTAGAAATTGGGTTATTGCAGCGCTTTGCGGTTGATCATCTTCTTGACTCTTCTGAGGAACACCCATTTGTAAGAGCCTCCGACACTGGCAAAAACATAGCTGTGGTGGGTGCTGGCCCAGCGGGGTTATCTTGCGCGCACCGCGCGGCTTTGTTAGGTCATAAAATCACGGTATTTGAAGCGAAACCAAAACCTGGGGGCTTAAATGAATATGGCCTTGCGGCTTATAAGATGGTCGATGACTTTGCTCAAAAAGAAGTGGACTTCTTACTTGGCATAGGTGGCATTGAAATAATCTATGAACAATATCTCGGTCAAAATCTCAGTTTAGAAAAATTGCGCTCAGAGTTCGATGCGGTATTCCTAGGCATTGGATTAGGTCTATGTAATCAACTCGGATTAGAGAGTGAAAACCTCAGCGGTGTCTATGACGCCATAGATTTTATAGAACAACTGCGACAAACAAATGATAAATCGACCCTGTCAGTAGGTCAAAATGTAGTGGTCATCGGAGGTGGAAACACCGCTATTGACGCTGCTATTCAGGCTAAACGCTTAGGTGCGAAAAACGTCACCTTAGCCTACCGTCGCGGCGAAGACAATATGACAGCGACAGACTGGGAAATAGACTTGGCTCGCAAAAATGGCGTCGACGTACGTTTATGGTTATCGCCCATAGAATTATCAGGTGAAGCACATGTTAGTAGCATCACATTTGAACAAACTACTATTGAAGCAGGACGTTTAATAGGTACTGGCATACATGAAAAGATCGAAACAGACATGGTTCTCAAGGCCGTAGGACAAAAATTAAATGCGTCGGTGTTATCAGATATTGTGATTGAAGGAGGCAAAATTAAAATTAACGACAAGTATCAAACCAGTATTCCAGGTGTTTATGCCGGCGGCGACTGTATCGATACAGGTGAAGATTTAACAGTGCAATCTGTAGAAGATGGCAAACGCGCCGCTCATGCAATGGGTCACACTTTGTTCGGCATTGAATTTAAGGAGGTCTAAAATGAATAAATTAGCCTGTAATATCGCCGGGATAGACAGTATTAATCCTTTTTGGTTAGCATCGGCTCCCCCCACAGACAAATACATTAACGTGGTACGTGCTTTCGAAGCTGGCTGGGGTGGCGTTGTTTGGAAAACCTTGGGGATCGATCCACCGGTTATTAATATGTCGAGTCGCTATGGGGTCCATCATGATCGCTCTCGAAACGTCATTGGTATCAACAATATTGAATTAATTACCGATCGCCCATTAGAAACCAATTTACGTGAAATAGAACAAATCCGTAAAGAATGGCCAGACAGAGTGATTATCGGTTCAATGATGGCGCCATTAGATGAAAACACTTGGAAAGAGCTCGCCATTAAAATTGCGAATTCAGGTGTCCACGGTATAGAGCTTAACTTAGGTTGCCCACATGGAATGTGTGAACGGGGTATGGGATCTGCTATTGGTCAAGTGCCCGAGCTAGTAGAACAAACCACTCGCTGGGTCAAAGAAGTGGTAGATATTCCAGTGTTTACCAAACTCACACCTAATATCACCGATATTCTAGTGGCGGCAGAAGCAGCGAAGCGAGGAGGGGCAGATGCTGTATCACTTATCAACACTGTCAATTCCATCGCCACAGTTGACTTAGATTTAATGGCTCCTACCCCCACTGTAGACGGCAAAGGCACCCATGGTGGTTACTGTGGCTCGGCGGTAAAACCCATCGCGTTACATATGGTAGGCGAAATCGCTAGAAACCCCGAAACCCGTAATTTACAAATATCGGCAATAGGTGGAATTGAAACTTGGCGAGATGCCGCGGAATTTATTGCCTTAGGCGCCAGTGGTGTTCAGGTGTGTACTGCAGCCATGTTATATGGCTTTCGTATAGTGGATGACATGATAGCTGGATTAGAAAACTTTTTAGACGAGAAAGGTTATGCCTCCCTCTCGGCATTTCAGGGTAAAGCCATACCCAACGTGGTTAATTGGAATGAACTCAACATCAACTTTGATACCAAAGCATTTATTAATAAGGACTCGTGTATTGAGTGTGGCCGCTGTCATATAGCCTGTGAAGATACCTCTCACCAAGCCATCACAATGCAACAAAATGCCAGTGGTGGTCGGGACTTCGTAGTGGTTGATGACGAATGTGTAGGTTGTAATTTATGTAAACATGTATGCCCTGTTCCCGAGTGTATTGAAATGCGTCCAGTCGATAATGGACTGCCAGTGCTTACATGGCCGGAGCATCCCAAAAACCCGCTACGAGTCGACATTGTGTCCCCTGAAAACACATTAGCAGAGACAGGAGAAAATCATGAATAACACTCATAATTTAACGCCTGAACAACTGCAAGCCAACTGGATGCCATTTACTTGTAATAGGCAATATAAGGCCGATCCTCGTTTAGTAGTGGGTGCAGATCGCATGCATTTTACTCTAGCAGACGGTCGAAAATTACTGGATGGTATTGCAGGTCTTTGGTGTTGCAACGCAGGCCATAACCGGCCTCGTATAGTTGAAGCCATACAAAAACAAGTGGCCACTTTGGATTATTCACCGGCTTTTCAAATGGGACACCCACTACAATTTGAGCTTGCCGATCGGCTAGCTAACATGGTGCCAGGTGATCTAAATAAGGTATTTTTTACTAATTCTGGGTCTGAATCCTGTGAAACCGCCTTAAAGATGGCCATTGCTTACCATAACGCAAGAGGTGAAGGTAATAGGACAAAACTAATCGGTCGAGAGAAAGGTTATCACGGCGTCAACTTTGGTGGCTTATCGGTGGGCGGAATGTCAGCCAACCGCAAAATGTTTGGCAACTTGTTAAACGGCGTGGATCATTTACGCCATACACATGGCATTGAGGACAACCTATTTAGTAAGGGTCAACCTGAACATGGAGTGGAGTTAGCAGATGATTTAATTAGACTTTGCGAACTGCACGATCCCTCTACCATCGCCGCCGTTATTGTCGAACCCTTAGCGGGTTCTGCCGGTGTGCTATTACCTCCTAAAGGGTATCTAGAAAAACTTCGAAAAATATGCGATCAACACGGAATACTACTGATTTTTGATGAGGTAATCACTGGTTTTGGTCGTATGGGCGCACCGTTTGCGGCGGAATATTTTGGCATTGAACCTGACATTATTTGCACTGCAAAGGGTTTGGCAAATGGTGTCATCCCTATGGGAGCAGTCATTGTTCAAGACAAAATTTATGATGCATTTATGCATGGTCCCCAAAATATGGTTGAATTTTTCCATGGGTACACTTTTTCAGGTAACCCTATGGCATGCGCAGCCGCAATGGCGACTTTGGATACCTACGAAGAAGAAGGGTTATTAACCCGAGGAGCAGAGCTCAGTGATTATTGGCAAGACGCTGCTCACTCGCTAGCTGACTTACCTTTAGTCAAAGATATTCGTAACATTGGATTAATCGCAGGTATTGAGCTGCTTCCTACGCCGGCTACACCGAGTAAGCGGGTTTTTAGCGCTTTTTTAAAAGCCTATGAAGCGGGATTACTAATTCGCACAACGGGAGACACCATAGCCTTATCGCCTCCGTTGATCATAGAAAAGTCACAAATAGATTTCGCCTTTAGTACCTTACGCGAAATTATACAATCACTGGATTAAAATAGAGTTATGCAACTGATACAACATATAATAAATGGCCAACCCACTTCAGGTGCCAGTAGCCAGACAACCGCTGTGTTTAACCCCGCATTGGGTCAACAAAGTGCTGAAGTCGTGACCGCTGTAGTTGAAGATGTCGAAACGGCTGTAGCAGCAGCCAAAGCGGCTTTTCCAGCTTGGTCTAAAATGCCTTCAAGTAAACGTGCTGATGTCATGTTCAATATGCGAACCTTGCTGCAAGCGCGTAAAGATGAAGTCGCAGAAACCATATCCAAAGAACACGGAAAAACTCATGATGATGCCTTAGGAGAAGTTACACGGGCGTTAGAAGTGATTGAATTTGCTTGTGGAATTAGTGACAAATTAAAAGGCAATTTTAGCCGTGATGTAGCGGTAGGTATTGATGTGACTGATGAACGCCAAGCTTTAGGCGTAGTTGCGGGGATAACACCTTTTAACTTTCCTGCTATGGTGCCTTTATGGATGATCCCTATGGCTCTTGCTTGTGGTAATACCTTCGTACTCAAACCGTCAGAGCGAGATCCTTCAAGCGCCAATTTAATCCACCAATTGTTTACCGAAGCAGGCTTGCCAGCTGGTGTATTAAATATCGTGCATGGTGACAAAGTGGCAGTGGATGCACTGTTAGATCATAGCGACGTCAAAGCTATCAGTTTTGTTGGCTCGACTCCGATCGCTGAGTATATCTATCAGCGTGGTAGCGCCAATGGCAAAAGAGTTCAAGCTTTAGGTGGTGCCAAAAACCATATGGTAATTATGCCGGATGCTGATCTTGATCAAGCAGCCGACGCTCTAATGGGCGCAGGCTTTGGATCTGCAGGTGAACGTTGTATGGCCATCAGTGTGGCTGTGCCAATTGGCCAAGAAACAGCTGATAAATTAGTCGCCAAACTACTACCGAGAGTCAAGGCTTTAAAAGTAGGTCCATACAGTCAAGCGGGTAACGAGATGGGACCGGTGATCTCTGCCGATGCCCAAAAACGCATTAAAAGTTTAATCGACCAAGGCGAAGCTGAAGGAGCCGATGTATTAGTTGATGGCCGAAACTTATCAGTAACAGGCTGTGAAGCCGGATTTTGGGTAGGAGGAACCCTACTCGACAAAGTCACTAAAGATATGTCAGTGTACCAACAAGAGATTTTTGGACCGGTATTATCTATATTACGTGCTAATTCCTATGCTGAAGCCACAGACTTAATTAATGCCCATGAATACGGAAATGGTACGTCTATATTTACCCGAGACGGAGACGCTGCCAGAGACTTCGCAGCTAATATTGAAGTGGGCATGGTAGGCATTAACGTACCTATCCCCGTCCCTGTCGCCTATCACAGCTTTGGTGGCTGGAAACGTTCAATATTTGGAGCCCATGGGATTTATGGGCCAGAAGCCGTGCACTTTTATACAAAATTAAAAACCGTCACTTCACGTTGGCCAACCGGAATACGTGCAGGTGCGGAGTTTACTTTCCCAACTAATTAATAAAAAAAACTAACTATAGATGGAGTAATTATGTCTACAACACGTTCAACTTTACGAGGTGGCTTGATCCAAATGGGTTTAAAGTCTTCTACAGATAATGATCCTGAAACCATTCGCAAAGCCATGATAGAAGCACACTTACCTTTGATTGATGAGGCAGGTGCAGCTGGCGTGCAAGTATTATGCTTTCAAGAAGTGTTTACTCAACCTTATTTTTGTCCAAGTCAAGATACAAAATGGTACGAAAGTGCTGAGAGCATTCCAAATGGGCCCACTGTTACTTTAATGCAGCAATACGCCAAAAAATATCAAATGGTCATTGTGGTTCCCATTTACGAAAAAGACGATGTAACTGGTGTTTATTACAACACTTGCGCGGTTATCGACGCAGATGGTAGCTATTTAGGTAAATATCGTAAAACCCATATCCCACAAGTGGCTGGCTTTTGGGAGAAGTTTTTCTTTAAACCCGGCGCTTCAGACTGGCCAGTATTTGAAACTCAATATTGCAAGCTTGGTGTGTATATTTGTTATGACCGTCACTTCCCTGAAGGATGGCGTGCGTTGGCATTAAATGGAGCCGAATATATTGTTAATCCATCTGCCACTGTGGCTGGTTTGTCAGAGTATTTATGGAAACTCGAACAGCCTGCATCCGCTGCCGCAAATGGTTGTTGGATTGGTGCTATCAACCGTGTGGGCGTTGAAGAACCTTGGAACATAGGTGAGTTTTATGGCCAAAGCTACTTTGTTAACCCTAGAGGTCAAATTGAAAAAGAAGCCAGCAGAGACCAAGATGAGCTGATCATCCATGATATGGACATGGATATGATTAAAGAAGTACGCAACAATTGGCAATTTTTCCGAGACCGTAGACCTAGTACTTACACAAAATTGACCGATGGTGAATAATAAGGCATCCCGTTAACTTTGTTTTAGTCACCCTTACAATTTAACGGTATTGTTACCCGCTACCCACAATGGCTGCACACGTAACGATGAAAAGTGGATGAGCGCTTGCTCATTCACTTGTTTTTTAAGGGAAATTTAGTTGTATTTTAAAGGTGGTGTGGTATTTAAAAATACCTACAGTATTTAATTACGGAGCATGTCATGGAAAATAATAATAACAGCGTGAAACCTACGCACTTTGATGCCGATCTGTGGAATCCAGATCTAGCGCCTACTACTGAGGCCACCCGTACTTGGAACTGGATACATTTTGCCTCGTTGTGGGTAGCGATGGTGGTATGTGTGCCTACTTACATGTTGGCCGCAGGTTTGGTATCCGAAGGCATGACATGGTACCAAGCGATAATTACAGTACTACTGGGTAACGCTATTGTGTTAGTACCTATGCTGCTAATAGGTCATGCTGGCGCCAAATACGGTGTGCCGTTTCCCGTTTTACTGCGAAGTGCATTCGGTACCAAAGGTGCCAAAATTCCTGCTCTCGCTCGCGGATTAGTAGCTTGTGGCTGGTTTGGGATCCAAACCTGGGTCGGAGGCAGCGCTATTTATGTCATTTTAAATAGTCTGACAAATAACAGCTTTCAAGGTTCTGCACTGCCATTGCTTGGTATTGATATCAGCCAAACTTTATGTTTCTTTGCCTTCTGGGGACTACATCTAGTATTTATACATTTTGGTACTGGCTCTATCCGCTGGCTCGAAAGTTATGCAGCCCCTTTTCTGATTGCCATGGGATTAGCTTTATTGTATTGGGCTTATGATACAGCTGGCGGTTTTGGTGAAATGCTTTCCGCTCCTTCACAATTTGGTCCCGGAGCCCCTAAAGAAGGACTATTTTTGCCAACCTTCATTGCAGGTTTGACGGCTATGGTAGGTTTTTGGGCCACCATGGCTTTGAATATCCCTGATTTCACGCGATTTGCTAAGTCACAAAAAGACCAGATGCTAGGTCAAGCCATCGGTTTACCTATTCCCATGGCATTATTTGCTTTTATTGGCGTAGCCGTTACCTCTGCTACTGTGACTATATACGGTGAAGCTATTTGGGATCCGGTTAAACTTGCCGGAAAAATGGGGGGAATGGGAATAATTGTAGCCTTAGCTACCCTAGCCTTAGCTACCCTTACCACTAACTTAGCCGCAAACGTAGTGGCTCCAGCATATGGTTTTTCAAATCTAAACCCTAGTAAAATAAATTTCAAAATGGGGGGCTATATCACCGCTGGAATCGGCGTGGCGATATTTCCTTGGAAATTATTGGAAAGCGCTGGGGGTTATATATTTACTTGGTTGATAGGTTATTCAGCACTTCTCGGCCCAATTGCAGGCATTCTGATTGCTGATTATTTTATCTTACGTAAATGCAAATTGAACATTGATGCGCTTTTTCAGCATAACGGCGAGTATGGCGCGACCAATGGCTGGAATGTCGCAGGAATGATATCTCTAGTGGTGGGAATTCTTCCTAACTTACCCGGATTTTTACACGCTGCTGGTATAGTCGAGTCTGTGCCTGAAATTTTTGATACTGTATATAATTATGCTTGGTTTGTAGGTTGTTTTGTTGCAGGCATACTTTATTTATTAATGGCAAAGAGAGGAAACTAACATGTCAATTCTTATCAAAGGTGGAACCGTTGTCACCGCCGATCTTAGCTACCGAGCCGATGTGTATTGTGCAGAGGGTAAAATTCAAGCGATAGGTGAAAACCTTGATGTGCCAGCGGGTTGCGAAGTTGTCGACGCAGGTGATTTACTGGTGATGCCTGGCGGAATAGACCCTCATACTCATATGCAACTGCCATTTATGGGCACAGTCGCCAGTGAAGATTTTTTTACCGGCACCAGTGCAGGCGCAGCTGGCGGCACCACATCTATAATTGATTTTGTTATTCCTAGCCCTCAGCAACCGATCATGGAGGCTTACAACCAATGGATGGACTGGGCGCAAAAATCCGCCACAGACTACAGTTTTCATGTGGCTATCACCTGGTGGGATGACTCTGTATACAAAGATATGGGCACTTTAGTTCATGAACACGGTATTAATAGTTTTAAACATTTTATGGCCTACAAAAATGCCATCATGTGTGAAGACGAAACCTTGGTAAATAGTTTCTCACGTTGCCTTGAACTAGGAGCCATGCCTACTGTTCATGCAGAAAATGGCGATTTGGTTTTTCACCTCCAGAAAAAAATCTTAGAACGCGGCATCACCGGTCCTGAAGGCCACCCGCTCTCTCGTCCACCTGAGGTGGAGGGTGAAGCTGCCAATAGAGCAATCCGTATTGCACAGGCCTTAGAAGTGCCGCTTTATTGTGTGCACGTGTCTTGTGAAGAATCATTACAAGCTATCACTAGGGCTCGCAACGAAGGCCAAAGAGTGTATGGCGAAGTATTGGCCGGACATTTAGAAATTGATGAATCCGTGTATCAAAGTGAAAACTGGGAATATGCGGCTGCCCATGTAATGAGTCCCCCATTTCGCTCTAAAAAACATCAGGACGCCTTATGGAAAGGATTACAGTCGGGTAACTTACAAACCACGGCTACGGACCATTGCTGCTTCTGCGCCGACCAAAAAGCCATGGGTAAGAAAGATTTTAGTATGATCCCCAACGGCACAGCGGGCATAGAAGACAGGATGTCAGTATTGTGGGATTCAGGTGTGGCTTCAGGCAAACTCACCCCTAACGAATTTGTCGGTGTAACTTCCACCAATGCCGCAAAAATCTTTAATATCTACCCGCGCAAAGGGTCAATTTCGGTAGGAGCTGACGCCGATATCGTATTGTGGGATCCTAGTGGCACACGGACGATTTCGGTAAAAACCCATCATCAAAATGTGGATTTTAATATTTTTGAAGGTCGCACTGTACAAGGTGTTGCGGTACATACCTTAAGTCAGGGCAAATTGGTGTGGACTAATGGCGAACTACGCACTGTTAAAGGGGCGGGTAAAAACGTGAAACGCCCGGCTTACGGCAGTACTTTTGACGCAATACAAAAACACACTGCACTTAACCAACCTCAAGCGGTCGCCCGAAGCGAATAAACTACGTGTTTGTTATTAATTAAATTTGTTATGACCTGTAAAAGCAAAAACCCGCCAATTGGCGGGTTTTCTTATAAGTTAACGGTAACGCAAAAAATTAAATTAACCTAGCTTCTCTTTAATACGTGCAGAACGACCAGAGCGTTCACGCAAGTAGTAAAGTTTAGCGCGACGAACAGCACCACGACGTTTCACTTCAATAGAACTGATTGCCGGGCTGTGTGTTTGGAATATACGCTCAACACCTTCGCCGTTAGAAATCTTACGAACTGTAAAAGCAGAGTGTAGGCCACGGTTACGTTTAGCGATTACTACGCCTTCGTAGGCCTGAAGACGTTCTTTTTCGCCTTCTTTAACGCGTACTTGCACAACAACTGTGTCACCAGCACCGAATGCTGGAACGTCAGTTTTTAGCTGCGCTTCTTCAATTTTCTTGATGATATCTTGATTTACTTTACTCATCATATCCTCTCATTCTAGATTAACTGTCTTTTTGAGTTATCTCATGCTGCGGCAAACTTTGTAGAAATAAATCTAACAACTTTTGCTGCTCCTCAGTCAGAGCTAGATCGTTTAATAATTCAGGGCGTCGTTGCCAGGTTCTACCTAACGACTGTTGTAACCGCCACTGCCTGATTTTGTCGTGATCACCACTTAACAACACCTTAGGAACCCGCTCACCGTTCAAGTTTTCTGGACGAGTATAGTGCGGACAATCTAACAAGCCGTGACTAAAGGAGTCTTGCTCAGCAGATTGTGCATGCCCTAACACACCGGGTACAAATCTTGACACTGCATCCATTAAGATCATCGCAGGCAATTCGCCGCCACTTAACACGTAATCACCAATCGACCATTCCTCGTCAACCTGTGTTTGTATTACCCGTTCGTCGATACCTTCGTAGCGACCAGCAACTAGGATCAAACTTTCATTTTCAGAAAGCTGTTTCACGCCTGCTTGATCTAGCTTTTTCCCTTGGGGAGAAAGGTAAATCACTTTTGTTTTTGTTCCGCCAGCTTGTTTAGCTGCCAGAATCGCGTCTGTTAATGGCTGAACCATCATCAGCATGCCAGGCCCACCACCGTATGGTCGGTCGTCGACGGTACGATGTTTGTCGTGAGTAAAGTCTCTTGGATTAAAACACTCTACTTGTAACAATCCGCTTTTAACGGCTCGCCCTACTACGCCCTGTTGAGTAAAAGTCTGAAACATTTCTGGGAACAGACTGACTACCCCAAACCAACGATTTTGTCCCTGACTAGGCTCGTGCATTAAAATGCCGGATCCCAATCTACTGTGACTGTTTTCGCCTGCCGGTCTACTTGCTTAACCACTTGGTCGAGCAAATAAGGAACCATGCGTTCTTTTTGACCAAAAGCGTCATTGAGGTTGGCTTTGACTAACATCACGTCATTAGCGCCGGTTTCAAATAACTCTTTTATAACACCCAAGTTATAACCTTTATCGGTTATCACTTGCATGCCGACTAACTCACGCCAATAAACATCGTTGTCAGCTAATTCAGGTAGCATCTCTGCTTTAATAGAAATCTCGAGGTTTTTGATACTTTCAGCATCATCTCGGGTTTCTACCCCAACCAACTTAGCAACTAAACCTTTATTGTGGGTTCGCCACTGGTCTACGACGTACTCTTTGCCTTCTTGCACTTGACCCAAAAGCCAAGGAGTGTAGTCAAACACGCCGTTTAAATCATGGGTATAAGAGGTGATTTTGACCCAACCTTTAACACCATAAGGTGCGCCGATTTTGCCAATCACTAATGTGTCAGACGTCAGACTCATTGTTTTAACCCTTCAAACTATGAAACTTCTGCAATTAAGCAGCAGTTTTTTGTGCATCTTTTACCAAGCGTGCAACACGGTCAGATAAGCCTGCGCCTACCCCAACCCAATGCTCAACACGACCTAAGTCCAAGCGTAAACGCTCTTCTTGGCCCTGTGCAGTTGGATTGAAAAAACCAATATTTTCAATAAAACGGCCATCGCGTGAACGACGACTGTCTGCAACCACTACTTGATAAAATGGACGCTTTTTAGCGCCACCACGCTGTAAACGAATAGTAACCATATATGCCTCAAACTCGTTGTAGCGTTAACGTTAACTTAATTTACCTTTAATTCTGACAGTTTTTAGCCAGATAAAAGGCCGCCGTATTTTACGGATTTGCAGCAGTTATGCAAGTTTAATTAATAAAAGAACCGAGATAATTGATATGTGGGTAATAGATAAATTCTATGAATGTAATTTTTTGAATGATTTATAGCAAATACAAAACCTTACCTTAGTTTTATTGGTTAGATTTTAGATAATGCCTCTTCATAGTTTTGTGCAACTTGTACATTCCATTCAGGGGATTTAATTGCTTGAGCATATGCGGCTACAAATGCGTGACCTTCGGGGGTTCTTGGAATAACCACAATGTTTGCGCTTTCAGTAAAGTTAGACTCC
This sequence comes from Paraglaciecola sp., assembly GCF_039964565.1. Classification (GTDB taxonomy): domain Bacteria; phylum Pseudomonadota; class Gammaproteobacteria; order Enterobacterales; family Alteromonadaceae; genus Paraglaciecola. The sequence continues at coordinate 108,642 of NZ_JBDVXF010000049.1, forward strand.
AAATTGGACATTAAAACGATTTCCTTTAAATCAGCTTCGCCCAAAGACACTTCTTCACTCAATCTAAAATCATAGATTGCCTTCTGCAAACGCCTCATGTTATCAATGTATTCTTGATTGGCTGTTAAGCGCACCATATCTAACACGTCTACTACACCGGTAAATTTAACGTACATATGATCATCTTCTAAAATTACCGAATAGCTCATTCCACCACCTCAAGGCAATACTTAATAGTTATATTACAGATTTGTGACAACGTTACAAACAACAAATGGACTAATTGGTCAGAATTTCGCTCCTGATGATAGAGGTTTTTGATCAGGCAAATAATAATCCCCAAACAACAACCTATATGTTCTATGCTATACACAAGTTAACCGATGTTGGCGACCTAGCACCATGTATCTAACAAGACTTCGAAGCAGCTATTTATTTTGTTTATTTATGCTATTTAGCGCCTGTAACGTTAAATGGGTCAGTGAATACGATGAACAAATAGATCAAGGTGTAACCCAATTGCACCGTAAAATAGAAACGTTTTTAACTACCTTAGAGCAACAGCAAATCCCAAAATGTTTATCAACCGAACATGTATTATTTTATCGACAAAGTTTAGTGGATGTACGCGCTCTAAAAATACGAGCTAAGGCTATTCCGAATAATGATATTACCTTACAACAATTGGATTTATTGGAGGAAAATTTGTCGTTAATGAATAAACTTCACGAAACTCAGGATAGTAGCAATAGTTGTATGCAAGCGGGAATGATTAGCTTTAATCGTTCCAATTTTGAAAGTATTTTCACCGCGATCTTAAAATTTGAGCTCGCTAAAAAACGCCAAGTTAAATAGCGAGAACGGATATGTCACTAAATCTTGAACAACTCAGCCAAGCAATGCTCACTGCCGCTAAAGGCCAAGTAGCTGAAAACTGGCCACAAATTAAAACTTATGCAAAACAAGAGGCAAAAAAACTGGCTGAAAACTTGGTATTAATTGAAAAACTCAAGCTCACTCAAGAAATTTCTGACGAGCAAGCCAAACTAATGCATCAAATGCAACGTAACGCCACACAAGCAGTACTGTTATCGGTACAAGGCATGACAGAACTAATGGCGGAACAAGTCCTCAATGCAGCCTTAGATGCGGTTAAAGAGACGGTGAATACAGCGCTGAATTTTACTTTACTTTAACAATAGAAAGCTAACTACGACCCATTAGCTGATTTACGGAAACTTGAATGGCTAACGCTTTGTGACGGCTCCTAACATTAACTAAACACCTTTTATTTCTGCTGGGTTTTACAAGATAATTTTGCTCAACCATCTCTAGGCAAAATAATCATAGGCACTGCCACACTATTACTGGCAATTAACTCACAGTTGACATTGCAAGCCTGATTTTCTGCTACGTATAAAACTTGTTTAAAACTTAATCCTGCAGAAATAGTGATCCTTTCGACTTTCTCATCAAAGTGTTGGTCTAAGGTGGGTTTTGGCGATTTGAGTTGTTTGCTTGCAGCAATCACTTTTAGGTCGTTAGAAGATGCGACTTCACTTAGTAAAAGCGCATATTTTTCAGCTGCACCTTTAACTTTGAGGCGAGTAGCTTTTTTATACCATAACAGCGCTTTTTCTGTATCTTGTTCCAAAAATATGCCTCTATGATAAAAGTAAGCTTTTTGATAAACAGCAGCCGGCTCATTGGCTTTGACGGCTTTATTTAAGTGCCTTAATCCTACTTTCACATTTTTATCTGTTGCCAAGCCCAATAAATACATAGTAGACAAAGCATGATGAGCCAACGAAGACCCCTCTCGGGCAAATTTCTTAAAAAACTGCAACTCACTCGCACAATCAGAATTGCAGTAGCGCATAGTATCATCGTTAGAAGCCATGACGTTTGCCGAAATCACCCAGCAAAACATGAAGAAAAGCGTTAATCTCATATCTATTCTTTACACAATTGAAGTAAATTTAAGACTAGCATTTACAATTGACCACCACAATTCTGGATATGTGACTTACACGGCCCCGTAGTTGACTAACAGCTTTAGGCCAGACATGCATATTGTAATTAATCTGTAGATTACGCGGTGTTTGATCCTGAATATTTTTGTTTGGTGATAAGTTTTATCACCAAACGCTGTGAACGCTCCTTAAACTAATGCTTTATCTCTTTGTTTTTAATGTTTTTTCGTGAAAACCAGTCAGGCCATGACTCCTTTTATGGGATTTTTACTTAGCCAGTTATTGCAGATACAGTGAAGAGATAGTATTAGTGGCCCATTAAGATCAATGGGTTTGCACAAGAATGACAATGAAAAACCGACAACAATCAAAATTGGAACAATCACTTGCGTTGGCTATTAAGTCTCATCAAAGTGGCGCTCTTGAAAAGGCTGTTAAACTATATAAAAAGATACTCCGAAAAATGCCCACTCACCCCGATGCTTTGCATTATTTAGGCATTGCGTTCCATCAATTAGGCGAGAGTGAAACCGCAATTACTCATATTGAGCGCGCATTAGCAGTGTCGCCCAATTACCCTGATGCTTTGAACAATTTAGGTAATATTTATAAAGAAATAGGCGCCCTTGAAAAAGCGCTTAGTCGCTATAAAAAAGTTTTAAAACATTGGCCCAAGCATGCTGATACTCATGTCAATATGGCGATTGTATTGCAGGAAACAAAGCAGCGTTCACAAGCGCTTAAACATGTGAATATTGCAATTGAAATAATCCCTGAGCATGGGCCAGCGTATTTTAATTTGGCTAAAATACAAGAAAACAATGAACAACTTGAATTGGCTATCGAGTCTTATAAAAAAGCCATTAGTATTGACCCAAGCAATCTCGAAGCGATTAAAAATTCAGCAAAACTTTTGCACAAATCGGGCCGTGAGAAAGATGCGATCATATTGTTGGAGCAGTATCTAAAACGCAATCCCACTAATCCAATTGCCCAGCACATGCTGGCGTCTTTTGGTGCTGCCGATACACCTGAACGTGCCAAAGATGACTATGTAAGACAAGTTTTTGACAGATTCTCAGCGAGTTTTGATAATTCGCTTGAGCGCTTGCACTATAAAGTTCCGGAGTTTATAAATAACGCTGTTATTCACACGCTTGACCAAAATGCGGTATCGGTAAACATTCTAGATATAGGATGCGGAACAGGTCTTTGTGGTCCTTTGTTGAAAGAGTACGCAACGTCCTTAACAGGCGTTGATTTATCCTCAAAAATGCTTGAAAAAGCCAAGCAAAGAAACACCTATGATGAGCTACACGAAGCAGAATTGACGCTTTATATGCAAACGTGCAATCGCCACTTCGACTACATTACATGTGCAGACACCTTTATCTACTTTGGCGAATTGCGAAACGCTTTCAAAGCTGCATACCACGCATTAAAACCCGCTGGTTATTTGATTTTTAGTATTGAGCGTCACACCTTAAATCAACAAAATTATCATCTGCAGTTACATGGCCGTTATAGTCATCATAAAGACTACGTGCAACAAACCTTAAGGGAGCTTGGTTTTGAGGTACAAAGTATTGACGACATAGTACCGCGCTTTGAAAGTGGCGAACCAGTGAAGGGAGCGTTAGTGATTGCGCAAAAAGCAATAACCCATTAACCATAAATACTTGCGTTCTAAACAGTGGTAGATGCATATTTACTGATGTTTATCGCAACACCTGATCTAATTCACGGTAAGTTATTATGGCTGTATCTGTAAGTTTTGAAACGTATTACTTGCGTCGATTTATTAACAATGGCGGTGTTAGTGTCAACCATTTTTACAGATTTTTTGAGCTCAATTGAAAATCAAATTGCTCTGACCCCATCGATTTATGACCCCATCGATTTAGACAAAGACTTGGCTGAAAGCTGGTCATTCGCCAAAACATTTAACATCACAAGGCTTCTATTATCGACGACATTAGCTTACATGAGGTTATGCAGACATAGCGTCGTCGATAATTAACTTCGATAATGTAACTAAATTAAGATTGTTTCTTAAATCGACGTAGTGCTAAACCCATAATACCCAATGCGAAGATTGCAATGGTTGATGGACCAGAGACCTCCCGGGCAAGCCAACGACCGTTTTCCAATGTGAAGTTTGTGTCAATAATAGTATTAGCGCTAACAAGAAGCGTCTCACCTGTCCTAGACCTAAAACACGCCCTGTCTCCCTGCTGCAAACAGCGGCTTGAGACAAGGCGAGTGATACGATCTATCGACTTTCCGTCGGCTGAGAATGTCATTTTGAGCCCACTCACCAGATCCGTTAAATCCCAAGTAATCCCGAACAAATCTGGACTCGTGAAGTCAAAACTTATGACACTTGCGGATGAAAATGGCGACAGACCTAACACTGCAGATTCTTCTATTTCGAATGACCCTCCCCAATTATTATTGCCGCCACATGTTGGATCGTCACAAACAAAATCATAAATGATCCCTGCATTAGCAAAACTGCTAACAAATAATATGCAACCGGCTAACGCCATTTTTATATTCATAATTAATTCCTAGTTTTAATAATTTTCCATAACAGCTAATACCAAGTCATCTGATAAAGTAACCTAATCATTCGTAAATAATCAGTCGATACCAGTGCCAAAGACCGGAAAACATAATCTTTGGCTGCGTTATATTAGTAAGCGTTTAATAGCTACAAAAACGACAACGAGTTGAAATTTTTTTATCATATGGGGAAGAAATACTAAAATATTAGAACGCATTTCAATGCAACCCGAAAGGTGAAATACATGGACGTATTTCATAAAAAAGTAACTGGCTCGACGGAACTCGAGACAAAAACCATCAAGGACGATGGCGCGAAGCGTGCTCTAGCTTCTAGCTTCTAGCTTCTAGCTTCTAGCTTCTAGCTTCTAGCTTTACAAAAAATTAAACCGCAGGTTTAACAACTCCCACAAAAAAAAAGGTCTTGGTATAACCCAAGACCCTTTTTCAAAATTGGTGCGGATGGGGAGACTCGAACTCCCACGGCCTAAGCCACAGCCCCCTCAAGGCTGCGTGTCTACCAATTCCACCACATCCGCGTATAAGTTTTAATTAGGAACGTCTTCTTCTTTAGGCGCTTCAGTTACAGGAACATCCGAATCTGAAGCAGCTTCTTGTAATGTCTGCTCTGTTACAGGTACATCTGATTCTACAGCTTGCTCTGCCACTGGCACTTCAATATTTTGCCAATCGTCTTCTGCTTTTTCTTTATCTGCTGTTTGATTACCCAAAATCAAACTAATAATAAAAAACAAAGTGGCAAGAATCGCTGTGGTTCGCGTCAAAAAGTTTCCTGAGCCAGTTGAACCAAATACAGTATTTGAACCACCACTACCAAATGATGCGCCCATTCCGGCACCTTTACCTTGTTGGATGAGTACAAATCCAATCAACATAACTGCGACAATCAAATATACAATAACTAATATTTCGTAAAAAACCATGTGCTGCCTCTACTGATTTGCCGCTTGGCAAATACTTAAAAAATCTTCTGGGTTTAAACTGGCACCGCCAATCAAACCACCGTCTACATCTGCCTGAGAGAACAACTCTTGGGCATTATTACCTTTAACACTACCGCCATACAGAATCACTATATTGGCCGCAATATTGTCATCTTGTTTTGCCAGGTGCGCGCGAATAAAAGCATGAACTTCTTGCGCTTGCGCTGGGCTAGCTGTTTTACCTGTGCCTATCGCCCAAATTGGCTCATAAGCTAATACAATATTAGAAAATTGACTTACGCCAACTCTACCTAATACCGCATCTAATTGTGCGGCGATATAATCGAACAATGTGCCGTTTTCTCGCACACTTTCTGGCTCACCTACACATAAAATAGGGGTTAACTCGGCTTTTAAAACCTGTTCAACTTTACTGGCGACTAATTCATCAGATTCAAAGTTATCTGCACGACGTTCAGAATGCCCAAGTATTACGTACTCACAATCAAACTCTTTAAGCATCGATACTGAGACTTCACCAGTATGCGCACCCGAGTCAAATTGACTGATATTTTGTGAGCCCAATTTAACCGCGCTGTTAAACAGTGAAAAATAAGGAAAAGGTGGACAAATTACTACATCCATATTTTCCAAATTAGCAGCGTTGAGATGCTTTTGCATTTGCTCAACCAATGCTTTGTCGCCATTCATTTTCCAATTTCCAGCAACTAACTGTCTACGACTTTTTGTTTGCACTTTCTGCTCCTTGTCGCACCAATAAAAAAGCGCGCGAGATATTAACTAACCCTATGACAATATACAAGTGGCTACACCTAATATTGCCCTGTAAACCATATCAATCGGTCACTTTACGCACAGCTTCTGCAATATACTCTGCCCATCGACTAGAATCTTGTGCATCATTCGCTTCAACCATCACTCTAATAAGGGGTTCAGTACCACTTTTACGTAACAATACTCGGCCTCTGTCATCCAACGCTTTTTCGGCATCCACTACTGATTGTTTAACTTCAGCACTTTCAAGTGGTTTAGTTCCTTCAGTGAACCTCACGTTGATAAGGGTTTGTGGGTATTTAGTCATACCCCGGCTCAATTCGTTTAAGGTCATATCTGCATTTAACATTGCAGCTAATACTTGTAAGCCTGCCACTATGCCATCGCCGGTAGAAGCAGCTGCCAAGTTCAGAACATGTCCTGAACTCTCTCCACCGATTGACCAGCCTTTTTTCTTAAGTAATTCCATAACGTGGCGGTCGCCTACCTTACTACGCAAAAACGGCACGCCTAACGTACCTAGAGCAACTTCTAGACCTAAGTTACTCATCACAGTACCGACTACTCCACCATGCAGACGACCACTTTTAAGAGCGTCTCTTGCGATAATATACACAATTTGATCGCCATCAATTACATTGCCTTTATGGTCAACTAACATTAAACGGTCACCGTCGCCATCTAGTGCAAATCCTAGGTCGGCGCTATTTTCGATAACACTTTCAGTTACCGCTTTCATAGAGGTCGCGCCAACTTTACGATTGATATTTAGACCATCTGGCTCAGTTCCAATCTCAATCACATCTGCCCCTAGTTCACTGAGTACATTAGGCGCTATGTGGTAAGTAGCGCCATGAGCGCAGTCGACAACAACCTTTAACCCTTTTAAGGACAGTGCAGAAGGAAAATTGCCTTTACAAAACTCTATATAACGACCGGCCGCATCACCAATGCGTACCGCTTTACCCAGTTTATTTGAAGCGACGCATTCCATGGGCTTATCCATTTGTTCTTCAATGGCGGTCTCAATCGCATCGTCTAATTTCATGCCATCAGCGGAGAAAAATTTGATACCGTTATCATAGTAAGGATTGTGTGAAGCACTAATCACTATACCGGCTTCAGAGCGAAATGTTTTGGTAAGATAGGCAATAGCCGGCGTTGGCATGGGGCCAAGTAAACCAATGTTAATACCGGCTGCAGACAAACCGGCCTCTAAAGCAGACTCCAGCATATAGCCTGAAATACGAGTATCTTTACCAATTAGTACTTTATTAGTACCCTGCCCGGCCAATACTTTACCTGCGGCCCATCCTAGTTTCATCACAAATTCAGGGTTAATTAGGTTTTCACCTACTTTTCCGCGAATTCCATCAGTTCCAAAATATTTTCTATCACTCATTGTTGTTCCTGTAATCCTGGATTAATCCCAGTTTTCCTTGAATACCATCTATACCAAAATATTTTCTATCAAACACAGCTATTTCTTAAAGGTATTAATCATGTTGACTACTTTAACAGCATCAACTGTCTCTTTAACATCATGTACTCGAATTATCTGCGCCCCTTTTTGGGCTGCAATAGTAGCAACGGCCACATTACCAGCAAGACGTTGTGTTACTTCTCGTTGCAATAAATTACCAATCATAGATTTTCGGGACATACCTGCCAAAACAGGCACATCTAATTTGTGAAACTCTTCAAAGTTCGCAAGCATTTGGTAATTATGTGCCAGTGATTTACCAAAACCGAAACCTGGATCAACGATAATTTGTTCAGCAAGCATACCTGCTTCAATACATATTGAAATCCGTTGCTGTAAAAAGTCCTTCACCTCCGCTACGACATCCTCATAGTGTGGGTCTTGTTGCATGACTCTGGGTTGTCCTTGCATATGCATTAAACATACTGGGACATTGGCTGCAATAGCCGCTTGTAACGCGCCTTTTTCTTGTAGTGCACGCACATCATTAATTAAACTTGCTCCAGCCCGTATTGCTTCGGTCATGACTTGAGGTTTACTAGTGTCGATTGAAATGATGGTGTCAAAGCGTTGTGACATTGCCTCAATCATTGGGATAACGCGATCTAGCTCTTGCTGCAAAGACACGTCCTGAGCGCCAGGCCGGGTAGATTCCCCTCCTATATCAATAATGTCAGCCCCTTCCTCTAACATTAAAGCCGCATGGGCGAGTCCATTTTCGAGTAGATTAAATGTTCCTCCGTCGGAAAATGAATCCGGCGTCACATTGAGGATCCCCATCACTTTAGGTGTAGATAATTCTAAAAACTTATCTTTAAACTGCATACGTACTCGATAATTTCATCTTGTGATCAACAAGCCACAATAAAAAAACGCCTTGTTGAACAATCAACAAAGCGTTTTCATTACCGGCAATTAGCCTAGCTAGTTGCGTCGCCGGGCTTACCTACTTTAGGTTTCACTGGCTTTTCATCTTTTTTATCATCTGTTACAGGCGCACCACCTGAAGGTTTTCCACCATCATCTTTATGATCTCGATCCCAATCAGCTGGCGGCCTTGGTTCAATTCTAGCCATTAAATCATCAATTTGTTTGGCATCAATGGTTTCATACTTCATTAAACAATCTTTCATTGCTTCAAGTACGTCACGATTTTCAGTTAGAATTTTTTCCGCACGCTCATAGTTGCGGTCGATGATAGATTTGATTTCCGCATCTATCGCTCGAGCCGTATCGTCAGACATATTTTTGGACTTCGACATACTGCGACCTAGAAACACTTCACCTTCTTCTTCAGCGTATAACATCGGTCCCATTTTTGACGACAATCCCCACTGCGTTACCATTTTACGTGCGATTTCGGTAGCGCGTTCGATATCGTTAGATGCGCCAGTAGTGACACCTTCTTCACCTAAAGTCATGTTTTCGGCAATTCGACCGCCAAACAAACTGGAGATCATGCTTTCTAGATGTTGCTTACTGTGGCTATACCGGTCTTGTTCTGGCAGATACATAGTCACACCTAACGCTCTACCGCGAGGAATAATCGAAACTTTATAGACAGGATCATGTTCTGGCACCAAACGACCAACAATAGCGTGACCGGCTTCGTGATAAGCAGTATTGGTTTTTTCTTCTTCCGACATCACCATGCCTTTACGCTCAGAGCCCATCATGATTTTGTCTTTGGCTTTATCGAATTCTTCCATCGACACCACTTTTCTACCTGAACGAGCAGCAAACAAAGCGGCTTCGTTAACCAAGTTGGCCAAATCTGCACCCGAGAATCCTGGCGTACCGCGAGCAATCAAACTCGCTTCTACGTTATCTCCCAGAGGTACTTTACGCATGTGTACTTTTACTATCTGTTCACGCCCGCGAATATCCGGTAAACCTACTGTTACTTGGCGATCGAAACGACCAGGTCGTAACAATGCAGGGTCTAGAACGTCTGGGCGGTTAGTTGCAGCAATAACAATGATGCCTTCATTCCCCTCGAAACCATCCATTTCTACTAACATTTGGTTTAGTGTTTGTTCTCTTTCATCATGGCCACCACCTACTCCAGCACCACGTTGACGGCCTACAGCATCAATTTCATCGATAAAGATAATACAAGGCGCCGACTTTTTAGCCTGATCAAACATGTCACGAACTCGAGACGCCCCCACACCCACGAACATTTCCACAAAATCAGAACCTGAAATGGTAAAGAAAGGCACTTTGGCTTCACCTGCAATCGCTTTGGCTAACAAAGTTTTACCTGTTCCTGGAGGACCCACCATTAAAATACCTGTTGGTATCCTGCCACCTAATTTTTGAAATTTGCTGGGGTCACGAAGAAAATCCACTAACTCAGACACATCTTCTTTTGCTTCATCACAACCTGCCACATCAGCAAAAGTCGTTTTAATTTGGTCTTCTCCTAATAAACGCGCTTTGCTTTTACCAAAAGACATGGCCCCTTTTCCGCCACCACCTTGCATTTGGCGCATGAAGAAAATCCATACACCAATCAGCAATAACATTGGGAACCAAGAAATAAAGATAGATGTTAACAGAGACGACTCTTCAGGCTCTTTACCAAAAACCGCTACGTTGTTTTCAATAAGCTCGTCCATCAAAGCAAGGTCAGTGTAGGGAATAATCGTTGTGAATGACTCACCATTACGTTTTACACCATTAATTTGTCCAGTATTTCTGTCGATTGTGGCACTGCTCACTACACCATTACTGACATCACGTAAAAACATGGTGTAATCAGTATTGGATGCTTTGGATTCATTGCCTGAAAAATTTTGGAAAACCGACATCAATACGACAGCGATGACCAGCCATAAGATTAAATTTTTTGCCATGTCGCTCAAGTTTTTAAACCTCTGTTGTTGCTAGAATCTATGTGACTCTATGAATTGCGTCTTGCGCCTAATTACTTAGTGACGTTGAGACTACTATAATTTGTAACCGGTCGCCACCAGATAAACCTCTCTGGAGCGTGCTCGGGATGATTCGGGCTTTCGAGTTTTGACTGTTTTAAAAGTCCTTTGTAATTCTTTCATAAAGGGTTCAAATCCTTCTCCCATGAATACTTTGATCACAAAACTGCCATTATTTTTCAAAACTTGGTGGCACATGTCCAATGCCAACTCGCTTAAATACATCGATTTAGCTTGGTCTATGGCGTCGTTTCCACTCATGTTCGGCGCCATATCAGACATCACAACGTCTACGTTTTTACCACCTATTTTGTTCAATAATTCGTTTAAAACATTTTCTTCACGAAAGTCACCTTGCAGAAATGACACCCCTATTAAAGGATCCATAGCTAAAATGTCACAAGCTATGACTAAACCATCATCCCCCACTACTTTTGCCGCAAATTGTGACCAACCTCCCGGTGCAGCCCCTAAATCAACCACCGTCATGGCTGGTTTGATTAAGCCATCCTTTTGTTGAATTTCTTCAATCTTAAACCCAGCTCTAGATCTTAGACCTTGTTTTTGTGCCTTTTGCACAAATTTATCGTCGAAATGTTCTTTCAACCAGCGCTGACTACTGACAGATTGTTTATTTTTGCTCATCGACCTGAAAAAAACACTGTATTCAAATTAGGAATAAATGGGAGATGGCGCTAGAATAGCGCTTTTCAACCATTCATCATTAATATATTTGTAAGAAAAACTAATCAATGACATTATCAAACAAACAAAAACAACACCTTAAGGGCTTAGCCCATTCTATTAAGCCAGTAGTTCAGTTGGGCAACAACGGTCTGACCGAAGGCGTTTTGGCAGAAATAGAGGGGGCTATTAATCACCACGAATTAATCAAAGTAAAAGTGCCAACTGACGATAAGGAAGAGAAAGCCCTTATCATTGACGCTATTGTTAGAGAAACAGGTGCGTTCAAATTGCAAACGATTGGCCATGTAGTGGTACTGTATAAACAAAGTGAAGATAAAAAAATCGAGCTTCCTAAGAAGTAAAGATTCCAGTAAAAGAAAAGTAATTTAAGTATCTTGTGGTTGCCGATTAATTGCTCATAGATTTTATGTCTTTTTATTGATAAAAATAACAACAGTAAGTGAACACAATGAAAGAAGTCGAAAAAGTGGGCAGTATCGTTATTGTCGGTACTGGCATGACACTTGGTGCACATATTACCCCTATTTGTAGAAGCCATATTGAACAAGCCAATGTGGTATTTACCAGCGCCCATCCTATGATGGAAAAATGGATTCAGACCATGAACTCTGATGTCCGCACGCTTCAAAGATTATACGCTGAAGGCAAAGACCGCCGCATTACATATCGTGAAATGGTTGATGCTATGATGGCCGAAGTCAGAGCAGGCAAAAAGGTAGTGGGTGCTTTTTATGGCCATCCTGGTGTATTTGCTTGGTCGCCTCATAAAGTTATCGAACAAGCGAGAGAGGAAGGCTACGCAGCACACATGGAAGCTGGCGTATCTGCCGAAGACTGTTTGTATGCCGACCTTGGAATCGATCCAGGTAAAGTTGGCAGTCAAAATTTTGAAGCCAGTCAATTTATGTTTTACCAGCGTAACATCGACCCCTCAGCTTACTTAATCTTATGGCAAGTGGCGATTGCGGGCGATAAATCCATTAAACGCTTTAGTACGGGTAAGGCTTATCGGCAATTATTAGTTGAACTATTACACGAATATTACCCGTTAGAACATAAAGTAGCTTTATACGAATGTCCAACCCTAGCATTGGAACCACCCAGAATCGATTGGATAGCGCTTAAAGACTTTGCAGAGGCTGATATTTCACTGATTACCACTATGGTTTTGCCTCCGAGTAAAAAAATGCTTAAAAATCAGCAAATTTTAGATAGACTATCCGAGTTAGACAAAAAATTTCAATAACCTAAAAGGAACGACAATGACCGCTATACAAATATTAGAAAAGCTCGGGGCTAACGCCTCATTTAACCCTAATAATTTAACGGACTTAAATAAACAAGAAATTTTAGAACTATCAGAAAATGACGAAGATTTTAATGCTGCGTTAATTTTGAGTCATTCGCCCGCAGAAGAGGATGCTCCAGAAGACGAGCCCGAAGAAACCCCAGAAGATAAAGTTTAAAATATAGGTCTATGCTCATAATATAAAGCTTTTAATATGCGCAGATTTTTAATACTTATCTTTGTATCCGTTTCGTACGGAGCCTTAGCGCTAGAAAGTAGTGAATCAATTTCAGAGCAAAGGCTCCAACAAGTAAACAATTTAGTACATAAAGAGCCAGAAACGGCGAAAAAACTAATAGCAAGCATTGACGTAACTAAACTATCACCACCAGACGCACAGCTCCTCGATTATTTATCAGCTTTTCTTGTGGCCACCTCTGGTCAGTTAGACGAAGCAATTACAAAATTATTACCTCTAACAGCCCCAAACTCAGATTTGAACATTCAGATTCGATCTCATTCTCTACTACTACTTATATATGCCGGGGTGCATGATTGGGAAAGTGGTTTAAGTTCCTTGGCTGTTCTCACTGAAATCATAGAGAAAAATCCCCAGCACAAGTTGAGAGAAGCTGTTTATTCCAATATTGTTAACTTTTATAATCTTATTGGTGAATATGAAATTGCCAAGCAGTATGTAGATAATGTTATTGATTCTTTCGAATCTAGCGACAACAAATGTTCACTCTCCACCCAAGACGTTTACGCAGAACTTAAGTTAAACTCAGAAAAGCTGACTGAACAGGTATTCTTAGAAGTTATCGATTCTTGCAAAGCGACAAATTCCATATACGCCGCCCATGGAGCCTACACTTATTTGGCTGAATACCTCATCTCTCAAAATAGATATTTAGATGCAGAAAAAATCTTGTTAGATAACCTTGAAGAAGTTGAAGGTACTGGCTTTCACACCATGACGGCTTCATTTTATGCAACGCTTGCAGAAATAAATTTACTAAATAATCAGTTTGATGAAGCTCAATCCTATGCAAAACGAATAATTGATAGCGAAAGCAAACACCAAAGTGCTGAAAGTATTGCAACCGCTTACAAAGTGTTATCTAAAACCTCTGAAAAACAAAAATTATATGAGCATGCGCTTAACTATTACAAAAAGTATTCTGAAACTAAGCAAATCGAAATAGACCAAAATAAAGCAAAATTACTAGCCATCCAAAAGGCTAAGGTAGACGCGGTTAAAAAGAATACCCAAATTGAGATACTTGATAAAGAAAATATGCTGTTAAAGACCCAAGCACTTTTAGATAGTGAGTCAGCCCAAAATAAACGCTTAGCTTTAGCCTTACTGACAATGGTGTTAGTCATGTTTGTGTTATGGACCTATAAAAACCGCAGAAACTACCTGCGAATGCAACATTACGCTCAAACAGATGAACTAACAGGTATAGCAAACCGTCACTATTTTACTCAACTAGCCAGTACCGCCATAAAATACTGCAAACGAACGGATCAGCCTGTTAGCTTTATAATATTTGACCTAGATTACTTTAAACGTATTAACGATAGCTTTGGACACCAATCTGGCGATATAGCATTAAAAATCGCAGTCAACGCAGCCAAACTGGCGTGCCGTAAAAACGATATAGTTGGACGTTTAGGCGGAGAAGAATTTGGTATTTTGTTACCGGGCTGTGCCAGTCACTTAGCATCATTTATCGCTGAAAAGTGCCGTAAAGCGGTCGAACAAGCAGATTATTCTTTATCAGGACATGGATTAGATGTAACAGCTAGTTTTGGTATCGCAGATTCCAGCAACTGCGAATACGATTTCGAAAAGCTATTCGCAGGCGCTGACTTTGCATTATACCAATCTAAAGACATGGGCCGAAACAGAGTGGTGCAATACCAAAAAGAAACAGCTAGTTTCCATATTTAATATTGCACAATAGAAGTTTATTTTTAGTGGTGATGTCCACCAACACCATGAGCATGTCCATGTTCAATTTCTTCGTCAGTAGCTGCCCGTACATCTTCCACTTGAAATTCAAACTGCAAGGTTTTTCCGGCTAAGGGATGATTAGTATCTACTGTTACCATAAACTTGCCCGCTTTAATGATGGTTACTTCACGCTGCCCTTGTTCAGTATTTACCACAGCTGTCATACCCGCTTTCCATTTTGGTTTCTTTTCGGCACTCATTAAATGTTTTACTGATATTCGTTGTTCGCTATCTGTTTGAATCTCGCCAAACGTTTCCGCCGCTTCCAATTCGGCTTCTAGCACGTCTCCTTTTGACATGGACTCTAACGACTTTTCAATACCCGGCATCATATTGTTATAGCCATGTAAATAAGCAACGGCTTGCGCGTCAAAATTAGATTCTACCTCTTTTCCATCTAAGTCTTTGATTCGATAATGAAATTGTACAACCGTACCTTTTGAAATTTTCATAATGTAGTCTTTTATAATAAAAAATTGAAGGCAATATCATAACAGATATATCGCTTCACATTAGAAGTGTGAAACGATATACGCCGCGATGGGTAAAATTAAATCTGCGGTTTCAGAAAACCGGCTGATATCAAAACTTAACGTTTTGATTCATTTGCTTGTTGGATAAACAAACCGCTACTTTGTCGATACACATATTAATCAATCTGAAGAAGCAATTGATAAACCTAGTAGGGTAATTGTTTTAATCATCATCAGCGCCTGCCACAATATTGGCAATGTTCAATAAACTAGAAACTGCCATATAGTTTACTGATGTTTTTGGATAGCGGCCTTTAGAATTATGCACTCCCGCTTCCTTATCCATTAACAAAGTCAAGGCGTCATCCACTGTTTCAACTACACAGATATGGAACTTCTGGGCTTTTACTGCTGCCAATACCTCTTTATCAAGCAAAAGATTGACTTGATTAGACTTGGGAATAATCACCCCTTGAGTGCCAGTTAAACCTCTGTGTTGGCAAAGCTTAAAGAACCCCTCAATTTTTTCATTCACGCCGCCTACCGACTGTACTTGTCCATATTGATTAATTGAGCCGGTGATCGCTAAATCCTGACGCACAGGAATTTTAGTTAGCGCTGATATGAGAGCGACTAATTCAGCTAACGACGCACTGTCTCCGTCAATGTGCCCGTAAGACTGTTCAATAGCAATATTGGCTGACAAAGTTAACGGAAATAACTGTGCGTATTTATGCCCCAAGTACCCAGTTAACAGCATGACTCCTTTAGAGTGACTAGGTTGTCCTAGTTCGACTTCACGCTCAATATCCACTACACCATTCGCACCTGCGTAAACAGTTGAAGTTATGCGCGCTGGCGTGCCAAACATACTGTCGCCGATTTCCAGTACGGTTAAACCGTTGACTTTACCCACGTCAACGCCTTGGGTTGCGATTAATATCTGGCCTTGTTTAATGTCGTCTAAAACGGCTTCACTTACACGACCGGTTCGGTGAGTTTTCGCCGCCAAAGCCGACTCGATATGGGTGACATCTAGCTCTTGGGTTTGTTGTTGTCTGCAAAAATATTCTGACTCATGAAGTAGCTCAAGCACATCTGAAAAACGTGCAGATAAACGCTGTTGATGTTCTGCAAGTCGCAAACTGTATTCTACAAGGCGGTACATAGCTTTTGCCGATATGCTTTGTAAACCCAGTTCTTTTACTTGGATTCGTACACGTCCAACAAAATCAAACAAAGTTTTTTTGTCTAATGGAATTTCATGATCAAAATCTACTAACACTCTAAACAATTCATAAAACTCATCGTCGTAATCTTGCAAGGTGTAATAAAGATCTCGAGACCCCAACAAGATGACTTTAACGTCTATGGGTATTTGTTGTGGGTTGAGAGTAATAGAATTAACCATTCCCACATCGTGCTGTGGTAAGTCCATTTTTAATGAACCAAATTTAAGCACTAACTTGAGAGTTTCCCACGCGTAGGGTTGCTCGATTAGTTTGTCTACATCTAGCAACAAATACCCACCATTTGCTTTATGCATTGCTCCGGGGCGGATCATCCTATAATTGGTAAAAACTGAACCTTGGATATTGGTATATTCAACCCTACCAAACAAATTTTGGTGCGTTGGATTCGCTTCATAAACAACAGGTGACCCACTATTAAGCTCATGGGATACAATAATATTGGGTAAATATTGTTCCTCCAAAATGGAACGTTTATCGTAATCATCGTGCTTGTCGTCTTTTTTGTCATCAGCTAATACTTCCACCACCGTTTCCACTAAGTGAGGCTTAAGCTGTCGCAAAAATTTCAAAATGGCCAAGTCAGAAGAATACTTATGTTCTAAGTCTTTTAGCAAAGGCCTAATCCCTTGCTCCGCTGTTTCTTTCTTCAAAGTCCTGAGTTTTTCGGCTGTAGCGCGTTTCCATTTTGGCAACTCGATTAATGCTTCGCTTAACTTGTCCTCAAGTTCATCAATCAATTGGTAATAGTGCTGTCTTTGCTCGTCGGATACGTTAGAAAATTCAGCGTCTGTAACAGTTTTACCATTGATAATAGGCGAAAAAGAAATAGTACCGGCGTCTTCACATAAGGCGATACTGTGCTGCAAGGCTTGTTGTTCAACATCATCAATAGCCTTGTCGTAGCCTTGATCGAACTCACGAGTGATAGCGGCTTTCTTACGTTGGTAACCGGGGTTATCAAATGCAGCTGGAAACGTGTCTAACAACTCATCAACAAGATTTTCCATGTCTTTGACCAGCTTTTTACTTTCTCCTGCTGCTAATTTTAGAGAAAAAGGCTCTCGCTCATCTTCAAAGTTGTTGATATAACACCAATCATCAGGAGTAACGGTTTTACTCACATATTTATCAATAAACTCATGAACTAAGGTAAAACGTCCAGTGGCTTGTTCACCCATCACATAGAGGTTATAACCTCGCGCCTCTATACCCAATCCAAAAGACAACGCGTCACGCGCCCTATCCTGTCCGATAAAAGTGGTATTCAGTGCTTGTTGATCTTTTAGTGCTTGATTAATCAAACGCCGGCTGGGTTTTGCAGTCAACTGCTGCAGATGTAAGGCATATTTGCTTTGCATGTTAAAAGACTTATTTACCACAAATTAGGAATATATCAATTAGTGAAACCTGTATTCATCAGGCTGTCAAACAGATACGAAAAGAATCGAAAATAATGTCGATAAGTGACTATTTTTAATACAATTGCTATTTGTTTGTAATTCTACAAACACTAAGGTTGTAATCGCCTATTTTTTGCTCATATAAATATAAATGACTTCATACATCAAAAAAATTTTGAATAAGCTCCATAAATCACGCATTTACTATTGTTAGCATGGGATACGCTAAGGTATTCTAACAAGCTAAATTTTATATCATTGTGTAAGGTTATTTTGACCTTATCCCTCTAGTCACGGAAATCTTTGTTAATGGCCGAAAAACAGTATCAACCTCAAGAAATAGAAAAAGAGGTTCAAGCCTATTGGGAAACCCAACAAACTTTTAAAGCGCAAGAAGACCCTAATAAAGAAAAATTTTATTGTCTTTCTATGTTTCCTTACCCTAGTGGCCGTTTACACATGGGCCATGTACGCAATTACACCATAGGTGATGTGATTAGCCGTTATCAGCGGATGTTAGGTAAAAATGTGTTACAACCAATGGGTTGGGATGCGTTTGGCCTTCCAGCCGAAAACGCTGCTATCAACAATAACACGGCACCCGCTAAGTGGACCTACTCAAATATTGAGTATATGAAAACCCAATTAAAAACCTTGGGATTTGGTTACGACTGGGATCGCGAAATCGCCACGTGTAAAAAAGAATATTATCGCTGGGAGCAATGGTTTTTTACACGTTTGTTCGAAAAAGGATTAGTGTATAAAAAAAATGCGACCGTAAACTGGGATCCTGTAGACCACACGGTTCTTGCTAACGAACAGGTAATTGATGGACGTGGATGGCGCTCTGGCGCATTAGTTGAGCAAAAAGAAATTCCGCAGTGGTTTGTAAAAATCACCGACTATGCAGAAGAATTGGTTAACGATTTAGAACAATTAGAAGAATGGCCAGAACAAGTCCGCGCCATGCAAAAAAACTGGATTGGCCGTTCAGAAGGCGTAGAAATAACCTTTGAACTTGAGAATCCTGTTGCACAACAAGCAAATTTTGACGTGTATACCACCAGGCCCGACACATTATTAGGTGTGACCTATGTAGCGGTTGCGGCACAACATCCCATAGCCTTAGAAGCAGCCAAATCAAACACTGAATTAGCTGAATTTATCGAAGAATGTAAAACCACGAAAGTAGCAGAAGCTGACATGGCCACCATGGAGAAAAAAGGCTGTGCAACGGGTTATTACGCGGTTCACCCACTAACGGGTGACAAAGTACCAGTTTGGGTAGCGAACTTTGTGCTTATGGGATACGGCTCAGGCGCAGTAATGGCGGTACCGGGTCATGACCAACGTGATTGGGAATTTGCGACTAAATATGGCCTTGAAATAAAACAAGTTATCCAAGGTGACGCACAAAGTACTATCGAATGTGATCTCTCAAAAGCAGCCTATACTGAAAAGGGCATACTGATTAATTCTGGCGAATTTAATGGTCTGAATTCAGCTCAGGCGTTTGAAAAAATTGCCGAATCACTCAGTGAACAAGGTAAAGGTAAAAAGAAAATCAATTATCGCCTGAGAGACTGGGGCGTTTCTCGACAACGTTATTGGGGCAGCCCAATCCCGATGTTAAATCTAGAGAATGGTGATTCAGTTCCGGTACCTAGTGACCAATTACCGGTGGAGTTGCCAGAAGACGTGCATATGAACGGCGTTATTTCTCCCATCAAGGCAGATCCAGAGTGGGCAAAAACCGAATTTGAAGGGCAACCAGCATTACGGGAAACCGATACCTTTGATACCTTTATGGAGTCATCTTGGTATTACGCTCGTTATTGCAGTGCTCAAAATGATCAAACCATGCTAGATCCTCAACAAGCTAATTACTGGTTACCTGTCGACCAATATGTTGGTGGAATTGAACATGCAATTTTACATTTATTATATTCGCGGTTTTTCCACAAATTGATGCGTGATGAAGGTTTAGTGCAGTCTGATGAACCATACAAGCGTTTATTGTGTCAAGGAATGGTGTTAGCCGACTCATTTTACCGTGAAGACGAAGCAGGCAAAAAAGTCTGGTATTCCCCTGCAGATGTAGTCAGTGAAAAAGATGATAAAGGTCGGATTATCAAATCGGTACTGAAATCAGACGGACAAGATGTGATTCATCACGGCATGATCAAAATGTCAAAATCTAAAAATAATGGCATAGATCCGCAGCAAGTTATTGATTTATACGGTGCAGACACCATCCGCGTATTTACTATGTTTGCCGCTCCTCCAGAACAAACGTTGGAATGGATAGACTCTGGAGTTGAAGGTGCCCATAGGTTTGTAAAACGCCTTTGGACGCTAGTACAAGAGCATATCGAAGCCGGTGAAATTGCAACTATCAATAAGGCTAATTTATCTAGTCAGCAAAAAAATCTTAGACGCTTAATTCACAAAACCATTGAAAAAGTCAGTGATGATATTGGTCGTCGTCAAACATTTAACACCGCTGTTGCTGCCACGATGGAATTACTTAACCACTTACAGAAAGCAGATAAAACATCTGAGCAAGATTTAGCGGTGATGCGTGAAGGTATAAATGCCATGGTTTTATTACTTGCGCCTATCGCTCCGCACATTTGTCATGTGATGTGGAAAGATTTAGGTCATAGGAATGAAGTTGAAACTGCACCTTGGCCAGTGGCTGAAGCTGAAGCTATGGTTGAGGATGAAAAACTGGTTGTTGTGCAAGTAAACGGTAAAGTCAGAGCCAAAATTACAGTTGCTGCAGACGCAACAAAAGAGCAAGTTGAAAGCTTAGGCTTAGCTGAACAAAATGTGCAGCAACATATAGAAGGCAAAACTATCCGCAAAGTTATTTATATAGCGGGTAAATTACTCAACATAGTGGCCAATTAAGGTGTTCAAAACCATAGGCTTAAAAATCTGCGTCCTTGCTATTGTTATGACAATAGCAGGATGTGGATTTAAGTTACGTGGTGACTATGGTCTTCCGGTTGGAATCGAACAACTGCAATTATTGGCCTTGCAAAAAAACACCCCTCTTTACCGAGTGTTATGGAAGCAACTACAAGGTTACAAAATCGACGTTTTGGATAACACCGCCAGTGGTGCTCAACTCGAATCAGAAATAGATGCGATTGTTTATCTAACCTCAGATAAACTTGAGAGACGTTTATTGTCGTTATTTTCGACGGGCCAAGTGGCAGAATACGAATTGGTGTACACCATAAAATACCAAGTCCAATTTCCCTCTGAAGACCCTCAAGAAATGGAGTTCGATGTCACCCGAGAATATCAAGACGACCCTGATGCTGTATTAGCAAAGTCTCGTGAATTGGACCTAATTCAAAACGAAATGCGTCAAGAAGCCGCCAATCGTATTATTCGTCAAATAGCCAGTTCTCATAGTAGCTGGCGACAAACAAAAGGTGGCTAATGCAGGTTTATCCAAACCGATTTAGTGTTGACGCGTCTGCGCAACTAAAACCCTTTTATCTAATTTTTGGTGATGAGCCTCAACAAAAACTTGAATGTATAGAAATCATTAGAGTTGCTGCGCTTGCCCAAGGATTTGATGAACGCCAATCTTTAGTAGTCGACGCTCAATTTAGCTGGGATACCCTAATTGAAGCCACACAAACCTTATCGTTGTTCTCAAGCAAGCAGCTTATCGAGCTTGAGTTACCCACCGGAAAACCTGGAGCAGAAGGAAGTAAAGTTTTAGCAGCCATCGCACAAAACGTTAATCCCGATGTATTGATAGTGATACACGGGGGCAAGATTGGCAAAGATGTACAAAACACAAAATGGTTTAAAGCGGTGGATAAACAAGGGATTTATGTACCTTGTTACCCACTAGAAGGCAATGCCCTGTATCAATGGTTAAATAACCAAATGCGACAATCAGGCATGCAGCCATCACAACATATTTCACAATTGTTAGTGGACTATTGTGAAGGTAACTTACTTGCTGCCAAGCAAGAAATTCAAAAATTGATATTGCTCTACCCACAAGGCAACCCAAGCTTAGAACAAGTTGAAGAAGCGGTAGTCGATCAATCTAGGTTCACTGTGTTTCATTTAATCGACGTTTTGCTCGCAGGAGAAGCGCAAAAGGCAATCAAAATGCTTTATCGTTTGGAAAGCGAAGGCGTAGAGCCTAATATTATTGTGTGGGCATTAACGCGTGAGTGGCAAACTCTGCAATCTTTATTATTCGAGCGCCAACAAGGTAAAACGATCAATTGGAATCAACATCGTATTTGGAAAAATAGGCAACCTTTTTATCACTCAGCTTTACAACGGTTATCCTTAGAGCATATGCAAGCGCTACAACAAAAATTAACCGAGTTTGATAACGCAATTAAACAATCTCAAATAGTTCGTCCTTATGTGGAGCTATGCCATTTATGCTTGTTATTTGTCCCATGCTCGTTACATAACTTACCTCTAGATTATGGCTCTTTAGACTAACGTTTTCATGAAACTTACTCCTCCTTTAGGTATTTTTGGCGGTACATTTGATCCCATTCACAATGGGCATATATTTCCTGTACTAGAGGCAGCAGAAAAGACCAATATTACAAAGATTGCCTTAATGCCGTGTTATATTCCCAGTCATAAAGATCCTGCCACTGCTAGTAGCGAAGATAGGCTTAAGATGGTGGAATTAATTTGCGGCCAGTACCCTCTTTTTTATGCTGACTCACGAGATATTAATCGTGGCAAACCCACATTTAGCGTCGACTCCTTAACAGAAATACGTCAATCGATGCCTAATACTCCACTGTGTTTTTTCATAGGCACAGATTCGTTGCAAAACTTGTTTACTTGGCACAACTGGGAAAAACTATTTTCGCTCTGTCATTTTGTAGTATGTAGTCGCGTCGGAGAAACCTTAAACGCTCAGAATACCTATTCAGACGAGCTACAAACACTGTTAAAAAAGAGACAGGTAACCGATCCGTTTGCGTTGCATAATAGTCTCGCGGGATATATTTACCTTGCCAATACCCAAACTTTAACAGTGTCATCTACAAAAATAAGAGAACAAATCTTTAATAATCAACCAGTTGACAAACTTTTACCCTCTAAAATATTAGATTACATTCAGCGCCATAAGCTCTATCAGCCACATACTGATTTCTGTTAAACTATGGCAAACTCATACTGTATAAAATTCAACCAAAAGGAAAACCTTTGGATCACCAACAATTAAAAGCGTTCGTAATAGAAAAAGTCGAAGACTTAAAAGGCCGCGACATCATCGATATTGATGTCGCAGAAAAATCCTCAGTTACCGAAACTATGATCATTTGCTCAGGTAACTCTAAACGTCATGTTATTTCGATTGCCGAAAATGTGGTAGTTGAAGCCAAACAAGCGGGCAACGCACCTTTGAGTATTGAAGGCCGGGAGACTGGCGATTGGGTGTTAGTGGACCTAGGTGATGTGGTTTTGCATGTCATGCAAGACGAAGCGCGAGACTTCTATCAGTTGGAAAAACTCTGGGCCTAAGTCTGTGCGTATACAAATGATTGCAGTGGGCATGAAAATGCCTAAATGGATTGAACAAGGGTTTTCAGAATATTGCAGACGTTTTCCTGCGGATATGCCTTTGCAACTAACCGAAATCGCCGCGGGAAAACGAGGCAAAAATGCTGATATTAAACGTATCTTGCAAAAAGAAGGTGAGTTGACTCTTGCAGCTATTCCTAGGGGTAATAGAGTCGTCACTTTAGAAGTAACAGGTGCTCCTTGGGACACCCCAAAACTCGCAAAAACCATGGAAAGCTGGCAAATGGACGGTAGAGATGTCAGCTTATTAATTGGCGGGCCAGAAGGATTGGCTCCAGAATGTATAAGAATTGCGGAACAAAAGTGGTCGTTGTCGAGTCTTACCCTACCGCACCCCTTGGTACGTATCATTGTTGCAGAAAGTCTGTATCGAGCTTGGTCAATTAATAATAACCACCCTTACCATAGAGAATAACATTGCCTAATCCGCGTATCCTCATAAAAGACCATTCAGCGGAAGCCAACCTTTTTGCAAGGCGCACCTTTATTGGTCTCTTAGTGGTATTTGTAATGATTGCGATGGTGTTGACAAATTTGTATTACTTGCAAGTCAGTCGCTTTGAAGACTATCAAACTCGGGCAAACGGAAATCGCATAAAAGTGTTACCCGTGGCGCCAAACCGCGGATTAATCTAC
This sequence comes from Paraglaciecola sp., assembly GCF_039964565.1. Lineage (GTDB taxonomy): Bacteria > Pseudomonadota > Gammaproteobacteria > Enterobacterales > Alteromonadaceae > Paraglaciecola. The sequence continues at coordinate 132,711 of NZ_JBDVXF010000049.1, forward strand.
GATAGAAATGGCATTTTATTGGCAGAAAACCGTCCGGTCTTCAGTTTACAAATTATCCCAGAAGAAATTGAAGATTTAGAGGTCACTATTCAGGCACTCAGTAATTTATTAGAAATCGATGACGAGGATATCAGTGACTTTTATAAAGATTTAAAAGGTAATAGACGTTTCAAACCAGTTAATTTAATTAATCGCTTAACCCCCAAAGAAGTGGCGCTATTTTCAGCAAAACAACATAATTACCCTGGCGTATCTGTCGAAGCTAGATTAGCGCGATACTACCCCTATGGCAGTGCGCTTACCCATGTATTAGGATATGTTGCCAAAATTAATAAAAAAGACCTACAAAAACTCAGTGAAGCGGGATTTGAAGCCAACTATGCGGCCACCTACGACATCGGCAAACGTGGCATAGAAAAATATCACGAAGAAATACTTCACGGAGAAGTGGGATTTCAAGAAGTGGAAGTCAATAATCAGGGTAGAGTAATTCGGACTTTGAACTTCAACCCTCCTACACCCGGTCAAGATATCGTTTTAAACATTGATATGAATTTGCAATTGGAAGCCGAAAAAGCCTTTGATGGCAAAAAAGGCACCGTCGTTGCAATCGACCCCAAAGATGGAGGCGTGTTAGCTTTATATAGTAGTCCAAGCTACGACCCTAACCTTTTTGTGCATGGGATCAGTAGTAAAAATTATAAAAAATTACTCACCACTGACCGACCATTATTTAATCGTGCTACCCAAGGGCAATATCCCCCAGCGTCAACTGTTAAACCGTTATTAGCATTAGCGGGGCTCGAAGAAAAAGTTATTACACCAGAAAGTCGTATTTATGATGTAGGTAAATACCAGTTGAAAAATGTTGAGCGAATCTGGCGTGACCATAACCCATGGGGGCATGGGTGGGTGGATGTAACCAAAGCGATTGAAGTGTCCTGTGATATCTACTTCTATGATATGGCTTATAAATTGGGCATAGACCGCATCAGTGAAAGTATGAACGAGTTTGGTTTTGGTGATTACACAGGCATTGATTTACATGAAGAAGCGGATGGCATCATGCCAAGTAGAGGCATAGTAAAAGCCTTGTTTAATCGCCCTTGGTACATTGGTGATACTATCAATATAGGAATTGGGCAAAGCTATTGGACTGCTACACCGGTACAACTTGCCCAAGCGATAGTGACTTTGGTCAATAAAGGCAAACGTATAATCCCACAGATTATACGCGGAAATATGCAAAACGATGAAGTCATATTGCAAGGAATAAGAGAAAGGCGACCCATTGCGATTAAGGACGAACACAACTGGGATGTCGTATTAGATGCGATGTACGGAACAGTTAACCGAAAAGGCTCAGCGCGCAAAGCATTTAGAGGTGCTCATTACATATCAGCAGGAAAAACAGGTACAGCGCAATTGGTTACTATCGCACAAGATGAAAAATATGACGCCGAAAAACTCTCTAAGAAAAATCGAGATAATGCGATGTATGTGGGATACGCACCCTACGACGCACCACAGATTGCAGTCACTGTAGTGTTAGAAAATGCAGGCCACGGCGGCGCTGAAGCGGCTCCGATCGCGCGTAAAATGATGGATAATTTTTTCAGAGATCAAATATTTCCAGAACATCAAGTAATAGAGCATTTAGGGCAAGAAACAGAAAGCGCAGAGTCAACACAAGCAGAGGTGCAACATTGATGCTTAGGACCAAGCTCGCTCCAAACAGCCGTTCGTTTTGGGACAGAATACATTGCGATGTATTACTATTATTGGGGCTTTTAGTGCTGATGGTGGTAGGACTGGTGACTATTTACTCTGCTGGCGGCCAAGATTTAGGTCTAATTCAAAGGCAGTTAACACGCCTTGCTGTGGCTTTAGGTGTGATGTTAATTGTGGCGCAAATTCCTATCATGACCTATCAAAAACTGTCCGTGTATTTTTATGTCATTGGGGTGGGTATGTTAATTGCCGTTTTGGTCATTGGGGTATCTAGTAAAGGGGCTCAGCGTTGGTTAGATTTAGGGGTATTTCGCTTTCAACCTTCCGAAATAATGAAACTAGCGGTACCTATGATGGTGGCTTGGTATATCAGCCGCTTTAATTTACCGCCCAAAACTTGGCATATCCTAATTGGCTTTGTTTTAGTAGGCATTCCGACGCTACTAATTGCTCGCCAACCAGATTTAGGCACCTCGCTATTGATAGCAAGTTCTGGTGTATTTGCCTTGTTTTTGGCAGGTATGAGTTGGCGCTTTATCTCTTTTGTTGCAATTGCTACTTCTGCTTTCACACCTATCATGTGGATCTTTTTGATGAAGGATTATCAAAAACAAAGAGTCTTAACTTTTCTCAATCCAGAATCTGATCCTCTAGGTTCGGGTTATCATATTATTCAGTCTCAAATAGCCATTGGTTCAGGTGGCGCCCAAGGAAAAGGCTGGCTGCAAGGCACACAATCACAACTAGAATTTTTACCAGAGCGCCATACCGATTTCATTTTTGCTGTGTTCAGCGAAGAATTTGGTTTTTGGGGCGTCGTTGCACTACTAGCAATTTATGCCTTTATCGTGATTCGTGGCATGTTAATAGCCGTTAAGGCTCAAGATGCCTTTAGTAAGATCCTAGCGGGTAGTATCACCCTCACATTTTTTGTCTATGTTTTTGTTAATATGGGCATGGTTTCTGGTATTTTACCTGTGGTAGGTGTGCCTTTACCTTTGGTGAGTTACGGCGGTACGTCTATGGTAACCCTGTTAGCGGGTTTTGGTATTTTGATGGCCATTAGTACTCAAAAAAGAATCATGTCGCGAGAATAATCAGGGTTTGAAGTCCCTAAGTATTTTAGTTAAGTAAAACACTTAACCTATAAGGAGAAACCATGCATTTATTTAGAGCTGTATTGTTATTAAGCCTTTTTCTAACGGGCAATGCTGTACATGCAACACCATCAGAATTACAACAGCAATTCGTTGATTTAATGGTTGAGAAACATCAATTTAATCGCGATGTAATTGAGTCGACGTTAGCCAAAGCCAATAAAAACCCAAGGATTTTAGAATCCATTGCTAAACCTTGGGAAGCTAAGCCTTGGCACAAATATTATCCTATATTTCTAACAGAGAAACGTTTAGCAAAAGGTTTGGAGTTTTGGAACACTCACCAACAAACATTAGCGCGCGCTGAGCGGGAAAGCGGCGTACCCGCAGAAATTATTGTCGCCATCATTGGGGTTGAAACGTTCTATGGAACCTATATTGGCAAATACTCTGTTCTCGATGCTTTGGTTACTTTAGGGTTTCATTATCCGCCTCGATCTAAATTTTTTCGTAGCGAGCTAGAACAATTATTTTTACTTGCTAAAGAAGAAAACTTTGAAATTACTGAACTCAAGGGGTCTTATGCTGGGGCGATGGGATGGGGTCAATTTATCTCTTCAAGTTATCGTCATTATGCAGTAGATTTTGACGGAGATGGAGTAAGGGATCTATTAAATAATCCTGATGACGCCATAGGTAGCGTCGCAAACTATTTTAAAAAGCATCGTTGGCAAGCCAACTCTGATATCGCTTTCAAAGCACAAGTTAGTGGAACACAACATTCCAAGTTATTATCAAAGTCTTTAAAGTACTCTCATAAATGGTCGCAAATGCAAGCGGCAGGTGTCTCGGTAGCTGAGACTAATTTGAACAAAGATGAAAGTGTTAAATTATTTGCGTTTGAACAACCCAATAGTAAAGAATATTGGGTTGGGTTACCTAACTTTTATGTCATTACTCGATATAACCACAGTCCATTATATGCCATGGCAGTATTTCAATTTAGCCAACAACTTAAAGAAGGCTTCAATCCAGCAACCATAGCTAGAATTGACGATTAATATTGCCATGAGAACCCTTCTTCGTTGTGTGAGTTACGTTTTATTGATTATCGCTGTTATTGGATGCGCTCCCAAAGGGCGTTATTTCCAACACCAAGACTCAGCTCCGAAGGTCATCCCCAAAAAAGTAACAAGTCTGGATGCCGTTGCTAAATACGAGTCTTACGCAAAAGCTAACATGCGTCCGTATACCGTTAGAGGGGTTCGTTACCAGCCACTGACCACAGGAAAAGGGTTCAGTGATAAAGGTGGCGCCAGTTGGTATGGCCAAAAATTTCATGGTCACCTTACTTCCAACGGCGAAACCTATGATATGTACCAGATGTCAGGCGCGCACAAAACCCTCCCCTTACCTTCTTTTGTAAGAGTTACCAACTTAGAAAATGGCAAACAAGTTGTGGTAAGAGTTAACGACAGAGGACCTTTTCACAGAGGACGAGTAATAGATTTATCCTATGCTGCAGCGCTGAAACTAGACATGCTAAACACAGGTGTAGCACAAGTGAAAATTGACGTTATTCATGTTGACCAAGAAGGCAATATCACTGTAGGTCGCAACCCAATTATTAAAAAACCGTCAAAAAATGATCAACAACTCTTTATTCAGGTTGCCGCCTTACAGAATAAAGATCGGATAGAAAAGTTAGCCGCAACTTTAACAACTCAATACGAACATCCGTACCAAACAAGATTCGAAAAAGGAATGTATAAATTGCACCTCGGGCCTCTATCTAACGAGCATGAGGCCAATAAATTACTAAACATGCTTAAAAACAATAACTACCCAGGCGCCTATAAAATTTACTTCGATTGAAACCACTTCATAGATAAACTTAAACTTTTTGTATAAATTTAAGTCTCACATCCTTGAAGCTGACAAAAATTTCCATATTAATTAGGATTAATCAGTTGTTGGGCAGCAATTTAACACTCAAAGTGCTATATTGCTGGGCAAAATTTAAGGTCAAAATTACGTCTCAAAAGACATAATTACGACATCTATTCTTATAACATTTTCACAAACGGTAGTTTAATGCTTAAACCAAAAACGTATTTCGGCTCTCTCATAAACAGCTTAGTCCTGTGTGTATGCACTTTTTCAGTTTCTGCTGCTGTGGTAATCCCACCTGCGCCAAGTGTCGCTGCCAAAGGTTTCATACTAATGGATTACCAAACCGGTAATGTTATTGCAGAACAAAACGCTGACATTCAAATACCGCCTGCAAGCTTAACCAAAATGATGACAAGCTATGTAATAGGAGTAGAACTGGCCAACGGCAATATCAAAGAAACAGATATGGTGACTATTTCTGAGAACGCTTGGGCTAAAAACTTTCCTGATTCGTCAAAAATGTTTATCGAAGTAGGCAAAAAAATCTCAGTTGCCGACCTTAATCGCGGCATCATTGTGCAATCAGGCAACGATGCGTGCGTAGCCATGGCTGAACATATAGCTGGAAGCGAAGAAGCCTTTGCCAGCATGATGAATATGCATGCAACTAAACTCGGCATGACACAGACCTATTTTGTTAATAGCCATGGTTTACATGATGCTCAGCACTACACCACGCCACGAGATATGGCAATATTGTCTGCGGCACTGATACGTGATGTGCCACAAGAGTACGCCATCTACGCTGAAAAAGAATTTACGTTCAATGATATTAAACAGTACAACCGTAATGGCTTATTATGGGATAAGAGCCTGAACGTTGACGGTATCAAAACTGGCCATACTTCAGATGCAGGCTATAGCTTGATAACCTCTGCTTACCAAGGTGACATGCGTTTAATTTCTGTCGTAATGGGCACAGACAGCGAGAGAGCCCGTAAAGTTGAAAACAAAAAGTTACTTAAATACGGCTTCCGTTTTTATGAAACTATCACGCCCTACAAAGCGGGTGATAGCTTTGTATCTCATCGTATCTTTATGGGTGACAAAGAAACAGTGGACCTTGGTATTTTACAAGATACCCCAATTAATATCCCTCGAGGCCAGAGCAAAAATTTGAAAGCTAACTTTAAGTTAGATAAAAACCTTCAAGCCCCTATTTCCAAAGGTGAAGTTGTCGGAAAATTGTATTTGCAAATTGAAGGTGAAGACGTCGCCGAATACCCATTAGTTGCATTACAAGAAGTAAAAGAAGGTGGATTCATCGACCGCATGGTTGATTTTGTCAAATTGCAACTCGGTTTCGATAGTTAATAATTCGCCCATCTATAAATTTTCGAGAAAAATATGGACACTAAATTTGATGAACTGCTGGACTTCCCGTGCCAGCAAACCTTTAAAGTAATGGGGCTGGCCCATGAAAGGTTACCTGAAGACGTAATTTCTTGCTTGCAAGTCCATGCACCTGGAGACTATTCACCTAAGGTAAAACCCAGTTCAAAAGGAACGTATCACTCAATTTCACTAAGTGTAACTGTGACTAGCAAAGAACATATGGAAACCCTTTATGTTGAACTTGCAAAGTTAGAGTTAGTTAAAGTGGTACTGTAGACAGCATTTGCCATCAATTATGTCAGCTAAATTAGTTATCAGGCAATTGGGCCTTCAGCCATACCTGCCTATTTGGCAAGCGATGCAAGATTTCACCAATAACAGAGATATCAACACTGCCGACGAAGTTTGGCTAGTGGAACATCCAGCGGTTTTCACCCAAGGACAAGCTGGTAAAGAAGAACACTTACTTATGCCCGGTGATATTCCAGTGGTCAAAGTTGATAGAGGCGGCCAAGTCACCTACCATGGTCCCGGACAACAGATGATGTATGTATTACTGAATCTAAAACGCAATAAACTAGGTGTAAGGGACTTAGTAACAGTATTAGAAGAGTGCGTGGTTAACACCCTAAAAGAATACTCAATAAATGCTTATCCTAAAGCGGATGCACCCGGTGTCTATGTTGACGGTAAGAAAATTTGCTCAATTGGCTTAAGAATACGCAAAGGTTGTTCTTTTCATGGACTGGCCTTAAACGTCAACATGGACTTAAGTCCATTTAAACGTATAAATCCATGTGGTTATGCGGGTCTGGAAATGGTAAATTGCGCACAATTTAACGGCCCTAATTCTATAGATGTAGCGGGCAGTAAACTGATTGAAAACTTATGTGCCTTATTGGGCATAATAAAAACAGAACATAAAGAAGGCTTAAATGACTAACGCACGCCCTCAAGCCGGAGTGAAACTTCGGGATGACGAAAAAGTTAAACATATTCCAATCACCATAGTGCCGACTGAAAAAGCAGAAATGTTACGTAAACCTGCGTGGATTAAGATAAAACTGCCACGCAATACTGACAAAATTGATCATATCAAAAATACTCTGCGTAAAAATAACTTACATTCTGTTTGTGAAGAAGCCAGTTGCCCGAACTTAGCCGAATGTTTTAATCATGGCACCGCGACCTTTATGATTTTGGGTGATATCTGCACCCGCCGCTGTCCTTTTTGTGATGTCGCTCATGGCAAACCACTGCCCCCAAGTGCAGAAGAACCAGTCAAATTAGCCAAAACCATAGCTGAAATGAAATTAAAATATGTAGTGATTACATCAGTAGACCGCGATGATTTACGCGATGGTGGCGCTCAACACTTTGTAGACTGCATAACAGCTATTCGCGAACATAGTCCGGCTACCAAAATTGAGGTATTAGTTCCCGATTTCAGAGGGCGTATGGACAGAGCCCTAGAAATACTCAAAAAAGGGCCGCCAGACGTGTTTAATCACAATCTAGAGACTATCCCACGTTTATACAGAGAGTGCCGTCCAGGTGCTAACTATCAATGGTCTTTAGATTTATTGAAAAAATTTAAACAACAGCATCCTGACATTCCTACTAAATCAGGCTTAATGATGGGTATGGGTGAAGATAAACACGAAATAGCAGAAGTATTAAAAGATTTACGCAGCCACGACGTTGAGATGTTAACCCTAGGCCAATATTTACAACCCAGCAAACATCACTTCCCATTAAAACGTTATGTACATCCTGACGAATTTAATGAACTCGATGAAGTTGCTAAAGATCTTGGCTTTACACATGCCGCATGTGGTCCCATGGTACGCTCTAGTTACCACGCAGATAAGCAAGCAGCTGGTGAAGAAGTGAAATAACCTTGAGTTATCAATGAATAGTCAAAGGCCCAGCTATTTATCTGGGCCTTTTTTATTCACAACCGAACCTTTATTTCAACAACGCTAATAACTCTGTTGTTTTTTCTTCCATTAAAGCAATGTCACCTCTAGATTCTACATTTAAACGAACCACAGGCTCTGTGTTTGATTTACGTAGGTTAAAGCGCCAAGTTCCAAACTCTAAACCAATTCCGTCGGTGTAATCGACTAATGTCGCGGAAGACTGGTACTTTTCTAATACCGATTTAATAGCCACATCGGGATCGGCCAATGTTCGATTAATTTCACCTGATGAAGGAAAGGCTTCAATTCGTTCTTTGACTAACTGTGATAATGCTTTTTGTGTGGTGCATAACAACTCTGCCACTAATAACCATGGGATCATACCTGAATCACAATAGGCAAAGTCTCGGAAATAATGGTGAGCACTCATTTCGCCGCCATATATCGCGTCATCAGCGCGCATTCGCTCTTTGATAAAGGCATGCCCGGTTTTACTTTTTATGGGTACACCGCCTGCTGATAGAACGATATCTTCGGTATTCCAGTAAACTCTTGGATCATAAATGATTTTTGAACCTGGTTTTTTGTCTAAGAAGGCTTTGGCTAAAAGGCCAACAATATAATAACCTTCGACAAAATCCCCTTTTTCGTCAAATAGAAAACAACGGTCAAAATCACCGTCCCAAGCAATGCCCATATTGGCGTTATTTTCGATAACCGCATTGGCGGTATCCGCTCTACTCTCAGGCAATAATGGGTTAGGAATTCCATTTGGAAAAGAGCCATCGGGTTGATGATGTACTTTTATAAACTCAATGGGCGCACCGGCGGCTTCTAGGGCACCTTGAATCGCATCTAACGCGTCACCTGCCGCACCATTACCCGCATTAACTACCAACTTTAAAGGTGTGATGTTAGCAGTCTCGATATACGACAACATGTGGGCCACATATGCCTGCATATTGTTTAGTTGGCTATATCGACCAGAATCTTGCAATTTATTGGTTTTAACAGACGCCTTTCCTTGCAAAAACGCTTGTTCAGTTACTAAACCTTCTGAGTAAAATTCTAGCCTAGCTTGTACATCTTCAGTCGTGTAGGTTTGCGCTAAATCACGGATCGCAAACAAACCAGTGTCACCACTGACTGGTTTAGCGTCAGTTTTGACTAATTTCAAACCGTTGTAATCGATAGGGTTGTGACTCGCAGTCACTTCAATTCCACCATCAACACCGAGATATTTAGTAGCAAAATAGATTTCTTCAGTGCCTGTCATACCTAAATCGGTTACCTTGGCTCCACCATCTATTAAACCAGCAGACAAGGCTAACTTGAGTGGTTCAGAGGTTAATCTCACATCCCCCCCCACTACCACCGTTTTAGCTTGCATGTATTGTGCAAAAGCACGCCCAATACGGTAGGCAATAGACTCATCAAGTTGTTCAATCAATTTACCGCGTATGTCATACGCTTTAAAACATGTAATTTTCATAAATTCTCTTATCTAGCGATGAATATCAGTAAGCCTATTTAGCTTCAACACGACCATAGCGGTCAGAAAAGCGCACAATATCATCTTCACCTAAATAGGTGCCAGATTGCACTTCGATGAGTTCTAGCGGTATACGACCGGGGTTTTCCAATGCATGCACAACACCAATAGGAATGTATGTTGATTGGTTCTCGGATAACAATAAGGTTTGATCTCCATTTGTAACTTTTGCAGTGCCTGACACGACTATCCAATGCTCAGCTCTGTGATGGTGCATTTGCACTGAGAGTTTTTCACCTGGTTTTACAGTGATTCGCTTAACTTGGAATCGTTCACCGTTATCAATTGAGTCATAACTCCCCCAGGGTCTAAACACTTCGCGATGGAATTCCCACTCTGGACGATGTTCTGCTTTGAGTTGATTAACAACGTTTTTGATATCTTGCACTTTATCTTTGTGTGCCACTAAAACAGCATCTTTAGTTTCAACCACTACAACATCATCTAAGCCCACAACGGAAATAAGCCGTTGTTCCGAATTAATATAACTATTGTTTACGCCATCAAGAATTGCGTCACCAATGACAACGTTATTATTGATATCTTTTTGCTTCGCGGTTTCCCATAACGAAGACCAACTGCCTACATCACTCCAACCGGCATCAAGTGGAACCACACAGGCTGCATCAGTTTTTTCCATGACTGCATAATCAATAGAATCATCAGGACAAGTACCAAATACATCGGCATCGACTCTGACAAACTCTAAATCAGTGGACTCCGAGGCGATGGCCTTTTTACAAATGTCGAGCATTTCTGGCGCGTACTTTTCAAGCTCTTGAAGATATCGGCTGGCTTTAAACATAAACATGCCGCTATTCCAGTAATACTTCCCCGAATCAACGTACTGCTGCGCCGTGGCTAAATCTGGTTTTTCAACAAAACTCGCTACATCAAAGCCCACGTCTACAGAAGCAATCTGTTCACCACGTTTTATGTAACCGTATCCGGTATGGGCTGAGTCTGGCACTATGCCAAAAGTCACTAATTTTCCCTGATGAGCGAGTACTTCTGCATGAGATATCGCTTTATGAAATTCAGGGGCATCGTTTATTAAATGATCTGCCGCCAAAATAAGTAAAATTGGGTCTTCGCCATTTAACGACGCATGTAACGCCGCTAACGCAATTGCCGGAGCAGTATTACGACCCATAGGTTCGAGTAAAATGCCACCGTGTTGAATATCTTGTTGTCGAAGTTGCTCTGCGACTAAGAATCGATGGGCATCATTACAAATAACGATAGGTTGCTCCGAATTGCTACCATCTAATCTTGCAATGGTGTCTTGCAACATCGTCATGTCGCTTGTCAAACTCAAAAACTGCTTAGGTAACGCCGCTCTTGATTTAGGCCATAAACGACTTCCACTTCCACCAGCTAAAACAACAGGTTTCATTTCACATTCCTTTTTGATTATTCTTATTTCTTAAAACAACGTTGTTGTTAGTGTATAGCGCTAAATAGTATTAAAGCTTGGCTGCATATTCAATCACCAACAGCAAACAAGACGACTTTATTTACTATTGATTTATGTTCCTTCGAAAACTTACCAGACTCCATTGGAGTTATCTACCGCTCCCCTGATATAATGCCCTTCTGAGTGAAATGTATTAAAAATGTGAGTTTATGGATCAGCAGCAAGTATCTGAGCAACGTTTTGGCGGCACCCAACGTCTATATGGTTTATCAGGTACCGATATTTTACAGCAATCACACGTCTGCATAGTTGGCATTGGCGGAGTCGGATCATGGGTCGCCGAAGCTTTAGCCAGAACAGCGCTAGGGCGTATTACTTTGATTGATTTGGATGACATTTGTGTCACTAACACCAACAGACAAATCCATGCACTTCAAGAGACTGTGGGTGAAGCAAAGGTAGACGCAATGGCTAAACGGATTTTGCAAATTAATCCAACCTGCCAAGTATCGGTTGTTGAAGATTTTGTCACCCCCGACAATGTTGCTGAATTAATTCAGCATTCCTTTGACTACGTGGTAGACGCTACCGATAGCATCAAAGCAAAGGCCGCTATGGTAGCCTATTGCAAGCGCAATAAAATACCGATAATTACCATAGGTGGTGCTGGCGGACAGGTCGACCCAACTCAAGTAACAGTGACAGATTTAAGCAAAACTATTCAAGATCCATTGGCAAAAAAATTACGTTCTGAATTACGTAGATTTTATCACTTTAGTACTAACCCCAAACGTCGTTTTGGTATTGATTGTGTATTTTCAACTGAACAACTTCGTTATCCACAGGCTGATGGCAGTGTGTGCATGAACAAAACACTCACAGATGGTAGTGTTAAGTTAGATTGCAATAATGGATTTGGAGCGGCGGTGGCGGTTACCGCCACATTTGGATTTGTAGCGTCAGCAAGAGTAATAGACAAGTTAATTAATAAACACAATAGTACTAGTCAGTAGCGTCAACTTTTGATTTGCACTTGTTGTAATCCCAAAATAAGGCTATGGCCAACCATATGCCCACAGCTATGGCTAAAAACCAAGTGTTTTCTGCAACTTGCATGACTTGCTCGCTTAGTACTGAGGTGCCCCAAATTAACAACAAATAGTAAGGTAAGTTAAGAATCCCTGCCCAAAGTACCACTTTGGGTGACTGTTGGTTAGCCCCTTGAGTAAACATAAAAAATGCCAGTGAATTAATATGGATCATCGCTACTAACAAATTTTTCAACGCTAATTTGGGACGTGTAGTTTTTACCTCGCCGAAGGATTTGCCTAAATAGTAGTTAACACATGAGCCTATTGTTGCCGCAACAACCATGGTCAAGGTTAAAAAAAGTATATCCTGTGGCTGCGGTTTAGATAACACCACCAGTACCACTGCAAAAAATTGTCCAGGAAAATAAAACCCAACGTAGACAATAGATTCCAATAAAATAATTAATAGAATAAGCAAATAAAAGTATCCCTTAAAGCTCGACTCTACACTCTGCAGCAATTCTAGGCCTGAAGGTATCACTTCATAACTAACTAACGCAGATAATACAGTTAGTGCAATGAGTGCGCTTAGGGGTAAAACAAACGAGTATTTCAAAAACAACTACACCTTTATTTGATGGTTAGCCTTTTATACGACAAGACTAGCCGAGGGATCATCAATAAAACTCGACCAATAATAAATCTGGGTCCAACATAGCTAAATTATATTTCTAATCGACAAACTCGCGAATAAACAACACAATAGTCTTACAAAAAAGCACAGTGAGGCAAAAACATGCAGATGACATCAGCAGAATTGACAGAATTAATGATCGATAGCGCACAAAATGCAGTGACCACTACTGAAGAAGAATTCAACATCACCTTGGATGGTTCTGATGAAAGTATCGATCTGGTAGATGATGTAATATTAAGCTGGTTGGGGCGCTATAAAGATCAAGCTTTAGAGGCCAATGCAGTGTTTACCATATGTAATATCTACGGAGCTTACGTTGGTGAAATCTTTCGTGAAAAAATCGGTGGCAATTGGACTTATGACGAATCGGATCCTGATGCACCTTACGTTGTACTGAACTATGCTGGCAGCACTTATGCGTTTGCCGGAATTTGTTATCAAAGACTAGTAAACGATAGTCAAATTAGTGTCAGAAGTTATTACGACCAAGCCATAGCAAACAATCTACAGTAACTTTACGCATTGTACTTAAATCGCAGATTTGGCTGTTGACGATTTAGATAGATTATCTTTCCAGTCCGTTAACATCATCCGTGTGTGCCTGTCTCGAATTAAAAAATATAAAAACAGTACATCTAAGATCAACGTTACCGCAATGACCCACGAAAACTGCCAATGGTGGGCCATAGCGAGCATGATATGTAGGCCTAAGTCGGCTAGAACTGAAAAGATTAACAATGGCTTGATGTATGAAAACAACCAACTTCGGTCCGCTTTCCAAATTTTTTCCCTAAACCCCAAAAGTAATAATGTCAAAAAAGACGGAACGGCGATCGCTAGACTGATATAAAGGTAGTGCTTATTTGAATAGAACAACGCTAATAACTGCTCACCATTTTCTCGCACAGAAACTGAACCTATTAATACCAGCAGACTTCGGCATAAAAACCCAATACAAACATATAGAGCGACAGCTGGTTTTATTCTGCCAGCTTCATCGTAATATTTTAGGGGGAGTAAAATTTTCATTGCTCTGGGTTGATATACTTAAGGAAATTGCAGATTAAAATAACTTATGACTTACGCAAAACGCTACGAATTTCGGCTAGTACTTCGTCGCCATCAGCTAGACTCGTTACCGAAGTATAAACATGCATATTCGTATCGACCACAACGTTTTCGCCATTGCCATCTTTAATTGTTATACCGGTTAAGGCATTTTGAACTCTTGAAAATAGTTCCTCGGCAATAACATTTTCTAGATTGACTAAACATACAATGAACTGTTCAGTTCCTACTCGGCCAACAATGTCCTTTTCTCTGGTTACCTGCCGCAAACATTCAGCAACGTGTTTTAAGGCCTGCTCCCCTGATTTATAGCCATACTCGGCATTAATAGCAGAAAAATTACTCATATCTATTAAGGCCATTGCATTAACGTTGTCACCAACAGGTGCTTGTACCTTTTTTACTTTAGCCATAACTGAATGTTCATTTGAGAAACCAGTCAGCGGATCAGTGGCTAGCTTGCGTAGATATCTCCGCCCTACAGTTAAATAGCCTAAACCTGTTAAGGCTAAAACACTCACCAACACCAATAATATAATCTGCAAACGTTGCTCTTGTGCTTTCGCTAGATTCGATTCCAGTCCACTAATTTCATTATGTAAGTTGGCCACCCCAAGCACTCGGGCTGATGTTTGTTGATTTTTTATTTTCTCCAGCGCGATAGCGGAGTAATTATCAAAACTAACCTTCGCCGCTTCTACATCCCCTAAAAACAAATGAGCTTTAACTAAGAATTCCGTATAATAAATATGTTTGGATAATCTAGCCGGCATCGCCAAGTTAACATCATTTTGTTTTTGTAAAAATTCCTTAACGCAAGCTCTGTCCTCATCATGTAAACAAAGCGCGGCAACATACCACTGATGCAACCTGTCCATAGTCTGGTCAGAAATTTGTTCTAGGAACACCTGCCAACTACGCAGGCTCTTGCGCAGTGCTTCAAAATCGTTAGTGCGATAGGCTTGACGACTTTGAGCAAAATGATACCAACTATTAGTTAAAGGTGTATTCACTTTTAAGTTGCGCCTACCCAATTCTTCTATCATCAGGTTAGCGTTTTCATAATCACCACTACCGGTATAAGCTGTGATTAGACTAATCAAGGGGGCAAGTTGGTTTTTCTCTTCGTATACATTTAATCCAATTTCATACGCTTTGGCATATTGCTCAGCGGCAAGTGCCCGTTGACCAATAGAGCTATACAGCAAGCCAATATTATTATGGATATGTGCCAAAGAAGCTAAATCGGAACCATCAGAATAAGACTCAAGTAAGGCAAATAAGCGTCCTAGTTTAATACCTATATCTTGCTTAACTTGATCACAAACCGTAATAAGACCTAGCTGAGAACTTAAATGAATATCATTGAATTTTCCCTTAGCTAGTTGTTCTGATTGGCGATAATAATCACATTTCCGAGGCCTTTCCTGCACATCAAAAATATACCCTAATTGGTAATGGATACTGGCATAACTCTGTGAATGCTTGTTAATTATGGGATCTAACAATAAATTTTGAAGCATTTTTTCGGCTTCATCATACTTGCCAACACATATTAACCACTGCGCTTTATGGACTTTTAATTTAATCAATTGTTCAGGTAAAACGTTCGATCTTTTAATATACTGGTCAACCTGTGGCATATGTCCGTCACCAGGGCAGTTATAGGAAGAAACCTGAATATCTTGAATAAATTCGTCTACTTCATCTGCTAAAACGCTTTGTGTACAGGTAGCAAAAACTAAGCCCACAAGCGAGGCTTTTGAAATAATGGTGAAAGAGAATTTTTGTATATACTTCATAGTCGGTAACCTTAATTGTTACCACAGTATTTTTCCAGTTCAATTCATTGCAAAAATAACAAAAAAAGCGATTTTAAAACAGATACGCTATTTAACTTCCTCAACGCGGTAATGAGTAGCTCGCTAAGGCTTCATCTCTTGCTTGACAGTCATCTGCTACTTTTTTTAAATCGCACTGCAACTCTGCCGAGTGAGAATGAACAGGTTTAATTGCAACCGACGAACTTTTCGAATAAGCAATTTGCCCAAATTCGCAACAAGACAAAATAATAAAAATAATCCAAAATAACTTCTTGTTAGACATACCCGACTCCGTTTGATAGATACTATTTAGTGTACTTTACCTATCTAGAGCAAATCTAAAGCCAAAAATTATTATCAATACTTTCAATGCTTTACAAAAAACGAAAAAACAAAAATTAAAAAAAACGCCAATTAGTGTGTAATCTAACTAAATTTTGCGTAATTGCAAAATTTCGTAAAACTAACTAGCGCTTCTAAGGCTAAAAGACTATTGATTTACCGCGACCATTGGCTTCAGAAGCCGCAGATAGTTTACCGTCTTTATTTAATACGACATGCATATCCCCAAAACGTCGATTACTCATGATATATCCCATTTTTTCTAGCTCACTGATCACTTCAGGGGCTAATCCATCGTGGTAACGAATCACATCTTTTGGCAATAATTGATGATGAAATCTGGGTTTGTTCACTATATCTGTTGCGTCCATAGAAAACTCTAAAGCATTTAAAATAGACAAATATACAGAGCTTATTATAGTGGTACCGCCAGGGGAGCCTGTTACCAGCACAACTTTACCATCTTTAAGTACCATGCTTGGCGTCATTGAAGACAACATACGTTTCTTAGGTTGTATTTCGTTGGCTTTGCCTCCCACAGCCCCAAACACGTTGGCGACTCCTGGTTTGGAGCTAAAATCGTCCATTTCATCGTTCAATAAAAATCCAGCTCCTTCAACAACCACACTGCTGCCGTATCCCAGATTAATAGTGGTGGTGTTCGACACTGCGTTGCCCCACTTATCCATCACTGAGAAATGTGTGGTTTCTTCACTTTCTTTTAATCCGGGTGTAATCGATTCAGTTTCTGATATTTTATCTCGCATAACTGACTGACTTCGCATCGATAAATAGTCATCAGCAATTAAGTTAGTCACGGGCACGTCGATAAAATCCGGATCGCCGAGGTATTCTGCTCTATCAGCAAACACCCGTTTTCCAATTTCCGACAATAAATGTAAATAAGCTGCGGAGTTATGCGTCAGTTTTTGCTGGTCCCGAGTCAAAAGGTCGTACATTTTCAGCCATTGAATAATAGCGACACCGCCAGAACTAGGCGGTGGCGAAGTGAGTACCTGATATTCACGCCATTGCGCATTAATGGGTTGGCGCGTCTTAGCGTCATAGGACAATAAATCTTGTTCCGTTACTAATCCTTTTTCTTGACGCATAAAATCACTGATTATTTTCGCAGTTTCGCCTTTATAAAACCCATCACGTCCATGGTCTCGAATACGTTTTAAGGTTTCTGCCAATTCTGCTTGTTTAAATATTTGGTTGGCCTTTGCAGATTCAAAATAATCTTTGAAGTTTAAGTCAAAACCTCGCTTTTCCAATCGGGCAATATGCCTTTCAATGGAACTTGCTAGTTTAGGGTGTACCTCAAAGCCCTCCTGCGCCAAAGTAACTGCAGGTTGCACTAATTCTTTCCAAGTTAAACTGCCATGTTTTTCATGGGCTAGCCACATGCCTGCCACAGTCCCTGGCACGCCAGAAGACAAAATACCAATTACCGATTGATAAGGAATAACCTCTCCGTTTTCGTCTAAATACATGTCTCTGTGTGCAGATAATGGAGCCTGCTCTCTATAATCGATAAAATCACTTTTTTTATCTTTATAGACCAGCATAAAACCGCCACCGCCTATATTACCGGCTTCAGGTAGGGTAACTGCTAATACAAATTGTGCCGCGATGGCTGCATCGACCGCATTACCACCTTTTTGTAAAATGTCTCGAGCGACGTCTGCGCTGTAGCTGTCAGGCATAGCGACAGCTGCTTGGCTAACAGTTGCAGGCGTTGTTGCTTGGGTGGGTAGCTCCTTTTGTGAACATCCTAAAAGGCACAGACTCGTTAACGATAGTAGCAGCAAGCCCGTAAATTTATTTGTTGTTATTTTTGCCATCAATTCATTTCCTTCAAACTTAAATCATTACTAAACTAGCGATAAAATATCCAACAAACGCTATGGCTCCACCGAATAACGCATAGGGCATTTGTGTACGTACATGAGTCAATAAATCGCATCCTGATGCGATAGATGACACAGCAGTGGTGTCTGAAATTGGGGAGCAGTGATCACCAAATACTCCACCGCCCAAAATAGCAGCGATCACTAATGAAGGCGGCAGCCCAAGTGTTTGGATTAACGGTACCCCAATTGGGATCAGTATTGCGAAAGTTCCCCAAGAGGTACCTGTGCTAAACGACATCATGGCCCCAGCTAAAAACAGCACAGGCACAATTAAACTAACTGGCAAATAATCCCCCACCATTCCAGCTACAAAAACCCCAGTACCGAGGTCTTTTAGACTGGCACCAAGTGTCAATGAAAATAAAACAATTGTCACCAAAGGCAAGATTTCTCCCATACCTTTAAAACCAGTATCAACCAACTCTTTATGGGAAGATTGTTTAGCACTTAACATTAAAATATAGGCAACAAAACATGCAAACAAAGTGGCATAAAGCACTGATTTACTGCCATTTCCGTTAGCCAAATCCCCGTTTCCAGTCCACAACATGAAACCTACCATGGAAAAAATCATACTTGCCAAAGGCACTAACATAAAACGCGCTTTCGTTGCTGGCACTGCGACCTGCTCTCCTTCCATAGTTGCAAGCTTTTTCTCGGCTTCTTTCATTGGGCCATGAACTTTATCCGCTAATATTGTATACAACACTATGACAAGAGCGATAATTGCGTAAAAATTTAGTGGGATTGTGCCCCATAAAACAGACACAGCACTTTGCTCGAATTCATAATTGCTTAACAAGGCCAAAATAAATGCACCCCAGCCATTGAGCAAAATAAGGATACAAATGGGTGCACTGGTGCTATCGATCACATACGCCAACCTCGCACGACTCATTTTAAATTTGTCAAACAATCCACGGGCTAAAATACCTGATGCCAATACACTTAGATTCGACTCGATGAATACCACTATGCCTGTAAACATAGTAAGTAATCCGACTTGTTTTTTGCTCTTTGCTACTCCTTTGTTTATCAACATTTCTACTGTTGCCGTTACTCCTCCTGAATAACGCATAAAAGCTAACAAAGCGCCGATTAAAAGACTAAAAAGTAGAATTCGACTATTCCCCTCCGAAACCACAATTTCGACCACCCGCTCAATTGAGCCAATGGTACCGGAAAACAATACTTCAGTTTTATTCTGATAGGCGAGCAACCACTCAGCCGACAGGATCGCAGCTATAAGCGCCAATATCACTTCTTTGCGCCAAAACACGATGATGATGGCAATAATGGGTGGGAGTATGGAATACCAATGCATAAACAAACCTTATTTTGATGACACGTTTTTTATTGAGATGGATCTGCAGGACTTTTACTCAGTCTTAAACAGGCAGTGCGGTAGTATATTTAATTTGCTCCATAGCAAAACTCGATGTTACGTCAGACAAATCAATTCCGTCTACCAGTCTCTTATAAAATACATCAAAGGCTTGCATGTCTGCTACTACTACTTTGAGCATATAGTCATATTCGCCACTCATTCGGTAAAATTCAACAATTTGTTCAATATTTGTAGCGTGCTCCGCAAACTTTTTTAGCCAAGTAGAATCATGCTTAGACGCTTTCACTTGTACAAAAACCGTCATGCCTAAACCAATTTTTTCGGGATTTAGTAACGCTACCCGTCTATCAATCACACCAAGTTTTTCCAAAGACTGGATTCTGCGCCAACAAGGTGTGGTGCTTAGACCTATCTGTTCTGCAATATCTGCCACCGATTGAGTTGCGTCTTTTTGCAACAACCTTAGTATTTCACAATCCAATCTATCCATAATTTTTAATATCTCCCAACAGACGGTAACTAGAATATTTTTCTAACATATTAAAGTTTGTAAGAATTATATGCAATTTTATTCCAAGTTCACCATGGCAAACTATTGTGTAAACAAACGACTCGGAGTATTTACCTATGAACGCACAAACCAACGTCTTATCAGAGAATATCACTGCAATAGAGAGCAACAACTCAGCGGTTATTATTCCTCCCAGGATATATGATGATATCACTCAAACCATAGGTAATACCCCGTTAGTACGCCTTAATCGTTTAGCCGAAAAGTTCTCATTGCAGGCTAATATTCTTGCAAAGATGGAATACTTTAACCCAGCAGGTTCAATTAAAGATCGTCCAGCAATGGCAATGATCGACGCACTGATTAAATCTACAGACTTTACTGAGAAAACCGAAATAATTGAACCCACATCGGGAAACAATGGTGTCGCTTGCGCGTGGATATGCGCAATGAAAGGCATTAAGTTAACCATAGTAATCCCAGAGCATATGTCTATTGAACGCCAAAAATTGATCAAACATTACGGTGCGCACCTAGTTACCACAGCTAAAGAGTTAGGCACGAAAGGTGCTATAGACAAGGCTCGAGCAATGGTTCAAGACAACCCTAATGCAGTTATGTTAGATCAATTCGCGAATCAGGCGAATCCTGATATGCACTTTAATAGTACCGCACAAGAAATATGGCGAGACACGGCAGGTCAGGTTGATATTTTAGTTGCCGGTGTGGGTACCGGAGGCACTATCACGGGCATAGCTAAAGCATTAAAAATTCGAAACCCCAACATCCAAATCATTGCCGTTGAACCCGCTTCCTGCCCAGTTTTGAGTGAAGGATTAAAAGGTGTCCACAAAATCCAAGGTTTAAGTTCAGGTCATGTTCCTGATGTTTTAAACGTAGATATTTTAGACGAAATTATTACTGTCACCGACCAAGATTCAATTCAATATGCACAGATGTTGGCGCAAGTTGAAGGAATGCCGGTTGGAATTTCATCAGGCGCAGCCGCTTGGGCAGCCATTAACGTAGCGCAAAGGCCGCAAAATTCAGGAAAGAACCTAGTCACAATTTTCGCTGATAACGCAGAGCGCTATTTTAGTACCGAATTGTTTTTAGATTAACCCTATGGTTTAAATCCATGATAAATGGCAGCAGCTTTAAAAACTCGATGCAAAAACATGCTGAATTTTTCGCATTGCACTAGGGCTCAAATAATCTTGCATGCGACTGAAAAGCTCAATAAGTTCGCTGCCATTTTCCGTGACAAAATCTTGATTATTTAACGCTATTTCTGTTTCGTTAGCTGCGCTAAGTTCGCATAGTTGTTGTATTAGTTCATCTGAAATAATAACTTTTTGATTGGATATTCGGTCATAAAAAACGGGTTGCGCGACGTTTCCGAACTGCTTAAAAAAAATATCTCTATCACAGGCGCAGTAGTGGTAAACGATGCGTTCCGCGGCGTTACCAATGATAGCTGCCACTTCACCTCTTTGGTTTAAATCAAACACGTTGTGTGAAAACGCTAAAGTGCCATAGGCCGCATGATACAAACCTGCATCTTGCAGAATTTCTGATGCATGCCACTCTTTCAGTAAACACCGAGTGCCTTCCAAATGAGCAATAAGTGAACCATCGACATGTTCAAATTCCCCAGCACCCAATTCTATCAAACGTCTAAATTTTTCATCCATAGCAACTCAATCTATCAAACTAGCTAACCAAGACTAATCCTATACTTACTTATATAAGAGGTAAGCGCAATAGTTGCGCCTACCTAGGGTTTTGAAAATCCATTCAATGGATCTATTGGTGTTTTAAGAATCGAGTATGTTAGGCTGATTTGGATATTAATTATTGTTAATCATTCGAGAATCCTTCAACTATCAAGGTATTAGTCATTAGCATTTTTTAGATTCGTTCTTTTTAGGGCGACATTGTGGGGCGATGTTATGAGGCTATGTAATCAAACAACTGTCAATTTTTGAGGTGCAGAAAATGAACGGAAATTTGTATTTAGATGGAAACCCAACACCTAGAGCCGAATTTGAAATCAGATCAAAAAAGCTAGCCAACTTATTACAAGCTCAGGGGATTGAGCCAAATGATACCATAGCGATTTTAATGCGTAACGACACTAAATACTTAGAGGTTATTCAAGCCTGTCGATATCTAGGTTGTTACTTCGTCCCTCTAAACTGGCATTCGGTAACCACAGAAATTGAACACATAATCCAAGACTCACGCGCCAAAGTATTGGTCGCCCACAAAGACTTAATAAAGCAACTTGAACAACCCAAGTTATCCGAAGTATTGTTGGCATTTTTCCCCACACCCGAAGAAGTCATAGACAACTATCCTATAGATTTACAGCAACCAAGTTGCACTGCTGACTTGGCCTTAGATATCGAGTTGTCATTACAAACAACCCTACCAATCGATTCTACTCCCAAACCTTTTAGAGGTATGTTTGCCTATACTTCTGGTAGTACTGGCAGACCCAAAGGCATCAAGCGCAAAGCTGATGATGAGGATACTGATAAATATGCCGTGTACCAAGGATTAGCAAAATCGTTAATGCAATTAACCTGCAACGATAAATTCTTAGTGGCTGCACCTCTTTACCACAGTGCTCCCAATACATTAAGTATCTGTACTTTAGCGGCATCTGACGTAACTCTGTTCATTGCCACCAAATTTGATCCACAAGCGTTTTTGTCAACCATCGACAAAAGTAAAATAACTCATATCTATATCGTTCCTACCATGATGATTAGGTTATTAAAGTTGCCTCAGCATATCAGGGACCAATACGATCTAAGCTCACTAAAATTTGCGATATCCACCGGTTCTGCATGCCCAAGTGAAATAAAGCTAGCAATGATTAACTGGTTTGGACCGATATTTTATGAATCTTACGGCGCCAGTGAGATAGGCTTTATGACCTTAATATCCTCGGCAGAGGCGATAAACAAACCGGGTTCAGTTGGCAAGATAGTGCCTGGAGGTGACATCAAAATATTAGATGAATCTAAACAACAACTCGGTCAGTTACAAGCTGGATTAATTTACGTACACCTGCCTATGTTTGGTGAGTTCGAATATACCAATTATGACGGCGAAAGTAGTGCCTACAAATATGAAAATTACGTGTCGGTAGGTGATATAGGATATTTAGATAGCGAAAACTATTTGTTTATCAATGATCGTCAAAAAGACATGATCATCTCAGGCGGCGCTAATATATTTCCCCTCGAAATAGAGTCGGTACTGATTCACATGGATGAAATAGTTGACTGCGCTATTTTTGGGGCACCCGATCCAGAATATGGAGAAAAAGTAGTCGCAGCAGTTCAATGCCATCCCCAAAAAACTATCACTCTGTCGCAAATGTATGATTTTTTAGAAGGTAAGCTAGCGCGTTTTAAGTACCCTAAGAAACTTGAGCTACATGAAAAACTCCCTCGAGAAGACAGCGGTAAAATTTTTAAACAGAAACTGCGAGCCTCCTAAGTTGTCATTCACTCAACGACGAGTCTTTTGTAACTCACTTTCTCAATATCTGCCACTTCAACCGAAATCGTTATGGGTGGCTCAAAATGGCTCTTGAGATTTTCCGCTACTAAGGTACTTAATTCTTTTTTCTGTTGATGATTCCTACCATGTAGAATTTTTAAAGTAATGTGAATAAAAGGCATATCAGTTAAACCTGTTTGAAAATGCGTGTATTCGATCGCCCTGGTTTTAATCGATGACTCTTCAAATAGCCCAGATGAAAAAACGCAGCCGTGCACGGCATTCACTAACGCATCAACAGAAAGAGTATGCTGTAGATTTTTAGAATATTCGATAATACAGTGGGGCATTACAAATCCTAGTTATAAAGGGAGTCTTCAATGGAAATAAGAGCTTATCATCTTGGTGAAGAACATCAAATTTGGCAGCTTTTTTATCAAACTGTCCACGGAATCAATGCTCAAGACTATTCTCAAAATCAATTAGATGCATGGGCCCCTAATTCTTTCGACCAACATTTATGGCAGAAAAAACTGACAACACTCGGCACTTTTGTTTGTGTAAATTCACGGCGCATCCAAGGTGATAATGATGATAAGAAAGCCAACAACGTGATACTTGGCTACAGCGATTTACAAAAAGACGGCTATATTGACCATTTTTTTTGTCACCAACAGCATCAAGGTTTAGGAGTAGGTACAGCTTTGATGACGTATATTCACAATCTGGCTCAAAAGCGTGGCATAACTCAACTTTCAGCGGATGTCAGTATCACTGCTAAGGGCTTTTTCGAAAAACATGACTTTAATATAGTGAAAAGTCAGAATGTGTTAATTAGAGGGCAAATATTGGAGAACTTTAAAATGGTAAAACCATTGTCATTTTAAGGGCGCGGTGTATTCGAAGTATAAAATAATAAGACTTGAGACCGCGGTCAAAAGTAGCACATATCCGTTAATTCCAAAATGGTCACTGTCTCGGCGATTACGACGACGCTTCATAATTAAGACCGTCACACTTATAATTAAACACAGCGACAACAAGCCTGCTAAATACATAGTGAGAGTTTTAGACCACCCCTGACGCCCTTCTATCCCCCAAAAAGCTTGCACTCCAGAGGTAAATTCAGGGCGGGCATCATGAAACACCAATAACGCACCAATAAATACAAACCAACCCAAAACGTTGATAAATACCATAGATTGGAAAAATTTATCTTTTTCTCTCGGTGACTTTCTTCGGTTCTGCCCCGGTTTCGATATTTGCTCTTTGTTTTTCATATGCTTAATAATACTAGCTTTATTGTCGATTTTTCTTGAGTCTAAGCGCTACCTGAGTAAGATTACACACCTTAAGAGATTAGCCAAGTAAACTGTATCGTTAAATACAGTCAATTTGTGTTTGTTTTCGGCTGTATTCATAGTTTCAAGAGTATTTTTTGTCTCCTTATGTGGCTTCCAGCAAAATTCAGTAAATTAATTTTTATCGATTGTACTTTTGTTTGCGCTTTGAAAAACAGTTTACACATTAAATGATGACGGGAACTAAATCCCAAAAATTGGAGAGAAGTAGATGGCGCACGCCCCGGTGGCAGACATTTTTGCCGGTAAATATTCAGTAGGTGATCAAGTTACAATTAAAGGATGGGTACGCACTCGCCGTGATTCAAAAGCGGGTTTGTCTTTTATAGCCGTTCACGATGGTAGTTGTTTTGATCCTATTCAGGTAATTGCGCTTAGTAGCATTGAAAATTATAGCGATATCCAAAAACTCACTACTAGTTGCTCCCTTGTGGTCACTGGCTCGTTGAAGGAATCTCAAGGTCAGGGACAATCTTTAGAAATTGAAGCTGCAACAGTTGAGATCATTGGATGGGTAGAAAATCCAGATACATTTCCAATGGCGCCTAAACGCCACAGTATGGAATACCTGCGTGAACATGCGCATTTGCGTGCGCGCACCAACGTTGGCGGAGCAGTCACTCGTGTTCGCAACTGTTTATCTCAAGCGATTCATCGTTTTTTCCATGAACAAGGTTATTGCTGGGTAAGTACGCCAATATTGACTGCTAGCGATACCGAAGGTGCGGGTGAAATGTTTAGAGTATCCACGTTAGATATGCTTAATATCCCCAAAACGGATAAAGGCGAAGTGGATTACAGCCAAGACTTTTTTGGCAAAGAAACGTTTTTAACCGTTTCAGGTCAATTAAACGGTGAAACTTACGCAACAGCGATGTCGAAGATTTATACGTTTGGGCCTACTTTCAGAGCTGAAAACTCTAATACAAGCCGCCATTTGGCAGAGTTTTGGATGATCGAGCCTGAAGTTGCGTTTGCCGATTTAGCGGATATTGCACAACTTTCCGAAGACTTACTTAAATATGTTTTCAAGGCTGTTTTGGCTGAGCGCCCAGACGATATGGCGTTTTTTGCACAGCGCATTAATAAGGATGCGATATCTCGTTTAGAAAAAGTGATCGCCCAAGAATTTGTACGTATGGACTACACTGACGCCATTGAGATTTTACAAAACTGTGGCAAGAACTTTGAATTCCCTGTGAGTTGGGGCGTGGATTTGTCTTCTGAGCATGAACGTTACTTAGCTGAAGAACACGTTGGTGCTCCCATCATTATGCAAAACTACCCCAAAGACATCAAAGCGTTTTACATGCGTATTAACGACGACGGTAAAACCGTAGCGGCAATGGATGTCTTAGCTCCGGGTATTGGTGAAATAATTGGTGGTTCGCAACGTGAAGAACGTCTGGATGTATTCGATCGCCGTTTAGCTGAAATGAATCTTAGCCAAGAAGACTACAGCTGGTATCGTGATTTGCGTAAATACGGCACAGTACCCCACTCTGGCTTTGGTCTAGGGTTTGAGCGTTTAGTGGCGTATGTAACGGGTATGCAGAATGTACGCGACGTCATTGCCTTCCCAAGAACCCCAGGTAATGCAAATTATTAAACATGCTAGGTAGATAACTGATCAACAGTTATCTATCACAAAGAGATGAAATGAAGAATCCCTGTCAGGTAACTGACGGGGATTTTTTTAGCCATCTAACTTGCGATACAATCAACACATGTGCCACCGCAAGCAACAACTAATTCAAACGCAAACGACCAATTTTTGCGCTTATTTCTCAGCGCAATACAAACCTTATTTGAGAGAATGATAGAGTCCTATTCGTCCTTGGTGGCGTACTTTTCGGTTATTGACCCTCCTATGTTTTACTTTCCTCTAACGATACCCAAAAAGCTAGAACCAATGGAGGGCAAATCAACCGGTTGCAAACATACATATGAATTATCAAGATATGTTCACTAATAAAATATTGCAGCATATTGGTTTCGGTTAATGTTAAACCCATGTTAGAAGTTTGAATCATTAGGCATAAGGCACCTGTACAAATCGACCTGAACAATCAACTTTGCTAACAACACAAACATGCATAGTTGTGAATAATTTTTATCTTAGTGGAGAGTCAATAACAGTGAACAAATCAAAGCAACTTTTTACCCAAATTACTTCAAATGGTCAGCTGGAAGTATCCTTGCAAGAACGAGATGTCCCTACACCTAAACCCCATGAAGTCATTGTTCGTATTGAAGCGGCCCCTATTAATCCGTCTGATATGTGGCCTATGTTTGGTCCGGCTGATCTAACTGAAGCAAAATACGATGCCGACAAAAAGCTCATGACGGCTCCTGTTCATAAAGGCATGCTACCTCGAATAAAGTCGCGTTTAGATCAAGTATTACCCATTGGTAACGAAGGTGCTGGTACGGTAGTCGCTACAGGCGATCATCCTGCAGCTAAAGCGCTAATGGGTAAAACTGTAGGTGTATTATCAGGATCCATATATAGCGAGTATTGTTGTCTGCCGATGCAAGCTTGTATCGTCCATAATGAAGGGACCACAGCCAAGCAAGCGGCATCGTCTTTTGTCAATCCATTAACTGCACTTGGTATGGTTGAGACTATGCGAATGGAAGGTCATACTGGATTGGTGCATACGGCTGCTGCTTCAGCCTTAGGTCAAATGCTGAACAAAATATGCCTAGCTGAAAATGTACCTCTAGTAAATATAGTGCGAAACCAACAACAGACAGATATTTTAACCGCAATAGGTGCTAAACATATTTGTGATTCGTCTAGCCCAACGTTCAAAGTCGATTTATATAAGGCGATTCAAGAAACCGGTGCAACCCTCGCCTTTGATGCGATTGGTGGGGGTGAGTTAGTAAGCGATATTTTAACGGCAATGGAAGCAGTGGGCAGTAAAGACGCAGTTGGCTTTAATACCTACGGCTCTGAAGCAAACAAACAAGTTTATATCTATGGAGGCTTAGACTTTGCCCCGACCGTACTTAACCGGGCCTATGGTATGACATGGGGAATAGGTGGTTGGCTATTAATGCGCTTTTTAGGAAAATTAAAGCCTGAACAAGTGGCGCAACTGCATAAAAAAGTAGCCGATGAAATTAACACAACTTTTGCTTCGACTTTTACTGAGGAACTCAGTCTAGAAGACGTCATGCAACCTCAAACCGTTCTCAAATATAATGCTAAAAAGACCGGTGAAAAGTACTTAGTTAATCCAACGAAAGCGTAATCAAAACACAAAAAATAAAAACGGGCGCCATTGGTGCCCGTTTTTATTTAGTTGCACATCCGTTTACCAAATGCGCACGCGATCTTCAGGGGCTAAATAAAGCGCATCGTCAGGCTGCACGTTAAAGGCTTTATACCAAGCATCATGATTACGAGGAGCTAAGGCTCGATAACGCCCTGGCGCATGTGTCCCTCCTTTTAACTGAGATAACATACTTTGCTCAGTGCGTTTTTCACGCCAAACTTGCGCCCAAGCTAAGAAGAAACGTTGATCACCGGTAACACCATCAATCACCGGCGCTTCCTTACCATTTAAGCTCAGTTGATAAGCATGGTAAGCCATAGCTAAACCACCCACATCCCCGATATTCTCACCTAAGCTATTACGACCATTCACAAAATTTCCTGCGATTGGCTCATAAGCACTATATTGTGCTGCCAAGGCGTCGGCTTTGGCCTCAAACGCAGCTCGGTCCTGATCCGTCCACCAGTTTTGTTGAATACCATTGGCATCAGATTTTGAGCCTTGGTCATCAAAACCATGACCCATTTCGTGGCCTATTACTGCACCTATTGCCCCATAGTTAACGGCGGGATCGGCATTAGGATCAAAAAATGGTGGTTGTAATATAGCCGCCGGGAATACAATTTCGTTGAAGGAACTGTTGTAATACGCATTCACCCGCTGTGGCGCCATTCCCCATCGATTTCGGTCGGTTTTTTGTAACTCTTTGTTAGCACTGTCTGCACGGAAGAACTCTCGCATACGTATAACATTGCCTACCAAATCATCGGCTTTAATGTCTAAACCAGTAAAATCTTGCCACACATCTGGATAACCAATTTTAGGTACAAAAGAGGCTAGTTTTGCTTGGGCGTTTACTTTGGTTTCTTGCCCCATCCAATCTAACCCCTCTATACGTTCGCCTAACGCTTTACGAAGATTTTCAACTAAATCAGCCATTTGTGATTTTGAACTCGCAGGGAAATGTTTCTCAACATAGGTTTTACCAATGGCGAAACCCAACGTTTGGGTACCAGACATTGCTGCAATCGCCCTTTTCCAACGGGGACGGGGTTCTTGTTGTCCACTTAAGGTTTTACCAAAAAAATCAAAGTTTGCAGCAAAAATTTCGTCAGACAATAACGGCGCGTGATTAGAGATCGTGTGGTAAGTCATATAGTCTTTCCACACCGCTATGGGTTGCTCTTTTATGACTCTAATGACGTCTTTTATAGGTTGAGGTTGCGATATATTCAGGTGAGGTACTTTGTATTCAGTTTCGGCGAGGTAGGTATCCCAATCAAAGCCGTTGTATGTATCTGTTAAATATTCTCGTTGCAGTTGATTAAGGGATAAATCCCTATTGCGCCTTTTTTCACGTGGCCATTGCACCGCAGCAATTTTAGTTTCGAGTGCTAGTATTTGTTGAGCCTTTTGGGCTGGATCTGCAATATTCGCAAAACCTAACATTTTTTCAATGTGTGCCACATACGCGTTGCGAATTTCCACAAAACGGTCTGACTCTTCTAAATAGTAGGAACGATCAGGTAAACCTAGTCCGCCTACACCAACCGACATTTGGTATTGATTGGGATCTAATCGGTTAAAGCCCATTCTCGCAACAATAGGACTAATAGAGCCGTCGCGCCAAGCGCTACCAAAAGCGGCTGTTAATGCACGCTTATTGTTTATACCGCTAATTTTTTCTAGTATCGAGGAGATAGGTTTAAGGTCTTTAGCGTTCGCGGCATCGACGTCCATGTAGGCGGAGTAAAAATTTGCAATCATTTGCTGTTCTGGATTTAAATTCTTGCCACTGCTTATTTCTTCTACTAAAGCTTTAATTTGCGTTTCGCTGCGTTCTGCCAATTTATCAAAAGCACCATAACGGGTTTTGTCACTTGGCATTTCAAAGTTGTCGTACCAAGTGCCACCAGCATATTTAAAGAAGTCGTCACCCGGTTGAACGGATTCGTCTCTTGCATCGAGCTCAACCCCGAAACTACCCAATTCAGCAATACCTTTTGACACCTCTGCAACTGTCTCATTGGTTTGTTGTTGCTCTCCGTGCTTACTGCACGCACTCAGTAAGAAAATGGATGCAACTGCGGCACTTATAATCGTTTTTTTCATTCTTATTCCATCTGTTGTTAAACTTTTATTGCATTATTAAGAACGTTGATAACCTAAATTAAGCTCAGTGAAAAGTGAATTAATCAATAACCCACGTCTGTTAATGTAAAGGTAACTGTCCGCATCCTTATTTTGATTTTGAAGAGTAAACTGTATAGCTCGAATAGAAACGATCTGTGTCTATCCGTTCCAAGTTGTAAACATAATAATGGTTGGTCAGATTATGGAGATGTCATGAAGCAACTACAACAAGCATTGTTTAAACAACAAAAAAGTAAAGCACTTCTAAAACAAGCACAACAGGCAGCCTTTAACTACATAGACAATGTAGCTAAACAGCGAGTTTTCCCGGAAAAACAAAGTATTCAACAACTTGTTATCTTTGAAGAGCCCTTACCCGAGGCAAGCAGTGAGCCTACTTTACTTTTAGAACTACTCGACACTGTAGGATCTATCAATACCGTAGCTCAAACTGGGGGCCGATATTTTGGATTTGTGAATGGTAACGCTCTACCGGTTACTTTAGCCGCCAAATGGTTGTCAGACATATGGGATCAAAATGCCGCACTACATTTGATGTCACCCATCGCCTCTAAATTGGAGAGTGTTTGCGAGAATTGGCTTAAACAACTTTTCAACTTACCAGAACAAACTGTGGCGGGTTTTGTCAGCGGCACGTCAATCGCGACATTATCTGGTCTTGCAGCGGCAAGATTTCGACAACTTAAAAAGTTAGGTTGGGACGTAAATCAACAGGGGTTATTTTCGGCTCCCAAAATTCGTCTAATACTGGGTAGTCAAATTCATGGCACGGTGGTAAAAGCTATCGGTTTATTAGGTTTTGGGCAAGACGCCATAGAATGGGTAGACTGTGACGATCAAGGTCGCATTATAGTGGATGCGCTGCCTCAGTTAGATGCAAGTTGTATCTTAGTATTACAAGCAGGGAACGTAAACTCAGGGGCTTTTGATGACTTCACTCAAGTATGTAGGCTGGCAAAAGAAGCCGAAGCTTGGGTGCATATTGATGGTGCATTTGGGTTATGGGCCAAAGCTTCCACTATATTTGCCAAACGAACTCAGGGCTTGGAGCTAGGAAATTCTTGGTCTGTAGATGCGCACAAAACACTCAACACCCCTTATGATTGTGGGGTTGTGCTATGTAGAGATTCTGAAGCCTTAACCAGTGCCCTACATCAGCAGGGAAGTTATATCCAGTTTAGTAAACAAAGAGATGGTTTAATGTACACCCCAGAAATGTCGAAACGAGCAAGAGCTATCGAACTGTGGGCGGCAATAAAATATTTAGGCCGCAGTGGCGTTGCAGAACTAGTAGAACAACTGCATATTCACGCAAAGTTGTTTGCCAAGTTATTAACTGACAACGGTTTTTACGTAGTCAATGAGGTGGTCTTCAATCAAGTGATTTTGAAGTGTGAAACTGAGAAACTAACCCAACAAATATTAGCCTTGGTGCAACAATCAGGCGAGTGTTGGTGTGGAGGCTCACGTTGGCAAGAACAACAAGTAATACGCATCAGTGTGTGTTCTTGGGCAACCACGGAACAAGATGTAATACATTCAGTCAAAAGCTTTGTTGCCGCGAAAAACCAAGTACTAGGAAAACCAAGTTGATGCCCAAACCATCTGTATTTTTGAGGTGGTATGGGATAATTACTGAATCTTTAGCTAAATTGATGTTTAATAACTCGTCAGTTATTTATGACATCATCAAACTGATCAACGGTAAACTAAAACTAAGCCCATAATGTCGAAGCCAACAATAATTCTGTGTCATGAATGCCACTATAAAGTGAAGTTGCCTGAACTGTCTCATAAGCAAGCGGCTATGTGCCCTCGATGTGGATTACAGTTGACCGTTTACCATCACAATGCATCCCAGAAAATTATTGCCCTAGCTGCCACTTCTATTATTTTCCTGTTAGCTTCCTTGCCATTTGAATTTCTATCTTTTAGTAGCAGTGGCCAATCTCAATCTATTGATATTATTAGTAGTTTTTGGATTTTAGTTGAAAAGAACTATGGGCTACTTGCGGTGGTAGAAGCAATTGCAGTGTTAATACTCCCTGCTTTTGTTTTGATAAGTTTATTGTATTTACTGGTACCACTGAGCCTAGGTTTTCGGCCCAAAAATGCCAAATGGTTGCTAGAACTTTTATTTAAATTACTTCCTTGGACAATGGCTGAAATTTTCATGATTGGCGTGTTAGTGAGCTTAATTAAAATAATGTCAATGGCTGAGATTGGAATTGGCTTGTCCTTCTATGCATACCTACTTTTTACTCTTTTTATGACGATTACGCTGTTATATGTAGACAAATACCAACTTCAACAATTACTGATTAACAATATTGTTGAAGAGCATCCACCCATTGACCCCAATGGCAGCATACAAAAAACGTGGGCTTTGTTACTCACTTCTATTTTGCTATATGTACCAGCCAATTTTTTACCGATAATGCACACTAATGTGTTGGGCACAGATGAACCCAATACCATTTTAGGCGGCATTGTTATTCTTTGGAAAATGGGCTCATACCCTATCGCTATTATTATTTTTATAGCCAGTGTGTGTATCCCGGCAGCAAAAATAATTATATTGTGTTGGTTAAATTATTCGGTACAAAACAAACATCAACATGCTCTGCGAGAAAGAATTTTTTGGTATAGGTTCACCGAATTTGTTGGCCGCTGGTCGATGATAGATGTTTTTGTAGTGGCGATATTGGTCAGTCTGATTCAACTAGGCAACGTAATGAATATATTACCAGGGCATGCTGCTCTCGCCTTTTGTGGTGTTGTAATATGTACCATGCTAGCGGCCATGTCGTTTGACTCGAGACTTATTTGGTCTAAGACACAAAAAATACAAGGAAATGAGAAACCAGTATGAGCCAGGAACAGTCATCCTCTACTTTGCCCGAAGAAGCCATAGTGAAACCGGTAAGAACAGTTTCAAAGATTTGGCTAGTACCAATAGTCGCCTTATTGATAGGCCTGTGGATGATTTATTACCAGTGGAACAACCAAGGGCAACTGATCACCATCCAGTTTAAAACTGCCACAGGTCTAGAGGCGGGAAAGACCAAAATTAAAACCCGCGACGTAGATATTGGTTTGGTCAGAAATATAGAGCTTTCTGAAGATTTAAGCGGAGTATTGGTCACGGTCAGAATGGATAAAAAAGTAAGTCCAATTCTGCATGCTGATAATCAGTTTTGGATTGTTTCACCTCGCGTTTCTCTCAGTGGAATATCTGGACTCGGCACCATTTTGTCAGGGCCTTATATTAATATGGCGCCTGGTATTAACCAAGAAATGAGTGATGAATTTATCGCCCTCGACGCGCCACCTGTTACCCCAGCTGGTACGCCTGGATTACACGTTACCTTAAACAGTGAAAGTGAATTCGCTTACAAAAAAGGGGATCCGGTCGTTTATAAAGGTATAAAGGTGGGTGAGTTTGAAGACATTCATTTTAACTTCGAGGAACGGATTGTGTATTACAATACTTTCATCGAAGCCCCCTATCACAAGCTAATTACTTCTAACACTAAGTTTTGGGATATCAGTGGCGTGCAAATGGAGTTGGGAGCCAGTGGAGTCAAAGTCAGTACCGGCAGTTTAGAAACTTTGCTTACCAATGGTGTGACTTTTGGTATTCCTGAAGGCATGCCCCTAGGCGAACAAATCGAGGAACGCAGTTTTTTTGATATCCACCCCAATTACGAGTCAGCTTCAGAGGAACGTTTTAAGTATAGTGCAGAATATGTAATCCTCGTTAAAGACACGACTCGAGGACTTCAGGTTGGGGCTCCAGTCGAATACAGAGGCGTTGTTGTCGGGAAAGTTTTATCTATTAATTCACTAGAAAACACCCAAGAAGACCTACTAAAACATCATCATGACATTCCAGTAGTTATCAATATTCAACCAGGTCGAATACAGCAACCTGACAATCCAGAGGGTATCGCATTTATTCGTAAACAAACTAGCCTGTGGATTGAACAGGGATTAAGAGCCACCCTAAAAACAGGAAACTTGTTGACAGGAGCTTTGTTTGTAGACTTACAACATTATTCAGACGCACCGTCTTTTGTAGCTCAACAACGCAATGGATATGACGTTATTCCCACCATAACTGGAGAATTTTCAGAAATCACCTCTAAAGTCACCGCTATATTAGACAACATCAACGAAATCAAATTAAAAGACTTGTCTGAAAATGCCAATTCTATGCTATCGCAAATCTCTCAAGCCGCGCAATCACTGCAATCCACTGCGACGGCCGTAGACAACCTGCTAACATCAGTGCAACAAGACCAAATAAGCAGCACCTTAGCCGAAACGTTAGAAAACATATCTAGACTGACGCAAGATTATTCGGCTGAATCAGACACGTACAAAGAACTCAACCACACTATGCAGGCACTACAAGCCATCATACAAGAATTGCAACCTTTGTTGATGCAGTTAAATAGCAAACCTAACAGTCTAATTTTTACTAATGGTAATGGGACAAGGTTGATTCCTAAAGCTAAGCAAACCAACAAAAATGAGGCAACAAAATAATATGAAAGCAATCACGATTTTTTTATGTCTGTTGTTACTCGGTTGTACCTCTGAGCCACTCAACGTACGCTACTACTTATTGCATACTCCGCTAAATACAGTGAACCCCCTTAGCGATAAGACAAAACCAGTAGCCGTTTTACAACCACTTAAAATTGCTGACTATTTACGGCAATCAAGTTTAGTTTTACAAGTCGATGACCATGAACTCCATTTCTCTCGCCAAGATGTGTGGGCCGAAACACTACAATCTGCTTTTTATAACGCATTGCTGCAAGACCTGAATAGCACAGGTCAGCGCAATTATCTCACCTCATCAGCGCCGGAAGCCACAGTTGCCACAATGGCAATTCAAGTTCAACTAGATCATTTTCATGCCACCGACACATCAAAGGTTGTGAGTTCCGGTCGTTATTGGTTGACGGCAAACCACGCTAATGTGAGTAGTAATAAAATGCTTGCCACATCGGCGCATTCATTCTATTTTGAATCAGAGTTAACACAGGATGGTTATTCACACGGAGTTAAACAACTTCGCAAGTTAATAGGCAAATTAGCGAATCAAATTGAAAAGGATATTGCGGCTGTGCCGAATAGTTAAATGGGATTTATGGATTTTAAAAGATTTATTCAGAATCATTTAAATACTGGTGTAGTGCAAAGCAACGATCCAGAAACGAATCAACAAATTTTTATCGCCAATTTATTTAGTTTTATTGGTTACACCGTCACTTTTATAATGGGCATAAGTGCCTTGATAAGACAAGACTACTTGCTCGGTTCGGTGCTACTTTTAGCCTGTGTTATATTTTTCAGTTCACACTTAATACTACGTTCAGAACGTTTCGAAAACCCTTACAAATTATCCGCCAATTTAGTTACTTCTTCACTCATGATACTTATGTTGTATCTCGTGTTTACCGGAGGAGTCAACGGCACTGGGCCGCTGTGGATTTATATTGTGCCACCTGTGGCGTTGTTTTTTGGAGGGATGCGCAAAGGCACTCGAAACCTTGGTGTATTTGTTCTAGTGATCAGTGTTTTGATGTTTTATCCGAATAACGAATGGCTTGGCACTGTTTACACTTTTGAATTTAAATCTAGATTAATTTACTCATTTTTGACTGTTTCATGTCTGTTTGCGCTTTACGAATATGTCAGGAAAAACTCGTTTCAGCGCATCAAAGAAATGAGTCAAAAATTCGAAAAACAAGCCATGTGCGACCCTCTATCAGGTTTATTAAATCGCCGTGGAATGCGAGAAAAGCTCCAAAATGAGTTTGACCGAAGCCAGCGTTACAACAACGATTTAACCTTAATGATGTGTGATATTGACCACTTTAAGGTGGTGAACGACAAATATGGTCACGACAAAGGTGATGAAGTGATAAAAAGTTTAGGCCTTAATTTGCAATCTGGATTGCGTAAACAGGACTCACTTGCAAGATGGGGAGGCGAAGAATATTTATTTTTATTGCCGGAAACCAGTGGTGAACATGCAATGCAATTGGCAGAAAAGTTACGCAAAAAAGTAGCCAATACACAATTCAAACAAAATGATAAGCTTTTCAGTGTAACCATTAGTATTGGCATACATCAAATTGCGAAAACTGATACGATCAATCAAGCCATCACTAAAGCAGATACCAACCTATACAGAGCCAAAGAGCAAGGCCGCAACCGCTGTATCATTGATTAAGCGATGTATTTAACAAAGGCTTATTCGAACATTAATTCTAAGGTAAAACATTCACCCCATGCGCAGCAACCGTAATCCTGTCGATGTAGACACGCCAATAAACTGGCGCATATTTTCTCAGTTGTGGCCCTACTTAACTGAATTTAAGGTCAGAGTTGGCCTCGCCCTGTTATGCCTAGTAGCCGCTAAAACCGCTAGTATATATTTACCCTTTATTCTCAAATATACCGTTGATGAGCTAAATGATACCTCCTCGACAAATGGCATTTTATTGGTCCCTTTTGGCTTAATTGCAGCCTACGGTTTACTGCGCCTAGCTAACGTTTTATTTGGGGAGATCAGAGACACACTTTTTGGCAGGGTAACCGAACGCGCCATGCGCCGTCTAGGAATCCAGGTGTTTCGACACCTACACAATTTGGACCTAGAGTTTCATCTAAATCGACAAACAGGAGGCTTATCCAGAGACATAGAAAGGGGCACCAGTGGTATCAGTTTTCTTATGCGTTTTTTGGTGTTCAATATTGTGCCTACTTTATTTGAAATCGCCGTTGTTGTTGGCGTGTTGTTCTACAACTACGGCGTTAGTTTTGCTCTGATAATATTGGCTTCAGTGATCTGCTACATAAGCTTTTCAGTTAAAGCAACAGACTGGCGTACCAAATATGTTCGTGAAGTTAATCAAGCTGATTCCAGCAGCAACTCGAGGGCCATTGATAGTTTACTCAACTACGAAACGGTAAAGTATTTTAATAATGAGAACTACGAAGCAAATAGGTATGACTCTGATTTAGCCAGCTGGGAAACCGCTAGACGTAAAAACCGTTTATCATTATTTGCATTGAACGGTGGTCAAGCGTCAATTATCGCCATTGCAATGACGAGTATGATGGCGTTGGCTGCCTACAATGTCGCCCAAGGAAGCATGACTATTGGTGATTTTGTTCTGATCAATGCGTTTACCATGCAAATTTTCATGCCTTTGAATTTTTTAGGGTTTGTGTATCGAGAGATCCGTGGCTCATTAGCGAATATAGAGAATCTGTTCAGCCTCTTAAATAAACGCCCCAAAGTGCCTATTGATGAAAATGCTAACGATTTAATTGTTAGCCAAGGAAAAATCACCTTTAATCAAATACAATTTAGTTACCGCCCCGACCGCGTTATTCTAGAGGATATCAGTTTTGATATTCTACCTGGCCAGAAAGTCGCAGTAGTAGGCGAAAGTGGCTCAGGTAAGTCAACTTTAGTCAAACTGTTGTTCAGATTTTACAATGTAAACAAAGGTCATATTAGTATCGACGGCCAAGACATTAGTAACGTCAATCAACACTCTTTACGTAAAACCATTGGAATTGTGCCTCAAGATACTGTGTTATTTAATGACACTATTATAGAAAACGTACGCTATGGCCGCCCAGATGCCACTAACGAAGAAGTGCAACAGGCTATCGATTTAGCTCACCTTAGAGGTTTTATTAACTCCCTACCCCAAGGTGAAAAAACTACAGTTGGCGAACGAGGACTTAAACTCTCGGGGGGAGAAAAACAACGAGTAGCCATTGCCAGAACCATCTTGAAACGGCCACCTATCATGGTTTTTGATGAAGCCACTTCGTCTCTGGACAGCCAATCGGAGCAAGCAATTTTGACTGCGATAAAAGAGATATCGCAAGGCCATACAAGTTTGGTGATAGCCCATCGTTTATCAACTATCGTAGATGCTGATAAAATTGTCGTCATGGGTCAAGGTAAGATACTTGAACAAGGTAGTCATAGTGAGTTATTAACAATAAAAGGTGCCTATAAAAAACTGTGGGACACCCAACAAAATAACCATGAACAAGAGTGAACAAATGGATAACAAGAGTCTACTAGAAGCAATAAACCAAACTATGCCCTTCGGAAAATATGCCGGGAGAAAGTTACTACACTTACCCGAACCTTATTTAGTTTGGTTTAATAATAAAGGCTTTCCTGATGGTAAATTAGGTCAGCAACTAGCCTTGATGCAT
The DNA here is from genome assembly GCF_039964565.1 of Paraglaciecola sp. Classification (GTDB taxonomy): domain Bacteria; phylum Pseudomonadota; class Gammaproteobacteria; order Enterobacterales; family Alteromonadaceae; genus Paraglaciecola. The sequence goes on from NZ_JBDVXF010000049.1 coordinate 171,034, forward strand.
GAAGTAAAAGTCAATGGTTTAGAGTCTATGTTAGCGCCGTTATTGAAAGACTCGCTTTGACATCTGCTGGTAATAAAAGCAAACAGCGGTAAACCCGCTGATTTTTAACTCTATTTGAAAACACTAAGAATGATGGCCCGATTAACCTATAACGTTTTACTGTTGTTAATAACCTTCTGTACTCAGGCGAAACAAGAATGGTGAACACCTACACTGGAAAACCTCATCTATCTAGAGCTCGAAACTGGCACTGTAGTCATAGAACTTGCACCATTTATGGCGCCCAATCATGTAACGAGATTTAAAAACATAGTAGAAGAAGGCTTTTACGACGGTAAATCAGAGATTTCTGTTTTGACTGTTAGCCAATAATATACCAAATACTGAGCTCTCCCCTTTTATTTTGATTTCGAACAGACGTGACGTACAATCAGTTAAACTATAGTTTTCTAGTTAAAAAATGGTTGTAATAAGTGAATCGTAGGCAAAGCAGCAGGAAACTGGATCCTCATGAACAGTTAGGTAGACGGTTGGGATTACGCATTAGTTTCTGGGCACTACTAGTACTTGTTGTCGCATCTATTATTACTTTTTTTTCAACCTACCCTCGCTACCAAGAACAAGTTATATCATCACTTAAACAAGATATTCAAGCGGCACTTGTTCCCACGGATGTGCTGTTTTCTCATGTAACAAACAACGCAAACATTCTCGCCAAGCGCTTTCTTGACCATTACCAGCATCAGTCAGAAAATCAGGCAGAGACTAATATACTGTTTCAATCTTGGTTTGAACAAACCTCTCCTGGCATAACGCGCCTTAAACAAGTTTACTTTGATGGAATATCCGACAATCATTATCTGCTGAAGGGTATCTCAGCATTTATTGGTCAATCAGACAGTCCTTTGGATCAGGAGCGAAAAGCACGGATAGTTGCTGCAACTTTGACTCTTAATGAACTTGGCCCAGCTTGGTCAGAAATGGTCAGTAACAGCCACCTTTCCATGCCAGAAAATGCGTTAATTATCTTTTCTGAGAACATTCCATGGGGTCGCCAAGCTGATAAAGATTTAATTATGACTGACTACAGCGTTCTACAATCCAGTCTTCAATCAGAAAACCCCGAGAGGGAGCCAAATTGGACCGGTTTATACTTTGACGTTTCAGCAGGTATCTGGACGATTACCTATCAACGCCCAATTGATCTGAACGGTAAACACCTCGCAAATGCTAGCTTTGATGTCGAACTAAGTAAGTTACTAGATAGTTTACAAAAAAAACGACATTCAAAAGCGGATTTTATGTTGCTCAATCAACAAGGCGATTTAATTGCGGCATCAAATATTAGTAACAAACTGAAGAACCAACCACTACTCAATCATGATAACTATCACGACCCACTGTATCAGGCGGTTTATAAAGTTATCGCCAAAAACAATAACCCCAACAATAAGCAGGTGTTTGAAAACGCGCTACCGAACCATTTGCTCATACTTCAGCCTATTCCCGGTGTAGATTGGTGGTATGCGGCACTTTACCCAGAAGACTTGATTCGCGAACAGGCCACGACCCACTCTCTGATACTCAGTATTACCGGATTATTCATATTAGGTTTACTGCTGCTAATCGTACATTGGCAGGTAACCATAGAAGTATCCCAACCACTACACAGGCTCGCTTCAGTAGCAGGATTGATGGACACGCAAAATTATCGCGATGTCATTACAACGAGTACTAAACAATGGCAATTCAAAGGTGAGGTAAAGCTTGCTCTGGATGCATTTAGGACAATGGCTCGGCGATTTGTCAAAGCTCAGCACGGACTAGAGAAACAGGTTCAGCTACGAACGGCTGAATTAGCAGATGCGAACCAACGCCTTCAACAGCTTGCGCATGTAGATGGTCTTACCGGGTTACTGAACCGACGGTCATTAGACCGTGACTTAAAATCCATTTTATCCGGCGAAATACCTCACGTTCTTGCCCTTGCCGATATTGATGACTTTAAATTATTTAATGATCATTATGGACACGAGGCTGGAGATCGAGTTTTGCAACAAGTTGGCCAATGTCTCAGTCAGATAAGTGGCGTGCATGCCTATCGATACGGTGGTGAAGAGTTTGCCTTATTAATACCTCAATCATTAGTAGACGCTCAATCATCGATTCTTGAAGATGTCGTTAAACAAATAACCCAAATGGAAATCCCCCACCAATACAACAGTCGTAATGCTGACGTGATCAGTCTTAGTATTGGAGCCGCTAAAGTACCACTGGGTCAGGCATTATCCACTGTAATAAAACTGGCCGATGAAAATCTTTACAAAGCGAAGAAGCGTGGTGGTAATTGTGTTGATAGTGATATTAGGTAAACCTTCAAGCTATTACGGAGGCACTCATCTTAATTTTCATTGTAATTTTCCCGAAATTTAAGTGTGTAGGTTAAGAATTTTGGCAATAAACAAGTAAAATTTCGCCTTATTGAAGCATCTGCGAGCTGGATAAAAATACTAATTCAAAGCCAACCTACGTTTCCAATCACCATTATGTTCTAACAAACAGGCTTGCTCGGTATCAAAAAACACATGACGCCTAACGTCTTTAAGCAAAATTCCTGCTTTTAAAAGTTGCCGTTGAATTTGCTTACGCAGCGCTTTGTCTTGTTCACTGGTTAACATAAGGTCAAGCGATTCACTGGTATCTAAAACACAGGTAATGACTAAGCTCCTAGGAAAATTAGCATAATTGGCTGAATGAGTTAACCACTCAAAACCAACTATATCTTGTTTCGCATTCTCGCAGACAACAGTCAAAGCCTTCACCACATTGTTATCTAACTTTTTAACTGTTTTGTTCATGTTCTGATTAAACAATTACCCATAAGTACATAAGTATGCGGTATCGTTTTTCACTTGTACTTTAAAGCTTTGATTAGCTTCAACAGTGAACTGCTGGCTTGGACCAAAAGTTTGCCACTTATCATCACCGGGCAATTGCACCGTTAAGGCGCCACTTACCACAGTCATGGTTTCAAACTGACTAGTCGCAAATTCGTAGTCGCCTGTGGCCATCACGCCCATAGTTGCCGGTAAGGTGTCAGTATCAAAAGCAATAGATTTTACTTTTCCATCAAAATATTCATTTACATCAAACATGGACTTTCTCTTTAATAATAATCAAAACTTAAGGCGCAATTTAGCAGTTTTTTAAGCAGTTAGAAGCCACCAACAAAACCTAAATTAGAAGCAAAAGTACTAGGGCTATTTTAGCAACAGTGTTTTTAACTCTGAGCGTACTACTGTTGCCTTAAATACCATGCCCCAAAAAGAGAGAAAAGCTGGAACCTCCCTTTCGGGCAAGTCCGATTACCTGCCGAGTATGCTATTAAGCTTTACAACATTTCGAGAAATAAATGATCTTTTTTTAATGCTCGCATTTTTGTTATTGCTTAATTTTGAAATGAGTATTTCTGGGCTTGTCCACAGCCCTGTTTGCCAGTCGATGTAAAGCGGGTATTCGATTAATGCCACATAGACAAGCTCTAATAACGACCGTTGAGTGTCCCTCCTACTTGGTGGGTGACGATCCGTTGTTAAGCCCCAGCCAGCATAAAAAGGTTGCCCCCAAGTGTGAACTTTTACGTTATGAATTAATGCTTCAAAGCCGCTCAAAGATGTCATTGTGTGAAGCTCATCTATTTTTGAGTACAAACTCGTCAAGGGAAAGTCAGTCACAACACTGTCAACGCACTGTTGCATACACGGCTTTGAAACACTACCTGCACGGTTACCAGAGACTACGTCAGGGTGAGGTTTGTAAACAATGTATGATTCTGGGTTGGCCTCGCGCACCGCATTGAGTAATGCTTCATTACTTTTAATATAAGGACTACCGGTCTTGATTGAGGCATCACCATCAACTTGTCCAATCACTAAAATGACTAGTTTATTTTTGACATCAATTTCAAAGTTGCCCCCTTGGCCAACATTGTATTTACTGACTCCAGAGCGGCGAAGCAGCTGAATTAACGACTCGGCTCTACTTTTTTTACTCTGGTTGATTACGGAATGATTTAAAAGAGTTTCTAAATCAGACGCAGAACGGCTATCAAAATAGATCCCTCGCTTGTCAAAGGACAAAGAAGAGGGGCGAGATAAATTAGCACCTAAACCACTGGAGCGAATAAAACCATCTTCAACACGAATACAATCGGTTAACTCAGGATATTTCGCCCCCCAAACCAATATTTTTTCATTAAAGGCCAAACTAATCGGCGGTTTACTTACAAAAATTAGCTTGGCCGACAAATGCCGACAAAAATGCCGCATAAACCCGCGTTTCCATAACGAAAACCCGACTAAGAATAATCGACGATAAGGCACCTTAGCTGGGTATTGGAGCTCAATGAGTGTCAGGATATTTTCAAGTTCACAAGCTTGCTGCATGGTCGGATCATAATACTTTGTGTACTTAATTAAGGCTGCATGTACTAACTGCTCAAGTGTCGCTGTTCCACGTCGCTCACAAACCAAAGTATCATGTGTTAACCCCCATCCGGCGTAAAAAGGCAAACCAAAACAATAAACAGATTTATTGTATAACAAGGCCTCGAAGCCCATTTGAGAAGAAACAGTGTAAATCGCGTCTACCGCTTTAATTAATGCGTGAGGATGACAATGCTCGTCAATTATTTCTAGATGCGGTAATGCTAACTTCGCTTTTAACTGGGCTAACACGCCGAGTTTTTTGCCAAAACGGGTATCAGGGTGAGTACGTAATAACAACCGAGCATTAGGATGGTTTTTTTTAGCTTGGGTAACCATCTTAATAAAGCTATTTTGATCTGCCATTGCTCCTGCAATCGATAAATCACCAGCAACTTGATCAACAATTAAAATACAAGGGCGTTTATCAGCCGATAGCTTTTTGGCTAACGCAGCAGGTAACTCAGCAGATTCATAACAGTTGTACTTAGTGGCAGCAACATCTACTATTTTTTCTATGAGTTGTTGGGTGCGACCACGTTCAACATCGGTTAAAATATTGGCAATATAAGACTCTAACAAACATGGCTTGCGGGCATCATAATAAACACCTAACTCGTCAGCAATTAACGCAACAGCATGGCCTTTACGAGCGGGATGTCCAATATAACCAATAAAACCATCTTCAAGATGCAAGTATTTCAGATTACGCGTGTCTGCGATTTTTTTCGCTTTTAGGGTGTTAGCTTTCACCCCCCAACCAACCACCACATCCTCTGGAGAATAGTTAATTCGTGAAGAAAGCCTTGATAATGTTTGATTAAAACAATGTTCGATTAAAGCCTTACGTTTACTGATCCCTTTAGATGTAGTTAAAATTGTCATAGGAAAATAGTTTCTTGGTCATTATATTTGCTTGGCAAACACGCATGTTGATATGGCATGGCTCTATTTTAATGTCTGCTTAATTGTTTATTTTTAACATTCACTAGCGAAGCGCATCTTTAAAAAATGTGACTGGCTCTCTTATCAATTTCAAACTTTTTCTCTCAAATCTTTCTTTAAATGAACGGGATTTAAGGGTGTTATCTATGATTACTTTTTTAGCACTTGCTAGCTGAGTTGAAGAACTATTCTCTCCATTTGTGTCAGCATTTTTGCCACTGTTATTTTTTGTGGCTCTAATCACACTAGGCAAAAATTCACCATAGGCTTTTGAGTTCCAAGGTACTTGTGCGTTATCGTATTGGAAAAACAATGGGCGACTACTGAGTTGTTTTATTTCAGTGAAAGTCAATTTTTCGGTAATAGAGCGCAAGGAGCCATCTTCTTCTTTTCTAAGATAGGTAGAAGTACTCGCAAAAGAATAAAAATCGTTTTTCAAATAAGTAATGAATTGCAGTACTTTTTCCCAATCGACGCTTTGGGGTGCATTTATGAATGTCATGACTTCGTCTAAATTGCTGGCTTTTTTGTTAACACCTTCAATTCCGTAAAAACAATCAGAAACATAACAAAGTGGTGTTTTAAATAGCATAGCTAACACCCCAACTCCTGAGTTCATCAGCAAGGTTTTATCTGCTAACGATAATAAATCGTAGATGTGAGTGTCATCTTCAACAAATATCACATCCGCTCCAACAATGGGACGCTGCGTTTCCAGTGGGTGTTTTTTAGCCAAAACAACCCACTCGTTGGGATCAAGCTTGCGTTGTACATTGGTAACTAACTCACAAAATTGTTCATACCCGCCTACATCACCAGAGAAATATTTAATAACCGTATCACTGGGTCGTTGAAAAGGAATAAACAGGACTTTTTTGCTACCAATTCGATAAAGCTTATCTAACTTTTCTCGCAACAAATCCTTGCCTAACCTAGCCCCATTTTCTTCCAGTGTATTACCGCACTCAATCAAGTTATCGATATAAAAACTGGTTTCGTGCAACACATCACCGTGAATATGCTGCCAATTTTGGTAGTCGTATTTAGTACTGTCAGCATTAAACCCTGTTTCGTCTATGAACCATGAATCTGGCAAGGCTCCTCTCTCAAACACCATAAAAGGAAAGTTTGTGCTTTTCGCCCACTTATAAAGTTTTAACCTTGTTTCGTTGCCATAAGGATTCCAAAAGAACAACCTTTGAATATTGTTTCTTTTAAGAAATTTTTCGAAATCTTCGTTGCCATTAAAAGTAAATTCACTTCTATATTCTAGCTCGCCTAGGTAGGGAAGAATTTGTCTAATAGATAACCAAGATTGATCGCCTTTCACTCCCAGTATTAAGGTTTTCTTTCCTAAATTAAGGTCAGCTAAAGGCGAAGGTCCAATTTTATCTTGGTCATACTTCACCATTAGGTCAGTCAGTAGCGCTTTGTTTCTATGCATACTCCCATGATAGGCACCTCTTTTGGGCCTAGGGTGCCATATATGAATTAAAAACAAAGAAGAACGCATCGCGATTTCTCCGTATAACCCAAAAAACGCTCTGAACCCTTGGTATTCCATTGATTCATAATTACCACTATTCAAATAGTAATTTTTCGGCCTAGCGAATTTAGGAAAGTTGGCTGCTAGTCGATGAATTAATTCAAAGTCTTCGCATCCATGTCCATAAAACTCTTTTCTGTGACCGCCCAATGCTAAATAGTGTTCTCTATTGACTACCATGACGGACGTCGATGGGGCATATGAGTCGATTTTTCCAAATGTCTGATATTCATGCCAACGTTTAACTTGATGAAAAGCGAGTTTTCTATCCATTTCTAAAAACTCATGGCTGGCGTTTTCACTAAGATAAAAGCAAGGAATAAGGAAAAATGAATTGATACACGCAGTCATGTTTCTAAGCTTAATTTCATCCACTAATTTTTCGTAGAATTTGTTATCCCAAACCAAATCGACATCCATAAACATGACGATATCTGACTTGGCATGTTGCACACCAAAATCCCTGGCGGCACCAACAGAAAAAGTCTCGCCCCTACTATCGTGGAACAAATATTGTACGTTGTGACTGTTGCAAATGTTTTTTAATATTCGTGAATAATGTTCATTGCTTCCTGAATCAACCATGACAAAATTGACTAACTTAACGGCATCAGTTTCAGCTAATTGCCTTTCTAAATTTGCTAATACGTATTCGCGATCTGCACTTACCCGTATCGGAATGATTACACTGAGCAATTCATAACCATTTACATTTACCATTTTTCTAAACCGCCTCTAAATTGCCAAAATCACAGCTGCACTGGCTGCTATTTGATAGATCACCTGAGTGATATCTTTGGTCAGCTGAAAGGACTTTTCATCCGGTTTAGCTAAAACAAAAATCTCATCACCCGCGGTGATTACTTTATGTTTATTTAGTTTGTTATTTACTGTTAGTACGTTGCCATTAGGTTTCATAACCAACACATTGACATCATCCATATCTTGCATTGCACCACCAGCTTGTTGGATAAAGTCTTTTGCTGACAAACCTGTTTGATAGGCAATGGCGGTAGGAAATAACACTTCGCCATGCACCATCACAATATTTCGTTTTGCGGGGATCACCACTTTATCACCTTGTTGCAAGTAGATAGGGTGACTAGAGTTGTGGTGGGATAACAGTACTTGCCCGTTAGGCTGTACTTTTTTAGCCTTGTCTATCCAGGTCAATATAGTTTCTGCTTCTTTACTGCGTAACTGCGCAGCTTCATTAGTTTCTGAGCGCGCCGTAAGCACACTTTGTTCTAGTGCTGTGAGCGACTCCAACAACATCGCTTTTTGGCGCTCTGCGACAGCAGGGCGAAATAACTGCATAGCTTGTTTATTTGAAAGAGGCGTAAAAATTATCTGTTCGGTTAACTGTGATAATGTCGCCCCCCAAGGTAAAACTATTTCTTGCTGGGAGTTATGCTCCCCCATTACCGTTACGCTAATACTTTTAGCACGAAGTTGAGAGCTCACTTTTATCAACGTACCCGGCTGCACCTTGACGTTAGCCAATTCGTCAACGCTATACTGACTAGCAACGACTTCTCGCCCTATGGGTGTCACCAAAGTCACATGGGTGGCTTTTTCTTGGATCGCCACCGACTTTAAAATATCTTCTAAAAAGTTAACACCTTGCTTAAGTTCATATTTACCGCTATAGCCAACTTGACCTTCGATATTCACTTCGGCCAGTTTTGGTGCCACAAAAATTAAATCTCCATCTTGAAACTGGGTGTTGAGTAACTGCCCCTGATTTAAAAACCCATACAAATCGAATGTATTTAATATTTTGTCATTACGTTTTATCTGGATGTTACGGTAACTGCCAATATCAGCTCGAATGCCGCCAGCTTGATCAATAAAAGTTAAAATACTGTCGGCGCTATGCCCCTGATATAAGCCAGGTTTAGAGACTGTGCCCGACACAAATACTTTTACCTGTTCACTTGTAGCTAAGTTGGCGTACACCTCTACATTAGATTTATATACCCGTTTTATCGATTTTTTAACTACTTCGTTTAATTGACTATTTTTCACACCTTTAACCAATACAGGCCCTACCTTAGGTATAAAGATATTTCCATGCACATCGACTGATAGTTCGCCTTGGAAATCTAATCCGCCCCATAACTGTACGAGCACCTTGTCTCCGATGGACAAATGATAATCAGGATTAAAACCACTAAATCCGACTTTATTAAAATTACCGTTAAATAACCAATCACCATAAGTATGACCAGGCTGTATTGAGGTCAACGCATTAGGTTGCACCTGTGCTTCTTGGGATAGGGTCACGGCTGAATTTGCTACCTTGGCAACACTGCTGAACACGAGCACCAGTAATATCCCCATACAAACCAGTTTCATTCGGCATGCTCCTTAATAATTGCCACAATAAGTTTTGCTACCAAATACATGATCAGTAAACTAACAAACCAAGTAAATATGCTGTAAATCCTTCTTGGATAGCTGGCTTCATGGGCTATTTTGGCCGATTGAATGATCAGCAAATGTTTAAGCTTTTGATACGCCTCAACTCTGGTTGCCTCTAACCCCGCCAAAGAATTTTTGTAGAGTTGCAACGCTAATTCAGTATTGAGTTTTATTTCTTGAAACGCGGAGTTGATTTTGTTGAGTGAGCTCGCATCACCGGTTGTTAAGCGGGCTTGCTCTTCTAATAACTGCGCTTTTAACGCCTTAATATTATTTTGTTTAGTTATCACCTCTGGCGCACTCTGGTGCATATAGGTCAATAGGATTTTGAGCTCAGACTCTAGAACCACTAACGACGACTCTAGTTGGTTAATCACCTCTAACAAAGCACCACTTTGTTGCTCTGGATTAAATAATTTATTAGTGTCTTGAAACCTCACTAATGCGGTTTGTTGTTGTAAAAATGCGTCGTGGGCGCGAGACACTTCTAGCTTAGCGAAATCCATTTGGTTATTTACCATTTTGACCCCGAGTTGATTAATAAATACTTCACTTTCAGTCAAAATTTGTTGTGCTATCTTTTGCGAATACTCGGGTGAAAATGTTTGAACTTCAAGGGTTAGAATACCTGCTAGCTCGTCATAACTGACCGTTGTGTGAGCCTGATAAAATGCCAAATAATCTTCGGCTGTAGCGTTTTGATTTAAACGACTAAACCAATCCCATTGCGACAAAGCATAGTGCTTTTGTAATTGTAATTTTGTATCGAGTCTTTCCGATAATTCACGGGACTTAATAAAAGCCATTATGATATAGGCATCTTTACTGCTTAATGATGTCGCCCCTAAAGACGCCAATCCACCTAAGGTCACTTCTTGGCCATTGGCTTGTTCAACCACAAATATGACTTGGCTAACATAACGAGGCGAAGCAACTAAACCGTAATAAATAACCACCAAAAGAGACGTTAGCAACACCAATAAAAACGACCCCAAACGCGCCCAAGTGGCATAAGCGGTCTTTATCGCTTTGAGGTAGGGGCGCGAATCTTTGACAAATAACACTGGGCGCGTTCGTAGCTTTCGCAACTTGCGCTGGGTGTTCGAAAGAGAAGGATTAGTGTGTGACATAGCAGGATTGGTACTCTTGTAACGCATGGTCTAGTTCGTCAAAGTAATGTAAATTTTGGTCTTTTATTAACAAACCTGCTTGGCAGTATTTTTTAAGTTCATTGGCTGAATGGTTAACCATGATCACTTTGGTATTTTCATATTTGTTCTTAAGCACCTTTTCACTTTTTTTCTTAAAATTGGTATCTCCAACAGCCGTTAGCTCATCCACTAATAACACGTCAAAATCAAAATCGAATGCCATGGTTAAACCAAAGGCCACTCTGGCGCGCATTCCACTAGAGTAGGTTTTAACTGGCTCATCAAAGTAAATGCCGATTTCTGCGAAATCACTGACCTTTTCTTCCACCAATTTCGTGTTAGTGAAGCCATGAATTCTGGCGACAAATCGTACATTTTCACGACCACTCATTGAGCCTTGTAGGCCTCCTCGTAGCCCTAAAGGCCAACTAATTTTAAGGGGACTGATAACTTTACCTTTTGATGGGTAATCGGCACCGCCTAATATCTTAATCAGCGTTGACTTACCCGCGCCGTTAGGGCCCAACACTCCTATACTTTTATCCATTGGCAAACTTAAATTGACACCTTTGAAGATATAACGTCGCCCTTGTTTGGTGGGGTAATATTTGCTGAGCTGTTTAAATGTGATCATCAGGCTGAAAACCTCACCCTGTTAATACGGTATAAACCTAATCCTAGAAATAGTGAGCCGAGAGCAAAAAGCATGACGTACTGCCAGTCACCTACAGGAGTGGTGTAAGAATCAAAATAAGCGTCACGACTGAGTTCAATAATATGAAATATTGGGTTCCAGGTGAGTAAATACCAATATTGGGCGGGTATCATAGTGGCTGCAAAAAACACGCCCGATACGTAAAACATCGGGGTGAGAACCATAGAAAGAAGTTTGGGGGTGTCATCCCATTGCTGCACTGCAGCACACAGGGCAAGTCCCAAACCAAAGCTGATAATAACAAGCAAACCATTCGCCACAAAAAACGGTAACAACTGGTCAGGGAGCACGTCAAACCCTAACCATGCCAAAACAGCCATGATCACTAAATATACTATTGCATAAGTGGCTATTTCGATGACTAACCGAGTAATCACAGGATCGACCGGCGCGACTTGTCTGTATGCAAATAGGGCTTTATTAGAAGCAATACCCAATGAAAGTTGCGGTAATAATTTCGAAAACAGCTTAAACGGTAAAATACCCGTAAACAAAAACAAGGCTACCGGCACATTGGCTAAACTACTGCGGCCGATTAGAGTAAAAAGCAACCCTAACACTGCAGCTTGTGCAATAGGCTCGGCAATCGCCCAAAAATACCCTAACTTTGAAGAGCCGAAGCGAGCTTTCACTTCGCGCATTAAAAGTGCGTGTACGGTATCACACATGATTTTAAAGGCGTTTCTGCTCGGTGCGGCATGGGTAAATTCAGAAAGGTTTGGCATTACTGAAAATACTCCAACACACCCACCACTTTTTGCCTATTGACTTCATCAACCACTATTACACTTTTAATGTGATTTTCGCGCATCAACTGTTCCGCTTCTATTAACCGCTGATCTTGAGAGATGGTAATAGGGGTAATGGTCATCATGTCTTTGGCGGTAAGTCCTTTAAAATCGACACATCGAACTAAAGAACGACGTAAATCACCATCGGTAATAATCCCTTGTAACATTGCGTTGTGTTCGACTATGGCTAAACCTAAGGTTGAGCGTGTCATAGCTAAAATAACGTCTTGCATTGACTGGTTCATTGTCACTAATGGTAAATCATTACTATGCATGACATCTTTAACCTGAGTTAACAAGCGTTTCCCCAAACTACCGCCGGGATGATAGAGCGCAAAATGGTGGGGTTTAAAATCCCTAAGATGAATCAGGCCGACCGCCAATGCATCACCCATAACTAAAGTTGCAGTAGTAGAAGACGTGGGAGCCAAATTGTTTGGACAAATTTCACGATCAACTTTTACATTTAAAATCACGTCTGAATTTTTCGCTAAGCTACTTCGGGTATTACCGGTGATGGCAATAATTTTATTACCAAAGTTCTGTAAAGATGGGACCAGCTTGAGGATTTCATCCGTTTCACCTGTGTTTGAAATCAACACCACAACATCACTTGGCTGGATCATCCCCAAGTCACCATGAAAAGCTTCGGCTGGATGCACAAAAAATGAAGGAGTGCCTGTTGATGCCATAGTCGCAGCAATCTTACGACCTATGTGTCCTGACTTGCCCATACCAGAAATAATTACCCGGCCTGTGCTAGCAGCAATCAAACATAGTGCTTGCTCTACCCTCTGTTCGCAGTGCTGAGCCATGTTTTTTATTTGCTGGCTTTGAGTAAGGATCGATTCTTTACTTTCTTGAACAGCCGCTTTTAACTTGTTTCTATCAACGCCATCATGCAATTGGGTTGGATGTGCAAAAGGTTTAACAACGTCGATTGCTGCCTGTACCTTTCTTGAATGTTCACCCATAGCCATTCTTCCTAATAATTTGATTCAATATAAAAATTGAAGGGGAATTTCCGTCGCTAAATATCACAGCGACTACTTAAATTAATTCCCGTGGAGTAACTTGTTGTTTAATTTACGCAATACCAAGGTTTCAGCCGGGTTAAGGCAATGTCTACTCTTCACAGAGATTAACTGAGTATGATTTTTGAAATAGCCGCGAAAGTGTTAGTTGGCTTCATATAAAAACTTCCAGGTATTTGGTTGTTTTCCTTCAAGAACTGTGTGAATTTCGAAAATTTATCAACGCAAGGTTTACAGGATATATTCCAAAACTCATGCAGTTCTTTTTGACTCGTCATACCTGCAATATTATATATTGCGTTACCTAACACTTTGGTTGGCGTACCATGATGGAGTGATGAGATACCCACAGTGCTATTAACAGTAATCGTTCCCTTTGCATGTTTTAATAAGGTAGGCAGGTGAGTATCATGACAATAAATCACCCGTTGATTAAGGTCGTATGCATAACAAAGCTTCTTAATAAATCTTTGGTAATTAGTAAAACCTCTATCCATTGGGTGATGTTTAAAGACTAGAAAATCATCTTTATCAGCATTTTTTGCAAAGGACTCAATCACAGTGCTTATAAATTCTTCAACAGAGCCAAAGGGCGAATGAAACAAAATTTGGCTATCCACACTCACTTGTAAAGGCACAAGAAAATACTGTTTAGAGAGACTACTTTTAATGGACTTTGATAACTTATAATCGTTGTATGCGTAGGTCACTTTTCTAACCGCAGCTCTAACCCAACTATAAGTTTCCTCACTAAATAACCAAGGTCTATGATGAATATAATGTTTATATTTGTACGAATAGATAAGTTTAAAAAAATAATAAATAAATGCGTTTACTGACATAAACCAAAAAGAGTTTCTTCGTGTCAAGTTTTCGCTTTCTGATAGTGACAAGCCAGTACTATTAAACTGTTCAAATAACTCGTTAGAGAATAATGAATTACTATTTACTCCTTCACGCTCAAGGGTAATAAATGACGGACGCAAATACCCTTCTTCGAAAGCCCACAGCTGTATACCTTGTTCTGACGCGACCTTTTTAGCGATTCGATGGTAAAATCTGCAATCGCCAAACACCACAATATCGGTAATATTATGCTTGCTTAGGTACGCTTTCAAAAACTCGGACCAGTCTTGGGGCTTTCCTACATAGGCTGTGGTGCGTTTACTTCGAGCAAAAATATCGTCACCACCATTCAGCGCAATTTGATAAGTAGTGACATCGTCTTGTTTTGCCATAAAGTCTGCAAGTTGTCTAAAAAACGAGCCTACGGGTCCCTGTAAAAATAGTATGTTTTTGTGCATCGTAAACCTATGGTAGCTGGAAAACAGAATAATAAACTTCCCGATAATTAAATCTATTACAAAATGTAATTGAACCGACTAAAAAATGTAACTGAGCCTTAAGCAAGGTAATTTTTTTGGCAAAACAAAGAGTAGCCACTTCACAATCAAGGAAGGCTTTGATTCGATTTAACTTGAAAATACCCTACAGCTTTAAATTATTGGGGCGTGGGAGACTGGAAATGTCGCAATTCCTTTTGCCATTACAAATTTAAACGGCATAGTACTATGACTATGCCGAAGATCAATCTTATTCTTTAGGCTTTTTGTCGCCCTCTTGTTGTTTTTTCATTTCCTGTTTGCGCTCGGACACGGCTTTAATAGTGGTTTCAGCACTTGGATCAGGCAAAATCATTTGAAAAAACAAACCAAAGGCAATCGCCCCCACTTTGCGATTTTTGGCCCAAGTTGTCATTTTGATACAAAAGTAAATAAAGCCAAAAAAATATACCCAAGGTTTCAGAATTTGCCACAAAACAATTAGACTATCCATAATTTCTCTCTAAAAACGGCCAACCGAATCCAGCCGACCTAAAAATTTGTTGTAAGGCAAAACGTTATTTGCCAATTCGAAAAATTTAATTAAGAGACATGATTGTCAGATTCATCACTTTGAATCTGCTTATGATGAGCGTGTAAAGTAGAAATGCGCTCGAAAGTGAGCGCTAGAGCCTGAAGAAAGTTAAAAGAGGTAAAAAGTTTGACTCGATAAACCTCACAAAAAGCAGCGAGCCCCCCTTGTAATTCCTTTTGAAAATCCAACGTTCCCCAGTGCTGTGCGCCCCATTTTAATTGGGGCTGCCACAAATTGTAGAGAGGTACATAACGTTGTAAAAACTCATGATGTGATCGGACAACTTGAGTATAGATAGATTGATTGTGAATTTTCTTATCTATTTCACTTGTTTTGGTAACTTCAATATGAAAGATTCGAGCAGTGTTGTGTTCAATTTCAGTATGATCAAGGTTATGAAACTGCAGAGCCAAAAAACAAGCAGCAAAAAATATCGCCACCACTTTGCCGCATACACTATTCATAACATACTGAGAATTAACACTTTCATAGTAATCTAAGTGTAGGCTGGTTGTGAAAACACAAGCAATAAAATTCAACTTAATCAGGTCTGGCTATTAAGCGACCTAAATGTGTAAGACTTATTTGAGGAAGTCCATGATAATTCAGCATCAATATAATGATATTCAAACGAAAACAGGCGTAATGCGAACATCAGTATTTCGCCCAGCGAAGAATGGAAGTTTTCCTACCGTAATTTTCTACTCCGAGATATTTCAGCAAACCAGTCCTATCACCCGTAGTGCACAGATACTAGCCGGTCACGGCTTTGTGGTACTGGTGCCAGAAATTTTCCATGAGCTTAACCCGATTGGAACCGTATTGGCCTATGACGATGCAGGAAAAGACAAAGGTAACACAGACAAATTCACAAAATCCTTAGAAGATCACGATTCAGACACCCAAGCCATGGTTGAATTTGTACAACAACACAACTTCTGCAATGGAAATATTTCAGTAATGGGTGTGTGTATTGGTGGCCACCTTGCATTTAGAGCCGCTTTAAACCAGGACGTTTCTGGCGCGTTTTGCTTATACCCAACGGATATTCATTCGAACACTTTACCCTGCCAAACAGGCAATGATTCTTTGAGCAGAAGCCGAGATATTCGCTGTCCTATGGTTTTGGTGTTTGGGAAACAGGACCCTCATGTGTCTGCGGAAGGCCGCCAACTTATTCATCAAACTCTCAGTCAAAATGACTGCGACTTTAGTTGGCATGAAGTTAACGCCCAACATGCTTTTATGCGTGATGAAGGTGATAGATACGACGCAGCACTAGCCATGCAAATGTATCGGATGGCCATTGATTTTTTTCATAGTACTCAACATAACTAAGTCAGCCATGACTCATATTTTTCTTGGAAGACTGCCACGCCTGGCTATTTTTATTTTGTTAATTGTTTCTGCCATGCAGTGCAAGGCAGTGACAGTGGATCAATTTAGTGTTCACGGTTTATCTAGTTTTGAGGAAGAGCAAGCCAATATGTTGCAAAATTGGCTTACTCAAGGTGTTAACGCCACTCGAGCAACATTAGGCATTTACCCTACCCCGCTGTCTCTGCATCTTTATCCTAGAAAATCTAATCAACCCGTGCCTTGGGCCTTTACGAGGCGAGACAAAAAAGGCAGTGTTCATTTTTATGTAGACCCACGATTTGGTCTAACTAAATTTGTCAATGACTGGACTATCTATCATGAATTAGCCCACATGGCGCTACCTTATTTGGGACCGGAGTATCGCTGGCTATCGGAAGGTTTTGCTAGTTATATGCAATATCAAATTATGGTGCAATCAGGGATTTTAAAAGGAACTTTGGAACACCGTTATAAAAGTAAAATCCAGCCACATCTACGTTGGTTTAACAGTGACTTAACGGCCGCCTCTATTGCCACAAGATTAATGGACAACAAACAATACCCCGCAGCATATTGGGGCAGTGCCTATTTTTTTGTTTTGGCAGATAACAAATTACAAAAACAACACCAAATCAGTTTGCCTCAATTGATCAATCTCTACCAAGATTGTTGCCGTACACAAGACCATAACTTAGAAGAAGTGCTCGCTTCACTTGATGGAATTATTGAAGACAATCTGTTTAGCCAATTGATGAATGAGTTCAAAACCGCCCCCGCTAGAACCTTGTATCCTGAGGTTTTTGGTCAGTAGATTAGTGAATCAGAATAACTGACTCATTTGTGTTGTGAGTTCAATAGGTCATTGCAAAGCTATTATACCAATCCATCCTAACAATTGATCGCTCAGCGAGATTTAAAATCACCTAATCAAGGTGCTCGAATGAAGCAATAGTTATTCTATTGTAAGTTCTAGCAACGCAGAGTAGGAGCTTTTAAACCTCGCCCAAAGGGAGAACACCAGCGACTTTC
>NZ_JBDVXF010000050.1:0-31385 GCF_039964565.1 Paraglaciecola sp.
GGCGACCCCAAGGGGTACGCGACAACTGCCGTTGCGGGTATCGAATCTCGTTTCCCGCTCCAATGTTTCATCTCAGTAAAGATTAGATTCAAGTTATACCATTTAGGCGACCCCAAGGGGTACGCGACAACTGCCGTTGTGGGTATCGAATCTCGTTTCCCGCTCCAATGTTTCATCTCAGTAAAGATTAGATTCAAGTTATACCATTTAGGCGACCCCAAGGGGGGCGCGACAACTGCCGTTGTGGGTATCGCATCTCGTTTCCCACTCCAATGTTTCATCTCAGTAAAGATTAGATTCAAGTTATACCATTTAGGCGACCCCAAGAGGCACGCAACCATGAGGTGGCCGTCACGTGGTGACCAATTCGCATCTTGTTCCCGCTTCAAATTTTTACGTTGGAAAATTAACGTAACCACAGTTTTAAAAATCTTTAAACAACCTTATTAATCACACTTGGGTTGAATGCTTGGGTAATATTTTTTCAGCAATGCGTCCCTCAAAAGCAGATTTCAACTCATAGTCTTTTTGTTCAATCAGATAAACTAGTAGCCATCGACAAATGCATTGCTATTGATTTGATACAAATTCATAATTGATACTGGTCAAACCAGAGGTAAAGAAATCATGGCTGTAAGCAATCCTTTAAGAACATTTGTTGATAAAGTTAATCAATATCCGCAATGGCTAAGTGCCAAGTTAATGACGTGGATGTTTCGGTACAAAGTTAAATTAGCAAGTACTACCGGAATTGAAGTGCTGCACACAGATGGAAAAACAGCGACATATCGTCAGAAAAATAGCCGAAAAGCGCAGAATCACATTGGAAGCGTTCATGCCGCAGCAATGGCGTTGTTGGCTGAATCATGCACGGGGTTTATTGTTGGCATCAACTTGCCAGGTGATAAGTTACCTTTGATTAAACGCATGGAGCTAAACTATGTCAAACGAGCTACGGGAGACATGATTGCTGTTGCCAGCTTAACTGACGAACAAATAACGTTGATGCAAACAGCTCAAAAAGGCGAAGTGAGTGTCACAGTTCAGGTTACTGATGCACTAGGAATTGAGCCTGTTGAATGTGAAATGATTTGGGCTTGGATCACAAAAAGCTAGAACAAAGTAAAACAACTGGTATATGTATTTTTTAATACATTCATATCTCCTTCAGATTGATTTGAAATATCGAGTAAATGAAACCAAAAATTCACACAAAAATAGTTGACAGATTTTGATTTTAAATTATAAAGCAAGTTAAACCAGACGAGAGTGCTAGCCTTTTAATGCTCTTAGTATCAGTGTTTTTTTACTCAGTGATCATAAATCTAATTAACTTATTTTGTGGGGGTTGTAATGGCAAAACTTACTAGAGAATTTTTAGTCAAACGTATGTTCAAAGATACGAAGAATTATCCCTATGGATTTTCTCGTTCTGGAGATTTTTCTATTAGTGAAAGCAAAGCATTGTCTGAATATGGATGTTTAATTGCTGCGTTAGTTGATGGTCAAATCGAACCTGAGACAAATGATGACAATAACTTGTTAGCCGCGGCATTTGGTAAGAAAGAGCCAGAAGGTGCTGCTGAAAAAGCATGGGTGAAATATCAAAAACGCATAAACCGTCCAAAACTTGGTAGCGTTTATGGCAATCATCGACCAGCTGCAGTCGAAGATGACGACACCATAAAGGACGATTTGGAAGTAGAAATAGATGATTAGTCCTCAATTGTTAATATAATGTAACTTTATCCTAATTCAGGTTGTGGAATTAAGTGTTTTTAGAGGTATCATCCTAATATATGTCTATATTGGGATATACATCTCACTTTTATCGTTTTTCATGTTTAAGTTTCCTAATTGCTCACGTATAGTGCCCCTTCGTTTTTAAATAATATAGTTCTGGAGTGATTCTGATGGAGATGATGTCAGGCGCCGCAATGGTTGTGCGGACGCTAAAAGATATAGGGGTAAAACATGTTTTCGGCTACCCAGGTGGTGCTGTACTTGATATTTATGATGCATTATATGCCCAACAAGATGTCGAACATGTCCTCGTCCGTCACGAACAAGCTGCAGCGCATATGGCGGATGGCTATGCCAGATCAACCGGTGAAACTGGTACCGTTTTAGTCACATCTGGTCCGGGTGCAACGAATACCATAACAGGTATTGCTACTGCATTTATGGACTCGATTCCAATGGTTGTGTTATCTGGGCAAGTTCCGTCTATGCACATTGGCGAAGATGCATTCCAAGAAACTGACATGGTAGGTTGTTCGAGACCCATAGTTAAACATAGTTTTTTGGTTAAACGTGCAGTGGATATACCTGAAGCTATCGCCAAGGCTTACTACATTGCCAATACTGGTCGTCCTGGTCCTGTAGTGGTCGATTTACCTAAGGACATAGTCAATGTATCAGAAGAACATCCTTATCAATTCCCTGAAGATGTCACTATGCGTTCATATAATCCGACGCTTAAAGGGCACAACAAGCAGATTAAGAAAGCAGTAAAGACTTTATTGGAATCGAAAAGACCCATTTTATACGTAGGTGGAGGAGCTATATCAGCCGAAGCCAGTGATTTGGTAACAGAGATCGCTGAAAAACTGAATGCGCCTGTGACGTCTACTTTGATGGGGCTAGGAGCATTCTCGTCTGTCCATGAACAGTTTGTCGGTATGTTGGGTATGCACGGTAGATTGGAAGCCAATAAGGCGATGCATAATGCTGATTGTATTTTGGCGTTAGGCGCGCGCTTTGACGATCGCGTAACCAACAATGTTGATAAGTTCTGTCCACATGCCAACATCATTCATGTTGATATTGATCCTGCTTCCATTTCTAAGATTGTTGGTGCACATGTGCCCGTTGTTGGCAGTGTTGATGAAGTGGCAAAACAATTACTTAAAGAGATGGGCAAAATTGATGCTAAGGCCCAGCAAGCAAAAGTGGCTGATTGGTGGGAACAGATTAATCAGTGGCGCTCTCGTAAGTGTTTAGAATATAAAAAAGGTGATGGGTTAATCAAACCGCAAGAAGTCATTGAATCTTTATATAAACATACCAATGGAGATGCATATGTCAGTTCAGATGTAGGTCAGCATCAAATGTTTGCTGCGCTTTATTATCCGTTTGCAAAACCTAGACGCTGGATCAACTCTGGCGGGTTAGGCACCATGGGCTTTGGATTGCCAGCTGCAATGGGAGTTCAAATGGCTCATCCTGAAGCGGTGTCTACTGTGGTAACGGGTGATGGTAGTATTCAAATGAATATTCAAGAATTGGCCACTTGTATGCAATACAACTTGCCTATAAAGATAATCTCTTTAAACAACCGCGCCTTAGGTATGGTTCGCCAATGGCAGGATATGATCTATAAAGGTCGTCATTCCCATTCCTATATGGATTCAATGCCAGATTTTGTTAAGTTGGCTGAAGCTTATGGGCATGTAGGTATTAGAGTAACCAAGCCAGAAGAATTAGATGAAGCAATGGCTAAATGTTTTGCAGCTAAAGATAGATTAGTATTTATGGACATTGAAATAGATCAAAATGAACATGTTTATCCCATGCAAATTAAATTTGGTGCAATGGATGACATGCGATTAAGTAAGACGGAGCGCACATAATGAGAAGAATTATTTCTGTATTAATGGAAAACGCGCCGGGTTCATTATCACGTATAGTCGGGGTCTTCTCGCAGCGTGGGTTTAATGTAGATTCTTTGTGTGTCGCGCCAACAGACGACAAAAGTTTGTCTCGTTTAACAATTGTTACGGTTGCAGATGACAAAGTCATTGAACAAATCACAAAACAAGTTAATAAGCTAATCGACGTATTAAAAGTGTCTGATTTATCTGACGGCCATCACGTTGAACGAGAACTCATGCTGGTTAAGGTTGCAACCCGCAGTGAACTTGTTCGTGCAGAAGTTAAGCGTAATGTTGATATATTTAGAGCGCAAATTGTTGATGTTGATGCCAACAACTATACGATTCAGGTTACTGGTACCAGTGACAAACTTGACGCGTTTGCACATGCGTTGAGTCAAAGTACTGAGATTATCGAAGCATCAAGAACGGGAGTGTGTGGGTTGGCTAGAGGTGAAAAAGCGCTACGTCCATAAGTCCATAAACATTCTTTTATATGAAATAAAAAGCCCTAACGGGCTTTTTTTGTAAGTAATTTTCAATAAAATCGTCCAAATTAGCCAATAAAGTTAATTTATGTAATTTAATTACAGTATTTTTAATATTTAATTACACTAAGTCTATTCTAAAATGAAATATATAAAACCATTAAGGTTATTAAAAACAAAGGTTTACAATGTTGTTGATCTTGGTTTTATCTTTTTTACAATTCATTAATCAAAAACAATCAGAAAAAAAACAACATATTTTTGTAATTTAATTACACTTAGTTTCATCAGGTTGAGCAATAAAGCCAGCAACCCTAACTAAATACCTTAAATTACCGGAGTGTTATTATGAAAAAGTTACTTTTGACCACTGTTATTTGTGCAGCTACGTTATCATTCAATGCAAGCGCTTCTCTAAAAAGCGCTAAAAACTTCAAGTTTGTTGGTGATACTCAATACGCAGAACTTTGCCAAGCGGCTGCAACTAATGATTTAAGTCTATTTAAAAAGAATGTAAGACAACATGGTTTTCGTTTAAGTGCCAGCAAAAATAAAATGTTGAAGCTTTTAACTAGCGCTGATA
This sequence comes from Paraglaciecola sp., assembly GCF_039964565.1. GTDB lineage: Bacteria > Pseudomonadota > Gammaproteobacteria > Enterobacterales > Alteromonadaceae > Paraglaciecola. Next base: position 4,725 of record NZ_JBDVXF010000050.1, read on the forward strand.
GTTTTGAATGTTCTGGTCAAAGTCTAGTTGAATTTTCAAAGACTCGTGGCTCACAAGATATCGCTGATTATTTAACAGGTGCAGAGCCTAAAGTTGCTACAGCATCAAGCAGCAAATATAAGTTTGTTGGTGATAGAGACTTTAAAAACTTCTGTAAGTCTGCTGTGACTAACAATGTTAATTTGTTTAAGCGTGCACTAAGCAGTCAAATCGGCTCTTTAGGATTTACCAAAAAAGAAGTAATGGGTAACGTACTTGAAGCTGATAACGTGACTTGTGCAGGTGAAAGCTTGGAAGATTTCTTCAAATCTCGTGAAGCGACAAGCGTCATAAACTATATTTCTGAAAAGTCGGCTCAATAATTTTATTGTTAGATTATTAACTGTTACTAAAAAGCAAACAGTGAGAACTGTTTGCTTTTTTATATGTTTAAATGAGTGAATATTGATAAGTTATTGCCAAACAAGCGCGGCGAAGTGTTGTCTGCACATTGATTCGTATCTATCATTTCCGCCTACTTCCACTTGTTCACCTTCTTTTACTGCTTGACCACTTTCGTCAATCCTAACCACAAATGTCGCTTTGCGGCCGCAGTGACAAATTGTTTTTAACTCTATTAACTTGTCTGCCCAAGCTAAAAGATAACGGCTACCCTCGAAGGTTTCTGCTAAAAAGTCTGTTCGCAGACCATAGGCCAATACAGGAATATTAAGATTATCTACAACATAGATTAGTTGCTGTACTTGTTGTTTAGTTAGAAATTGTGCTTCATCAATAAACAGACAGTCTACCTTGTCTTTAGTTAGAAGTGTTTCTACCGCAGATTGTATATTCGTATGAGGATTGAAAAGGTGCGCTGCCGATTCTAAGCCTATTCTAGAGGCTACTTTACCCGTGCCATATCTATTATCTAATGCGGCTGTGAAAATTTCAGCCTTCATACCTCTTTCGGCATAGTTATAGGCAGATTGGAGTAAAGAAGTAGATTTGCCAGCGTTCATTGCCGAATAGTAGAAGTAAAGCTGCGCCATGAATTATTTATCTCATTACAAAACCACTATTTTGCCCTTATTGGAGACAAATTAACATCATCAATAGAAACTCGCGATTAAGTTTACGAAAAAATGTTAGTAATGGGATTTTGCCAAATAGTAAGGTCTTCATTTTTCATAGGTTTAGCAAAATAATAACCTTGCAGATAATCCACTCCCATAGCAGATAACGCTATGGCTTGTTCTTTTGTTTCGACCCCTTCAGCAATGGTCTGGCAATTAAGTTCCCGAGCAATGAACAGTGTTGCTCGGATTATGGCTTCGCCTTTCCCTTCAATATTATCAACAAACGACTTATCTATTTTGACGTAGTTAACCGGTAGTGATTGAAGTTGCGATAACGACGAATACCCGGTACCGAAGTCGTCAATTGATACATCAATCTTACGAGCTTGAATTTGTTGCAATAGTTGTCGAATTTTAACCTTGTTTTCAACAAAAGTAGACTCTGTTACTTCAAGGTGTAATCTTTCTGGCGCTAAACCACTGCTACGAAGGCAGTTATCCAATAGTCGAATAAAACCGTCATCCATCAATTGAATAACCGACACATTAACAGATACTGCCGCTTGTTGATTGAACTGCCAATGACAGGCGTCCATACAGGCGCGATTTAATACCCAGGCGCCTATTTCTTTAATTAATCCTGACTTTTCAGCTAGTGGAATAAACACATCAGGACCAATAAATTTTCCGTTGAAGTTCCATCTCAATAGCGCTTCAAAAGCAAAAGACACATTATCTTTTGCCGATTGTATCGGTTGGTAACATAAGAATAATTGTTTTCTTTCTATCGCATGTTGTAGACCTTCCAAAATCATCTGAGATGCAGTGATTCTAACTTTTAGATCATTTGAAAACATACGAGGACGTTTGTTACCTGACCGTTTTTGTTCACACATAGTAAGGTCAGCTAGTTGGATAAGTTCAGTGGCAGACAAACTATGCGCGGGAGCCATGGCAATTCCGATTGAAGCAGACAGATGTAACTCATTGCCATGTACAAAAATGGGTTGGGTTATGCTTGTCGCAATAGCCTTGGCGATAGACATCGCAGTGTCTTGATCGCTGTAGGGTAAAGCCACTAAAAATTCATCTCCGTTCCAGCGCCCAGCGCGGTTATTTTCTGTAAACGCCGAAATTCTCTGGGTAACTTTGACTAAAACGCTGTCACCGACCTTGTGACCCATAGTATCGTTAATTTTTTTGAAACCATTTAGATCGATAAACAATAATGCTAATGGACTATCTTTAATAATTGATTGTTCAATCAATTCCTCAAGGCTGGCTGTGAAGGCTTTACGATTAACCAATTGTGTTAAAGGGTCGACATTACTGAGTTGATATATTTCATCGGTTCGCCGTTTTACTTCGTCTTCCAAATTAATATTAACTTGATTGAGTTCACTTGATGTGACCTCTAGTTCTTGATTGGCTTTAGCAACATGATTTTTCTCTTTTTCCATATCTTCAACGAGTAAAGAATTGAGGTTTTTTTGATGGATTGCTTTCAAAGTAAAGCGCGATGCTTTGATGCATGTTAGCAACATTATCAAAGTAAATCCCAGCGTTAACAGGCCTAAAACTTGTCTATGCTGCAACTCCGAGAAAATCCCTACTAGAGACATGGGAAGCAGTAAAATCACCGTATAAGTGATGGATAGAAAGCGACTAGGAGACAGTAAAGAAGCGGAGCCGCCAGCCAAACAACATATAATCATCATTGGCAAAAATAGCTCGATGTTATTCAGTTGGTTATAAAATATCACAACGTATAACGACCACGAGATTGCTGTTGCAATACTGCCTAAAGCGTAACGTTGTATGCCTAATATGCCAGACGAAAGAGATTTACTACTTTTGATTTTCCATTCAACTAGATCAAATAGCCGCAAAAGCAAAATTGTGTTGAGTGAAAACCACCAGATTAATCGACTTGAGTGAGTTTGCACATCACTAAGCCCAAATATCAACACACTGCTTGCTAGCGCGCTGATGAGTATTCCCGGTGAACCATTATCATACAACAATTTAGCAGCGTCTAAATGAGAGGCTTTTTGGAGGTCAATGTTGGTTTTGATATAACTACACCTTACGAAAACAAACCATTAAGAACACCTCTTCAGATATAAAATTTAATGGATTTTTAGGTAGCATTTATGACCATTCTAATGATAGTCGTAGATTAGTCTAGCTTAATTTGAATAAACGATAGCAACGCTGTTGATTATTCATTTATAAAATTTACGCATAAATATTTAAACTGTGTTCATTGTATTTTGATGATTCCGAGCGGATCAAAATTGCCCTAAGAGACTCTCTTCGTAGTCCTGTGCATTTAGGGTTAAATTAAACTTTGCGGCGATGCGATCAAGCTCAATTTGTTGAATAGTTAATTCATCCAAAACTATGGTGTTATCATCTAGGTGCCATAACAAGCGAGAACCTGCATAACTATATTGAATAGCAAGCATTGCATCGGCATTTCCAGCGTTGCTTGCAATTTTGAGCTTAGGCATTTTTCGATTTATTTTATTGAGGGTTTGCTTTAGTTCCCATACGTAAACTACTTCCGCCATAAAGTTGTGGCGCCGGAATTTATTGAGTAATCCAATTAAACTCAAGCTAGCAATAACGACACCCAACAAGTTCCAATGAAAATGTCGGCCACTTTCATCAGGAAACAGAAAAATTAAAATTTGGGAGATGGCTAAACTGCCTATTGCTAAGCTGGTAATGCACCCGATTATCACTAAATTTAGATGGCGACGATAACGAGATTTATTAATTTCAATGAGTGGCATTTTGTCTAATGGATTTAACGTAAGCTAGATAATCACAATAGTATCTATTTTAAAGTTTGCTCACAATCGGTCATTGAGATCTGTAATTACAGAGCCAATCTGTACTTACATTTTTAACGAACTATTTTGGGCATCCACTTATAAATTACTTTAGCTAACTGTTCTGATAAAAAAGGCTTAGCTAAGTAATCGTCCATTCCAGCAGCAAAGCATTTGGTATCGTCACTTTTCATCGCGTTTGCGGTTAATGCAATTATTGGGATATCTCTATCAAATTGTTTATCTTTGTTGGCTCGAATATATTTGGTTGTGTCGAAGCCATTCATTATTGGCATTTGACAGTCCATCAAAATTAAATCAAAGGGAGCAGAATAGTTTTCTAAGATATGTATGGCTTCTTGACCATTTTCGGCAACTTGATATTGGCAATTCAATCCTTTAAGCATTTCTATTACGACTTGCTGATTAATACTATTATCTTCTACAACCAAAATATTAGGTTGTTTACTGGCTGTTATATCGGGTGAGGTAGTCGGTTGTTCTTTAATGTTACCTTGACCGAGTTTTGAACCTGTAGATGTGAGGAGTGCTGAAATAAGAGGAGCTGGTTTGAGTGGTTTTCCAAGATATGCATTGATCTTTATAGGCGCATTTTGCTGTGAAATGCTTGCATCGGCTTGGGCGGCCATCAATAATATTTTTAATTGGACGAAACGCTCATCGGCTCTAATTGCCTTACTCAATTCTATACCATTCATTCCTTCAAGGGCTAAGTCAACAATCACAAAATTGAATGGTTGCTTTGCGTCATTGGCATTTCTCAGAGATTGGAGTGCTTCAAAGGCATTGTTTACGCAATGAACTTCTATTTCTCCGGGAGTGAGAAAATTAATTATAGCTTGCCTCACACTGTTGTTGGCATCTACAACTAGGAATTTTTCTCCACGTAAAGGTTCTAACATCTTTTCTGTTGATACCGTCGAAGATTGGCTTGTTGGCTTAGATGTGACAGTAAAACAAAAAGAAGATCCGCGATGCTCTTTACTTGACACACTTATTGTACCACCCATCATCTCGCTTAATTGTTTACTGATAGCCAAGCCCAAACCTGTTCCGCCATATTCTCTGGTGCTGGAGTTATCAACCTGCATGAACTTAGTAAATAGCTGTGCTTGTTTGTCTTTGGCGATTCCTTTCCCGGTATCAGTGACGGTAAACGAAATCACGTGGTCGCTACTAAAGTCTACCTTTAGAACCACTTCACCTTTTTCTGTAAATTTAATCCCATTGATCAGTAAATTGTTTAAAACTTGCTTCACTCTGTTTGGATCGATTTTTACCCATTGAGGTATGTTTGGAATAATATCCAAAACCAATTCTAGATTTTTGTCATGTGCCCGAGCGGCCATTTCATCAACTGTCTCACCTAGTAATGCGTATAAATCAATTTCCTGTATTTCAATATCAAGCTTACCTGCTTCTATTTTTGTAAAATCCAAGATGTCGTTAATTAGATGTAATAGTGAATGGCTACTAATTTTGACGAGCTGCGCAAAGTGGCGTTGATTTGGGTCCAAGTCCGTGCTCAAAAGTATATCGTTCATCCCCAATATACCGTTAATTGGGGTGCGAATTTCATGACTCATATTAGCCAAGAAATCACTTTTTGCCCGACTAGCCTGTTTAGCCTTTTCTTCAGCTTTCTTTAACTCGGTGATGTCCTGAAAAGCGCCCCTAAGACAGGTTACTTTGCCTTTTGTTAATTCGGCATAACCTACAGAACGGACCCAAATATTATTACCTCGAGCGGTAATAAAAGGGGTCTGAATATCCCATGGTATGCCGCTCTCTGTAGCCAAAGTCATCGCTTTCTCTACTTTGACTCGAGAGGTTAGAGGATAAAAATTTAGTGCGTTTTCTAAATCAATTTCTGAACCAATGGGTAATTCATGAATGTTATACACAACGTCAGACCAAACAATCTTATTGGTCAATAAATCAAGTTCCCAACCTCCGAGCTTTGCCATGTCCCCGGTGCGCTCTAATAACTCTTGCTGCGATTGCCTTTCTTTTTCGAGCCTTTTTGCTTCGGTTATGTCGGTTTGAATCGCCATAAACCCAACCAGATTTTGGTGTTCGTATAATGTTTTACATCTTATTTGTAACCAATAAGGAGTACCATTTTTATGGTAGTTTAATATATCAACATTAAAACCTTGCTTGTTTCTAACCGCTTCGCTCATTGTTCTAATGGTTTGCGGATCGGTATCTACACCTTGTAATAGTTCGCCTGGCTTACGGCCGATGACCTCGTCTAAGCGATACCCACTAATTTGAGTGAACATCTTATTCACCCAAGTCGTTTTTCCTTGAACATCTGTCAAAACGACAGCATTAATCGTTTCTTCCGCGACTTTGGCTAGTACTAAGTTTTCTTTCAGGCTCTGTTGCAGATTTTCTTGAGCGATGAAGTTTTCAGTCAGATCGTAGTTCACACCAATAACTTTATTTACTTTTCCGTTTTGGTCACATACTGCGTGTCCATATGCTTTTATGTAACGTACTTGGTTACTAGGTGTGATTATTCGATAAGTAGTGTCAAGTTTTCTAGTTCTTTGAATCGTTAATTCCAAGGTTGCAAGAACAGCTTCTTTATCTTCTGGATGAATAGAGTGTTGCCAATGTGAAATATCTCCAGTGAATTCATCAGGGTTTTGTTGATAAAGCAAAAACATTTGCTCATCCCAAATTAGCTGATTCGTTTCAATATTAAGCTCCCACACGCCAATTTGTGATGCTTCTCTGGCGATCTTTAATCGTTGGTTTGTGCTATCTAATTGTTCTTGTGTATCTTTTAATTTGGACGATTCAGTAAGGGTGGCGATAACTGTATTTTGTTGTTCGTAAAAAGAAGGTTTTAGGTTGATAGTGACAAAAAATTCTTGACCATTTTCGCGAAGTGCTGGAAACGCCTCTCCTTTACCCATATAGCGTTCTTTACTAGTTTTGAAAAATTGCTTAACGTATTGTTGATGCCCTGCGTGATATCGTTTGGGGACCAAGTCTGCGATAGTCAAATGTTCGAACGCTTCGAGCGTATAACCAAACATCGTTACCGCTGCGTGATTAGCAAAAAGTATTTCGCCGAGTGGCGAAACTTCAAAAACAGCACTGGATACTGAGTCTAATATAGCTTGGAGACGCTGAATCTTTTCGATTTTTTTGGCATTGGGTTTTACGATTTTATTATATTCCATTACATCTTCAACCTTCACTGACAGAGTTACTCATAACTATCGTTTATCAGCTTAGCACTTTTTCATGTTTCCAATTGGTTTTCCGTATTAAACTAGCAGCAATGAATTAGTTGGAGAACGGTTTGTCAGCAAAAAAAGTAGTCGCTCCTGAGTTTGAAATTGAGTTTTTGTTACCAAAATATTGGCTAACTTGGTTGAGCATTTTTATTCTTTACAGTATTTCTTGGTTACCTTATAAGCTTCAGATTTATATAGGTAAATTACTGGGAAGGCTACTTAAAGTAGTGGCAAAAAAACGTTATCACATTGCTAAGCGAAATATTGAATTGTGCTTTCCTGAGCTTAGTGAGCAACAACAAGCGGCAATGTTAAAGGCTAATCTCGACAATGCAGGTTTGGCAATTCTCGAAACCAGCATGGGGTGGTGGTGGCCTTCTTGGCGCGTAAATGGTGTGGCGGAATTTGAAGGACGCGAACATATCGAAGCAATTCTGGCGAAAGGTAAAGGCGTGTTAGCTTACGCAATTCACAATATGAACCTAGAATTTGCCTGCAGAATATTAGGTCGTGAATATCCCTCTGTTGTGTTTTATCGCAAACACAATAATCGTCTTATGGAGTACATGCAGTATTACGGTCGTAATCGAGCCAATAAATATATGGTTCACAAACGGAATGTGCGAGGGCTGATTCACGCGTTGGATGACGGCGAGTTGTGTATTTACTTACCTGATCAAGATTATGGCCGCACTAGATGTGAATTTACCCCATTTTTTGCTGTCAATGATATGGCAACAACTAAAGGCTCTTTGTTGTTTGCAGAGCAAGCAAATTGCGAAACAATATTTTTAGTCTCAATAAGAACGCCTAAAGGCTATAAAATTATTGCACTGCCGGGACTGGAGAATTTCCCCTCTGGTGACGATAAGTATGATGTGACTCGAATTAATAAGATGATTGAAAAAATGGTGATGTTAGCGCCAGAACAATATTTGTGGATGCATAAGCGTTTTAAGACCAGACCAAATGCTGATGATCCATCTTTGTATGATTAGTGAGGTTAACCGTAAATAGGTGTAATGAGAAAAACGAAACAAGTATCTAATTCTTTATTTTGGCTGAAGCACTTTATGTTGGCGATTATCATTATCGCCATTGCGGCGGCAGTATTACTCATGCAACAAAGTAACCAATCATCTGTGCTTCCAGAAGGAAAAATGGGTAAAAAAACGATTGCCAATAACATGAGTAATTTTTATGAAGATTACCGTTTGTCTTCTCGCCATCCACGTGAAGAAGAATTAGGTGATTTTGTTATGGAGGTGAAAACCTCGGAAAAACCTCTCGGCGAACGTTTGCAAAAAATGGAAAGTTTGCAAAAGCCCATATCTGGCAGGTGGGTAGGGGAACATAAACATCGGATGTTTAAAGCAGGCAGCACGCTCAGAAGTGCTATAACCGATTATGCTCAGTCTGAAGGTATGCAAGTCATTTGGGAGCTTGACCAAGACTTTATTGTCAAACATCCTTTTCAACTAGATGATTCGATTCTCGGTAGTTTAAAAATTATCGCCGATGCAATTGATGCCAACTTTAATGGAGAGGTCAAAGCTTATATGTGCCCGCGACAGCGTTCACTAGTGATTACTGCAACATCTTCTGAATACCTAGAAAAACAATGTGCACTAGCACGTAAATAAAGTGACCCATCACGTTTTACACTGCTACTGGCTCCAGTAAATATTTTTGCCAAATAGATTTAACCTGTTGTTGCAAATCGCTCAGGGCGTCGTTGGCTGCAACTAAAGTTGCATTTTGTAAGGCTAACCTGTGGGCATAATTACGATATTCTAAATAAGCTTGGATCAAAATGTCTGCTTCAGTTTGGGTAATTAACGACAGTTTTGCTAAGTCGGCTAAAATTCTCACATTGTCTGGCCACTTGGCAAGGCTAGGATAAGAACAGGTATGCGCCAAAAGCATAAATTGCACAATAAACTCGATATCTGCGATGCCGCCAGCATCTTGTTTTAAATCAATATGCTGTGCCGTGCCTTTGGCTAAATGATCGCGCATTTTAATGCGCATCGAGACCACTTCTTGAGCTAACTCTTTTAACTGTCTTGGTTTCGATAGAATATCTAGTCGTATTGCACTAAAGCGTTGCTGCAATTCGTAGCCACCAGTTATAAATCTGGCCCTACCCAGTGCTTGATGTTCCCAAGTCCACGCATTTTCAGTTTGATAGGTCGCAAAACCATCCACATGGCAAACCAGTAACCCAGCGTTACCTGACGGCCGAAGTCGCATGTCTATGTCGTAGAGTAGGCCTAAACCCGTTTTAATCGTAAATATGTGTAAAATACGTTGGGCAAGTTTGATGTAGAATGCCGTGGCACCTATGGGTTTCTCACCATTGGTCGAATGCTGTCCATCGCAATTGTGTATAAAAACTAAATCTAAGTCTGAACCATAACCTAGTTCCCACCCTCCCAATTTACCATATCCCAATACCGCCATTCCTTTGTCCTGTATAGTCTTGGGACCATGATTTTCACAAACCGGAACGCCATGCTTAGCGGTAATTTGCAGCCAAGCTATGTCAATTACCTGAACAATAATGGCCTCGGCCAAATGGGTTAAGTGATCGCTGACTTGCATTATGGGTAAAGCGTTAGAAATATCCGCCGCAGCAATTTTTAATTGTTGAGTCAATTTAAACTGACGCAGCGTTTCAATTTGCAGTTCCAGATCTTCCGGCTCAACCCGCAATAATGCCTGACGAAGTTCATCAGCATATTGGTTAAAAGCCACTGGTTGATATAAAGAAATTGGATTGAGTAGCTCATCTAGCAACAGCGGAAAACGTGCGATTTGTTCGGTAACCCAAGGGCTTGCAGCGCAGAGTTTAACTAAATGAAATAATGCCGCTTGGTTTTCAAATAATAGTTGTAAATACGCTGTACGACCAAGGATTGCCTGCAAGACAGAAAAAACGCGCTTAAATAATTCAACATGATTGTTCGCGCTAGAACTTAAGATTTTATGAATAATGACAGGCATCAAGTTATGGAGTGTTGTGAGTCCTCTTTGTCCAATGCGCTGTTTAGTTAGACTTTGTTTAAACCTTTCTATTTGTTGGTGCACTTCTTCACCAATTGGTAAGCCAGTCGTTACCGTGACTTCATCTTGCAACTGCCAATGATTCAAAATACTCTGCGTTTCTTGTGCAGTTAGTTGTAATTGCCAAAGATCCTTAGCGCCTTGCTGTTGTTCGTCGGCCACGTCATCTTCTAATACAGAGTCCTCTCTGACTAATAGCGAAAATTGCTGGTGGACAATGCCACAATGCCTTGCCAAATCTTGTAGTAAAACTTGATAATCCTTGATTTCTAATACGGCTACTAAGCGGTTTTGATCCGTATTATTGCTAGGTAATACCTGAGTTTGTTTATCGGAAAATTGTTGTAAACAGTGCTCTACTTTTCTAAGCCATAAGTAACTTTGCAATAAATCTGACGCGCTTTGCTCCGGAATTATTTGTAATTTTACTAGTTCCGATAATGCCAATTGCAGGCTTTGTACTTTTAGGCTGGGTTCTCGTCCGCCATTGATAAGTTGTAAACTTTGCACAACAAACTCTGCTTCCCTTATTCCTCCTTCACCTAACTTAATATTATTGGTGAGGCCGCGTCTGCGAACTTCTTGTTCAATCATTGATTTCATACTGCGCAATGATTCGATGGCGCTAAAGTCTAAATACCGACGGTAAATAAATGGCTGTAAAATATCTGATAGCTGCTGAGAGTAGGGGCAAGGAGTATTTAAGATAGAAGCTTTGAGCATGGCATAACGTTCCCAGTCTCTACCTTGTTCTTGGTAATAATCTTCTAACGCATCAAAATGCATTACCAAAGGGCCACTATCACCAAATGGCCTGAGTCGCATATCTACTCGATACACTTGGCCATCTGCTGTTATTTGATCTAAAGCAGAAATAAGTTTTTGGGCTAGTTTGGTAAAAAATTGTTGGTGTTCAATAGACTTTCTTCCACCAGAAGTGCTCCCCTGTGCTGGATAACTGAATATTAAATCGATGTCTGACGAAAAATTCAGTTCGCCACCGCCTAATTTCCCCATGCCAAGAATCAGCATAGGCTGAGGGCCAAATTCACCTTGTGGTAGCCCAAACTGCGGCTGTAAAAATTGATATAGCCAATTGTTTGATTGAATGATTAATTGCCGCGCCAAGTCTGAGACTTGTGCCAGTGAACTTTCAATCGACTGCATGTTGTTTAAGTCGCGCCAAGCGAGCCTTAGCATATGAAAGTTTCTAAATTGTCTCAATTTTCGGTGTAAATCGACTTCGTTATCCACCTTACGTAGTAACTGTGAGAGAAGGTTTTGGTAGTCTATGTGTTCAGCAAACAAAACTCCGTCAATGAGTAACTCATCTAACCAAGCTGGATTTTTTAAACACTGTTCAAAAATAAAATCACTCAATGCAAAGCTTGTTTTGATTTGCTCTGCAAATTTTTGGCAATCAACAGAAAACTCTTTGTGGGACTGCAGTGCCTGCCAACGCTCATTGCCTAGATCTTTTAGCTCATGTGGTAGAGATGTTGGCATATTATCTTTCATTCTTGTTATCCTCTTCCTGCAACATATTTCTTATCGGGGCATCATAAAAACAGTTGTTAACCAACTTAATTTTGTTGGTCTTACTCAGTTTTTTGATCCACATTTCCAGTTTTAATGCCTGCGAACGACTATCTACATGACAGCGAAACTTCAGCGTTAAAGGGCCCTTGCCTTTGAGCGCCTTAGCGCATTTAGGCCCGTTAGATTGATGCTCTGCAAAGCGTCGTTCGATATCTGTACAAATGCCAGTGTAGAACTGGCCCAGTTTATTTTCGATTATGTAGATGAACCACGGGGTCACTGTAATACCGATGCTGTTGTAATCATTTGCAAGGATTGTACATGATGGAAAAAATTCGACTAGCGCGTACTTAATGTTTGGAATGACGATGCGCTTGTATAAACCAATTGATTGGCCGCTTAATATTATAATCTATTGGCTTTTTTACAGTGAATTCATCATCCTGATATCAGCATTAGTCATTATTCAGTGTACAAGTGTACGCTCAAATTATACACTGCCAATACTCAACATTCATTCCTCAGATCAAGTTTAATGACTTCTCCCAAAATTACGACTCGCCCGTATTCTCCTCTTGAAGAATCTATAAACGCTATTACCCATGGCGTTGGCTTTATTGCTTCTTTTGTAGGGTTAATATTGATGTTAATGCGAGTCGATGGGCTCGTTGCGCAAGTTGCGTGTTTAATCTTTGGCATGTCGATGATGCTGATGTTTCTGTCTTCTACTCTATATCATGGAGTACGTAACCCTGACATAAAAAAAACCTTAAAGATCATCGACCACAGTGCAATTTATATTCTGATAGCGGGCACTTACACACCTTTAATGGTTTTAGCGGTAGGCGGCACGGTAGGATTAGCGGCTATGGTATTGATATGGTCTATTGCAATTATTGGCGTAGTGTTTAAATGCGTTGCCAATAACCGTTTTCCTAAGATGTCGTTAATGAGTTATTTGTTGATGGGATGGCTGGCAGTATTTTTTATTTATCCTTTGTACAATTCTCTGGAGACTGACGGCTTTTACTTACTTTTAGCTGGAGGCCTATGTTATACGGTAGGCGCAGTATTTTATGCGAGTAAAAAAATACAGTTTACTCACGCTATTTGGCATGTGTTTGTAGCCGCTGGTAGTCTCTGCCATTATTTGAGTATTTATTGTTACGTTATTTAATTGCTATGGGCTAGGAAGATGGCTTAAGCTAGCTCAATAAACTTGCTAAAGCTCATAGGATAAAGTGACTTTCTATTATGTATGAAAATTATTACGGACTAACTTCTAAACCTTTTCAACTGACGCCCGATCCTAGCTTCTTTTTTGGTAGTAAATGGCACAAACGTGCCATGTCTTATTTGCAATATGGATTATCACAGGCCGAAGGTTTTATCGTGATTACTGGTGATATCGGTACCGGTAAAACCACTATAGCCAATAGTTTATTGCATGATATGCAGGAAGGTATAGTTGCCGCCCAAATTGTTTCGCCAAAATTGTCGCCGGATGAATTGGTGAAAATGGTAGCCAGCAAATTCAATGTACCCGTTAAGGGCAGCACTAAGTCAGATATTCTCAACGATCTTGAAACCTTTTTAATGGCACTTCACAACCAAGGTAAACGAGCATTGTTGCTGGTGGATGAGGCGCAAAATCTACCATTGGAAACTATCGAAGAATTACGTATGTTGTCTAACTTCCAAGCCGCTGGGAAACCCTTACTACAAAGTTTTTTGTTAGGGCAGGAAGAGTTGCAACCAATACTTCGTGCGCCAAACATGGAACAATTTAGGCAGCGTATTGTGGCGTCATGCCACTTAGCCCCTTTAACTGATGCAGAATGCCAAGGATACATTGAATATCGAATGCAACATGCAGGTTGGGATGGCAGAGCGTTATTTTCTACCGAAGCTTACGACCGTATTTTCCAGTTTACTCATGGTATCCCACGAAAAATCAACGCACTTATGGACAGAATTCTGCTTTTTGGTTTTCTAGAAGAGTTAGAAACCTTTGACGAAGACGCAGTCGAAAGTGTAATCAAAGAAGTGTCAGACGAAATGTTTTTGCCAGAAAAACAAGCTCAAACTCAAGCTAAGGCGAAAGGGATTTTAGATGGTGCGACAGAAGACGGACAAATTAAAGATGTGGAGTATTATAAAACCATGTTGACAGAATTGGTTGATGCTTTAGACAACGCTATTAGTCACAAAATTAAGCTGACTCGTTATATCGATCGTTTGTTACAAAAAAAGTACAAAACATATGTGCGTTTGAAGTCAGATGATTAGTTGAAATACGTCACGTAAAATCGGCACTTCACGTTAATTTTGAATTTAGTTAAGATTTTGTTAAAAAAGCCGATGAAATAAATGAACTAAAAGGTTAAGATCTTATCCGAAGGTTATATCGTATAATAATTAATCAACAGTAATCTTTAGTATAGTTAGTTCCGTTTGGGGTGTTTTATGAAACGTTTAGTTGGTGAAAGAAGACAAACATCGGGAGCGCATCCTGATGGACCAATGTTCAAGGAACGACGTAAAGCTTATTATCATGGAAAGTATAGTAAAAGAATGTTGTCACTTATGTTAATCGTCAGTTGTGTGGCGTTAATCATTATTAAGTAACGCGCTTAGCTATTAAAGATTATTAAAATAAGTGTATTAAAAAAACCATTGGATGTTGTTTAAACTAAACAACATCCAATGGTTTTTTTGTTTTTAGAATAATTTGAATACCGAACCAAGGCGCTCGAATGAAGCAATAGTTATTCTATTGTAAGTTCGAGCAACGCAGAGTAGGTGCTTTTAAACCTCGCCCAAAGGGAGAACACCAGCGATTAATTGATAAGATGAATTGGTATTAAGATGTTGGTACTAATTTTGACTGAATAAATTCAGCTAATTTTACGCTAGCATGGGGATGTTGTGATTTTCCGGTAAACAAACAAATCTTAATAGTGCCTAACTTGGGTAAGTAATTATGTTGAATGATATCCAATTGTTTTGGCACGCTACTTTTGGCCAAAGCGCTAATGCCTAAACCCTGCTTAATCGCTGCTGTGATGCCACTTAAATCGGCATTGGTATAACTTATTCGCCATTGTTGGGTTTGTTGTTTCAGCTTATTAATGACTCTACTTCTATATACACAGCCATCTGGCGCTAAAACGAGAGACAAGTTAGCGTGGGGATAAGCCAAACTACGATCGCCTACCCATACTAGCTTATCTATCAGTAATACTTGCCCGTCCACCTCTACGTCAGGATCTACTAGTGCTAAAACAAGATCAAAACCACTGAGGTTTTCATCCTTAAGCAAGGTTTTGCTCAACGCCGAGGTCACTTCTAGGGACACGTCTGGATATAGCTTTCCAAATTCGCCAATGATGCTAGGAAGTAGAGTTGTGGCAAATTCACTTGGGATACCTAGTCGTAATCTGCCTTTCAAAGACATGGGTTGAAATTGGCGAAAAATACTGTCGTTTAACTCCAGCATAGTTTGCGCGGTTTTATACACTTGTAAGCCATCTTGATTAACAATTTGTCGTTGCCCTTGTTTGGCAAACAGTCGTTTCGATAATTGTTGTTCTAACCGTTTTATTTGTAGGCTTACCGCAGGTTGAGTGAGTCCGAGTTTTTCGCCCGCTTTTGCAAAGCCGCCTAAATCTACCACAGCCACAAAGGTGCGCAAATTATCCAAAGAAAGCTGTTTCACTTAACTAACCAATTAAATAAGAGTTTTAAATGATTATTCGATTATTCATAAGAAATGTAAATGTAAACATTATTTATTTCAATTTGTTGTCGTGGTTTAGCAGCTCTATACTTTTGTCATAGTTTCACTACGGACATAGTATTTCATGGCAAATAAAACAGTTTTACATGCTAAACATTTGGAAGCAGGGGCCAAAATGGTCGACTTTCATGGTTGGGAAATGCCCATCAATTATGGTTCACAAATAGAAGAGCATCATGCAGTGCGCAAAGATGCGGGTATGTTTGATGTATCTCACATGACCATAGTCGATGTAACTGGTAAAGACGCTCAAGGATATTTACGGTTTTTGCTGGCTAACGACGTAGTTAAACTGCAAGACAAAGGCAAAGCATTATACAGTGGCATGCTCAATGAAGCCGGTGGCGTGGTAGACGATCTTATCGTTTATTATTTTGACCAAACTAATTATCGCTTAGTGGTTAATTCTGCTACCCGCGAAAAAGACATGAATTGGTTGCTAAAGCAGGCTGAGGCATTTGAAGTTACAATCACTGAACGCCCTGAGTTTGCGATGATAGCGGTCCAAGGTCCTAATGCCAAAAGCAAAGCCGCAGAATTATTTTCAGCCGCACAAAAAGAAGCGGTTGAAGGAATGAAAGCTTTTTTTGGCGTTCAAGCTGAAGATTTATTTATCGCCACCACCGGCTATACAGGTGAAGCTGGGTACGAAATTATGGTGCCAGCCGCTGATGCTGCCGATTACTGGCAAAAGCTGCTTGATGTAGGGGTTGCACCTTGCGGATTAGGAGCTAGAGATACACTTCGTTTAGAAGCGGGAATGAATTTGTATAGCCAAGACATGGATGAAACTGTCTCACCGTTGGCCGCAAATATGGCTTGGACAATTACGTGGGAGCCAAAAGACAGAAATTTTGTTGGTCGGCAGGCATTAGAGCAACAAAAATCTGAAGGTACAGATAAATTAGTCGGCTTAGTCATGACCGACAAAGGCGTATTACGGGCCGGTCAAAAAGTACGCGTTAGCGGTGGCGAAGGTGTGATTACTTCTGGTACATTTTCTCCTACTCTAGGTCACAGCATTGCTATGGCCCGTGTACCTGCAACAGTTGGCGCTAGCGCCGAAGTTGAAATCCGCAAAAAGTGGGTTACAGTAAATGTGGTTAAACCCAGCTTCGTCAGAAATGGCAAAAGTGTCTTATAAGAAAACAGATAATTAAACATATAAATAGGAACCAACATGAGCAATATTCCAGCAGATTTACGTTTCGCCTCAACTCACGAATGGGTGCGCCCGGAAGGTGATGGTGTGTTTACTATAGGTATCAGCGACCATGCGCAGCAATTATTAGGCGATATGGTATTTGTTGAGTTGCCAGATGTTGGCGCTGAGGTCGGAACGGGGGACGATATTGCTGTGGCCGAATCAGTAAAAGCCGCTTCTGATGTCTATGCACCTATCAGTGGTGAAGTGGTTGCAATTAACGAAGAGTTAGAAGATACACCTGAGTTGGTTAACTCTGACCCCTATGGAGACGGTTGGTTATTTAAGATAAAAGCCGAAGACCCCACAGAAGTTGAATCTTTGTTAGATGCCGAAGGATACGAAGGCAGTATTGAAGACGAGTAATATCTACTCAACGAATAGGCATTGATGTCCTCAAGCCTTGTTTTAAATATTATTTCTAATAAACGAGTGAGCACCAGTTAAACGGTTTTCACTCTTTGCTTACATCAGGAATTTGTAGTTAGCCATGTCATTATCCCATTTTTCGTTATCAGAGCTTGAACAGAAACAAGATTTTGTTCGTCGTCATATTGGCCCCAGTGAAACAGAGATGGCAGATATGCTAACTGCCATTGGTGCAACCTCCTTAGATGATTTAATGCAGCAAACTGTGCCAGAAGGCATACGTTTATCTAAGCCTTTGAAAGTAGGCGAGGCACAAACCGAAGCCGATGCCTTGGCTTATTTAAAGTCAGTGGCCAGCAAAAATCAGGTGATGCGCTCGTTTATTGGTATGGGTTACTACGATACCTTTACGCCCAACGTAATTCTACGTAACGTGTTAGAAAACCCCGGTTGGTATACCGCTTATACTCCTTATCAACCTGAAATTGCCCAAGGCAGATTAGAAGCCTTATTGAATTTTCAACAAGTTACTATTGACCTAACCGGCATGGAATTAGCTTCGGCCTCTTTGTTAGACGAAGCCACTGCCGCAGCCGAAGCTATGGGACTAGCGAAACGTATTTCTAAAAACCGCAAAGCGAATAGCTTTTTTGTTGCTGATGATGTGCATCCACAAACTTTAGACGTAGTGCAAACCCGTGCTGATATGTTTGGGTTTGACGTGATAGTAGGCAAAGCGCAAGACGCCAGCCAGCACGACATTTTTGGTGCTTTATTACAATATCCCGGCACCTCTGGCGCAATCAACGACATTGCCGACATCATAGCCTCAGTGCAAGCTAACAAAGGCATAGTCGCTGTTGCCGCCGATTTGCTTAGCTTAGTGATGCTTAAACCACCGGGTGAAATGGGCGCCGATGTAGTGTTAGGTAGCGCCCAGCGTTTTGGTGTACCTATGGGTTATGGTGGTCCACATGCAGCATTTTTTGCCACTCGTGATAGTTACAAACGTTCATTGCCCGGTCGTATCATTGGAGTATCTAAAGACACCCGTGGCCGCCCAGCATTGCGTATGGCTTTGCAAACGCGGGAGCAACATATTCGCCGCGAAAAAGCCAACTCTAACATTTGTACCGCACAAGTATTGTTGGCCAATATGGCTTCTTTCTATGCGGTTTACCACGGCCCAGAAGGTTTAAAAACCATTGCTTCGCGCATTCACCGTTTTGCCGATATTTTAGCCTCAGGCTTAAGCAAAGCAGGATTTGAACTAGTGAATAATACTTGGTTTGATACCCTTACCGTTAAAGTGGCGGGCAATAAACAACAAATTGTTGATGCGGCTTTAGCCAGCAAACTTAACTTGCGTACAGACATAGATGGTGCCTTAGGGATCAGCTTAGACGAAACTACCTCGCGTGATGATCTACAAGCATTATATCAAGCCTTTGTCGGTGCCAATGTTGAGTTAGATATTAAAGCCTTCGATGCAGACATTATCGAAAATGGCAGCCAGTCTATCCCTGCAGAATTGCTGAGAACTTCTGAGTATTTAACCCACCCAGTATTTAACAGTTACCACAGTGAAACTGAAATGCTGCGTTATATTAAATCATTAGAAGACAAAGATTTAGCTCTAAACCATTCAATGATTTCGCTAGGTTCGTGCACCATGAAACTTAACGCTACAGCGGAAATGTTACCGGTCACTTGGCCCGAGTTTGGTCAATTGCACCCCTTTGCGCCCACCAACCAAGCGCAAGGTTACAAACAGATGATCGATGAGCTAAGCGAATGGCTAATTGATATTACCGGTTACGATGCGTTATCTATGCAGCCCAACTCAGGAGCACAAGGTGAATACGCAGGTTTAATCGCCATTCAAAAATACCACGAAAGCCGCGGCGAAGGGCATCGTAACGTGTGCTTGATCCCAAGCTCGGCCCACGGCACTAACCCAGCGTCAGCACAAATGGTGAGCATGAAAGTGGTAGTGGTTAACTGTGATAAAAACGGTAATGTCGATGTGGCCGACTTACGCAAAAAAGCCGAAGAAGTGGCCGACAACTTAGCTTGCGCCATGATCACTTACCCGTCTACCCACGGTGTATACGAAGAAACCATCAAAGAAATGTGCGACATAGTGCACGAATTTGGTGGCCAAGTGTACATGGACGGTGCCAACATGAACGCCCAAGTTGGGGTGACTTCACCGGGTCACATTGGCTCAGATGTATCTCACTTAAACCTGCACAAAACCTTTTGTATTCCACACGGCGGCGGTGGCCCTGGCATGGGACCCATAGGCGTAAAAGCTCACTTAGCACCATTTTTGCCTAACCACAAAGTGGTGGGCGTAGAAAACGCTGGCGACAGCCAAGTACGCGAACACGGTGCTGTTTCGGCGGCACCTTGGGGCAGCGCCTCAATATTGCCAATCAGTTACATGTACATCAAAATGATGGGCAGCGCAGGCCTTAAAAAAGCCACCGAAGTCGCCATGTTAAACGCCAATTATGTAGCCGAAAAATTATCGACCCATTACCCGGTGTTATACCGTGGCCGCAACAACCGCGTGGCACATGAATGTATTATCGACTTACGCCAACTAAAAGAAAGCTCGGGTGTCACCGAAGTCGACATAGCCAAACGCCTGAACGACTACGGCTTCCATGCACCCACTATGAGTTTCCCAGTAGCAGGTACGCTGATGATTGAACCCACAGAGTCCGAAGCCAAAGCCGAACTCGACCGCTTTATCGAAGCCATGGCATCTATTCGCGCCGAAATCGCCAAAGTGGAATCAGGTGAGTGGGATAGCATAGACAATCCTCTACACAATGCCCCGCACACACTTGAAGATATTTGCGATAGCGAATGGAACCGTAGCTATGATAGAAAACTTGCTGCTTATCCAGTTGCCGCTGTTGCCAGAAATAAATTCTGGCCGTCGGTAAACCGCATAGATGACGTTTTCGGGGATAGGAATTTATTTTGCGAATGCCCTTCGATTGAGAGTTATATTGAGGAAAAAATTTGATTTTTTGGAAGGGATTTCAAACTTTCTAGTTATTTTAAGAAGCGAGCTTAGGCTCGTTTTTTTATTTGTGGCCAGTTGATTAGTGGGGGGGTATGGAACAGACTACCTTCAATATGAAATGTGCCAATACCCATCATTCCGGTAGTCTTTCAATAGTAAACGTACAGCAGCTAAAGCAAAAAGCAAAAAAATTGAACCACAGAGGGCACAGAGATCACGGAGGAAAACAGGTAGAAATAAAATTTTTATTGGGGGAAAGGAGTTAGAACTATCCGGCTTCTATCTTCACATCATTTCCGGTTAGGTCTCTTTGGGGTCTATTAAAGATAAATGGTAGATATATCTTTTTGCGAAGTCACAATTTTCTTTTCTCTGTGTCCTCTGCGCTCTCTGTGGTGAATCGCTTTTTTTGGCTGTTATCTATTTAGTATCTACTGTTTCTGTTTTTCGCTTATAGTAAATTTTGGATATGTGCCACAAGTGGACGAAAGTTTACCCTGAGAAAATTAGATTATATCATTATTTGACTACGTGGTAATCGGAAATAAGGCTTTCTAAAGGTATTTGTAGCTTGTGGTGTAAGTTGCGGATCATTGAAATGCTGAGTTTTCTTTTTTTGTTTAATACTTCAGATACTCGGCTTCTTTGCCCTAATAGCGGGACCAAATCTGCATCACTTAGGCCTTGTTGCTCCATCCTAAACTTTATAGCTGCGACAGGGTCGGGGGTTTCAATTTTAAATTGTTGTTTTTCGTATGACTCAACTAATGTAGCCAATATGTCTAATTTGTCAGCTTCAGGTGAATCTGGTTGTGCATCCCAAAGCTTTTCAATAGTAACCATAGCAAGTTCATAGTCCTGCTGGTTTTTAATCGGTTTTATATTCATAAAGTGACTCCTAAATACTAGACGCGTCTATGTCGTTATATTGCTTGTGTGTGCCGATAAATTTAATAAACACAATGCTGATGTCATATCTAACCGCGACTATCAGTCGATATTTATTGCCATGAATATTAAATACCACCCTGTTATTGGCGATAAAACTAGCATTACGATATTTACTTTTAATATCTTGCGTAGACTTCCACACCTCATTTTTTACCTCGTCAAACCAAGCTTTTAAAGGTTGCTCAGCATCAGAGTATTTTGGATTCAACCAAAAATCTCGTAATCTTGACCTTGCAATTATTCTCATACCCTTATCCCTATTTCCCATTATGGGAATGCAAATCCATATTGTCAATAAATTTCCCGATATGGGAAATTAGAAGGTGTTGGTTAACAATATTTATAGTAAATAAACGACAGTAAAAGAAAGATCAAACGGCTAGATTCTGAAACGAGAAAATAAAGATGAAGAACGGAGGTGAATAAAACTAGCTGATTTCATTAGTCTGGAGTTGCTTTGAAGTGAATTAACATGGATGTCTTGTTAATTGGGGCGCTTTAAACCTGATGCTAACCTACCTAGAGAAATCCACCAAGCGGCGCAGTTTTTTGGTAAAGCAGATGCAGATGGCTATTACCCAATTAAGCTATAGTTTGGCTAATTTTCACAACATCTTACTAGTTTTTGAAACCTTTGAAGAGTAACGCCTACGTTGCCCATACATTTTTAATGCAGCAGCGCTGAGTCCATTGTGTTCGAAGTCTGCTGTGATCTACTCACCTTCTGCTGATAATTTCTAATTGCCAGAATACATTCTTGTACAAAAGCCAACCTGCTCTTGTTGCCTAAGGAAGTGTTGGCGACAGCTTGTAGTTTTTGTTCCGCTTGATGTAACACTATATGTTGATGTTTGATGGCATCTAATTTCTTGAAACTGACGGCTAGACAAATGGCTAACGAGGTTAATCGACTTAGCAAAAATGATTTCTCCGCTCCTTGTAGCTCCATTAATATTTCAGTAGTCTCAAATGCGCAACCTAGAAATGTCGTTGCTTCTTGCCACTTATCTCGTTGCATCAGAAGCTCTCCTTTAATCTGCGCTTCGTCTAAATTGGCTAAAGCCTCTTGAGGGTGAAAGTAAACCCAATCTCGATGAGTTGAACATAAAAAGGTGAGTGTCATGTTTGCTTTTCTTATGTGAGTGAAAAGTAAAGAGTACACTGAATAATTACTCCATGTAAATAGAAATCATTATCATTTGCAATTGAGTTATTTAAAGGTTATTGTTTAGGCTCAAAAAATGACCATTAGTGAAAATCATATGAAAACACAGAATAAAATGTGCTTATCTCTATTTTTGTTATTGCTTGCTAATTGTAACTTCGCTCAAGGTGCGCAGAGTGCGTATTCCGAAAAGAGTGATTGGTTGTATTACATCTATTTTGATGTTGCTTTCGGTTTAGGTTTGTGGCTCTGTTTACGCTTACTTAAAGCGTTAGGAAATTACTCATTTCCAAAGCGCAGTAAGAAAACGCCTATGGATTCTTATTATACTTCCATTAAAGAGATTACCTCTCAGGGAGATTTAAAGAAGCTTAATCAAGGCGCGTGAGTGCATAATACCAATTCGTACAACACAGAATCCACTTCTTTACGCTGTGTGTCCGAACTCGCTCGCACCACTAGGACTTCATTTAAACGCCCTTGACTAAGGCTCTTTAGAATGTCGCCAAGTGAGCGGGTATTTTTACGAATTGGTATTAGAAAATCGCAGGATAACTTTCCCTACTAGCTGTTGTTTGTCTACCCAGCCCATCTTTTCTGTATCCACGCTTAGGGAGTTATCGCCTGCCAACTTCATTCGTTTGGCTTTGTCTATGTGCGATATCCGCTTAACAATATGATTAAACTTCGGGTGAGACACCACTACAGGAGTTCCGGCTGATACACTCATATGAGGCCAACGAATACTGACGATATAGTCGCCATGGGTATACGTTGGCGCCATACTATGGCCGCTGACTTTATGAATGTGGATGCGAAACACAGTCTTAAATATTTTATCTAGGCTAGTTTTGGGTAAACAACCTCTAAGCTAGGCGGGTAAGGACAGTTTGCGGTATATGTTTCTACCCCTTTGGTTGTCCAAAAGGCTTCAGAAAATTGATTCACCAAGTCCAACAAATTGTGCCCAACTTCTTTGGTGACATGTTGCTTACAGGCTGACGCAGCTAGCATAATGCTATGCACCAGTTGATGAATATCGGGATACTGTTCAAATTGAGGTTGTTTGAAGTAATCACCCCAAATCACGGTAATTTCATCTTTTACCTTTTTAGCATGGATTTCTTTTTCTCTTACAAGGCGTAACAGTTGCGCCTGATCTGTTAAATTTTGCGGGCTTTTGTCGGCCAGCTCGTTAATCAAATCTAAGAAACGGATTACACTCAGCGCAGCCACTTGTGCCCCGCTTGGATCGTAAATCTTGCAGGGGATGTCGCAATGAGCCGATACCGTATTAAACCCTAACATCTTATCAATATGACGTAACGCTGAATGGATCATTCTTTACTCTCCACTTTAATATTATTCAAAACGAATTTAATCAGTGCTGCCATGCCAAATGTCACCATCAATAAAAATGATGTGTAAAACAACAAGTGTAATGAATCACTTGACCAATGGTTGTGGTCATGACCTTCATGGGCAAATACCGAACCGCTAATAAGCATAGACACCAAGAAGTAACTTAATTTATGTAATATTTTCATCTGCATTCCTATCAACTTAGGTTGTTTTTAAAATTATGTTCAAAGGGCAAAAAAGGCACACTCACTTCTGTGTTGTCTGAGTAAGTTTCTCTATGGCTCATTAACGCAAAGTAAGTGCGGTTTATGCCCCATAGTAAGGCTCGCACTTTATTGTCAGATTTTTCCTTATTCAGGCAGTTAGATAGCTTTGTGTGCACATTTTCGAGTTCGCATTCGGCTAACACTGGCTGCCCTTCTCTGAGATATAAATCGGCTAAATTGTGGTAGCTCACGACTGTTGCTGCGACTGCACCTTTTGGATCCTGATGCCCAGACAGTAGTTGCTCTGCCAGACTAATGGCTTCTTGGTAATGGGCTAGCGCACCTAAAATTTGCTGCTTATCGAAGTTGTCATTGCCGGCATTGATGTGTTTTTTCCATAGTTCAACGCTATCTTCGTTACGCATGTTAGTTTCCTCCATTCGTCAGTTTTATAGGGTCTAGTAGGCGTTCAAGCTCTGCGCGTGGGATATCAGTGTGTTGTTCTGCTACGTCTAATACAGCACGCTTTTCTTGATAGGCTTGCTTGGCAATTTCAGCCGCTTTGGCATAGCCAATAATGGGATTGAGGGCAGTGACCAGTATGGGGTTTTTATGCAAGGCTTGGGTAATCTTGTCTTCATTTATCGTAAAGTCATGGATGGCTTTATCTGCGAGTAAGCGACTGGCATTACTTAATATCTGGATACTAGATAACAAGTTATGGGCAATCATAGGTAGCATGACATTTAGCTCAAAGTTGCCTGACTGGCCGCCAATAGTAATCGCTGCATCGTTGCCTATGACTTGTGCTGCCACCATAGCCACTGATTCGGGTATAACAGGATTCACCTTTCCTGGCATGATTGATGAGCCGGGCTGTAATGCCGGCAGCGATATCTCACCTAAACCGGCTAGTGGGCCTGAATTCATCCAGCGTAAGTCATTGGCTATTTTCATGAATGTGACTGCCACAGATTTAGTCTGCCCGGATAAAGTAACAGCAGTATCTTGCGCGCTCATTCCTGCAAAAAAATTATCCGCTTTAGTAAAATCTAGCCCCGTTACTTTACTCAGTGCTAGGTTAAAGGCTGGCGCAAAATCGGGGTGGGCATTCACGCCTGTTCCAACTGCAGTACCGCCTAAAACAAGGGATTGAATCGACGGTTGTATGGCTTTTAAATGATGAATTTGTTGTGATAACTGCGCGCCCCAGCCAAGTAGGCTTTGATCCATTCTTACTGGCATGGCGTCCATTAGGTGAGTGCGGCCTGTTTTACAGTAGCCTGTGAGTTGCGAAGCTTTTTGCTCGATAATGGTTAAGAGGTGTGTCAGCGCAGGAAGCAGCTCGTGATGTAACGCCAATGCAGCACTTACATGAATACAGGTAGGGATAATATCGTTACTACTTTGACCATAGTTAACATGATCATTTGGGTGAACCTCTATACCAGATAGTTTACTGGCAAGATGTGCGATGACTTCGTTGGCGTTCATATTAGAACTGGTGCCTGAACCGGTTTGAAACACATCAACTGGAAAGTGTTCCATCAGTTTTGGATCCCTTAACAGTTCCGCACAGGCTTGTTCAATGGCTTGCCCAATATCCGGCGCTAGCTCTTTTAATTGCATGTTGGTCTGAGCCGCTGAGGCTTTGACTAAAAGTAGCGCATGTACAAAAGGTTCTGGCATAGATAAGCCGCTAACAGGGAAGTTATTGATGGCTCTTTGGGTTTGAGCACCCCAGTATGCGTTGACTGGGACATCTAACTCTCCCATGCTATCTTTTTCAATTCTTATCTTTTTCATCTTACTGCCTTTAAAGAAAATAACGGCTTAACGTATTTAGTTCATAGCGAAGTTTTAAAACTTCGGCTTTGTCTTTACTACTTATGGACAGCTGTTCAATGGCATGTAATGGGCGATGAACATTGTCTAAACACAAACGCCGCCAATGACTGGCCACATAGGTGTCGCATATGGTATCCATCAAGGTCTGGAACACCCTTTTTAATACTTGTCGCTTGGCGGTTACCGTCGTCAACATGTCGGTTTCGCACTCTGCCTTTCCTATATAGTTATCTATTAAAGGCGGATTATCTGGTTGCAAGCCATTACGTATGAGATGTTCGAGTGCATTTAATTCTAGAGTTTGTATTGTATTCATATCAAAATCTAAATGATAATGGTTCGTATTATCATAATGGTGTCAAAATATGTCTCTGTCAACTGCTTGAGAACAAAAATTAACCAAAATAATGAATTAGTCGTTACTTGAGATGGCAGTGGTATGTGAATGAGTGAGGTTTAGCACCTTTAATATTAATAAAACTAAGGGGCATAATGGTTGTCTATCTTCGTTATTCATTTATATTTAATTTGCGAATAATTATCATTTGCAATTGTTGGGTGTATTTTATTACTCATACTCTATGATTTATTTATTAAGAATAGTCTTTGTGGACACATCTGACCTAGCGACCCATCTTAAGAACAACAAGGAGAAAACGATGGACCAGAACCAAGAATTGAAAAAAGCAGGACTTAAAGTCACCCATCCTCGCTTGTTAATCCTAAAAATACTGCAAGATCCCTCTCACCAACAGGAAGTAAAAGGGGGCAGAGTCTGACGAATCCCCACGAAATACTCATAAAAAACAATGAGATAATTAGAAAAAAGTGAACATTCATAGTGTTTGGTGATCAATTCTATCGCCAAACAAAAATAATCACGGAAAACACTATGAATGTAAGACAACTTTTATCAAAGTACTTGGTCAATGTCACACCAAA